>NZ_CP054706.1:2400000-3107190 GCF_016495865.1 Salicibibacter cibi
TCAACTGTTGTTGTTCTTCCCGCTGCGCTTTTAAGTCAGACGCTTGTTGCTCTATTTCCGCTTTCTTCGTTTGCAATTCCTTGATTTCCCCGTCAAGGTTGTCCGAGCCCCCGGATACTTCTTGCAGACGCGTTTCCAGCTCTTTTCTTTCTTTCATGGCAGCGTGTAAATCGTTTTGCTCCTCGGCGACATCGTTTCGCAAACGTTCAACGGTTTGTTTTTGGTGATCCAATTGTTCTTTTTTTGAGGCAGCTTGGATGCGCAATTGCGTAGACGTTTCTTGCAGCGCTTGTTCGGACTGGGCTTGTTCTTCTTTTTCTTTTTCCTTCTCGTTAATGTCTGCCTGGATACGTTCGGCCTTTTCCGATTCCTCGCGTTCACGTGTCTCGAGGTGTTCCAATTGAACTTCCCATTCCCGAAGTTCGGATTCCAACGCTTGTTTTTCTTTCGTATATAACGATAGCTCTGCGTGCCTTTTGCCTGCCTCTGCCTGGACATGCACGTGCGTTTCTTTCGCGTCCGCCAAACGGGAACGGACGTCTTCGGTTTGGCGCTTGTGTTCTTCCGTCTCTTGGCGCAGCGTTTCGACCTTTTGTTTGATGGCGGCGACGGTCTTTTCCGATTTCTCGTTTTCAGCGTCCAATTGTTTTTGTTTTTCTTGCAGCTCTTCTTGTTCCCGCTGCCGACTCAAGAGCTCCATGCCTTTGCGCTTATCGCTGCCGCCGGTCATGGAACCGCCGGGATTGATGACTTCCCCTTCGAGGGTAACGATACGGTTGCGGTACTGAACGATTTTGGCGAGACGATTTCCCGCTTTTAAGTCAGTGGCGAGCACGACGTTGCCAAGGAGGTTTTCAATCACCGGCGAAAAACGCTGCTCTGCCGTGACCACTTGGGAAGCGACCCCGCAAAACCCTTCCGCATCGCGCAATCGTTCCTGCACCGTATCGGGGACTGCTCGCGGCTTCATGACGGAACGTGGCAAAAACGTGGCGCGACCTTGGCGATTCATTTTCAAAAATTGGATCGCTCGACGGCCATCTTCCTCCGATTCGACGATAACGTGCTGCTGTGCTCCTCCAAGAGCAGTCTCCACCGCTTTTTCATACCGTTCGTCGGTAGAAATGAGCGAACCAACGGCTCCGTGGACCCCGGTTAACTTTTGGGCATCCGCCGCTTGCAACACCGCTTTCACCCCTTGAAAAAAACCGGCATGTTCTTGGTCCATCCGTTGGAGCAATTGCAAGCGAGAACGGGCATCGTCGAGTTTTCGATAGTTCGCGTACAATTGTTGTTCCGCTTTTTCTTTTTTCCCTTGTTCCGCTTCGAAACGGGCGCGGGCGTCTTCATATGCCGTTTCTTCGGATTGGAGCTGTGCTTCAAGGGCTTCGTAGGATTGTTTCGCTTTCGCTTCTTCTTCGTTTTGCTTTGCCAAGTGCTGTTCGCTGTCTTCGTTTTCGGCAAACAGCCGTTTCAACCGTTCCCGGACCCGCTCTTTTTGTTCATTGCTATAGCGCCGTTCGTTTTTGCTCGTCGCGTGGGCGTTGAGCGCATCAATATACTCGCCCTTAAGGGTTTCCAACTCCGCTTCCACATCTGCTTTCGTTCTGTTCTTTTTCTTTTCGAGGGTTTCCAACTCTTTTCTGTTTTCTTGCTCAGCCTCGATTTTTTCGTTCAGTACAGCGGCTTCTTTTTCCAATTGCGCGCTTTTTTGCTCCCACGTTTCCTGCAATTCGCGAATTCTGCGGTCCAACGCTTCCAAGCGCTCATTGGCGTTAGTCCCTCTTTCTTCCATGAGATTGCGGTGGCCTTCCCGTTTCTGCAAGGCTTCACTCGTCTGCAACAATTCGTTTTGCGCAGCATCCAGCTTGTTTTCCGCATCGGCGAGCGTTTCTTTTTTTTGAGCCAAATCTTCTTGCGCTTCGAATAACGTTTGTTTTTCCGCTTCCGCTTCGCTCTCCATTTTTGCAAGGGATTGTTTGTATGCTTCCCAAGACGCGTGCTTCGCTTCGATGTCATGGGCGAGAATGGCGACGTCCAATCGTTCTTTTTCCTCATGGTGTTGTAAATATTCCCGAGCGGTTGACGCTTGCAGCTCCAACGGCGCCAGTTGTTCTTCGAGTTCATGGATAATATCTTGCACGCGGTTCAAATTGTCCATCGTCTCTTGCAGCTTTTTTTCTGATTCTTGCTTGCGGGATTTATATTTTAAAACGCCCGCGGCGTCTTCAAACATCGTGCGCCGATCTTCCGGTTTCGAGGAAAGGATCCGATCCACTTCCCCTTGCCCGATCATGGAATACGCATCTTTTCCCAGCCCGGAATCAACGAGCAAATCGACGATATCTTTTCTTCGGCAAGCTTTGCGATTTAAAAAATATTCGCTCTCCCCTGTGCGGTACAGCCGGCGTGTCAGGCTGATCTCGTTGAATTCACGCATCATGTATTCATCTTCGTTATCCAAGATCAGGGAAACTTCGGCGATATTTACTTTTTTCCTGGATTCGCTTCCGGCAAAAATGACATCTTCCATTTTCGCCCCGCGAAGCTGTTTGGCGGATTGTTCGCCGAGCACCCAACGAATGCAGTCGGCGACATTGCTTTTCCCGCTCCCGTTTGGTCCGACAATGGACGTGATGCCTTCATTAAAATCGATGCTCAAAGGAGCGGCAAAAGATTTGAAGCCGGTCACTTCCAGTCGTTTTAAAAACAAAGACGCTCCCTCGCAATCTTTTTGCACTGAAACCTTTTCAAACAAGCTCATCCCTTCTACAATAGACAATAGAAAAGGAGGCCCGTCATGAACCTTAACGAAGCAACAGAAGAAAATCTTACCTACATTTTCGATAAACTACAGGAACACCTAAACGTGGTGAACGCCGCAGTGCTCGATCCGAAAGGCTACGATCTCCGGTATTATGATGATATAAAAGAGATCTATGAGCACGTGGACGGCAGTTCAAATCTTAGTGTAAAAGAAATGGACGCCCTCATTTCGGAACTGGGAAGAATTAAAGTCGAGAGTAAAAAATAAACCCGTTTTGCCCTCACCCACTGCGGGTGGGGGGCGGACGAATGGTGCCCAGATGAAAAACTGTCCCCTTTGTTCGGACAGTTTTTCCTTTCTTTCATGCAAAAATATCCGATAGCACCATGTGTTCGGCCACTTTCGCAGCCTCGTCCTACAAATCTGTTTGATACACCGATCCATGGCGCCCATTTCGACAGCCGCCATCCCATTTTGAGCTCCGCGAACGCTCCACGCCCCATCGCGCTCACTGTCCCTTATTATTTTCCGCGCTTAATTGCATCAGCGCTTTCTGGGCAGCGTGTTGCTCTGCCGATTTTTTCGTTTTTCCGATTCCTTCGCCTTGATGATCGCCATTGATGGAGACGCGGGCAACGAATTCCCTGCTGTGCGCAGGTCCTTGTTCATTGACGATTTCATATGCGACCGCTCCCGTTGAGGCTCTTTGGACAAACTCTTGTAGCTGGCTTTTGAAGTCCATTACATCCGTATAGCTGCCGGTTTCGATTTTTTCATAAACGGTTTGTTCAAGGAAACGGTCAACGGCTTCCATGCCCTGATCAAGGTAAAGGGCACCGACAAACGCTTCGAAGACATCCGCGAGCATAGCCGAACGTTCCCGGCCGCCCGTCAAATTTTCCCCTTTTCCGAGAAACACGAGGCTACCGAAATCATCATTTCGCGCAAGGTCTGCCAGCGAAGGCTCGCAAACGACGGCGGCACGCAGTTTCGTCATTTCCCCTTCCTGCATCGTATGAAAACGACGATACAAGTATTGGGAAACACATAATTCCAACACCGCATCCCCTAAAAATTCCAACCGTTCGTTATCGCTATCGGCGTTGTGTTTCTTTTCATTAACATAGGATGAATGGGTAAAAGCCTGATACAACAATTGATCATCATTAAATTGCAAACCTAATTTCGATAATAAATCCCGAAATTTCTGCACATGGGTTTCGCTTGCGTGTATTTTTTTCTTTTTATTTGGAGAGGATTTCATTTTTCTGCTCTTACAGCTCCTTTTTCTGAGAAAAACTTGACTTTCGCCAAGCATAGCGAAAGTCAAAGTGTTTTCTTCCCCTATCATCCAAGCAATGTTTACTTTCTGATGATAGGGGAAATCCGGAAAGGCGGCGAATATCTGACTTCCCGCCTCTCTTCCATCACTGCTGTCCTTCTATGTAGTTCACGACATCAGCGACGGTGGAAATTTTTTCTGCCTCTTCATCAGAGATTTCCATATCAAATTCATCTTCAAGTTCCATCACGAGTTCAACGACGTCCAACGAATCGGCACCGAGATCATCTTTAAACGTTGCCTCACTGATCACTTCCGATTCCTCGACACCCAACCGATCGACAACAATCTTTTTTACGCGATCCAGCGTTTCTGTTTTTGCCATTTTTACTTCCTCCTTTACTTCCTAACCCAGAAGTGTTTCTTTGTCATTATAGGATATTTGCCCATAAAAAACCAGCCTAACTTTATCGGGGGTCAGATTTCAGAAGCCAGATGTCAGAAAAACTTTCCAGTAACGAAGAATGATTTTCCGACTTCCTACCTCCGATTTCTGACTTCAGGACTTTATGGCATATACATGCCGCCGTCAACATGAAGGGTTTGCCCCGTCATATAGCGGCTTTTTTCCCCTGCGAGAAAACTGACCGTTTCGGCCACATCTTCGGGGCGCCCGAGTTCGCCGAGCGGGATTTGTGCCAGCAACCCTTCCCGCTGCTCCCCTTCCAGCTCGTCGGTCATTTCTGTTTCAATAAAACCCGGCGCGACAGCATTTACACGAATGTGACGGGAGGAAAGCTCTCTGGCCAACGTTTTCGTCAGCCCAACGACCCCTGCTTTTGCTGCCGTATAATTGGCCTGCCCGGCATTGCCGAGCGAACCGGTGACTGAGCCAATGTTAATGATTGACCCCGACCGCTGTTTCATCATTGGGCGTACCGCCGCTTTCGCGCAAAGAAAGACTCCTTTTAAATTCGTGTCGAGAACTTCATCCCAGTCGTCTTCTTTCATGCGCATGACTAAATTGTCCTTTGTGATGCCGGCATTGTTTACGAGTACATCAATCGCGCCGAATCGGTCCGTGACCGTTTTAAAAAGGGTTTTGACGTCCTCTTCCCGGGTTACATTTGCTTGCACGGGGAAGGCATCTACCCCATAAGATACGCATTCTTTTGCGGTTTCTGCAGCTTTTGCTTCATTTCCCGCATAATTGATGGCAACATCAGCACCGTTCTCGGCGAGATTAAGCGCGATGGCTCGTCCAATCCCGCGGGAAGCCCCGGTAACGAGCGCTTTTTTCCCTTTTAGCATTACGATCCCTCCTTTGCTTTCCATACAGCGTCGAGATCTGCTTGGCTTTCAACGGAAAACACGTGGACTCCGCGGCGCTGTATTTTTTTTACCAAGCCGGCCAACACTTGTCCACCCCCGATTTCGATAAAGGTGTCCACGCCGTCTTCAAGCAGAAAACGAACGCTGTCTTCCCACAAAACGGGAGCGGTTACCTGACTGACGAGCGCTTCCTTTAACGTTTTCGCATCGCTTGCCGCGGACGCGGACGCGTTCATTACAACCGGGACATCGCTGTCACGAAAGGCAACCGGCGCCAACACTTCTTGCAACTTCTCGCGGGCGGGCTTCATGAGCGGCGAGTGAAACGGGCCGCTCACGTTTAAAGATACAACGCGGCGGGCCCCCTGTTCCTGGGCACGCTCACCGGCTTCTTTGATGCCGTCCGCCGATCCGGAAATGACGATTTGGTTCGGGGCGTTCAGATTGGCGAGTTGTACCGGTTTTCCTTCCTCGTTGACTTCGGAAACGACCGCTTGCAAATCTTCCCTTTTCATCCCCATTACTGCCGCCATCCCGCCTTCACCGGCAGGCACCGCAGCTTCCATTAATTCGCCTCTTTTTCGAACAGCCAAAACGGCATCCTTAAAATCGATAACATTGGCGGCGACATGTGCACTGTATTCCCCGAGGCTGTGTCCGGCGACGTAATCCGGCTGCAAACCTCTTTCCGAAAAAAGTTGCAATGCTGCAGTGCTCGCCGTTAATAACGCCGGTTGCGCGTTTGCCGTTTTTTTCAGTTCTTCTTCCGGGCCGTTTTCCATCAATTCGGAAAGGGGAAAGCCGAGGGTTTCGTCTGCTTCGGTCAAAACCGCCTGCGCCGCTTTGTTTTCCGCAGCCGCGGTTATGCCCATTCCGATTGCTTGCGAGCCTTGTCCCGGAAACAAAAAGGCCGTTTTCCCCATTTCAATCCCTCCTCTGTTTTTGCAAATCAGCGGCAATAACACCTGCTACATCTTCGGAAACCATCTGCCTGGCTTGTCGGATGGCATGAAAAAAAGCGGTGTGATCAGACGACCCATGGGCTTTCACTACAGGCGCCTTCAAGCCAAACAAACCGGCACCTCCGTAATGAGAATAGCTTAATTTTTGCTTGATTCCTTTAAACGAAGGCTTCAAAGCTGCTGCCGCCAGTTTGTTTTTCATCGTCGTGCTGAGCTCCGTTTTTAAAATGGAAAACAGCGCTTCCGCCGTCCCTTCGATGGATTTCAGTAAAATATTTCCTGAAAAGCCGTCACAAACGACAACATCGCAAACACCGTTCAATACGTCCCGCGCCTCGACATTGCCGATAAATGTAAAGTTTGCTTCTTGCATTTGTTCAAAGGCTTGTTTGGATAATTCATTGCCTTTTCCTTCTTCTGCACCGATATTAAGTAATCCTACCTTCGGTTGTTTGCGATTTTTGACACGGCGCATATATACGTCACCCATAATGCCGTATTGGAATAGATGGGCCGCACGCGCTTCTATGTTGGCACCCACATCCAAAAGAAGGAATCCTTCTCCGTCAAGGGTCGGGAGCATCGGTGCCAGCGCCGGACGTTCCAATCCTTCAATGCGTCCGATTTGCAATAAACCGGTGGACATTAACGCGCCCGTATTGCCCGCGGATATACTGGCATCCGCCCGGTTTTCGCGCACTTCCTTGACAGCCAGAACCATCGAGGAATCTTTTTTGCGGCGCACCGCCTGGGTCGGGGTCTCGTCATTTTCAATCACACTCGTCGTGTGCAACACTTTGATGCGCTCGTGGCCCGATAGATGAGGGGTAATCTTTTCCTCGTCACCGACGAGCGTCACTTCAAGGTCTTCAAACGTCCGGACGGCTGCTAACGTACCGGCTACTTGTGCCTTTGGGGCATTGTCGCCTCCCATTGCGTCTATGGCTATTTTCATTGTGGAATGTACTCCTTTTTCTTGCTTTTTTCACGCTTCTTTTCCTTTCGACATGACGAACTCCCCTTTGAAAACGAGGGTCTGATTGACATAGCTGTCCACGGTTATGACAGGATAACCGTGACTTCGTTTTTTTACTTTTGCCTTCGCCACAACCCGTTCGCCTGCGTAAACTTGACGCATGAAGCGGATGTTCGCCCGTCCGGTTACCGCGAACGCGTCGTTGATGATGGCAACCGCGAGCGAGTTCGCCTGCGCGAAGAGGTGATGGCCCCTTGCAATGCCGTTGCGCGTAAACACATGGTCATCGGTAATGTCGAGGATGGAAATCGCTTGGTCATCCAGTTGTAAATCGACGATTTCTCCAATCACTTCTTCGTTTTGCAAAGCCCGTACATCATCATGGTTCGTCTCGGCCAACTGCTTGATACGCGTGCGGACTTCCGGGATTCTTAACTCGGAACGATCGAGGCGAATCGTTTGCACACTGACACCAAAACGCTCGGCCAAGGCCTCGTCCGTAATAAATGGATTGGCCTCAATCGTATCTTCCAGTTCTTGTTTCCGTTCAGCTTTCGTTTTTTTCATCTCTACCCTTCCAAAAATTAGGCGAGGAGGGATAGCCACCGCCACCGGCGACCTCCTTTTTGCTTCCTCTCAGTTTTATATTGCGCGTTTCTGTTTGACCGGGCATGGCAGATGCCGGGATTTTCCGATGCAGGCGCGGGATAATATTCACGCTTACACCTTTTTCTATGACTTGGTCCTAATTCTGAATCAAACGTGCATGAAAATCAAGTCTCTGATGGTGAAAAATGGAGGGACGCTTGTTTCCGTGGCGACCGGTTTGGCGGGAAATGCTCTAATTCGTGCGCCATGAGCGCTTCATAACGACCGAAAAGGCAATCAACTCCTGCGTTCGGGCGTCATAACCGCTCCTTGGTGACCGTAGCGCGGCGAGACAGTCCCTGTTTCGGGCTTCATAGACGCTTCATGGCGACCGATTCAACGAGACTATCCCCGCTTCGGTCTCCATGAACACCAAACCGGCTGTCTCTTCAATCCAATTTTTCCCCCGAGGTTGCGCCTGTTTGTTGCACATAGTCTCGCAAAGGTTGATATTCCCGATCATTCCAAAATGCCTCCGAGTCGAGCAACGTACTCGCATCTTGCCGGGCGGTGTCTAACGCCCGGTAATCATGAACGGGATCGGCGAGGCGGAACTCGGGCATGCCGCTTTGTTTTTGTCCGAGAAGGTCTCCCGGGCCGCGCAACTGTAAGTCTTTTTCCGCCAAAACAAACCCGTCGGTCGTCTCGGTCATGATGCGCATACGTTCTTTTCCCGTTTCCGACGCGGGATCACTCAGCAATATGCAATAAGACTGAGCCTCGCCGCGCCCGACACGTCCGCGAAGTTGATGGAGCTGCGAGAGTCCAAAGCGGTCTGCATCATAAATGACCATGATCGTGGCGTTTGCAACATTGACGCCTACCTCCACGACGGTTGTGGCTACGAGAACATCAATGGAGCCACCCGTAAATTCATTCATGGCTGTTTCTTTTTCTTCGTCCCGCAAGCGGCCATGCAAAAGTCCGATGCGACTGTCGGGCATGAACGTCTCCAATTGGGCATGGATATCGATGGCATTTTGCACGTCCAATTGCTCGGATTCTTCAATCAGCGGGCAGATAACATACGCTTGTTTTCCCGCGGCCGTTTCTTTTCGGACAAAAGCGATGATACGCTCGAGCATGTCCGGTTTTGCCCAGTAGGTTTTGACGGCTTTTCGTCCGCTCGGTTGTTCATCAATGCGAGACACGTCCATGTCTCCGTATGCCGTGATCGCAAGCGTCCGGGGAATCGGGGTTGCCGTCATGAACAAAGCGTCCGGATTTCCTTTATCCCGAAGGGCCCGACGTTGTTCCACACCGAAACGGTGCTGTTCATCTGTGATGACGAGGCCGAGATCATGAAAGGGGACCGTAGCCTGGATTAACGCGTGCGTGCCAACGATCACCGAAATCTCCCCGCTCTCCAGGCCGGCATGGATTTCCTTGCGGCGGGCGGTTTTCGTTGAACCGGTCAAGAGCGCGATTTCCATGCCGTAGGGATGAAAAAATTCGGCAAGGCTTTCGGCATGTTGAGAAGCGAGGATCTCGGTCGGCACCATTAACGCGGCTTGTTTCCCGGCGCCCACCACCGCATACATGGCACATGCGGCGACGACAGTTTTGCCCGAGCCGACGTCCCCTTGCAGGAGCCGATTCATTTTATGGTCTGCTTGAATGTCGGCGAGAATTTCACGAAGCGAACGCGTCTGTGCATGAGTAAGCGCAAATGGTAGCTCTTGCACGAATCGATGGGTGGCCGCTTCGTCAATCTTCGTCGGCTGTGCCTGTTCATTTTTTCTGCGCGTGCGTTTATACGCCTGGATGTTTAATTGAAAACGGAGGAATTCTTCGTAAACCACACGGCGTCTTGCATTTTTAAGCGCTTGCGCATTTTCCGGTTGGTGAAGGGTCGAAAGCGCCTCGGCGATCGTCGGCAACTTGTATTTTTTTCGCAAATTGGCAGGGAGCATTTCCACCGGGAACGCATCTTGTTGGATGACTTGTTTGATCCAGTTTTCCAGTTGACGAACCGTGAGTTTGCCGGTGATTGTGTACACGGGGGCGTAAGCACGCGTTTCATCAACGTCTCCGAACTCGATTCTTTGGGCGGTGAGCGTGGCGCGATACCGGTCCCATTTTCCGGTCACATTTACTTTCGTCTCCGGTTGCAGCTTATTTTTTAAAAACGCGCGGTTAAAAGCGACGACTTGAACGAGATGCCCATCGACAAATAAACGAAAAGAAAGACGGTTTTTTTTGGCTCCGTAGTATTTGACATTGGGCGGCCCTTGAACGGTGCCTGCGAGGGTGGCTTGCACGTCGTGCTCCAGTTCTTCCACCGGGCGGATGGCAACATTTTCATACCGATGGGGCAAATGCCAAAGCAAATCTTCCCATGTGAAAATACCGAGGCGGCTCAACTCCTTCACCGTCTCCGGGCCTACGCCTCTTAGCTCCTCAATACTTGTTTGCGGTTTTTTTAGGCTTGTCATGATTTTCCACGGGCCTCCGTTGCCGTTTTTCACTCTCCGGGTGCTGAGCCCTCCCCTAGCTTTCTTGCGCGGGAGCGGCCGTTACCGCGATCGTTCCCGGTCCTACGTGCGCTCCGATGACGGCGCCGATTTCCGTGGTAACGTCAGACACAACATTTAATTTTTCCTTAACATCTGCAGCCATCGTTTCCGCCGTATCAGCGGCAATCGCATGAAACATCCCTAACTGGATCGGTTGATCGCCAAAGGTGTTTTCAAGTTCGGTGACGATCCTCGCCATCGCCTTTTTGCGACCCCGGACTTTTTCGTATGGATAGACTTCTCCTTTTTCCGTCAATGATAGAATCGGTTTCATTTTTAATAACGAACCGAGTAACGCCGAAGCTTTCCCTATCCGACCGTTTTTTTCCAAATATTCAAGGGTGTCCACCATGAAAAAAACCGTCGTATGTTGCAACAAGTGTTCCAGCCGTTTTCGGCATTCATCCCTGTCGGCACCGTTTTTGGCGAGTCGGGCCACATCGGCAACGATAATGCCGAACGCATAGCTTGCCCTTTTGGAATCAATGACTTCGACATTTGCCTTCGTTTCTTCCGCCCCGAGCGTTGCCGCTTGATACGTCCCGCTTAATTGAGAAGATAAATGAATGGAAAAAATAACCGTATCTTCCTCCGAAAGCCGATTGTAAAGCGTCTCAAAATCATACGGGGATGGCTGAGAAGTTGTCGGCATAACATCGCTTTTTTGCAATTTTTCATAAAAACCTGACGGGCTTAACGTTTCTCCGTCCGTGTACGTTTCATTTTCCCCAAAATTAACCTTCAACGGAACGACCGTGATATCCAATTCTTCAAGCATTTTCTTTGGTATGTCCGCGGTACTGTCTGTCACCACTTTCACTCGTGCCATGCGCATCCCCCTTTAATAGGGAGGTGAACACCTCCCCCGATTCTCCTCTACTCGGCTGACAGAATATAATGATAGAGCGGTTGCTTCCCATCATGAATTTCCGTTTCCACGTCTTCGTACTGTTCTTCAACGTAGGCGGCAAGCACTTCCGTGCAGTCCTCATCCGCATCTTCGCCGGCAATGACCGTAAGCATTTCAATCTCATGATCGATCATGGCTTCGGCGGTCTTTTTCAGCGTTTCTTCCAATGTCGCTCCGGAACTAACGATTTCACCTTCGACGAGTCCCATGAAATCGTTCTCCTTTATGTCTACACCTCCAATAGTGGTATCGCGAATCGCTTTTGTGACGCTCGCGCTTTTCACCGTTGAAATGCCTTCGTTCATCGCCTCTGCATTGGCCGCAACGTCTTCCTCCTCATTAAACGCAAACATCGCGCCCAATCCTTGCGGAACCGATTTTGTCGGAATTACGCGCACGTCCAAGCTTTCAAACACGTCCGCCGCCTGTTCGGCCGTCATGACGATATTGCCGTTGTTCGGGATGAGAAAAACATGTTCGGCATTTGTTTGCTCAATTGCTTCGATAAATTGCTCTGTACTCGGGTTCATCGTTTGTCCGCCTTCAACGAACGCTTCGACACCGAGGCTTTCAAATAAGGCTTGAACGCCGGAACCCATGGTAACGGCGATAACCGCATACGTTTGTTTCTTTTTCGACGTTGATTCCGTAGCTTCTTGATGCATGTGGGAAGAAAGCTCCGCGTGTTGTTCCCGCATATTGTCGATTTTAACATTGATAAGCTCGCCATATTTTTGTGCTTCATCCATGACGACGCCCGGGTATTCCACGTGAATATGTATCTTGAGCAAATCTTCATCGCTCACGACGAGGAGTGAATCGCCATGTTCGCTTAAGCGTGAGCGGAATGCCTCTTCGTTGAACGGATTTTTCTTCGTTTTTTCGTCATCAAAACGGATCATGATTTCCGTGCAATAGCCGAACTCAATGTCTTCGGGGGCTATATCTCCCTGGACATGATGATGCTCGGCTTCCACGAGGGTGTCCATGGAAGGCTGCTCTGCGACTTCTGTTGCGTGATCGGCGGTTGATTCTCCTCGCAAACCTGCCTGCATGCCTTCATAAATATGCAAAAGGCCTTGTCCGCCTGAATCTACAACCCCGACCTCTTTTAAGACCGGCAATAAATCGGGGGTTCGTTCCAATGAACGTCTCGCCTCGGAAAGTGCCTCTTCGAGCACGGCGTCGACATCGTTATGCTTGCGTGCTTCTTTACGCGCTGCTTTTGCGGCGTCTTTGGCCACCGAAAGAATGGTTCCCTCCACCGGTTTCATAACGGCACGATACGCTGTGTCCACGCCATTCTCGAAAGCGGCGGCCAAGGCTTGCCCGTCGAATTCATCTTTTTTTTCAATCCCTTTTGCAAATCCGCGGAACAATTGGGAAAGGATGACCCCTGAGTTTCCCCGCGCGCCCATCAGCAAGCCTTTGGAGAAATGCTTCGCCACCGCTGATGCGCGCACATCCTCCCCTTGCTTCATTTCTTTTACGCCGGAATTGATTGTTAAACTCATATTTGTTCCCGTATCCCCATCGGGCACCGGAAAAACGTTTAAAGCATCGACACGTTCCGAGTGTTGATCGAGGACATGCGCCCCTTCCGCGAACATGTCGATAAGGGTTTTTCCGTCAATTTTCGTTGTCACTGTTCATCCACCTCCACCACTACGGGTTGCTTACACGCACACCTTGCACAAAAATGTTTACCGATTCGACCGTTAATCCCAGCATTTGTTCCAGCTGATACTTCACTTTCGTTTGCACATTGTAAGCGACTTCCGATATTTTTGTCCCGTAGCTGACGATAATGTACATATCGATGTGAAGATCGTCGTCGAATTCGCGGATGACGACGCCCCGTGAAAAATTATCCCTTTTTAACAACTCGGATATTCCGTCCTTGATTTGTTTCTGGGAAGCCATTCCTACAATTCCGTAAACGTCTGTCGCGGCCCCACCGGCGACTGTCGCCACCACTTCTTTTGATATATCGATGGATCCCAATTGAGAGTTCATTTCAAGGGCCATAACCATCCTCCTTATATAGGGTTTTTCCTGAACGATCAACTATGATCATCTTACTATAATTATGCACTTTTAAACAAGAGACGTTGCGATTAACGGGCAGGTTATGCTAAGATGTTGGGGTGTAATCATGCAAGTTGGGTAAAGGAGGTCATCGAATGTCCAGAAAATGCGTCGTTACCGGCCGAGGTCCATCATCCGGAAACAAGCGATCACACGCGAATAACTCAACGAAACGCCGTTGGGGCGCGAACGTACAAAAAGTACGGATTTTGGTAAACGGAAAGCCAAAAAAAGCGTACGTATCAACCAAAGCTTTGAAAGCCGGCAAAGTCACGCGCGTTTAGTGCGCCGACGCCGGCTTTTTCTTTTGTAAAAGTTTATCGGGAAGGCGCCACGCGTAGATGTTTCATACGGACTTTTTGTGATGCACAGGCGTCATACGTTCTCTTTTTGATGGTCGCCCTGATTTCCCATCGTTTGAAGCCGCCTATCGTTCTCTTTTTGGCAATCGCCGAGATTATAGATCGTGTAAGTCCTTCTTTGATCGGATATACGAGCGTTTACCTTTTTAAAAGTTGTATGAATGCTGCTTGCGATATAATCTCACGAATCGATCCTAATATATTGTATCGTAAGATAGGAACTGCTGAATAATGGAAAAAGACTGGCACATAAGCATTTTCCGTTGGCGTTGCCAAAACTGGATGCAAGGAAATCCATCCTATAAAAAAAACCCTTGCACTTTTGGCAACGTACGGAGGGACGGTGCTGCAATGGCGAGACTCCAGCGGAAAAACGGACGCGTCAAGCACCCGCAGCGCCGGTTTTGCGCGAGGAGGCTTGACCGTTCGTCCGCGGAAAGCGAAGCCATGGAAGCGCCATCACGGCTTCAGCTGATAGCTGCAAGTTGTTTAGCAATCCCTACATAAAGCACCAATCACCCGCTCCAACCGGCAAAGGCACCGGTGCAATCCCCCGGTGCCTTTGCCTTCCTCTATTCTTTTTTAAACGAACCTAGAACAGCGCGGACGAACCCTCCCAGAAATTTCGGCAACTTAATGGTATAAAATTTCATTACTATTCCTCCTTGAAGGCCAGCTTTATGCACGGACAGCCATGAAGACACATACGGATTCTTCTATATGTATATTCGCCATTCCCGAAATAGTACATTAAAATTTTTATTTTTTTGCTTCAAGATACCGAAGGGCGGCACAAACGCTACTATTCTCCCCGTAATTTCCGGAGCGCGTCGGCCCGGTCGTCTTTTTTAAAAACATAGGACCCGGCAACGAGAAGATTTGCGCCCGCTCGAGTGCACAACGGGGCCGTTTCGTCGTCAATCCCGCCATCGACCTCAATCCAAACATCTCGATTCAGATCTCCAGCCAACGTTTTAACCGTACTTATTTTTTCCACTGCACTCCGGATAAACGATTGGCCGCCAAAACCGGGATTTACGGTCATTAACAATACGAGATCTATGTCTTCCAGGACATGCCTGAGAACATCAACAGGCGTATGAGGGTTAATGGCCACACCCGCTTGCGCTCCCTGCTCCTTGATCAAATGGACCGTTCGATGCAAATGGGGGCAGGCTTCCGCGTGGACGGTAACGATATCTGCCCCGGCCTGCACAAACGCAGGAATAAAATTATCCGGCTGTTCAATCATCAAATGGACATCCAACGGTAACGCAGTTGATCGTCTTGATGCTTCGGCGATCATTGGACCGATCGTAATGTTTGGCACAAAATGGCCATCCATTACATCGATGTGAATCATGTCCGCACCCGCTTCTTCCACGGATACGATTTCTTCTTTTAATGATGCAAAATCAACTGCCAATATGGACGGGGCGATTTTCACCATCGCTCAATACCTCCTGCTTTCTTCAACTTCATTAAAAAAATGCCGGTAATGTGCATATCGACTGCCGGCAATACCCTCTCGTTCAACAGCCGCTTTCACGGCGCACCCATCCTCTTTTCGATGGGTACAGCCCCGATATTTACAGTCCATTCTCGCGGCGCTAATTTCCGGGAAACAGTCTTGCACCAATTCCATCTCAATCCCTGTAAAATCCAAGGAACTGAAACCGGGAGTATCGGCAACACTCCCGCCGCCAACGTTTAAAAGTTCCACATGGCGGGTTGTATGCTTCCCCCGTTCCAAGTGATCCGAGATGTCGCCCGTTTCCAATGCCAGGTCGGGCGAAAGGCGATTGAGAAGCGTGGATTTTCCTACACCGGAAGGGCCGGCCAAAACACTCACACGATCTTGAAAATAAGGCAGCAACCGCTGCCGGAGGAGCTCATCGTTATCGATTGGGACGATCACCGGATAACCGACGTCTTCGTATACCCTCTGATATTCGTAAAACACCTTGTATTCCTCTCCCGAGGCAATATCGTTTTTCGTAACGACGAGGACCGCGTCGACGTTCATTGCCTCGACATGGACGAGGATACGGTCGAGCAAATACCCGGAAAACGCAGGTTTCGTGATGGAAAAGACGAGTATCACCTGATCGATATTGGCCATCGGCGGCCGGTGCAACATATTCGTGCGCGGATGAACAGCCGTGATATAATCATCCGCAAACGTAACATAGTCGCCAACCAACGGTTTTATTTTTTGTTTTCGAAACAAGCCACGCGCACGACATCGAAAAACGGATGTCTCGCTTTTCACATCATAGAAACCACCGACGGATTTTACAATTTGCCCTTCATACACATAGGGTCCTCCTTTTGAGATCGGCCATTTATTCGCAGATAAGGCTATCGCCATAAAAGCTTGGCGATAAGCCGAGGTTTCTAACGACTCAATCTTCATATGAAAATGAATTGGATTGTGCTTCCTCTCCGTCCAAATACAACGTATACGAACCATCGGTATCCGGCGTCACTTCAAGGCTAACTTCGTATTCCGTGTCTTCGGTGATCTCCTCTTCCGTATCAACCGTTGGTCCGTCTGTGGTCGCATCTTCATACTCGATTTCAATCTCATATTCGTTGTCGTCGGATACCTCAACCGGGATGGATGCTACCACCGTTTGGGCAAGCTCGTCTTCTTCTTCCTCTTCGTCTTCATCCGGCGGGGGCCCATCGGAGATAACAAAATTTATTTCCGTTCCTTGCGATACGGTATCATACGGTCCCGGATCATGGGAAATTACTTCCCCTTCCGGTTGGTCCGAGTCCGTTCTTTGAAAAGAGCCGGTTAAATTATTCGCCTCCAAATAATTGTTGACCCCATCTTGAGATGTCCCGGTAAGGTCCTCAAGAGTGACATCCGGTGCTTCACTGTAAGTGATCTGAACGGTTGTTTCACCTGGAACAACTTCTTCATCGGGAGCCGGAGTTTGTTCAATGACTAAGTCTTCGGCAACCTCTTCCGTTTCCTCGGCTGTGAGATCGACGTCTTCAAAGTCTTGTAATTCCTCGAGGGCTTGTTCATATTGCAAGCCGACAACATCCGGCATTTCCACGGTCTCCTGGCCTTCGCTTACGGAAATCGTCACCGTCTGCCCTTCACGTACGGTTCTTCCCGCGCTCGGGTCTTGATGAAAGATCGCCCCTTCCTCTGCTTCCTCGTGGAATTCATATTCCGTTTCCGGCTGCAGATTCAGTGCCTCCAGCTCTTCGATCGCTTCATCTTCTTCGGACCCAACCACATCCGGAATGTCAACTTCATCCGGGCCCAATAATGCGGGTACCACTGTAAAAGCTGCGATGATGGCGATGAGAACCAAAAGTGCGATTCCCGCTATTTTCCATAACTTTCGCTTCTTTTTATTCCCGCTCAGTTCCGGAGGCGTTTCTTCGTCTCCTTCGCCGCTTGCAACTTTTGTGTCTTCCGCATTGTGACCGGGACCAACGGCAGGAATCGGCCGTGTGCTTTCGTCGTCAGGATCTGCAATGTGAACGGGCGCTTCATTAATACGTTCCGGTGACAAGGCTGTTTCCCCGTCCAAATGCATTTTTTCCACGTTTTCATATCGCTGCAACGGATCCTTGGCTGTGGCTTTCCGAATGATATTATTCACGCTTTCGGGCAGATCATCCCGCAAGTTTTTTGCATTTGGAAACGGATCCTGCAAATGCTTGAGCGCGATGGAAACGGCCGAATCGGCGTTGAAAGGCAAGAGGCCGGTGACCATTTCAAAAAGGGTGACCCCGATGGCATAGATATCCGTTTTCGTCGTGAGCGTGCCTGCGCGCGCCTGCTCCGGGGACATGTAATGGACGGATCCGAGCACGGAATTCGTCTGGGTAATCGTCGCAGCAGAGGATGCGCGGGCGATGCCAAAATCCGTCACCTTTACGCTTCCTTCTTCATCGAGCAATATGTTTTGCGGCTTGATATCGCGATGGATAATGCCTTGCTCATGGGCATAGGCAATCGCGCTTGTCAATTCCGAGAAGACCCGCATCGCCTCGTCAAAAGACAATGCTCCCTCGTTTACGATCTTATCCTTGAGGGTATTGTTGCGCATATACTCCATGACAATATAAAAAATTCCATCATTTTCGCCTAAATCATAAATATCGACGATATTGGGATGCACAAGGTTCGTAGACGCCTCCGCCTCCCGTCGAAATCGCCGCACAAACGCTTCATCATCGACGTGTTGGGGCTGAAGAACTTTGACAGCAACGTCCCGCTCAAGAATGATATCACGAGCTCGATAGACGTGGGCCATCCCGCCGCCAATGTAAGCTTTCACCTCATAACGTCCGTCGATACGCTCTCCAATCATGACTCGGCTCCCTCCTCATCATGATGAACGAGAATGATACTGACGTTATCCTCGCCTCCACGCTCGAGTGCCTCTTGGATGAGGGCATCGGCAGCTTCAGCCATCGAATTTTCACCGCTCAACGTCGCGCCCACATCCATTTCCCCCAATTTATCCGAGAGACCGTCGGAACAGAGCAATAAGACGGCCCGCCCCGGAAAATCAAAGGTACCGACCTCGACCTCGATCTCTTCTTCGGTACCGATCGCGCGGGTGAGCACGTTCTTGCGCGGATGGTTTTCGGCTTCATCTGATGACAGCTGACCATTTCTGACAAGTTCATTCACGAGGGAATGATCACTCGTGATTTGTTCAAGCGTTTGCGATTGAAACCGATACGCGCGGCTGTCGCCGACATGAGCAATAATTATCGTGTCATTGTACAGTACAGACGCAACAACCGTCGTTCCCATACCCTTAAAAGCGGCTTCGTCGATGGATTTGTTAAAAACGGCCCGATTCGCCCGTTTAATTTCCGCTTGCAGCCAATCCTTAATTTCACTGATTTCGTTTTGGGGCGGATGATCTTGCCAGGAATCCCGCAACGCTTCGACGACCATTTTGCTCGCCACGTCTCCGGCACGATGCCCGCCCATGCCGTCGGCAACGACGGCGAGCATCATGCCCTCGCCATAAAAAAGGCCTCCGGCGTCTTCATTATGGCGTCTAACGTTTCCTACGTCTGTCCTGAACACTGTTTCCATCTGCTCACCCCGTTTCTTTCGCCCGCAATTGGCCGCAGGCAGCATCAATATCATGGCCTTGCTCCCGGCGGATCGTAACATTGATTCCGCGGGCTTTGAGTGTACGTTCAAAAGCAAAAATATCGGCACGCGTCGAGCGCACATAGTCTTTTTCGGGCACATCATTAACGGGAATCAAATTTACATGCCCTTTCGTATGGCCGATTAAATCCGCGAGCTCCTCGGCGTGCTCCACTTGATCGTTCACGCCCCCGAAAAGTCCGTATTCATACGTGATGCGCCGATTCGTTTTCTGTTGGTAATAGTCGATCGCATCCATCAATTTATGAACAGGGAAGGCACGGTTGATCGGCATCAAGCGACCTCTGATTTCCGAATTCGGCGCATGCAGGGAGACCGCAAAATTGATTTGCAATCCTTCGTCGGCAAATCGATAGATTTTCGGAACCATTCCGCTCGTGGAAACGGTAATATGGCGAGCGCCGATATTCAACCCTTCGTCGTCGTTCACCGTGCGCAAGAACGCCATCAAGTTATCGTAGTTATCAAACGGTTCACCGATGCCCATCACGACAATCGAATCAATTCGTTCTTCGCTTTGGTCAAGGGCACGCTGGACATCGAGCACTTGGGCGACAATTTCACCGGCTTCCAAATTCCGCTGCAAACCGCCAAGCCCAGACGCGCAAAATGTACATCCCAAACGGCAGCCGACCTGCGTCGTTACGCAAAGACTATTGCCGTAATCGTGGCGCATCAACACCGTCTCGATGGAATAGTTATCCTCAAGCTCAAACAAGAACTTGATGGTACCGTCGGTGGACGTTTGCCGAAGTTTTTCGCGCAAGCGCGTCATTGTAAACGTTTCTTGCAGTTTCGCCCGTAACGCTTTCGGCAAGTTGGTCATTTCTTCCATGCTCTCTACCCGTTTTTGATACAGCCATTCGAAGACCTGTTTCGCGCGAAAGGCAGGTTCCCCGTTCTCTTTCATCCATTCCTTGCATCCCTCATAGGTTAACGACAGCAAGGAAGGCTTCATCGCTTTTGTCGCTTCTTTTTGCAATGCTTTCATGCTTGGCCCCCTCGTTTCTTCATGGCGGCAATAAAAAAACCGTCACTTCCATATTGCTGTGGAAAAATCAGCCTTTGGCCACGTTCCGCCTTCAGGCCGAGACGTGCATCAAGTGTGTCATCCGGTTCAAACGAAGCGTGTGTTTGCAAAAAGGCAGCGATTACGTCTTCGTTTTCCGCCGGCATTATCGTACACGTGCTGTACACAAGGATTCCGCCCGGCTTCAATGCATGGGCGGCCGCCTCCAAAATATTTAATTGCAACGCTGCAAGCGTTTCGATCTCTTTCGGATCGGTTTTCCATTTAATGTCGGGCTTTGCCCTTAAAACGCCGAGACCGCTGCACGGCGCATCCACGAGCACACGATCAAAGCTTTCCGCTTCAACGTTTGCGGAAAATTCGGCGGCGTCACTAGTTTGGATGTGGATGCTTTTTAAACGCAAACGTTCTGCCTGTTCGGCGATGAGCGCGCGTTTATGGGGATGAATGTCATTGGCGAGCACCTCACCATCGTCTTCCATCCGTTCGGCGATATGGGTCGACTTCCCCCCCGGGGCGGCACAAGCATCAAGCACGCGCATCCCCGGCTGCGGATCCAACGCGTAAGTCACGAGCATCGAACTTTCGTCCTGAAAAGAAAAAGCTCCTTTTTTGAACCATTCGCTGTGCAACGCTTGTCCTTTTGTAACGATTAAACTGTCAGGAGCAAGATTCCCCGAAGTTGTTTGCACACCATCTGCTTCCAAACCTGCCTGTAACGTCGAGCGATCCGTTTGCAGGCGATTCACGCGCAACGTCGTATACGCCCGCTCGACATTTGCCTCGCACATGGCGTATGTCTCCGCTTCCCCATAAGCGTGCATCCATTTACGCACGAGCCATTCCGGGTGCGATGTGGAAAGGGCGAGCTGTTTAACGGGATCGGCTAGATCACGATAGTCCGGAAGCCCTTGGCGGGCCACGTTTCGCAACACACCGTTGACGAACCCTTTCAATCCGCCCCTGCCCCATGTTTTTGCCAATTCCACCCCTTCATGGATGGCCGCGCGCTCCGGCACCCGATCCATAAAAAGCAATTGATAGACGCTCATGCGCAAAATGGTTTTCACCCTGCGGTCGGTTTTTTGGAGCGGATTTTTCATGACGCGTCCGAGCACATCATCGATCGTATTCAAGCGTTTGATTGTTCCGTACACGACTTCGGTGACAAAACGCGCGTCCACATCCGCTAACGGATGTTCACGAAATGCTTCATGCAAGGCAAGATGGCTGTACGCCCGTTCAAAAAACACGCGGTCAAGTATTTTTGCCGCCCGCATGCGCGGGGCTTTATCCGTCGTTTTCGCCATTGCCGAATACCTCTCCTGCTGCCAAAGATTGTCCGCGTCCCCGCAGGAAATCGCTGACAGCCATTTTTTTCTTTCCTGCCGGTTGCACTTCCTGTAAAGAGAGCCCGCATTCATCGCCACAAGCGACGATGATGCCTTCATCAGCGGCGACGCGTACGATTTCGCCCGGTTGTTTCTGCGGATAGCGTTCGTTCACACGCGCGGCGCGCCAAATTTTCAAGCGCTCATCGCCCCAATGGGTATAGGCAACGGGCCAAGGGTTCATGCCGCGAATCTGATTATACACAGCTTCGGCAGATTTATGCCAATCAATACGTTCCTGTCCGCGGGAAAGGTTTGGCGCATACGTCACGTGCGCTTCCTTTTGCGGTTCGGGCGTGAGCGTCCCGGCGGCAATCGCTGGCAATGTTTTGTGAAGGAGATCGGCACCGAGGGTGCTTAACTTGTCATGAAGCGTGCCAGCAGTGTCCGTCTCTTCAATGGGAATAGATGCTTGTGCGAGCATATCCCCAGCGTCCAGTTTTTTTACCATATACATAAGGGTCACACCCGTTTCGTTTTCCCCGTCGATCACAGCCTGGTGAATAGGAGCGCCGCCGCGGTATTTCGGCAAAAGGGAGGCGTGGACGTTCACGCAGCCGAAGGCAGGAACGGTTAAAAGCGTTTCCGGCAGCAGTTGGCCGTAAGCGGCGGTGACGACCAGGTCCGGCTGCGGCTCCAAGATGTCCGCTACCGATCCCTTGACCTTTTCCGGCTGCAAAACCTCCAAGCCGAGCCGTTCTGCCTCTCCTTTGACCGGAGGTTCCGCCGGTTTTTGTTTTCGTCCCTTCGGCCGGTCCGGTTGGGTGACGACTTTGAGGACCGTATGCCCTTCCTCCACAAGCATGTTAAGTATCGGAACGGCAAAATCGGGCGTTCCCATAAATACAATTTTCACGCTGTCGCGTCCTCCTTCTTCATTACATGAACATGTTCGGATGCCGATCGATGGTAATGAACCTTTGGTCTCGTTGCAATTCCTTTTGATAATAGCTGAATAATTCATGTAAAACGTCCGTGATTTCCGGCTCATCCCTATATTTTATCATGCATTGGCAGCGATATCTATCTTTAATGCGCGCGATTGGCGAAGGGGTCGGACCGAGGATGACGGCGGTGTCTCCCAGCCGCTCACGCAATAGTTTCGCCGCGTGCGTTCCCGCCTTCATCGCGGTCGCGTACGTGGCATGGGCAAATGTAATCAATGTAAGAAAATAGTACGGAGGGTACCCCGCTTGTTTTCGTTGCCCTAATTCCTTTTTAAAAAAAGACAAATAATCATGTGTTTGCGCATGTTGAATCGCATAGTGCTCCGGCGTGTACGATTGAATGATGACTTCCCCTGCTTTTTCAGCACGGCCGGCACGCCCGCTCACCTGTGTCAACAATTGAAACGTCCGCTCTTGCGCCCGAAAATCAGGGAGATGCAAAAGCGTATCAGCAGCAAGCACCCCTACGAGGGTAATATCCGGAAAATCCAAGCCCTTAGCGATCATTTGCGTCCCGAGCAAAATTTCGGCGTCACCGTTTCCGAATTGTTTTAACAACCGTTCATGGGCGCCTTTTCGTTTCGTCGTGTCATTGTCCATGCGAATGATGCGGGCTTCGGGGAGCAATTGCTGCAATTCTTCCTCTACCCGCTGGGTACCCGTGCCAAAATAACGAATATGCGTGCTTTCGCAACTGGGACAACGTTCATACACGCGTTCTTCGTGGCCGCAGTAGTGGCATTTCAACTGGCTATCGCGGCGATGAAACGTGAGCGAAATTTCGCAATGGGGACACATGCCCACATACCCGCAATTGCGGCACATCACAAACGTTGAAAACCCGCGCCGGTTTAAAAAGAGAACCGCTTGTTCTCCTTTTTCGATGCGGTCACGCAATTTTTCCAATAGGTTTACGGAAAAAACGGAACGGTTGCCTTCCCGCATTTCCTCGCGCATATCGACGGTATCAATGACCGGTAGCGGCTGTTGGTTGATTCGCGCCGGCAATGAAAGCAATTTATATACCCCTTTTGCTGCCCGCGCATAACTTTCCATCGAAGGGGTCGCGCTTCCGAGGAGCACCGGACAACGGTGGCGGCCGCTTCGCCAAATCGCGATTTCGCGGGCGTGATAACGGGGATGTTCTTCTTGCTTGTATGTGCTCTCGTGTTCTTCGTCGATGACGATGAGGCCGAGATTCGTAAACGGTGCGAACACGGCCGAGCGTGCGCCGACGGCGACTTGCACGCGTTGCTCTTGGATTTTTTTCCATTCGTCAAAGCGCTCGCCGACCGAAAGTGCACTGTGAAGAACGGCTACATTCGCCCCGAACCGCCGTTTAAAACGTTCCACCATTTGCGGGGTGAGCGATATTTCCGGCACGAGCACGATCGCTTCTTTTCCTTGTTGAAGCACACGGTCAATGGCTTGTAAGTAGATTTCGGTTTTCCCGCTTCCGGTAACTCCGTGTAAAAGAAGCGGGGATGCTTTGCGTTGATCCATCGTTCCCTCGATTTGCGCAAGTGCACGGGACTGGTCAGCGGTGAGGGTTGCTTTTTCCTCGTCTCCGTCGCCTTCGGCACTTGTGTACGGGTTGCGGTCAATGATAATCTCATTTTCCTGTAAAAAACCGTTTTTGACGAGCGTATTAATTACGGCACGGGAGAGCGACAGCTCTTGCATAAGCGTCCGGATTGCTGCCGCTGTTTCTCCGTAATGATCGGCAATCAACGCGAGCGTCTCTTGCTGTTTTTTCGTTGCGGGCGTTTCTTTGAGGTCGGACGGTATCGTCACCGCTTTTGCTGTTCGGTGTTTGGCCTGGTCTTTGAGCTCGTAGCGTTCGGTTATTTGCCGTTGCTCCACGGCCGAGCGGATGTCACGCAAGAGGCGAGCGTCGCTTCGAAGGTCTGCCCAATTGATTTCGCCCGCTTGTCCGAAGAGCGCTTGCACACTCATGGGCAACTGCGACCGTTCGGCTTCAACGACTGCAATTTTTTTTACCGCCTTCGCGCGCATAGCCGCCGGGATCATGGCTTGATAAGCGGTAATTTGAAAGCAAATCGTTTCTCTCGACATCCACGTGCCTAACGCCAATAACTCTTCATTCAAAACAGGCGTAATGTCGAGCAGTTCAGCGACATTTTTTACTTTCTCCACGTTTGTTTCACGAACAATGTCCACGATAAAACCGGTCAGTTTTCGCTGTCCGAAAGGCACGAGGGCGCGCATTCCTATACTGGCCGTTTGTGCGAGCGCATCAGGCAAATGATAATCGAAAGGATGGTCGGTGCCGCCGCTCGGTACATCAACGATGATTTTCGCGTACACGTTCACCGTCTCCTTCAAAAAGCGGTTGGATCTCTTCCAATAAACGATCCGCCAAGCCTTCTTTGCTTTGTTTGTCGTAATTGATGCTTTCGTGGTCCCGGCGAAAGATCGTGATTTTGTTATCATCGCTGGCAAAGCCGATGCCTTTTTCATTTACATTGTTGGCAACGATCATGTCAAGATTTTTTTCCTGCATCTTCTTTTCGGCATATTGAGCCAAATTTTTGGTCTCGGCAGCGAATCCGACGAGGATTTGTTTGTCTTTGCGGCGCCCGAGTTCACCGAGGATATCGACCGTTCGGACCATATTTATGCTTAAGTCGCCGTCGTTTTTTTTCACTTTGTGCGCAAAGGTCTCATCCGGCGTATAATCGGCCACCGCCGCCGTTTTGATGACGAGGTCGACCTCATCATATAATGGCGCAATCGCATCGAACATGTCTTTGGCGGACGTCACATCAATACGTTCCACGCCCGGCGGCGTCGACAACTCCACCGGTCCGGTGACGAGTGTCACCTCCGCCCCTTGCGCCCGGGCCGCTTGGGCAACGGCAAAGCCTGTTTTTCCGGAAGAGCGATTGGACAAAAACCGAACCGGGTCAATGATTTCACGCGTGGGCCCGGCGGAAACGAGTACTTTTTTTCCTCTTAGATATGGAAGGGGTGGGGTTTGAACGTTTTCTAAAATCGCGAAAATATCTTCCGGTTCCGCCATGCGCCCTTTGCCGATCCAGCCACAGGCCAAATAGCCGGAACCGGGCTCCATGAAACCGACCCCGCGCGCTTCCAACTTACGAATATTTTCAACAACGGCAGGATGTTCGAACATGTTCACGTTCATGGCAGGCGCGATATAGACGGATGCCTGTGTCGCCAGTAACGTCGTCGTGAGCATATCATCGGCAATTCCGTTCGCATATTTTCCGATGAGATCAGCCGTCGCCGGCGCAATCACAACATCATCCGCCCAATCGGCGACATCGATATGGGCGACCTTGTCCACTTCTTCTTCAATAAATGTATCGATATAAACCTGCTCCCGCGTCAAAGCCTGAAACGTCAAAGGGGTAATAAATTCACGTGCACCTTCGGTCATGATCACCTTTACGTTCGCGCCCGCCTGGCTCAACTTTGAAGCAAGCGCGGCCGCTTTAAACGCGGCAATCCCACCGGTAACACCGAGAATGATATTTCTGTCGTTCATCGTACGGTAAACTCCTTCCCCTATCCTTTTACACGCATTATATCATTCCAAGTGTCGAAATACAGCGATTTGGGTTGATTTGTCCTTGCGGGGGGATGGGTGGGGCGGTAGGTCTAACGTTCTATTTTTTGCCTTCATCTTAAAAATAGATCGTGAGCGGCGGGCTATCGATCTTCTTTTCAACTTTACCGCAAAAGTAGATCGTTGGTGGCCTGCTATCGATCATATGGTTTAATCTTTAAACGTAATATGCAAACCTCCGGTTGCCAACCCGTTTATAATGATTCAATAATATTTTTCTGACTTTTTGATTGGCTCCCTTCATCCCACACCATTCAGAAATCGAATTGGTGGTCATCTTTCTATCCGGGAAAAGAAACCGGTACGCTTCAATA
Organism: Salicibibacter cibi; assembly: GCF_016495865.1. Classification (NCBI taxonomy): domain Bacteria; kingdom Bacillati; phylum Bacillota; class Bacilli; order Caryophanales; family Bacillaceae; genus Salicibibacter; species Salicibibacter cibi. Next base: position 2,426,306 of record NZ_CP054706.1, read on the forward strand.
TTCCGCAACACCGCTGTTTCTGTTTTTTCCACTATGCCACACAAGGGACATAAACATTTTTGACCGCTGTAAACCATAAACGATTGGCAACCTGCACACACCACACCCTTCTCCAGCCCGGCGTAATCATACTCGGGCACACGCATATGCGGATTATCATGCCGATGCAACGCGATCAATCGCTCGGCGAGTGTCTGTTGTTGCAATCCAATGCAGGAGCTAATTTTTTCAAAAACCGAGGCACTTGAGGTCGAAACACGGCAGGTAGGTCCGGGGGAGCATTGTACAGATAAAATTCAGGGTGAGTAAAAACAAGGAAGTATCCAATCGGAAGATTTATTCGAAGCTGTTGCAGCAATTTTCGCAGGAGGGTGATGCTTCGTTTCATTTGGAGCAGAGGATCTTGGATCTCGGTGCCGGAGATGGCCTTCCACTTATCACCATCGATGTAAAAATCTCCAGCACTGTGCTTGGCATCCAACATATAAATCTTTTCTTGAAAAACAAGCAGCGAATCGATTTGAAAAATCCTACGGTTCTGTTCGAGCAAAAGGTCATCGATGAGAAGACAGTCATTAGACAATCCTTCCAACCAGCCATCCATGATTTGTTCTCCGGCATAGCCTTGCTCGAGATTTAAGTAATGCTGGTCGTCCGGAAGCGTCATGCGCGCGCGTAACATGCGCAAAACCTTTAATTCGCCAGGTGTTTCACGCGGTTTCAGATTCATTGCCCACGTCCTTTCCCTATGTTTTTAATTTTCGCTCAATCTCATTATAGCATAAAAGAGCTGGTTTCCTTTCGGAACCAGCTCTTTTATCTTTATATTTAGGGTCAAGGCACTTCTACAAAACCTCCCCTTCAAATTTTCGCTCCTTTCAAACGAAGGGCGTTAGAGACAACACTGACCGAACTTAGTGCCATCGCTGCGCCGGCCACCCATGGGGCAAGTAATCCGACAGCTGCTATCGGGATGCCGGCCGTATTGTAGCCGAAAGCCCAGAAAAGATTTTGACGGATATTTTTAATCGTCGCGTGGCTGATTTTCATGGCTTTCGGTATGAGCAATAGCTCGCCGCCAAGAATCGTAACGTCAGCCGCTTCAATGGCCACTTCCGTGCCGGTTCCAATAGCAATGCCAATATCGGCGACAGCTAACGCAGGCGCATCGTTAACGCCATCCCCAACCATTGCAACCTTTTTGCTTTGCAACTGAATGTCCTTGACTTTATCGGCTTTTTCTTCCGGCAACACTTGCGCAATGACTTGCTCAACGCCAATCTGCTTTGCAATGGCTTGTGCGGTTCGCTCGTTATCCCCTGTTAACATGATGACGTCTAAGCCGTCGTCTTTTAACTCTTTTATGGCTTGTGGGGCTGTTTCTTTAATCGTATCAGCAACGGCAACGATGCCGCGATACGTTCCATCAATCGCGATGACCATCGCTGTTTTTCCATCCACTTCATAATCGACCAATGCTTGTTCTGCTGCGCCAACATCCACTTGGTGATCTTGCAGTAATTTTCGATTGCCGACGAGAATGTGCTGGCCGGAAATCGTCGCTTTGATCCCGTGTCCGGCGATCGCATTGAAATCATCGACGTCAACCAAATCAATATTTTCATCTGTTGCGTAGGCAACAATGGCTTCTGCAAGGGGATGTTCCGAGCCTTTTTCCGCACTCGCGAGTAACTGCAGGGCTTCCTCATCCCCTGTAAAGTTTGTGACTTCAGGCTTTCCTTTTGTGATCGTTCCTGTTTTATCCAGCACAATCGCGTTTAGTTCATGCGTACGCTCGAGATGTTCGCCACCTTTAAAAAGGATCCCGGTTTCGGCAGCTTTGCCCGTCCCGACCATAATAGATGTCGGGGTTGCAAGGCCTAAAGCACAGGGACATGCAATGACAAGGACAGCAATCGAGGCAACTAAAGCAGGTGCCATTTGACCAGGTTGGACGAGTGTGATCCAAACCGTAAATGTCAGAATGGCAATAACGACAACGATGGGGACGAAATAGCCGGAAATGATATCGACTAATCGTTGAATGGGTGCCTTTGATCCTTGCGCATCTTCAACGACTTTCACAATCGAGGCGAGGGCTGTATCTTTTCCTACTTTTGTTGCTTCCATTTCAATCGCGCCGTTTTTGTTGATTGTGGAGCCGATCACGTTTGCGTCCACGTCTTTTTCAATCGGGATGGATTCTCCGGTAATCATCGATTCGTCGATCGATGTTCTTCCTTTTACAACCCTACCGTCTACGGGTATTTTCTCCCCCGGTTTAACGACTAACCGATCCCCAACGACAACGTCCTCCACCGGCATCATACTTTCTTCGCCGTTTCTTATGACGCGGGCTTCTTTTGCCTGTAAATTAAGCAAAGAGGATAATGCATTCGTCGTCCGGTTTTTTGCAGTAGCTTCCAAATACTTTCCGAATAAAATCAACGTGATGATGACAGCACTTGTTTCAAAGTATAAATGTGGCATATAGGCAGGATTGCCAATGGTCCTGAATGCTTCATATAAACTATAGAAATAAGCGGCACTCGTCCCTAACGCAACGAGCACATCCATGTTTGCTCCGCCGCTCTTCAAGCTCTTATAGGCTCCAACATAAAATTGCCGGCCGATGTAAAATTGAACAGGTGTTGCCAACGCAAATTGGAACCACGGATTCATGAAGATATCCGGTATATTCATGCCGAATAAATGCACCAACATGGTGACCAATAGCGGTGCCGTTAACACGGCCGAAATGATTAATTTCGTCTTCATCTTTTTGTTTTCTTTTTCTTTGTGTGTTTGCTTTTCTTCTGCTTCGGCTTTAGGTTTCGCGTCATAACCTAAGTTTTTGATTTTCTCAATGAATGCTTTAGGATCAGCTACTCCGGGGTTATATTCGATGGACGCCGTCTCTGTTGTTAAGTTGACCGTTGCATCTTTGACCCCCTCTTGCTTATTCAATACCTTTTCAATGCGGTTCGAACAAGCGGCACAGGTCATGCCAAAAACATCCAATTCTGTTTGTTCCATTTCAACTCCGTAGCCGACATTTTCAATTTTATCCGTAATGGCATCGATAGACGTTTTTTCCGCTTCATAGTCTACGGTTGCTTTTTCCGTTGTGAAATTGACTTGCGCTTCCACGCCATCCATTTTATTTAAAACTTTTTCGACACGATTGGAACAAGCGGCACAAGTCATGCCTGTCACACCAAGGGTGGCATGATTTTTTTCGCTCATGATACACATCCCTCCTTCACTTCGAAAATTGCTTCAAGACCGTCATTAATTCCTCAATGGTTTCTTTTCCTTCTCCTTGTTTAATCGCGTCACTGACACAATGTTTAATGTGTCGTTCCGTGATAGCGAAACCTACATTATCTAACGCGGATTGAATGGCGCTAATTTGCACTAAAATATCGACACAATAGCGATCATCTTCCACCATTTTTTGTATGCCGCGCACTTGACCTTCGATCCGTTTTAAACGGTTATTGACTTTATCCATTTCATCTTGTGTTCTCGGTTTGCTTGGGTGATCGTGCAACGATTTATCCAATTTAATCACTTCCTTTTTGGTCTATTTATAATATACCCCTATACGGTATTTTTGTCAATCATTTGTTTTATGAGCGCCGGGCCAATGACCATGCGGAAGTATTATTAAACGTCAGAAAAACCCCCGGCGGGTTACCGGGAGTCCATATTTAGAGACTGCTGAATAACGGAAAAAGACTGGCACATAAGCATTTTCCGTTGACGTTGCCAAAACTGGATGCAAGAAAATCTATCCTAAAAGCAGAAAACCCTTGCACGTCTGGCAACACACGGAGGGACGGTGCTGCAATGGCGAGACTCCAGCGAAAAAACGGACGCGTCAAGCCCCCGCAGCGCCGATTTTGCGCGAGGAAGCTTGACCGTTCGTCCGCGGAAAGCGAAGCCATGGAAGCGGCATCCCGGCTTCAGCTGATAGCTGCAAGTTGTTCAGCATTCCCTATTTACCTTATAATAACCCAATCCATTGCCAATAAGTCGCGCTAAAGAGAACGATTAGCAAGTATCCAATCACAGTAATCGGAATGCCAGATTTGATGAATTGCTTAACAGTGAAGGTGTCTGTGCCATATGCCAACATCCCCTGCGGGGAATTGATTGGCAAAATAAATCCGAAACTGATGACAAATTGCATGATTAATACTAGGCCCGGTCCATAAAATGAGGTCGGTTCCATGCCGGCGACTAACGCGATGACAATCGGGATGAAAACAGCCGCAAGGCTTGTTGCACTGGCAAATCCCAAGTGAAGCAAAATATTAAATAAGGCCAGCACAGCGACCATTAAAACCAATGGCATCGCGTCTATCCCCATGAGTTCAAACGAATTTGAAGAAAGCCAAGTCGCGCCTTCCGTTTCCAACAAAACCGTCCCAAGTGAAATCCCTGTGGCAAATACAACCAATGTGCCTAACGGTATTTTCGGCTGAACTTCTTTCCAACTAAAGATGCCGATCCCGGGGATAAGCATGACCGCGACTCCCATAATCATAAGCGTTGTCGAATCCAATGGATGCAAGACGCCCTCTGTCGTCCAGAGAATCAGCAGAGCTGCAGCAATGAAAATCAGGCGCCATTCTTTTCCGCCCATCTTCCCGAGATTCTGCAACTGTTGCTCAATACTGTTTCCTTCAGTGGTCTCGGGTAAATCCGGTTTGATCAGTTTTGTCATGACAAAATATAAAACAACCGACATGATAATAGACCAGGGGGCCGCGTATAAAAACCAGTTGCCCCAGGGAATATCAATGCCAAATTGACTTTCCATAAACCCGAGTGCCACCATATTTTGGGCGGCGGCGGTTTTGATGCCGATATTCCATATGGAAATCGACTGCACAGCGGTGATCATTAACAACGCACCCAGCTTGCTCGTTTTCGCAAGTCCAAAAGCGGCGACAATTCCCAAAAGGATCGGAACGATCGTACCGGCACGAGCTGTGGCGCTCGGCACAAATAAGGCAAGAACAAAACTAACGATAATCGTTCCGATCACAAGGTTCCCCGGTTTGCTCCCTACTTTGGACATAATCAGCAAGGCCACACGCCGGTGCAGCCCGGTGATTTCCATGGCTGCCGCCAAAACGAGCGCACCTGCAACGAGCAAGACAGCCGTTGAACTGAAACCGCTGATCGCCATTTCCAGCGCATCACTGGTTCCGTACATAACGGATGGGTCCTCGACCGTTGGCGAAAAACCGATGAGCACCGCCAGCAGACTGACAATCATAATCGCGCTAACCGGGTACGATACGGCTTCCGTCATCCAAAGAATAACCGCGAATGCCAAGACAGCCAAGGCACGTTGCCCGACAATCGGAAGTGTCTCGGGGTTTGGCAACAACAAAACGATGGCGAGAACAGCAATTGCTGCTAGCAAGCTGATAAAATTCTTTTTTTCCACTAAAAGACCCCCTGTGTTGGCTAACGCGCGTCTTTCCTTTTAACGATCTGCTTTGTAATTGACTTCTCAATTTCTACAACAATAAACACGACAATGCCCATGATAACCGGGAATGTCCAATATGCAAGTTCAATCGGACGGGTGCCGAAGACCATGTTCATAAACGGCACGTACGTGATCGCGAGCTGAAGTCCGATCAACAAGGCTGAAACGACAAAGACGGCTTTGTTTTTGAAAAAGTCTTTATTGAAAGCAAAATTAAGTTCGGAGCGACAATTAAACAAGTGAAACATTTGCGCCAGCACAATGGTTTGCAGCGTAACCGTATTAACGATGCTTTGATCATACCCTTGTTCGACCATGGTGAGATTCATCGCCAACGTTCCGCCTCCGATCAAAATGGCGACGAACAAAATGCGAAAAATGTAGTATCCACTCAAAAGCGGGGTTTTCGGATTGCGCGGTTGTTTGTCCATCGCGCCTTTATCCAGACCTTCAAAGGCCAGCGCCAGGGAGACGGTGACGGATGACACCATGTTCACCCAGAGAATTTGCACCGGCGTCAACGGCATTGCCACGCCAATGAGAATACTCGCCATGATTAAGAAGGCTTCGGCGGCGTTGGTCGGGAGAATAAACAGAATCGTTTTTTTTAAGTTGTCATAGACTCTGCGCCCTTCCTCCACGGCATTGACAATCGTTTTGAAATGATCATCCACAAGCACCATTTCGGAAGCGTCTTTGGCGACTTCGGTTCCTTTGATGCCCATCGCCACCCCGACATCCGCCCTTTTGAGCGCGGGGGCGTCGTTGACGCCATCGCCGGTCATGGCCGCAATTTTTCCTTTTGCCTGCAAAGCTTCCAGCAAGCGTAATTTGTTTTCCGGGCTCGTGCGGGCAAAAATTTGGTGCTTTTCGACCGCTTCTTCCAGTTCTGCTTGCGCCATGGCATCGAGATCCTTGCCTTCGAGGGCGGCTGCACCGGTCTCAATGCCCATCTGCTTACCAATTGCCATCGCGGTCTCGGCATGGTCGCCGGTAATCATCTTCACCTGGATGCCGGCTTTCTTGCATTCGGTAATCGCCGTGACCGCCGCTTCTCTCGGCGGATCAATAATTCCCGCGAGCCCAAGCATGGTCACCCCTTTTGAGAGATCGTCACGCGTAATTTTTTCCGTGCCTTCAGGCATGGGTTTGATAGCAACACCGAGAACGCGTTCGCCGCGTTTGGCGTGGACGCCCATCTTTTCTGTCCACGCTTTACGGTTAAACGGTTGCTTTGTGCCATCTTTCAAAGTTTCCTGATCGGCCATATCAAAAATGCGATCGGGCGCCCCTTTGATCAACATCATTTTTCGGCCTTCCAACGTAACCAATGTCGCCATATATTTATAATCGGAATCAAAAGGGATTTTCGATTCGACAGCTAAATCATCAACTGCCGTGCTCGCTTTTTCCGCCAGCGTTACGAGACAGCCTTCGGTTGGCTCGCCCATGACGGTCCAGTGTTCTTCCTCATCCTGGTGCAACTCGGCATCGTTATTGTTTTTTACGCTTAAAAGAAAGTGATAAAGGGCTGTATCTTCATTTGTGTCCACTTCTTCCTTTTTATGAAAAATAGTGCCCATCGGCACATAACCGGTGCCGGATACGTTGTATTCCCTGTCGGCCGTCACGACTGACGTTACGGTCATTTCATTTTTGGTGAGCGTGCCGGTTTTGTCCGAACAAATGACAGAAACGGAACCGAGGGTTTCCACGGAAGGAAGGTTTCGGACGATCGCGTTTCGCCCGGCCATATTTTGAACCCCGATTGCGAGGATAATCGATAAAATCGCCGGAAGCCCTTCGGGGATAGCAGCTACGGCAAGGCCAATGACCGAAAGCAATAATTCACCGATCTCATAATCCCGGAAAAAGAAACCGAAGATAAACATCACGAGCGCGAGACCGACGATGGCGAAGGAAATCATCTTGCCGAATTGAGCTGTTTGCTTCAGCAGCGGTGTTTTTATGTCTTCAATATCGGAAATGGAACGGTTGATTTTGCCGATTTCCGTATCCGTGCCGGTAGCCGCGACAATCCCGGCTCCTGTCCCCGAGACAACGGTTGTTCCGGAGAAGGTCATGTTAAGACGATCGGCTAAAACCGTGTCTTCTTCCAGTTGTTCCGTATGTTTAAGGACAGAAGTGGATTCTCCCGTTAACGCAGCTTCTTCAACATTTAATTCTTCGGCCCGGACCAACCGTAAATCCGCCGGCACTTTATCGCCCGGGGATAACATGACCAGATCCCCGACGACCAGTTCTGTAGAGGGAACGGTTTGTCGCTTCCCGTTTCTGCGAACGTTGGCTTCAAGGGAGAGCATATTTCGAATGCCTTCGAGCGCTTTTTCGGCTTTATTTTCCTGAAAATAACCAATGCTCGCGTTAACGATCGCGACAACGAGAATGACCGCTGTATCAATATAATGGCCGAGAACCAGCGTGACTGCCGCCGCCGCAAGCAAGACATAGATAAGGATGTCATGAAAATGCCTCATAAAAGCTTTCCAGCGCGGTTCTTTTTCTTCTCCCGGAAGTTCATTTTGTCCGTATTGGTCGAGGCGTTTACGCGCTTCCGCATGGCTAAGCCCCAACGTTGAATCCGTACCATACGCATCGACGAATTCATTTACATTCTGGTTAAACGGCGGTTTCTTTTTGTCCATCCTTGATGCTCCTTTGTTCACATCTTCTTTTCACGTTGTCCATCAAGACCGATCGTCCGGCATGTCCCCTTTCATGATAAAAATCTCGATCACAAGCATGAGCGGATTCGTCGATACGGTGCCTGCCAACAATACCCATTAGAATTCTCTTCAAAGCGAGATGGACCTACCATCACCTCCTTCTGCGGTTTTCTTGAAGAGCATTAAATTTTATTATTATGAATTTTCCATCATATCCTTCTAAACATTCTGCCAAACCTTACCGGCGCGACTATTTAACCGTGAGTACATCACACGGGGCTCGATGTACAGATGCTTCAGCGACACTGCCGGTAAAGATTTTTTCCACTGCATTGCGACCGGTTGCTGCGGTGATCAGGAGGTCGATTTCATGTTTGACCGTGAGTGCTTGCGGAACATCTACGCGCGGATTCCCGATACGCGTGACGTTTTGTACATTTTTTATCCCTTTCTCTTCCGCTTGTTGCTTATAATTTTGAAGCATCTGCTCCGCGTTTTTTTGCGCTTCCGTTTCGTAATTTTGCGGATGAAATGCCATATCCGTCATAAGATTTCCTTCTTCAATCACATGCGCATTCGTTAGCGTGGAGGCGTTGCTGTTCGCGAACTGAATCGCTTTGGTCAACGCGTGCTCGGCTTGCGCAGATCCATCAACAGCCAGAAGAATGTTCTGATAAAGGTTCGCGTCTGTCTCCGTTTTTACAGTGAGAACATCGCAAGGTGCCCGGCGCATACTCGCTTCCGCCACACTTCCGATTAACATCCTTTCACCGCCGTTTTTTCCGCTTCCCCCAACGATCAATAAATCGACATCATAGTCAGACACCAGCGCTTTTGGAATTTTAGCTCGCGGGTTCCCGGACCTTATGACGGTCTGAACATCATTCAACCCCAGGGATTCAGCTTTCTTACGAGAGGTTTCAAGCAATTCTTCCGCCTCTGTCTGTATCTCGTCTTTCAATGTTTGATAATAAAAACCGGACGTTCCCGGTAAACCGCGCGTATCCACCACGTGGCCGATCAATAAGGCAGCGTCATAACGATTCGCCAAATAAATTGCTTTTGTTAGTGCATAGTCGGATGGAATCGAGCCATCTACGACGACAAGCATTTGTTTATACATCGTGAATTCCCTCCCTTTTTTTAACGGGGAAATAACTTCCCGTCTACTTTCCTATACCCTTTCTATTATATTGTGAATCATTTCACATGATTCTTCACACAATATTCATATTACGGAGAACCGCGGAGCCACTGTTGCATCTCTTGAGCCGGGCCGCCATCAGTGAAGGTTTTTCATCTTTCTGGATGAAATAACATGTTTCGCATATACCCATCATGGGTATTATGTAGTTGAAGGAGGAGATATAATGTCCGATAAAAATCAACATGAGCAAGAACATCACCATCAAAAAGACGATGCTCATCATCATGATCACCACGAGCATCATGAGGAAAACCATCATCATGAACACCATGGGCATGGTGACCATCATCACGGCGGCCATGGCGGACACTCCGGACATGGCCACCACGGGCATAGCGGACATGGAGAAATGATGGCTGATTTTAAGAAACGGTTTTTCGTCACGCTTATTTTGGCTATCCCTATTATCCTATTGTCCGATATGATCCAGATGTTCTTTAACTATTCCTTGACGTTTCCCGGAGATACAGCCGTTGAGCTTATCCTTTCCACCGTTGTCTTCTTTTACGGGGGTGGCCTTTTTTAACGGGGCTTGTGAGTGAGATCAAGGATAAATCCCCGGGAATGATGACTCTCATCGGGTTTGCCATTGCCGTTGCGTATGTCTACAGTGCCGCTACAGTCTTCGGCCTTGAAGGGATGGATTTCTTCTGGGAACTGGCAACACTGATCGCAATCATGCTTCTTGGTCATTGGATTGAGATGAAATCTGTGATGAAAGCTTCCGATTCGCTTGAATCTCTGGTAGAACTTATGCCCCAAGAAGCGAATAAACTGGATGATGATGATCAGGTTACAGCTGTCTCCGTATCTGAACTCAAAAAGGGAGACCGTCTGCTTATTAAGCCGGGCGAAAAAATACCGGCGGATGGATATATTTTAAATGGGAAATCTTCTATCAATGAATCGATGCTTACCGGAGAGTCTGAACCAGTTGAAAAAAGCGCAGGGGAAGAAGTCATTGGCGGAGCGATCAACACCTCCGGTTCTTTGACGATCGAAGTCTCTAAGACGAGCGATGAAGGATACTTATCACAAGTCGTGCAACTGGTCAAGGAGGCACAGGAAAGCAAATCAAAAACACAGATGCTTTCCGATCGCGCCGCCAGTCTGCTGTTCTACGTCGCTGTTGTCGCCGGAATAGTGACCTTCAGCACTTGGATGGGCCTTGGGGTGGATACAGAGTTTGCGGTCACCCGCATGGTCACCGTGCTTGTCATCTCTTGTCCGCATGCTCTCGGTCTCGCGATCCCTTTAGTGGCTGCTCGTTCCACGGGAATTTCCGCACAAAAAGGATTATTTATCCGAAACCGCATCGGGTTTGAAAGTGCCAGACAGGTAGACACGATGATGTTTGACAAGACCGGAACGCTAACGCATGGGGAATTTGGGGTTACAGACATTCTCCCGGAGAAAGACGTATCCGAAGATGAGTTATTAAGATTGTCCGCCTCGCTTGAGTCACAATCGGAGCACCCAATCGCTGCCGGAATGATGGCGAAAGTTAAAGAAAAACACATCGACATACCTCAACCGGAAAACTTTGATTCCCTGACAGGGGCAGGAATTACCGGAAACGTTGATGGGAAGGTTATCTCGGTCGTCAGCCCAGGGCATTTGCAAAGAGAAGGGATCCGTTATGACGAGGAACGTTTATCCAAACTCTCGGAAACCGGGAAGACTGTTGTTTTTGTCCTTCAGGAGCAAACCTTACTCGGTGCCATTGCTTTAGCTGACGTTGTTAAAGAATCCGCAAAAGAAGCCGTTAATCGCTTGCACGAAATGGGTATCGAAACTGTGATGCTTACCGGAGATAACGAGAAAGTAGCCCAGGAAGTGGCCAAACAAATTGGCATGGACCAAGTCATTGCCGAAGTTCTTCCTCATGAAAAAGCAGAAAAAGTAAAAGAACTAAAGAAAGACGGAAAACGTGTCGGCATGACCGGGGATGGCATTAATGATGCACCCGCGCTTGCCAATGCCGATCTCGGCGTTGCTGTTGGAGCAGGGACGGACGTCGCCATGGAGACGGCAGATGTTGTGCTCGTCAATAGCGATCCACTCGATGTTGTATCCATCGTTGATTTATCTAAAATCACATACCGCAAGATGATTCAAAACCTTTGGTGGGCCGCAGGCTACAACATTGTGGCGATTCCGCTCGCGGCGGGTGTGCTGGCTACATGGGGATTTCTCCTTGACCCGGCTTTAGGGGCTGTACTCATGTCATTAAGTACGGTTATTGTAGCGATCAATGCACAGACACTCAAAATGAAATAACGTTAAAACCCCCGTGTTGTTCAACAACACGGGGGTTTTCGCTAATCTTTTTGTATCGTCAAATTTCCTTCATGCATCTCTTCAAGGGCGATGCCGACGAGTTTGTTAGAGGTGGGATTCTCGAGCGTTGACTGGCGTTCTTCATCTTCCTGAAGCTCACGCGCCCGTTGTGCGGCGATCGTGACGATGGAATACTTCGAATCGATCTTTGTGAGCAATGCGTCGATCGATGGATAAATCATAGGTTTACTTCACCTCCACGGATTGTCGATAGTAGTCAATGACGCGATCCTTGCGGCAATGTTCTGCTTCAACGATGGAACGGATTCGTTGTACCGCTTTGTCGACGTCATCATTTTCCACGACGTAATCATAGTTTGCCATCATTTCAATTTCTGCTTGGGCAACCGTCATGCGCTCCTCAATAAGTTCGCTGTTTTCGGTGCCTCGTTCTTCGATGCGTTTGCGCAGTTCGGACAGATCCGGCGGTGCCAAAAAAATAAAGACCCCCTCCGGATAACGTTCCCTCACTTTCGCTGCACCTTGGACTTCAATTTCCAATATAATGTCGGTGCCCTTCTGCACGGTATCCGTGACATTTTGCAGGGGCGTACCATAATAATTGTTCACGTACTTTGCCCATTCCAGCAGCTCGCCATTGGCGATCATTTCCTTAAACGCCGCTTCGTTTTTAAAAAAATAATTCACGCCGTCTTTTTCGCCTTCCCGCGGTGCGCGTGTCGTGGCGGACACCGAGTAGTTAATCGAATCATCGACGGCGCGCAATGCATTGCAAACCGTACCTTTTCCCACCCCGGCAGGTCCGGAAAGAACGATGAGCAGCCCGTAATCTTTCTTCAACATTGTTCATCCTTCCATTGGCGTACGTTTTATCGGTCCCTTTAATCGTATCACCAACATGTCCGATTGGGAAGTGGGATATACCTGCAAGGCTCGCTAATCGTCATCGTTCTCCTCTTTTGTCGTTAAGCGTTGGGCAACGGTTTCAGGTTGGACTGCCGAGAGGATGACATGATCGCTGTCCACAATCACGACCGCTCGCGTACGTCTGCCGTACGTCGCGTCAATGAGCATGTTGCGGTCTCGGCCTTCTTGAATGATGCGTTTGATCGGCGCAGACTCGGGGCTAACGATAGCGATGATACGGTTCGCGGAAACGATATTTCCAAAACCGATGTTAATCAATTTAATACTCAATGGTAACCCTCTTTTCTATTCGATATTCTGCACCTGTTCCTTCACCTTTTCAAGGATGCTCTTCATCTCGACGACTACTTTTGATAGGCTCTGGTCATTGCCTTTGGATCCGATCGTATTAGCTTCTCGATTCATTTCTTGTGTAATAAAATCAAGTTTGCGTCCGATGGCCCCCGGCTCACCTAACGTTTCCTTGCACTGCTTGACGTGCGCGTGCATTCTGGCCAACTCTTCGCTCACATCGCTTTTGTCGGCAAAAACCGCCACTTCCGTAAGCAAGCGCTCTTCGTCGACCGTATCGACCATCGCTTTCATTTTTTGTTCTAACTTTTGCCGGTAGCGAGATTGCACCTCGGGTACACGCGTTTCCAATACTTCCAGGCATTGGGAAATATGCTGCAAATAGCTTTCCAAATCCCGGGAAAGCAACCGCCCCTCTTTGTTTCTCATGCTCATTAAGCTATTGCATGCATTATGCATCGCATTCCAAAGCGCTTGATGGATGGCAGGAGCTTCCCTTGTTTCCTCCTGAACGGAAACGATCTGTTCATTAAACAAAAAATCATTCAATGACAGCTTTCCATCAAAGGCACCGAACGCTTGCATCTGTTTCGCCTCTTGCAAATATTGGCGCAACAGATGCCAATCGATATGTAGATGTTTTTCTACGCCAAGGGAGGAGGGATTCCCGGTCAACGTTACGGTTATATCCACCTTGCCTCTCTGCACCTTTTCGTTCACGATTTTGCGTGCTTCTTCTTCCTGGTTGCGGAGGACTGCCGGCAAGTGAAATTGGACATCAAGAAAACGGTGGTTCACGCTTTTCATTTCAACGCTGATTCGTCCATCTGCAATTTTTTCTTCCGCAAATCCGTAACCGGTCATACTTGTGACCATCGTATATCACATCCACTATTTTCATTTTAAACAATTTCAACGTTGAGGACAAGGTGTTGGGCCACAAATCATCAATTCCGATGGAAAAACAATGGTTTTTGATTAGAAGAAAGAGCCCGGCATAGGCTCTTTCTTCATTATCTTTCTTTTTTTCGCATGCCTCCCCCTGCGAGTGCGACGGTTGGAATCGCGGAAAGACCCAGAATAAGGAGCCAATCGTTCAAGCCGAGTGCGGTTGTGTAAAAAATCGGTTGCAACACCGGAACATAGATGACGAGCAACATTAATACGACGGAAGATAGGACCGCCCACAACAAGGCTTTATTTTCAAATGGGGAACGGTGAAAAACGGAATACTCGCTGCGGCAATCGAACACATGAATGAGTTGGGCCATCACGAGTGTGGCAAAAGCAATGGTTTGTGCGTGTGTGAGTTCAGGGATGCCGGTACCGTAAAGGGTGATGACAAATGCGGCAAGGGAGACGAGCCCAATTAACAACCCGCGAGTCAACACTTTCGTTCCCAGTCCGCGTGCAAAAATCCCTTCCCGCGGATTGCGGGGATTCCGTTTCATCACATCGCTTTCCGCCCGGTCGACGCCGAGAGCCATTGCCGGCAGTCCGTCCGTAACGAGATTGATCCAAAGGATTTGGATAGCAACGAGCGGCAAAGGCAAGCCTAGCAACAACGCGAACAACATGACGAGAATTTCGCCGACGTTGGAAGCGAGCATGTAACGGATGAATTTGCGAATGTTATCATAGATGTTACGGCCTTCTTCAATGGCTGCTTTGATCGTAGAAAATTTGTCATCGGCTAACACAAGCGCCGCCGCTTCTTTGGCTACGTCGGTACCGCTCCTCCCCATCGCTACGCCGATATCGGCCGCTTTCAAGGCGGGGGCGTCGTTCACACCGTCCCCGGTCATAGCCACAACGTGCCCGTTTTGTTGGACAGCCTTGACGATGCGGAGTTTGTGTTCGGGAGAAACTCTTGCAAACACATAGGTTTTCCCGACAACCCGATGAAGCGTCTGTTCATCCATGGCGTCCAGTTGCTCTCCGGTTAAGACTTCTCCGTGGACCGGGAGCATATCCAGGTCATGCGCAACCGCTCTTGCCGTTTCCATGTGGTCGCCGGTAATCATCACCGTCTTGATTCCCGCTTCCCGGCATTGTTTAATCGCCGCTTTCACATCCGACCGGGGTGGGTCCATCATCGCTTGCAAGCCGATCAGTGTCATGTCCCTTTCCACATCGGCGGCCTCGTAATTCACGTCCTTCGGCAGTGGCTTGATCGCGATTGCGATCGTTCTCAAGGCTTGTTTTGCCATGCGTGAAACCATTTTGTCCCATTGTGCTCGCAGCGCGGGGGTTAACGGACGATCTTCTCCTTCTATTCGCGCGGTGGCGCACTTGGAAATTAACACGTCGGGCGCCCCTTTTGTGATAACGAAACGTCGCCCGTTTTGATCTTTTACAATCACGGTCATGCGTTTTCTCGTTGAATCAAACGGCATTTCATCAAGCCGATGAAACTTCCGCGCTGCCTTTTCCGGAAACACCCCCGCCCGGGCGGCAGCCAAAACGAGTGCCGATTCGGTCGGTTCTCCAGTAATTTCAACGTCTTCGTGCTTTTGGATTTTCGGTCCGCGTGTCGGTTCTGTTTTTATCATCTCCGCATTATTGCAAACGAGCCCATACATAAGTAATTCACTGGCTTCTTGGCTTTTTGCCGGGTTTGCGGCGCTTCGGTCCTTGCTAAAAGAAGCATCGAGCCCTTCTCCTTCGACGTCCCATTCTTCCGTCCATGTCCATAGTTTGGTGACGGTCATGTCATTTTTTGTTAGCGTGCCTGTTTTATCGGAACAAATCACCGATGCGCAGCCGAGCGTTTCCACGGCGGGCAGGCGGCGAACAATTGCTTTATGGCGAATCATCCGCTGGACGCCGAGGGCAAGGGCGACGGTGACGATCGCCGGCAACCCTTCGGGAATCGCCGCTACTGCAAGGGAGACGCCAGCAATAAACATTTGATAAACCGGTTGCCCTTGAAGAATCCCTAAAAAGACAATGAGAGCCGTGAGCAAAATCGCACCGACGATCAATATTTTTCCGAGTTGTGCCAAACGGTGTTGCAACGGCGTCATCTGCGTTTCCGTTGACTGTAACAAATGCGCGATTTTCCCCATTTCCGTTTTCATGCCCGTATCGACGACAATACCTTTTCCCCGCCCGCGGCTAACCATTGTGCCGGCAAATGCCATATTATGCCTGTCGGCAAGGGCTACCGATTCGGCAGCGATCGGGTCGGCATTTTTTTCGGCGGGAAGTGATTCTCCCGTCAGCGAGGATTCCTCAATGGCTAACCGCATCGATTCCACAAGACGAATATCGGCGCTAATGCGGGCGCCATTATCCAATTGAATAACGTCCCCCGGCACCACATCTGCGGATGGGAGGCTTTGCCATCTTCCGTCACGCAAGACGTTGACTTCCGGTGCCGACAATTCTTTCAATGCATGCAACGAGTTCTCCGCTTTTCGTTCTTGCGCAAATCCAAGGATGGCGTTGACGGTAACGATTCCGATAATGACGAGCGCATCAATATACTCGCCGAGCAATCCGGAAACAAATGTCGCCACGAGCAAGATCAGGACCATGAAATCCTTGAACTGTTCGATAAAAAGAATCGGACATGGCGTCCGTTTTTCTTCCAGCAATTTATTGGCACCGTATTTTTGCAATCGGCGCACGGCTTCTTTGCTGTCTAAGCCTGTGCCAACATCGGTGTTCAAAGACTTGTACAACGCATATGGATCGGTTTGATGCCACTTCATCTGATTTACACCCCACAGCTCGGACTTCTTCTTCATCCTATTCAGCGGGTGGGGAAAACATGCTATACTGTTAAAGGTTAGAAAACTTGGCTTTTCGCTAAGCTTTTATGGCGAAAAGTCTTCGTTGCACTTATGCGGGAAAGAAAGTTGAATTTATCCTTCTTTCCTGCTTAGAAAGGATGAGCACCATGTCTTTTGATGGATTTGTCCTCCGCGCCGTTCTCCACGAATGGCAGGAAACGCTTAAAGGGGCACGAATCACCAAAGTCAAACAACCGACCGCTACTGATTTGAATATGACCGTCCGAAAAAGCGGGCGCAACCATACGATTTTATTTTCCATCCACCCAAGTTTTGCGCGCTTGCATTTTAGTCCCGCGGCAGAATCGGGCCCGGCAGAGCCCCCTATGTTTTGCCGGATGCTTCGAAAAAATCTCGAAGGCGGATTTATACGCGGCATCGAACAAGACGGGCTCGAACGGATTACGACGTTACACATTGAAGGAACGGACGAGATTGGCGACCGGGAAAATAAACGGCTTATCATGGAATTGATGGGCAAGCACAGCAACCTTTTGCTTATTGATAATGACGACAAAATTGTGGAATGCATGAAGCACGTACCGGCGTCAGTCAACCGATACCGCACCCTTTTGCCGGGGCGGGCTTATGAAGCACCGCCCGACCAACAGAAAAAGAACCCGTTAGAGGCTGACGAAGATACCGTGTTGCGCACCCTCGATTTCAATCAGGGCAAATTGGACCGGCAACTGGTGCAACAGTTTACGGGCATGTCGCCTTTGCTCGCGAAAGAAATCGTTCATCGGGCCGGCGTTGGGGAAAAACAGCGGCTTGTGGATAGCTTCATGGAAATGATGGACGCGATGAAAGACTTTCACCTGCAACCGACGATTGTATATGACGGGACGAAAGAATTTTTTCATGCCATTGATTTGACGCATAAAGAAGGAAAAAAAGAGGTATTTTCGAGCGCCAATGAGATGATATTTGCCTTTTATGAAGGAAAAGCCGATCGCGATCGCGTGAAACAACGAGCGTTTGACTTGGAACGCTTTATCCGCAACCAGCGAAACCGCAACGAAAAAAAGCTCGAGAAACTAAAAGAAACGGCCGAACAAGCGGAAAAAGACTTGGAAAACCAAAAACTCGGCGAACTGCTTACCGCCCATATGCACACAATTCGCCCAGGGGACAGCGTTGCCGAAGTAACGGATTACTACGATGAAGAGGCTCCGACGATTCACATTGAACTCGATCCGGAAAAATCACCGGCCGATAATGCGCAAGCCTATTTTCAACGCTACAACAAAGCGAAAAATGCCGGAAAAGCCGTGAAAAAACAACGGCAAGGCGCACTGCGTGAAATCGACTATTTTGACAGCCTCCTGCAACAGTTGGATAGCATAGAATCAAAGGATATTGCCGACATCCGCGAGGAATTGGAAGAGGGAGGATACCTGAAGGCCAAACCTTCCAAAAAGCAGAAAAAGAAACAGCAAAAACCGAGTCTCGACCGTTATGAATCCAGCGAAGGCATCGACATTCTCGTCGGTAAAAACAACAAGCAAAACGAATACTTGACGGGACGGCTCGCGAGACGATCGGACACGTGGCTGCACACGAAAAACATTCCGGGGTCCCATGTCGTCATCCGCGCAGAAGCATTTAACGATGAAACGCTGGAAGAAGCAGCCGGGATCGCCGCTTATTATTCCAAAGCACGTGAATCCGGATCCGTACCGGTTGACTATACACTCATTCGCCACGTCAAGAAACCGAACGGCGCCAAACCGGGCTTTGTCACCTACGATGAGCAGAAAACGGTATTTGTCACCCCGGACGTGGATACCGTGCGGAAGCTGAAGCAGTGAAGGGAGAGGGACCGAGGCGTTTGGGGTTTGGGGTTTAGGAACGGGTTCAGGTGGCGGGGGGCCGCTTTCCGGGCTTCATGACCGTTTCATGGTGCCCGAACCGGAGGGCACCCTCCTGATTCGGGCGTCATGGGCATCTCATGGTGACTCTATGAAGCCGACCACTCCCGATTCAGGCTCCATAAATGGTTCCGGGCAACCGTACAACTGTGTCTGCTCCAGGATTCGGGACTCATCTCAAAAAAGGGACTGGTCAATTCCCCTTTTTCTCTGGTAATCTATGTTAAGCATAGATATTTTTTAATTTTATGTAAATAATTAAGACAGGGAGAGGTTAAAAATGAAGCTTATCCTGAAACTATTGGCAGGGGTTGTCGCCGGTATTGTCATCGGTCTCATCGTCAATGACACAGTCATGGAATACATCATGACGTTCCAGCTGATCTTTGGCCAATTTTTGGAATATGTAGTTCCGTTCATTATTTTATTTTTTATCACAAGCGGTGTGAGTCAAATGGGAAAAGATGGCGGCAAACTGCTCGGTTGGGCCGCCGGGCTTTCTTACGGTTCCTCCGTTATTGCAGGGGTGTTAGCCTTTATCGTGGCAGCTTTGATCCTTCCCTTGTTCATGAGCGGCGATGCCTCGGCCATTGATGAAGGAAACGGGTTTTCTTCCTTGTTGGAATTTGAAATCCCGCCTGCGATGGATATCTTAACCGCTCTTTTTACAGCGTTTATTTTCGGGATTGGCATCGCGAAAACGAACGCGACAACCTTGCAGAAATTTTTCGATGAAGGAAAAAATATCATCGTCAAATTGCTTTGGGCGATTGTCATTCCCCTGTTGCCTTTTTACATCGCGAGTATTTTTGCTGAATTGTCGGCCGAGGGAACCGTTTGGGAAACGCTTGCCTCCTTTGGACTAGTGCTGCTGCTCGTGTTGGCCAGCCATTGGTTGTACTTGATCGGTGCGTTTTCCATCACCGGAGGCATCACGGGCCGTAGTCCTTTTGGATTATTAAAAACGATGCTGCCGGCTTATTTTACCGGGATCGGAACAATGTCGAGCGCGGCTACGATTCCCGTTACGACCGAGCAGGCAAAAAGAAACAACGTCGACGACAGCGTTGCGGAATCGGTCATTCCTTTAGGCGCAAACATTCATCTTGCCGGCAGCACCATGACGATAACGATCGCGTCCATGGCGGTAATGATGCTGTTTGGCGAGTTGCCTGCGCCTACATTCGGTACAATATTTCCGTTTATTCTCGCCCTCGGTGTCATCATGATCGCAGCTCCGGGTGTGCCCGGCGGCGCAATTATCGCCGCTTCCGGACTTTTGACGTCGATGCTCGGTTTTAATGAGGCGGCCGTCGGTGTCATGATTGCGCTATACATGGCGCAAGACAGTTTGGGCACGGGCTGTAACGTTACGGGCGACGGAGCGATCGCGCTCGTTATTAACCGTTTTATCGGGAAATAAAAAGAATACTGATCTTGGCGAAAAATGGGGAACTCACTTTTTAGTGATGTTCCCCTCTTTCGTAAGCAACAAGCCCTCAAGCCTTTTCAGCTAACCCATCCCCGACAGAGGGAGCCAAAAAACCGGCTAAACGATGATCGGCCACAGTAATAGGGGATGTCTGTTTGTGTTTCTTGATAATTGTCTCAAACAGAGTGATGGGAGACAAAATCGTCGCTTACCCCTGCGATTTTGTCTTTATTCATTCTTTTGCGGACAAAACGCTCCCGTCCCTTATCAGTTTTGCCTTGAACAATCTGTCTGCCTTATTCAACCGCTATCCCCACGTTTCCGGATTTTTTTGCCATTCAAGAAGAACGCCTCGATCTTTTTCCCTAATCTCCCCATTTTTAATGGACGCATCAATGAGCGCGTCAAAATCCGTTAGTGTCTCCAGACTCAAGCCCGCTTCTTCAAGCTTACGTTCGCCGATCGCGAGTCCGTAGGAAAAAATCGCGATAATGCCCAATACTTCAACGCCTTCCGCTTCAAGCGCTTTGGCCGCCTCGATCGCGCTCCCCCCCGTAGAGATCAAATCTTCGACGACGACCGCTTTTTGCCCGGCGCTCACAGACCCCTCAATGAGATTTTCTTTGCCGTGGCCTTTTGCCTTCCCGCGCACGTACACCATCGGCAGTTCCATGCGATCAGCCACGAGTGCCGCGTGAGGAATGCCCGCGGTGGCCGTGCCGGCGATGATATCCGCTTCCGAAAAATGTGCACGGATGTTATCGCTATACGCCTCGGCGATTTTCGTTCGCAATACGGGAAACGACAGTGTTAAACGATTATCACAATAAATAGGCGCTTTCAGCCCGGAAGACCAGGTGAACGGTTCGTTGGGCTGCAACGACACGGCACCGATACCGAGCAGCTCACTTGCCAGTTCTATTTGTTTACCCATGCGATTTTTCCCATCCATTCATTGTATATTTTTTCATATATTTCCACAGGACGATCGCTCTGTGTGATCCCGCGCCCGACGACGATGGCGTTGCTTCCGGCAACGCGCGCTTGCGCCGGGGTTGCCGCCCGTTTTTGGTCATGGGCGTCCGAGCCGGCCATGCGAATCCCCGGAGTCACCGTATAAACGGTCTCCCCGAAACGTTTGCGCAAACCTTCGACTTCTTGCACCGAACAGACGACGCCGTCAAGCCCGGCTTGCAACGCCAAATCCGTAAAATGAAACACCCCATCTTTGAGGTCCCCCTCCATGAGCAGTTCCTCATTCCATTGGCGTTGGGACGTACTCGTCAACGCGGTCACCGCAACGCATTTCGGCGGCTCCTGCCCCGACAGCGCGCCTTTCATCAACCCTTCTTTTGCCGCTTCCATCATTGCTTTTCCACCGGAAGCTTGAAGGGTTACAAGATCCACGCCGAAACTTGCAAGGGTGCGCATCGTGCGTTCCACCGTTTTCGGGATATCGTGGCATTTCAAATCGAGAAAAACAGGGTGTCCTCGTTCTTTTAACGTCTGAACAACCCCCGGTCCGTTCCCGTAAAATAACTCCATGCCTACTTTTACCGCCGGTCGTTTCTCTTCAAACTGATCGAGGAAATCAATAGCTTCCTTCTTCGTTTCCATATCCAAAGCGATAAATAATGGCTTCATATGTTTACTCCTTGCTCGCGGAAGGCGCCGATAGATTCCATGCCCAATTGATCCAGCCACGCCGGTAATTCCCGGATGATTGTCGGGCAAACGAAAGGATTGGAAAAGTTGGCGGTCCCAACCGCGACAGCATCAGCCCCGGCAAACAAAAATTCAACTACATCTTCTGCCGATTGGATGCCACCCATGCCGATGATCGGGAGCCCGGTCACTTGGCGTATGTCGTGTATCATGCGGAGCGCGACCGGTTTCACCGCCGGACCGGACAGCCCGCCCTTTTCATTGGCGAGCACGGGCTTTCCTGTTTTGGCATCGATGCGCATACCAACGAGTGTGTTTATCAGGGACAATCCATCCGCGCCTGCCGCTTCCACGGCAAGCGCAATGGCCGTGACATCGGTAACGTTCGGGGATAATTTCACGTAAACCGGCTTCGTGCTCACAGCCTTTACAGCTTCCGTCAGTGATGCCGCCTCCCCGGGGGCCGTTCCAAAGTGAATGCCGCCTTCTTTCACGTTCGGACACGAAATGTTTAGTTCAAACGCCCCCACATTCGGTGCGTCGGTCAATGTTTCGACGACATGCACATATTCCTCGGGCGTTGATCCGGAAACGTTGGCAAGGACAGGCACGTCATAGCCTTCCAGAAATGGAAGTTCTTCGTCCCGCACCGCTTGCGCCCCCGGGTTTTGCAAGCCGATGGCATTGAGCATGCCGGAAGGCGTTTCGGCGACCCGCGGCGTCGGATTTCCGAAACGCGCGTCGCCGGTCGTTCCTTTGATTCCGACCGCTCCAAGTTCACTTAAGTCAAACAACTCCGCGTACTCCCGTCCGAAGGCAAAACAACCGGACGCGGGCATGATCGGATTTTTCATCGTTAAACCGGGCAATGTCACCTTTAATCGAGGGTCTACCTCCATCATATCACCACCTCCTTAAAACGAAAGACAGGACCGTCGCGGCAAATTTTGCGATAAGACGCACGATCGCCTGTTTCGCAGACGCAGGCAAAACAAACGCCGATGCCGCAGCCCATGCGTTCTTCGAGTGATACATAGCCGTTCGTTTTCGAGTGTGCCCCATGCGTTTCGACTGCGCGCAACATCCCCCTCGGGCCACAGGCAAACAGCCAATCGGGCGGAGACGGCCGTTCATTCAACGCATCAATTACCGTCCCGGCATGTCCGTTGCTGCCGTCATTGGTCATGACACGCACCTCGCAGCCCGAAAGTTCGCGAAACGCCCGTTCATAAAAAATGGCCGCCGCTGTTTGGAATCCGAGAATGACCGATACGGATACGCCGCGCTTTGCCAGCTCCCGAGCCGCAAAGTAAAGCGGAGGGACACCAACGCCGCCGCCAATGATTAACACATCGTCGCCCGGACTTGGCTGCTCGGCTGGGAATCCCTGCTTGCCGAGGGGCCCAAACACGTCAACACCGTCACCCGCGCGGCACCGGCTCAGGCGCTTCGTCCCTTCGCCCTCCTCTTTATACACAATCGTGCATGTACCCGCGTCCCGATCAACAGCGGCAATACTGATCGGGCGACGTAACACGAGATCATCTCCCGGTACGGCAACGTGCAAAAAGGTGCCCGGTTGTGCGAGATGCGCCACGAGAGGGCCGGATAACGTCATTTCATGTGTTTTTGCCGCTATCGATTTATTTTGCTCTACAATCATTCGCTCGTTCTTCATCGACTTTCGGCAAGGATGCCCCCACCTCTTAGCGTTAGCGTAGGTGGGGGAGGAATTGCCGTTGGCGTTAGCCAACTCCTTGCCTTCCTCCTTTCTAATTTAAATTTCACTAAATAATTGATATAATATGATTAATGAAAGATGGTGAACCATATGAAGTTGACTTTGACGGCTAAGATCAAAATTATCCCTACATCAGAACAAGAAAATACCCTTCGTCAAACAGCTCATGCTTATCGTGATGCCTGTAATAATGTTTCAGAAGTTGTATTCAACGAAAATACGTTGGTACAGGCTAAACTGCATAAATTAACGTACAAGGAACTACGTTCCACTTTTGGCTTGAAGTCACAAATGGCACAATCTGTGTTAAAAACGGTGATTGCAAAATACAAAACAACTAAGAGCAATGGGTATGAACGATCAAAAGTCCAATTTAAGAAACCGCAATTTGACTTGGTGTTTAACCGTGATTATTCTTTAACAAAAGGGTTGTTCTCCGTTAATACCCTTGCAGGGCGTATTAAAATCCCTTTCCACACCAAAGGTCTTGAATCTTATTTCGATGGCACATGGACATTCGGAACAGCTAAATTGGTTAATAAATACGGAAATTGGTTCCTCCACATTCCTGTGTCAAAAGAGGTTGAAGAAACGAATCTCCACACCACCAATCAAGTTGTCGGGATTGATATGGGTGTCAATTTTACAGCCACAACGTTTGATTCAAAAGGGAAATCATGTTTCTTTAACGGTAAACAGATTAAACATAAACGTGCGAAGTATAAGCAAATGCGTAAAGAACTTCAAGAGAAGCAAACCCCTTCTGCCCGTAAACGATTAAAAGAAATCGGTCAACGAGAAAACCGTTGGATGCAAGACGTGAATCATTGTATCAGCAAGGCACTCGTTGATACTTACGGAAAAGATACGTTGTTTGTGATGGAAAATTTAACAGGTGTCCGTAACGCCACGGAAAAAGTGCGGGTGAAAGACCGTTATCAAACGGTATCATGGTCATTCTATGATCTTCGGCAAAAAATCGAATACAAAGCCCTGAAAAACGAGTCGTTAGGTATTGCTGTTGATCCGAAATACACGTCTCAAACGTGTCCGAAATGCGGTCACACGGAAAAGGCGAACCGAAACAAAAAGACACATACATTTTGTTGTCAAACGTGCCGTTACACATCAAACGATGATCGTATTGGTGCGATGAATCTTCAACGAAAAGGAATTGAGTACATCGTTGAAGAAACTGCCCGAACATGATTCGGGTGGTTGGGTAGCTGTCAACCTGCCTGATGTGACACCACACTAAGATAGGAGGTCGCAAGACCGTTCGCACTATTGGGTCGTCACAAGCCCCCACTTCAAAATCTGTTAGGATTTAAGTGGTGGGTCGTTGACGCCTTCACCCCTTGAAGCGCCGGTACCGGTTCGGCGGCAAAAGACATCATTTCCAGCACGTGCAACAGTGCGAAAGCCGTGTCCATGGACGTTAAACAGACGATTTCATGTTCCACCGCTTCCCGGCGGATACGGAAACCGTCACGGGCGGGTTGCTTGCCTTTCGTTAAGGTGTTAATGACGAGTTGGGCGCCGCCGGATTGGATACGCTCGACGATGTTCGGAGAGCCTTCGCCGATTTTATGGACGCGTTCCGCATCGATGCCTCGTTCGTTTAAAAAGGCAGCCGTTCCTGCCGTTGCCATCACCTGAAACCCGAGGCGTTCAAAGCGGGCAGCGAGTTTTATCGCTTCTTCCTTGTCTTTATCGGCGATTGTGAACAGTACTCGCCCTTCACGGGGAATGTTCATGCCGGAAGCGACCAATCCTTTATACAGCGCCTTTTCCAGCGTCAGATCCCGGCCTAGCACTTCGCCGGTTGATTTCATCTCCGGTCCGAGATGGATATCGACACGGCGAAGCTTCGTGAACGAAAAGACAGGCGCTTTTACAGCTACACGATCCGGTTCAGGCTGGATACGTTCATGATAGCCCAGCGCAGGCAATGTTTGCCCCAAAATCACGTGAGTCGCAATCTGCGCCATCGGCACACCGGTCATTTTGCTTAAAAACGGCACTGTTCGGCTCGCGCGCGGGTTCACTTCAATGACGTACACGTCATTTTCATAAAACACAAATTGAATATTTAAAAGCCCGATAATGTTTAACCCTGTGGCAAGCTTCTCGGTTTGGTCGATGACTTTTGCCTTCACCTGATCGGTGAGGGTTTGCGGAGGATACACGGCGATCGAGTCGCCGGAATGAACGCCCGCCCGTTCAATATGTTCCATCATGCCCGGGATAAAGACGTTTTTTCCGTCGGAGATGGCGTCGACTTCAATCTCTTTTCCGAAAAAGTAGCGGTCAATCAATACCGGATGCTCGGCGTGTACGTGAACGGCTTCCGCCATGTAGCGTTTAAGTTCTTGTTCATTCTCGACAATTTCCATCGCCCGCCCGCCGAGCACATAAGATGGGCGGACGAGGACCGGATATCCGAGAGTGACAGCGGCGTCAATCGCCCCCTCCACCGACGTGGCCGTTTTTCCCGGCGGCATCGGGACGTCCAATTTCCTTAGCGCCTGTTCAAACTTGTCTCGGTCTTCGGCGCGGTCCATATCTTCAAGGGAAGTTCCGAGAATGGGCACGCCCGCATCTGCCAGTTGTTCGGCAAGATTGATCGCCGTTTGTCCGCCGAATTGCACAACGACGCCTTCCGGCTGTTCATGATCGACGACATTCATGACTTCTTCGAAGGTGAGCGGTTCAAAATACAACTTATCGGAAACGCTGAAATCGGTTGAAACCGTCTCCGGATTATTGTTCATAATAATCGATTCATAACCGGCTTCCTGGATCGCCCATACCGTATGGACGGTAGCATAGTCGAATTCAACGCCTTGTCCGATGCGAATCGGTCCGGACCCGAGGACGAGAACCGAAGGTTTACTGCTTTTTCTTGATTTATTTTCCCCTTTGTAGGTGCTGTAAAAATAAGGCATTTCCGCCGCGCGTCCATCCGAAAACGTGTCGACCTTTTTAAACGTTGAGACGATCTGGTTTTCTTTTCTGAAGCTGCGAAGACGCGCTTCGCTCGTATCCCAAAGTTTCGCGATTTGTTGATCGGAAAACCCGTTGCTTTTTGCCTCTTCCAGAATCGCTTCATCCCATGGGGCATCCGCGAGCTTTTCGTGCAAGCGCACGAGCGTTTCCATGTGCAAAAGGAAGAAACGGTCGATGGCGGTTGCGGCGTGAATGGCCTCGACGCTATAGCCGCGGCGAAAGCCTTCCGTGAGGGCGTAAAGCCGTTCATCATCGGCGGTCCGCCATTTTCCTTCCAACTCTTCATCGTTCATTTCCCGATAATCGTCGACGAGCAAGTGATTTTCTTTCGTATCGAGGGAACGAATGCCTTTTAAGAGCGATTCTCCGAATGTGCGGCCGATCGCCATGATTTCGCCGGTCGCTTTCATTTGCGTCCCGAGCTTGCGGTTGGCGGACGCGAATTTATCAAACGGCCAGCGCGGAATTTTTGTAACGATGTAATCAAGACTCGGTTCAACATTGGCTTGCAATTCTTCCAAATGATAGCCGATAGCGATCTTTGCCGCTACTTTCGCGATCGGGTAGCCGGTTGCTTTGGACGCAAGGGCCGAGGAACGGCTCACGCGAGGATTCACTTCGATGACGTAGTAATCGTCGCTATCGGGCGCTTGGGCAAACTGCACGTTACACCCGCCTTCGATGCCGAGGGCGCGCACGATCGTGAGCGAGGCTTCTCGAAGCCGTTGTTGATCACCGTCCCTTAACGTCTGACTCGGCGCGACAACGATCGAGTCGCCCGTGTGGACACCGACGGGATCGATATTTTCCATGTCACAGACGATCATCGCGTCGTCACTCGCATCGCGGATCACTTCGTACTCCATCTCTTTCATGCCGGCGATGCTTTTTTCAACGAGGCATTGGTGCACGGGGCTGTTTGCCAGTCCTGTTTCCAAGATTTCGCGAAATTGTCCCCACGTATCGACGAGGCCGCCACCTGTGCCACCAAGCGTATAAGCCGGCCGGACGATCACCGGCAAACCGATTTTTTCCAGGAATGCCTCGCCCTCTTCGAGCGTATGCACGATGTCGCTGGCGGGTACGGGTTGGCCGAGTTTATACATTAATGACCGGAAGGCGTCGCGATCTTCTGCTTCGCGTATCGCTTCCAAATCCGTGCCGAGCAATTCGACGCCGAATTGTTCCAACACGCCTTCGCCATGCAATTCCATCGCCAAGTTCAACCCTGTCTGCCCGCCCATCGTGGCGATAACACCGTCGGGGCGCTCCTGGCGAATGATGCGGCTAACAAATTCAAATGTCAGCGGTTCTATATAGACGCTGTCGGCCATGTTCGTATCCGTCATAATCGTCGCCGGGTTCGAATTGATCAGGACCGTTTCATAGCCTTCTTCTTTCAATGCCTGGCAAGCCTGCGTGCCGGAGTAATCAAATTCGGCCGCCTGTCCGATAATGATCGGACCGGACCCGAGTACGAGCACTTTTTTGATATCATCGCGTTTTGGCATGTTCCTTCATCTCCTTTATTAGTTCCGCAAAATTACAGGGCGCCTTTAAACGCAAAATCGTGTGATTTTGAGCGTTCAAATACATGTTTTAGTATCGCCATCCGTACGTACACCCCGTTCTCCACTTGTTTGAAAATACGCGAGCGCGGCGATTCAACGAGGGAAGTAGCAATCTCCACCCCTCGATTGAAGGGACCCGGATGCATAATGATCGCGCCCGGTTTCATCATTTTTTCCCGTTTTTCCGTTAGACCGAATTGCTCATGATAATGTACGGCATTTTGACTTGCTGTTTGCTCTGCGTGGCGCTCGTGTTGCACCCGGAGCAACATGACCACATCGGCTTGTTTAATGGCCGTATCGACAGAAACGTGGGCGCACCCTAAGGAGGGTTCCATCCAGTCATCCGGACCGGCCATCTGAACGTTCGCCCCTAGCCGCTTTAGCGCGCTAATATTGGAGCGGGCAACCCGGCTATGCCGGATATCTCCAATCATTGCCACATTCACCCCGGCGAAAGTGTGAAATTCCTCTTTGATCGTCATTAAATCGAGCATGCATTGCGACGGATGTTCCCCCTCTCCGTCACCGGCGTTAATCACGGGAATGGACAACCCGCCCAGTTGCTCGTAAAACTGTTTCTCAACATGCCGGACAACGACGGCGGAAGCACCGATCGCTTGCAGGGTACGAACGGTATCGTACAGCGATTCCCCTTTTTGCACACTGGACGTGTCGGCATCAATATCAAGCACGTGGCATCCAAGGCGTTTTTGCGCGACTTCAAACGACATTTTCGTCCGTGTGCTCGGTTCGTAAAAAAGATTGGCAACGTAGGGACGTTCGGGAATCGTCCATGAGTTCCCTTCCTTAAAAGCAGCTGCGTCTTGCAGCAACGCGTGAATCGACCCAACGGATAACTCGTCAACGGTCGAAAAATGATGTGTTTGTTGATTCATTTCGGCCCACCTCCGCTGTCGTATTTTTCTTCTTCAAGGCTGGCGAATAATTGTCCGTTTCCATACCCGAGCGATTTATTTGGCATAATGGCATGGAGGATCATGCCGATGATCGTTGCCAGCGCCATCGCGGGGATTTCCAGGTATTCCGTGATTGGGATGAACGCACCGCCGATCCCGATGACAAGGACGGTTGCGACGATGACGAGGTTGCGGTTCTCACCGAGATTAATCTCGTTTTCAATCAGCAAGCGCATACCGGCCGAGGCGATAATGCCGAACAAGAGAATGGAGACACCGCCCATGACCGCATCCGGGATACTGGCAATCAAGGCTTCGATTTTCCCCGAAAATCCAAACAGAATCGCGAGTACAGCGGCGCCGCCGATCACGAACACGCTGAAAATTTTTGTGATGGCAAGCACACCGATGTTTTCCCCGTACGTCGTATTCGGGGGACCGCCGACGAGGGAGGCGACGATGGAAGCCACGCCGTCCCCGAGCAACGAACGGTCCAACCCCGGATTGCGCAAAAAATTCCTTCCGACAATTTTGCTTAATACCATTTGGTCGCCGATATGTTCAGCCATGGTAACAAGGGCGATCGGTGCCATAATGATAATGACCGTAAGCGACCATGTTGGCGTTACCGTTACAAACGGAATGGCGAAATCTGGGATGTGAAACCACGGAGCGGCGGTCACTGCAGAAAGATCGACGATACCGGCCATGTACGCGATGATATAGCCCCCGACAAGACCGGTTAAAACGGGAATAACCCGGAGAAAACCTTTAAAAAACACCGAAGTCACGATCGTAATCGCGAGCGTGGCAAGCGCGACGCTCAAATGGCGAAGGCTGTCCACGTATTGGCCCGTATCCTCGTCGAAATTCATCGCCATATCAATGGCGGTGGAAGCAAGCCCCAAGCCGATCACCATAATGACGGGACCGACGACGACCGGCGGCAAGAGGCGCATCAGCCAGCCGACACCGAAGACTCTGATAAGGACGGCGGTAAGGCCGTAAACAACGCCGGCGGTAAACGTCCCGAGCATCACGGCTGCCGCGCCTCCGAAGGACATGGCGGCAACTAACGGGAAGATAAACGCAAACGAAGATCCGATATAAGCCGGAATTTGCCCGCGGGTGACGAGCAGATAAGCGAGCGTTCCCAACCCGCTCGCGATCAAAGCGATCGACGGGCTAAGTCCCGTCAAAATGGGCACGAGAATCGTCGCTCCGAACATGGCAAACAAATGCTGCAAACTGAGGATGATCCATTGGTGCCAAGCAGGTCGTTCTTGTACATCGAGTACCGGTTTTGTGTTTGTCATGCTGTCGTCGCCTCCTGTTTGAAAACCTTTTTTTCATAAAAAAACCCTTTGTCCGTGACAAAGAGGAAGGCGGCATGGGCAGACGGTCGTACGGCGCACCCCACGGGTTAGCGTCATGCCGTGTTCCTCTTATCAGCCTCACGGGACCGTTTTAAAGAGGGCTATTCAATTGCATTTGTTTGCACGATGCTTACTTTGTCAGTAGCATCACTTTGGTGTAGCTGAACGCGTATTTGTTCGGACCGGGATGTTGGCACGTTTTTGCCGACGTAATCCGGCCGAATCGGCAACTCGCGATGGCCGCGATCGACGAGAACAGCGAGTTGAATTTGGTTCGGGCGCCCTTTATCCATCAACGCGTCCATCGCTGCGCGAACGGTTCGGCCCGTATAGAGGACGTCATCGACGAGGATGACTTTTTTTCCTTCAATCGATGCAGGCAATTCCAGGTCATGAATCTTAGGGTCGGATTGTTTTTTTTCAAGATCATCGCGATAAAGGGTGATATCGATGCTGCCGACCGGCAATTCGATGCCTTCGATTCGCTTGATATTGACTGCCAACTGTTCCGCCAGCGGATACCCGCGCGTACGAATGCCAAGCAAGATGCAATCGTCCATGCCTTTGTTCTTTTCAATCATTTCATGCGAAATGCGTGTTAATGCCCGGCGAATCGCTTCTTCATCCAGTAAAATTTGTTCTTTTTCTTTTGCCGTCATTTGCATGCCCTCCCATGAAAAAACCCTCCATCCACGTGGGATCAGAGGGGTTCCTCGTCTTTTAGACGTACGAGCGCCATGGCGTTCCGGCACTCGACCGGTTCCTTCTCAGCCTCACGGGACTGTTTTAAAGGGATTGATTTAATTGTAGTTATTATTACAGAAAAAACGTAAGGTGTCAAGATGAATTGCTAAAATAAATATCGTTTATATAAGTGGTCGTCCGTGAATCATTCATGGCGCACGAAGCGGGTAGATACTAGCGATCTTTTTCAGAAAATGCTTTCCTTAATGGAGTTTATTAAATCGACCATCGTTTTGATGCAGTTCGGTCATATTTGTGAAATAAGGTTCCGATCTAAGAATTTTGTCTTGAAAAGCGTTAAAGGAAAACCAGGCGCGTTGATTATCTAAATTCATTTTTAAATAACTCTTCGTTACACCCTTAAAAAATGAAATAGTTGGTAAGTATGCCGTATTATGTTGCATTTGCGGACTCATTTGCCGTTCGGCAACCATTATGAGTCCCCAAAACCCGAGCCTGAAGACTCACCTGGCTCTTATTCACCGTTTGGCGTCCTCAGATCCTGGTTCTGAGGACTCACCTGGCTCTTATTCACCGTTTAGAGTCCGCTGATCCCGTGCCTGAGGACTCACCTGGCTCTTATTCACCGTTTAGAGTCCGCAGATCCCGTGCCTGAAGACTCACCTGGCTCTTACTCATCGTTTAGAGTCCGCTGATCCCGTGCCTGAGGACTCACCTGGCTCTTATTCATCGTTTAGAGTCCGCAGATCCTGATTCTGAGGACTCATTTAGCTCTTTAGGTACCGTTAGAGTCCGCAGATCTCATTTGAGCTCACTTTTTGCCTTAAAAAACTAGGGATAAATGATTAACTCTCTGCTTTGAATACTGTGAATTTCTGACACGTAGCACTAACGCCTGACGGCGTCATGAACCGCTCATGGCTTCCCGAAATTCGGTAACGCGAGACGATTCGGGCGCTATAATTCAATTTTGGCACCTAAAAGACACACTCACTCCCCTCGCCGTATCCCCTCAATCACTTTTTCCATATCGTCCGGGAGCGGCGCGTAGAATGTACACGTCTTCCCATCGTGCGGATGTGCCAGTGTTAGCTCCTCGGCATGAAGCGCCTGGCCGGAAAGCAGCTGCGAATGTCGGCGGTTTCCATACTTTGGATCCGCCACGACCGGGTGGCCAATATAAGCCATGTGCACACGTATTTGATGGGTCCGACCGGTTTCCAAACGGCAACGGACGAGCGTATAATCCGAAAGCCGTTCCAATACGTCAAAATGCGTGACCGCTTCCTTGGCATGCACATCGGTAACAGTCATTTTTTGCCGATCCCAGGGGTCCCTTCCGATCGGCGCATCGATCGTTCCCTCCTCATGGGATACATTCCCGTGCACGAGCGCCCGATACACCCGTGACAACGAGTGCCTTTGCAATTGCTTCACGAGATGGGTGTGCGCGTGATTCGTTTTGGCAACGACCATCAAACCGCTCGTATCCTTGTCGATGCGATGGACGATGCCCGGTCGCAATTCTCCGCCTAAATCTGATAACGCATCCGTGTAATAAAGAAGCGCATTGACAAGGGTCCCGCCTGAATAATGGCCGGGAGCCGGATGGACGACCATCCCCCGCGCTTTGTTCACGACGAGCAAATCATCATCTTCATACCGTACATCAAGAGGGATGTCTTCGGCCTCTAACGTCAACGGCTCTTCGGCAGGGGATCCACCTGAATGTGATCTCCCTTTTGCAATTTATAATTGCTTTTCACCCTTCCGCCGCCGACCGACACGTTCCCATCGTGAATCCATTGTTGGATCGACGTTCTTGATACGCCCAACGCTTTCGCCAGCCATTTGTCGATGCGTTCGTTTTTGTCCTCTTCAGGCACGAGCCAGTTTTCAGGATTCATTGGCTTTCTCCTTTTTCTCCCTGCGTTCATCGATAAACAATTTTATAATGAGCAAAATAACACCGACGGTTAGCGCACTATCGGCAACATTAAAAATCGGAAAGCTGTATGTGCCAATGTAAACATCAACAAAATCAATCACTTCCCCATATAACATACGGTCGATAAAATTTCCAATCGTGCCGCCAAGCAATATGCCGAGTGGGATGCCGATCCACTTGTCTGTTCGCCCCATTTTCTTTATAAAATAAACAATACCGACGGTGACGATAATCGTCACAATATAAAACAACCACATCTGCCCTTGCAAGATACCAAAAGCTGCACCGGCATTTCGATGGGACGTGATATGTATGACGTCTTCGATGATCGGGATCGTTTCGCCAATCTCCATATAAGCCGCTATAAGCCATTTCGTGAGCTGATCGGCGATAATCACGACCAGTGCGAGCAAATAGTAAATAAAAATCACTCGGTTCCCCCCTTATCGTCATGGGTAAAAGAAAAGGCGGTGGGTTACCGCCAGTTCTTCTCTTCCTCCATTAGAGCGTCGTATGCCTCGTTACGGTAAATATCGACGTGATCGCTTCCTGTATAGCCTTCGATGCCCGTCGCAAGAAAGCGTTCCATATCCTCTGTATAACCTGGTGCTTCTTCGACCCAAAAATCCGTCGTTGCCGTCTCCCGGTACCCTCGGTCTTCGGTCGTATTCATGAGCGCTTCCCACATATCCACGCCATCAAGGGCAGCGTCCCCGTTCACATATAAATCACGGTTAACCTCAGGACTCGCTGCATTTGACGGTGGATCAACGAAGAATTCAGGGTCGCCATCAATCACTGCGTGTTCGCTCACCGTACGCGCAGTCGGATGGGCGCGCAATCGTTCGCCAGGAATCTCGGCACCCGTTTTTTCACACAGGCCGTACGTTCCATCCCTCACTCTATCCAATGCTTGAAGGATTGCATCGTATTCGTGGTGACGGTGGCGGCGCAGAGCCTTATCCTTGCTGGCCTCATAAAAAATGTCGGCGGCGTCGGCAGGATGGTTATCATAGACGGACAATTCATTGTCACGGCTGTCTTGGTTTTTAATCGTTTCCTGCTCATCCATTTTGGATTTTCGCTCGTAAAGCCACTGAATGGCTGCTTCTTTATCGTTCACCGCAAACACTCCCCTTCCTCTTCACCCGCCTTTTTAGTTTCTGGTGAAAAGAAGGGGAATACCCGCATGAATCACTGGTTAAACTTCCAAATCCGCGGGGTCATACGTAGCGACAACGTCGGCACAGCGTTTACACACATCAGGGTGTTCGTGATCGGCGCCGACATCTTCCCTTACGTTCCAGCAACGTGCACACGTGCTCCCCTTTGCTTCTTCAACATGAACGACAGCCGTTTGTCCTTCCGGCACATCATCGCTTTTTTGGAGTTCCACTTGAGAAACGATAAACAGTTTTTCCACGTCCTCCTGCGCCAAAAGGAGCTCATATGCAGTTTCCGGCACGGAAACCGTTACTTTTGCTTCCAGAGATTTTCCGATCACCCGCTCTTCGCGGGCTGTTTCCAACGCTTTTAACACATCGTCACGCACAGCGAGCAGTGTCTCCCAACGATTGATCAGCGCGTCGTGATCATCAATCACGACTAACTCGGGAAGATCCGTCAGTTGAACGAAATGCCTATTATCTGTACCCGGAATATGCGCCCACGTCTCCTCCGCAGTATGTGGCGTGATTGGCGTGATTAATTTCGTAATGGCGATAACCGTGTCATGCATCACCGTCTGCAAAGAGCGGCGACGAGGGTCATCGGCATGATCGCAATACAAACAATCTTTTGCCACATCCATATAAAACGCACTCAATTCAACCGCGCAGAAATGGTGAATCGCTTGATAGGCGTTGCTGAATACGTAATTGCGGTACTCTTCTTGCGCACGTTCGATCACGTTGTTCAGTCTTGCCCGCATGTAGCGATCCATGTCTTCCAATTGATGGGCCGGCACACGGTGAACGGCAGGGTCAAAGTCGTGAAGGTTGCCGAGCAGAAAACGAAGCGTGTTGCGGACTTTTCGATAGTTTTCTGATACCTGTTTTAAAATGTCATCCGAAAGGCGCACATCGGCTTGAAAATCAACGGAACCTGCCCAAAGTCGCAAAATATCGGCACCCAGCTGTTTCATGACATTGGCCGGATCAATCACATTCCCTAAGGATTTGGACATTTTTTGCCCCTGGCCATCCATTGTAAATCCGTGGCTTAACACTTGTTTATACGGCGCTTCGCCCGTGACGGCAACAGCTGTCGTCAGCGAAGAATTGAACCAACCCCGGTATTGGTCCGACCCTTCCAGATAAAGATCAGCCGGCCGCTGTGCATCCGCTCGCTCCTTGAGCACCCCTTCATGCGTAGAGCCGGAATCGAACCAGACGTCCATAATGTCCATCTCACGGGTAAAGGTTCCATTCGGGCTATGCGCAGACGTATAGCCTTCCGGCAACAAATCTTTTGTTTCCCATTCAAACCAAATGTTGGAGCCGTGTTCTCTAAACAATTGGGCGACATGATCAATCGTGTCATCGTCAACGATGGCCGTCCCGTCTTCGCCGTAAAAAACCGGGATCGGCACGCCCCAAGATCGCTGCCTGGAAATACACCAGTCGCCGCGGTCACGCACCATGTTATACAGTCGCGTTTCTCCCCATTTCGGCTGCCATTTCACACGGCCGATGGCTTCCAATAGCTCGTTTCTAATATTATCCACGGATACGAACCATTGCTCCGTCGCACGGTAAATGACGGGTTTCTTCGTGCGCCAATCATGCGGATACGAATGGGTGATGAACGTCAGTTTCAGCAAGGATCCGGCTTCTTCTAGTTTTTCGGTAATTTGTTTATTTGCCTTATCATAAAACACCCCTTCAAATCCGGGTGCTTCTTCTGTGAATACCCCTTTGTCATTGACCGGAGAGAGTGCTTCAAGCCCATATTCCTTCCCGATGAAAAAGTCTTCTTCCCCGTGTCCGGGCGCGGTATGGACGGCACCGGTTCCCGCGTCCACGGTCACATGTTCACCGGTCATAACGAGGGAATCGCGATCATAAAAAGGGTGTTTGGCGACAACGTTTTCAAGCGCTTCCCCTTTCACCGTGTCCACGATTTCGGCATCTCCTTGCCATCCCAATTCTTCAATGACGGTTTCATACAGTTTGCCGGCAACGACGTAGCGTCTGTTTTCATGGGAGAACACGCTGTATTCATACTCGGGATGCACCGAAATGCCCAAGTTTCCCGGAATCGTCCAAGGCGTCGTCGTCCAGATGATCACCTGATCTCCTTCCTTTAAAACCTCTTTTCCATCGGTAACCGAAAAGGACACATAAATCGACGGCGAACGCTTGTCATGGTATTCAATTTCCGCTTCGGCGAGTGCAGATTCGGATGATGGCGACCAATACACCGGTCGTTTCCCTTGATAGACGTGACCCTGCTTCGCCATTTCCCCGAAAACACGAATCTGGTTCGCTTCAAAGTCCGGTGTCAGTGTTACATAAGGGTTTTCCCAGTCCCCAATCATGCCGAGCCGTTTAAATTGATTTCGTTGTTTTTCCAGTTGTTCCCAAGCGTAATCTTCACATGCTTTGCGAAATTCAGCAACCGACATTTTTTTGCGGTCGATTTTTTTATTTTTCGTCAGTGCCGTTTCAATCGGTAACCCATGGGCATCCCACCCGGGAATATAAGGCGCGTTATAGCCATCCATGGAACGATGCCGAACGATGATGTCTTTTAAAATTCGATTCAACGCATGGCCGACGTGAATGTCGCCATTCGCATAAATCGGCCCGTCATGCAAGACGAAAAGCGGTTTGTCGGTATTTTTTTCAATCAGTTGGTGATATAAACCTTCTTCTTCCCACGTCTCCTGCCGTTTCGGCTCTTGACTCGGGAGCTTTCCCCTCATCGGAAAAGCGGTTTTCGGCATCAAAAGGGTTTGTTTGTAATTCATTTCGTTTTTCCTCCATTCCGTTGTGTGTTTCCAAAGATCAGATGTCCGATTTCTTTTTTATTCACATAAAAAACCCCGTCCTGCTTAGGGACGAGGTTTACCCGCGGTACCACCCTGATAGCTGTTAGAAAACTTGGCTTTCGCCAAGCTTTTATGGCGAAAGCCAAGTTGCACTTATGCAGGTAAGAAAGTTGATTTATATTT
The DNA here is from genome assembly GCF_016495865.1 of Salicibibacter cibi. Lineage (NCBI taxonomy): Bacteria > Bacillati > Bacillota > Bacilli > Caryophanales > Bacillaceae > Salicibibacter > Salicibibacter cibi. Next base: position 2,463,437 of record NZ_CP054706.1, read on the forward strand.
TCTTACCTGCCAAAAAATGCAATGCCACTCGGATCAAGTAACGTTTGATGGACGCCGGCGCCTACTAAACCAAAGTCGTTTCGGACCGGTGCTTGAGGGTGATCTTCATGAAGGGGGTTGATCAGGCTCACACCATCCCTGACTCGCTTGACAACGGATTCCTTCACTACTGTCCCTGTCATTGCTTACACTTTTTCATGTTTGTTTTCAAAATTATATGGGAGATGACCGCTTTCGTCAAGTTAACGGCTCTCTGTTTCTTCGGTTGTTTGTTCGGCCGTGTTTTCTTCCTCTTCATCTTCTTCGATGGCGTCGGCAAGATTGTCCCATTCCTCATCGTTGAGCAATTCCAACTGTGATTCAATCAGCATTTTAAAACGCATGCGATACACCGACGCTTGTTTTTTTAATTCTTCTATCTCCAATGCAATTTTCCGGGATTTGGCGAGTGCATCATTGATGATTCGATCGGCGTTTTTTTCCGATTCCCGAATAATAAGCTGCGACTCCTTATTCGCACTGCGTTTGATATCTTCGGCCGATTCTTGGGCAACGTAGATAGATTTATTCAACGTTTCTTCCATGTTGGAAAAATGATTCAGCCGATCTTCCAACTCATTCACTTTTTCAAACAATTCATTTTTTTGTCGAATCGTACTTTCGTAATCCTTGATCACTTGATTGAGAAATTCATTGACTTCATCTTCATCGTAACCGCGAAACGCTTTCGTAAACTGTTTGTTGTGAATATCTACCGGGGTTAGCGACATTGCCAGCCACCTCCAAAAATGTTTGCCTAGTCTTTTATTCGCCCAAACACGATCCGTTGACGCCCCTTTCGGGAACGTTCCTCTACGGCAATCAGCGTGCTTCTCCCTTTGCCGCGGACAGAAATAACATCTCCCTCTTCAACGAACGTCGCCGGGTGATCGGTCGTTTTCCAATTCAATTTCACGCGTTCCCGTTCTATGTACGGCTTCACCTTCGAACGAGGCAGACGATAAATTGCCGCGATCACTACATCCAGCCGCAACGAAGAGACGAAGGCGGTGTCTTCCTGCCATTCCTCTTCGACACCCACGGCTTCCGAAAGAGGTTTTGAACTTGTTTTGAGCGAAGTATTGCCCGCTTTCGTCAGATTCAATTGGATAAAATCCGCGAGCTCTTTGGCACAAAAAAATTGTAACACATCTTGCGTCACCGTGATATCGCCGAAAAGTTCCCTTTTCATCCCTAGCGAAGTGAGCGCACCGAGAAGGTCACGGTGATGAATTTCCGCAAATTTGCGCGCATAATCGACATCGAACAATTCCACCTGAAACCTGTGTTCTTCTGCCTCTTCATAGAAAGGGTACAGAAGTGCCCGTTGTCGTTCTGCACCCGGTATTCCTCCGAAAAAAGCGACATGGACCGTTTCATCCCGGCCAACAACCGCTGTTGCGATTTCTCGTTCCCTAGGGTCCAAAAAACCGCTTAATTTTGCCTCATACATCGTGCCAACACGGGATTTCCAATCTTCCACTTGCTGGATAAACGGGAATTCCTCTTTGCGAAAATGTTGATAAATCTCCATTAACCTAACCGGCTCCTGTCGTTTAAAAGAAAATAGCGATGACGCCAGTGTGCGCGAGTCGCAAAGCGATTAGCGCGACAATCGGGGAAAAGTCCATCACGCCACCGATCGGGGGAATGATTTTACGGAAAGGTTCCAAATATGGCTCTACGATCTTGCCAAGCATTTGGCCGAAATTCGATTCCCGCAAATTCGGAATCCAGCTGGATAAGACGTAAATAAAAACAGCAATGGTATATAAATTAATGCCCATGTTTAAAAGTTGGCCAATCATTTGCATCGGATGCTCACCTGCCTTCTATCTTTAGCTACCATTCTGCACTTTCCTGGTGGAGAAATTCGGAAATCGCACCGCTTACATCGACGTTTTCCGGGGTGCAAAGGAACGTGCCCGTGCCTATCTTTTGGATGTCCCCGCCGATCGCGTATACCGTCCCGCTCAAAAAATCCACGATTCTTTTGGCCTGATCGTTCGGGATCCGCTGCATATTAATAACACACGAACGCCTGTTTTTCAAGTGATCCGCCACATCTTGCGCTTCATCGTACGTGCGCGGTTCGATTAAAACCATCTTCGCAGACTGTTGCACACTTTGCAAGCTGACCACATTTTTTCCATGCTTGGCCGTTGTCCCTGTTTCTTCATCGGCAGGGACTTCTTCTTCCTCCTCATAATACTCTTCATCAAAATCAAAAAATCGTTTAAACCTTGTTTTAAAGCCCATGCTTACGCCTCCCTTCCCGTTTCATTGCCGACAAGGCTTGTCCCCAAACGAATCATCGTGGCGCCTTCCTCCACCGCCTGTTCAAAATCATTGGACATCCCCATGGACAAATGATGACAAGGGGCATGAGGCAATTGCAAACGTTTGATATCGTCGCGAAGCTTACGCAATTGCCGAAAATAAGGGCGTACGTCTTCCGGGTTTTTCGCATGCGGAGCCATCGTCATTAATCCCGTCACGCGAATGTGTTCATAAGTTTCGAGGGAGCGCACGAAATTTTCCAATTTATCGGGGGTTACCCCCGCCTTTGTTTCCTCTCCGGAAACATTTACCTGGACCAAACAATCAATCGGTGTTTCCCCTTGATAACGTTTATGAATTTCTTTCGCTAAGGACGCGCGATCGAGGGAATGGATCACGTCACACTCATGGACGATTTCTTTCACTTTCCGGCTTTGCAAACGCCCGACAAAATGCCAGTATACGGGAGCTTTTATGGCATGTTTTTTTTCCAGCAAACCGTCGTTCCGGCTTTCGCCAAAATGTTTCACTCCCGCGGCTATCGATTTTTCCACACGTTCGGCCGATACGTATTTCGTTACGGCCATAACGATGACATCTTCCGAGCTTCGCCCTGCGCGTGCACAAGCCGCAGACACCCTCGCCATGATCGATTCATAATTTTCCTTGATGTTCATCTAACCATTTTCACTCCTCGCGTTCATCAACCCTATATAGGCCATCATGCGACCGGTTTTTCCGGAATCACGCCGATGTGAAAAAAATAGTTCTTCGTTTTCATAGGTGCATGCGTTGCTTGTATACATATGCGCGCGTTTAATGCCTGCTTTTTCCAGCAACAGCGCGTTTGCTTCTTTTAAATCCAAGTGATAGGCTCCGGATCCGTTTTGTGTCCACGGTTCTTTTCCATATGGCAATATTCCCCTCAGTGCAGAGACCACCTTGTCGTCCACTTCGTAAGCTGCCTTTCCGATGGACGGACCGATCGACACATAGATGTCTTCGGCGAGGATTCCTTCCCATTCTCTCCACAGCCTGACCATCTCGCCCCCGATATTTGCAGCGGTCCCTTTCCAACCGGCATGGGCGATGCCCACGATCGTTTGTCCGCGGGTATAAAAATAAAGCGGAACACAATCGGCGTATAAACTCATTAACCACAGGTTTTTCGTTGTCGTATACAGGCCATCCGCATCGGGAACCGTATCGGCAAGGGTAAAGCCGCCGCGGCCACCGTCGGTTTCATCAACCTTCCGGACCGCGCCGCCATGCACTTGCTCGGCGAACACCGCATCCGCAAGCGAAATATCGAGGGTACTGGCAAGTTGCTTGCGGTTAGCCATGACTTGTTCGGGATCATCTCCGACATGAAGGCCGTAATTCGCCTCATTATATGGTTCACGGCTGATGCCGCCGAGCCGTGTGGTAAACCCGGCACGCACCTGTTCTAAGCCGCGATGCTCAAGCAATGTTTTCGTTGGGTGTAAGGCAAAAGGTTCTCTAATCATAAGGCCTACCTCTAATTCTTTTGTTACTCTTTATTTTACCACATATTCCTTCATATTCGATAGTTATTATTGAAAACTCGACGTTTCCGTCCCATGTACATAAACGAGGATGACATCGGTTCCGATTTTTGCGATTTGAGTCCAGGGAACAATCAATTCATCATCGCGTCCGAACATCCCCAACAACCGTCCCGACCCGGTAATGATCAAGGATTCTATGTTCCCGGTCGTCAAATTAATGTCCACATCTCCAAGCGAACCCAATCTTTTGCCCGTTTGTACGTTCACCACTTCTTTTGATTGCAGATCACTGATTTTCAACATGTCAGGCGCCTCCCTCCTATCCTGATCGTTGCCCTCTTTTATTTGTATGAGCGAAGACAACCGTTTATCTCTCCGGATCTGGTTCGTTTCATGGCGATCGGAACAGTGATTCGGGCGTCATAAACCCTCGCAACTAAAAAAACTCCAACAGGGCGCGGGGCACCCCATCGGAGTTTGCTTCTTATTGGCTATGTTTGTTCATTTGTTGAACGGCTGCCTTTTCCAGCCGGGATACTTGGGCTTGGGAAATCCCGATTTCTTCGGCAACTTCCATTTGCGTTTTCCCTTGAAAAAAACGCATGTCGAGTATTTTTTTCTCGCGGTCATTAAGTCGAATCATCGCTTCCTGCAAAGCAATATGTTCGACCCAAGATGTATCGCTTACTTTTTCATCGCTTACTTGGTCCATGACATAGATCGGATCCCCGCCATCGTTGTAGATCGGTTCAAACAACGAAACCGGATCTTGAATGGCATCAAGAGCAAAAACGACGTCTTCTTTCGGCGTGTCAAGCTCTTTTGCAATTTCCTGAACGGTCGGTTCCGTTGCCCGGTTTTTTTCCGACATGAGACGGTCGCGAACTTGCAATGCTTTGTACGCCGTATCGCGAAGAGAACGGGAGACCCTGATCGGATTGTTATCGCGTAAGTAACGGCGAATTTCACCAATAATCATAGGCACGGCATAAGTAGAAAATTTCACGTTATGGCTGAGATCGAAATTATCAATGCTTTTCATCAAGCCGATACAGCCAACTTGAAATAAATCATCAACAAACTCACCTCGATTATTGAAACGTTGAATGACGCTAAGGACGAGTCGCAAGTTTCCATTCACCAATGTCTCTCTTGCTGTTTCATCACCGGATTGCAGGCGTTCGAATAACACTCGCATTTCATTATTTTTCAAAACGGGCAGCTTCGATGTGTCCACACCGCAGATCTCTACTTTGTTGCGTGTCATGTCTTCCCTCCCACGGTGGCTTACGGAGAACTACGATTCCTCCTTCTTACACGTTCAGTATGTCCGTGTGAAGAAAAAATATGCGTCGGTCTACGTCCGCCTAATCTGTGGGAGGATGCCCATATGATGCAAAACCCGCGTGCGTCCGCCTGTTTGTTTTTACACCATTTTATTAAATTCTTTTTTCAGTCTGCGAATAATGCGTTTTTCCAGCCGGGAAATGTAAGATTGTGAGATCCCGAGCATATCTGCCACATCTTTTTGTGTTTTTTCCTTCTGGCCGGCAAGCCCAAACCGAAGTTCCATGATTTGTTTTTCCCGGGGATTGAGCGTCTTTAGTGCCCGCCGCAGCAGGGATTTATCGACTTTATCCTCGATGCCCCGGGTGATGATGTCTTCTTCCGTCCCCATCACATCCGAGAGTAGCAACTCATTGCCGTCCCAATCGACATTTAGCGGTTCATCAAAAGAAATTTCAAAGCGTGTTTTATTGTTCCTTCGCAAATACATCAAAATCTCATTTTCAATACAGCGTGAGGCGTAAGTGGCCAACTTTATCTTTTTTTCCGGATTAAATGTGTTGACCCCTTTGATGAGACCGATCGTTCCAATGCTAATCAAATCTTCAATATTAATGCCGGTGTTCTCAAATTTACGGGCAATGTAAACAACGAGCCGGAGGTTGCGCTCGATCAAAATGCCGCGCACTTCCTCGTCTCCATCCGGCAGTTTGGCAAGTAGGTCCGCTTCCTCTTCTTTTGAAAGCGGCGGTGGCAAAGCCTCGCTCCCACCGATATAATAAATGCTGTCCGATTTAATGCCGAAAAAGGCAAGGATTTTATACCAGCGTTTCAAAAAGTGCATTTTTATTTTTTTCCACAAAACATTTCTCCCCTTTTATCCCGGTGGTAAGCGCCCGCTTTTCCGGAAGTCAGACACATCGGAAACCGGAAATCGGAAGACCCTGAAAAAAGCCTTTTCCGACCTCTGGCATCTGAAATCTGACCTCTGTCTAAACGAGCACAGGATGTGCTAGTGTCGGCATTGTCACAGGAGGTGACGGTTTTAGCCGACTTCCTTACTTGGAAGTTTCACTTTACGATGCAGTATTAAAGTTCGCTGTATTTGGAAGCAAGTCGGGAGGTGTTATACATTGAAAACGTCCTTCTGCAGAAAGCGCACGATTTTCAAATCCGATCAACACGTTTTTATGGTCCTGCCGCTCGCCGTCGACAATAATGACGACTTCAGCCGCAGAAACAGCGAAGATAAAGCCGTGATCACGGCCGACGGTGCGATACGGAATCAATTTCATCCGCGCTTCCCATTTCAATTTTCCCTTCTTTCCCTCTGAATCGAGCCATTCGAGCGTTTCTTTCCACTCCTCTTCTGCAAACTGTGATTGAAACAACGCAATCTCGGCTAACAAAACAGGAGCCCTGGAGATGGGATCGCGTAAATGATTGCCGGTATCGATAAGGGTCGTTGCCTTGATTGTCTCCGCCCGGTCATCCATTTTGATGATCACATCCGCAAACTGGGCAGCCGTTTTCTTTTCCTGTTTAAGCACGCGCTTGCTTAATTCGGCAAAAAGGATAACGACCGGTAGCGCGGATAAGACGAGCAGTCCGTGCATATCATCAAACAGTACCCAACGGGCAGAAGAACGCCACGTTTCCAAAAGTTCAGACGTTTGCCAAAACATTGCCATGGCCATAACGACACCGCCTGTCAGCCAGGAGATAAAATAAAACAATAAGACGGCTTTTGCGAAGCGAGTAAATGTTTGAAAACCGAACGCCAGCAAAATCGTAACCATGCAAATGATCGCTTGTGCGAACGGATGCAACAAAAGCTCTCCGTAAGCAGTTAGCCACATAAACAACGGGAGCCCTGAACAGGCTGCGGCGATAAACAGCCGCTTTTTTTTTACGTGATAACCGATCCATTTAGCGGTCATATAAAGCAAACTGACAGTCACGACCGTGTTCAATGCATAGATGATATCTATGTACAGCGTCAAAACACCCTTCGGCCCCCCTTTCTTGTTGACCTCTCTTTTTAACAGTATAAGCGTATGGGCATTCGAAGTATGTCACTTTATCAGTGGTTGTCACACTCTGATTTTCATTGATTTGATAAAAAACTGTCGAGGGGTTGTGGGGTGGAGGTTTGGGTATTTTTATTGATTTTTCAGATATTTTTTAGTGTAAAACATCGATCTGGGGAGATTGGGCATCATTTGCATGATAACCGATCTAATCGATGTAACCTGATTGGGCCTATAGGGACTGTCATACCGACTGGACGAAACGCGATAATTTTCTCCCAGCCTTCATAACTGTTTTATGACGACCGAATTCATCTCTGTTTCCATTGCTCAGCCACCATGAGCACTTTATGCTGACGGAATCGCTTGGTTTCGATCCCATTCGGGCTTCATGGACGCTTCATGAAGCCCGAATCGTTTTGATTGGCTTTCATTAGGTCGCCATAGCCGCTTTATGGCGACCTAATCGCTTATTTTTTCTTTGTTAGGGTAGGGACTGCTGAATAACGGAAAAAGATTGGCACATAAGCATTGTCCGTTGATGTTGTCAAAACTGGATGCAAGAAAATCTATCCTAAAAGCAGAAAACCCTTGCACGTCTGGCAACCCACGGAGGGACGGTGCTGCAATGGCGAGACTCCAGCGGAAAAACGGACGCGTCAAGCCCCCGAAGCGCCGGTTTTACGCGAGGAGGCTTGACCGTTCGTCCGCGGAAAGCGAAGCCATGGAAGCGGCATCCCGGCTCCAACTAATATATGTAAGTTGTTCAGCAATCCATAGGGTAATCATGATCGCCCAAGCAGATCATGTCGATACGTGGCGGTACCAACATCTGAACAATTTATCCTCTCTGTTAGTGCGAAAAAAACCCAAACGGAGATCTCCGTTTGGGTTTTTTCTTTCCCGATTTTATCGATTCCGACGGCGGTTCCGTAAAAATGCCGGGATATCAAGGGAATCTTGGTCTTCTTCTTGTCTGCCGGACGAACGTTCCGGTTCTTCTTCAAAGGCCGGTTGTTGCTGTGTTTGCTGCGGACGTTGCGGCGCCTGTTGCTGCGGGCTTGTCCGTCTGCCCCCCGTTTCTTGGCTTTTGCCGGGACGTCCCCGTTTTTCCGTACCTTCGTTGAATCCCGTTGCAATCACTGTCACCAGAACTTCATCTTTCAAATTTTCATTGATGACGGAACCAAAAATCATATTGACTTCCGGATCCGATGCATCCGAAACGATTTCGGCTGCTTCATGCACCTCAAACAAACTTAAATCGCTTCCGCCGGTTATGTTCATTAACACCCCTTGGGCGCCATCAACGGAAGTTTCCAACAATGGGCTGGAAATTGCCTTTTTCGCAGCTTCTCCGGCTCGGCTTTCACCGGTGGCGATGCCGATCCCCATGAGCGCTGAACCTTTTTCGCTCATAATTGTTTTTACGTCGGCAAAATCCAGGTTGATCAGCCCGGGCGTTGCGATCAAATCTGAAATGCCCTGCACTCCTTGTCTTAGTACATTATCTGCTTCTCGAAATGCTTCCAACATCGGCGTGCTTTTATCAACAATTTCCAGCAAACGATCGTTCGGGATGACAATCAAGGTGTCAACATTTTCTTTAAGCGTTTCAATTCCTTCAGATGCATGGGTGGAGCGTTTTTTCCCTTCAAAAGTAAACGGGCGTGTAACGACACCTACGGTGAGAGCGCCTATTTCTCTAGCCACTTCTGCAATGACGGGAGCCGCACCTGTTCCGGTGCCTCCGCCCATGCCCGCCGTGATAAATACCATATCTGCCCCGGTCAGTGATTCTTCCATTTGCTCTTTGCTTTCTTCCGCCGCTTTTTTGCCAATTTCGGGGTTTGCGCCTGCGCCCAGTCCACGCGTTAACTTCCCGCCCAGTTGAAGTTTTGTATCAGCCTGGGAGAGGGATAACGCTTGGGAATCCGTATTTACGGCGATAAATTCTACACCTTGCAAGCCATTTTCAATCATGCGGTTCACTGCATTGGAGCCGCCGCCTCCAACCCCAATGACTTTGATTTGAGCGAGTTGATCCATGTCCATTTCAAACTCTAGCATCTCGGGTCCCCCTCATCAGTCAATTGTCTGGTATATCCCTTTTTGTTTCGTTACTATTCAAAAAACACTTTGAAAAAACTACGAACTCGCTTCTTGACTCCGAGTGATTCCTTTTCCTCTTGCGGTACTCGCTGCTTTTCCGGATTTCTTGTTTTACGATAGGCCGGTGGCTCTTCTTCGTCATGAGTTGCAACGACCATTTCGTCCATCTCGTTCATTCTAACATGAAGATGGGTAAATTCAATGAGTCCAACGCCATTGGTGTATCTCGGTTCCCTTACCCCGATATAGTCCGGAATCGCCATTCGGATATTGCGGCCGATAATTTCCCTAGCAAGTTCAAGGGTGCCAGGCATCATCACCGTACCGCCGGTCAATACGACTCCACCCGGGATATCACCAATGCCGGTTAATTCTTCGGCAATGATTTCGAAAATCTCTTCCATGCGCGGTTCAATGATATGCGCCAAGTCCCGTTGCGAATACTCTTCCGGTTCATGACCTCCCATTGGATGAACGGTGGCAAACACTTCATCGGAAGTATCATCGATATACGCATGCCCATGTTCTACTTTCACACGTTCCGCTTCCGCTTTGGTTACGCGAAGTCCTACAGATAGATCATTTGTGACATGCGCCCCTCCGATGGGAGCGACATTCAACGTTTCCAGTGAACCGTCTTTAAACGTAGAGATCGTCGTTTGGCTTCCGCCAATATCGACAAGCGCAACACCGAGTGAGCGTTCATCTTTTGATACAGCAATTTCACCTGCCGCCAGCGGCTGCAGATAAATATCCGAAATGACCAAACCCGCCTTTTCCACACAACGCAAAAGGTTATGTAAGACCGTTTTTGATCCGGTAATAAGCATTCCTTCCATTTCCAGCCGTACACCGATCATCCCTGTGGGATCGTTGATTTCATCGTAACCGTCTACAATAAACTGATTCGGTACGATATCGACAACTTCCCGGTCTCGTGGGATGGATACCACTTGCGCTGCATCCATGACCCGATCAATATCTTCCTGGTCAATTTCTTTATTCGGGTTCGATACGGCAACGATACCTTGACACGGCTGCAATTCAATATGATTTCCATTAATGCCGACGACGACTTGGTTAATGGAAACGCCGACCATCCTTTCCGCTTCTTCGGTAGCTTGGCGGATAGATGCGACTGTGGCGTCAATGTCAACAACGGTGCCTTTTTTAATACCGGTGGACGGCGCTTTTCCGACACCGATAATATTTAGTATTCCCGCTGAGATTTCTCCGATCATTACTTTTACTTCAGTTGTACCAACATCCAAACTGACATAAATCTCATTATTGTCCACGAATGGCACCTCCTACTGCAATAATGTTCTGCCCATAACATGCCAGGCTTGTGATGTGTTGGGCGCGCCCGTGCGGACGGGAGGTAACCGCAGCAAAGCGGGTCATCACCATTCTTTAAAGCCGTGACTACATCAGCAAAATTTATCCCGGTTGTCACTGCATGTTAGATTACTAGTTTCACTGGATAGCTCCACAGCTTATTAAGCTAGTTCACGAATGATGCTGACGAGTCTACGCATATTGCGAAAAAACTTTTTTCAGTAGGTAAGAAAGCATACATCACTCTCTTACCTACACAAGTCGGGCGAAGGCTTTCGCCATTAATGCTTGGCGAAAAGCCAAGTTTTCTAATGAATAGGAAAGATCCAATCTCTTCTTTTCGGTTAAAAAAAGGATCTTATGTACAAGTTTACACCAATATAGGCTTGGAGAAAAGCGAAAATCGCCTCAATTCCTAGAAGTCCTTTATATCATGCATCTAACCTCTGGCTTCTGGTCTCTGTTATCAGCTGTTTTCCTCATCCGAGTCGTCTTCATCGTCTTCTTCATCCGTCGCTGATGAACTTTCAAAATACGGCCGCATTTTCATGTGCAAAACCCCTGAATCTTCGGGATCAATCTCTTCCGCGACAGAAGGATAGCCGGACATGTATTCAGCAAATTGGTCAACCATTGTTTCCACTTCAATCCCGTCATTCATATACAATCGTAGTCCTTCATGGTTTTCATCAAGCGGGTGCACTTCCGATATACGGTTGACGACCCCGTCTGTAAGTTTTTCCATCTCATCCAGCAACGTCTCCAGCCGGGATTCATCGTTCCACTCATAGATTACGGGCGCATCACCGGGAAGTTGATCCAAATTCTGGTCGGGACTTTGCTCCCCATTTGCAAACACAGGGATGTACTCCTCGTTCTCTTCCATATAAGCGATACGCTCCTGTTCAGTGACGGCGATATGTATCGTGTTCGGAAATGATCGCGAAACAGAAGCCTCCATGACGTGAGGGAGCGTTTCTGCAATTCTTTCTTCTGCATCCCGAACATCGGCCGCCCAGATATTATCCCCCTGTTCCAAACCACTTTGCGCAATCACTTCGCCCTCTTCTCCGGTAACAATCCCTTCCACATGAATGGCTTGAATGTCACTCAATGGGGATTGCAAATAGACGACAAATCCAACCAACAAAAAGATCGTGATCAAAGAAATGATCAGCCGGCGATTGGCACGTTTTTTTCGTTGTTCTTTTAATGCGGGGATTCGTTCATTTGCGGATACGACTTTTCGATCTCCCACACGCCAACCTCCTTTTGACACCGGTTTGTCCCGTATTTCCTCACGGCATTTTTGCGGCTGTTTTCAGAACGTCTCGTAATCGGCCGGCAGCATCCGGAACAGCGATGGATGTTGCCGCCGTTTGCATCTCGAGTGCTTTGCCATTTTGAAAAAGCTTATTTATATCCGCTTCGAGTTTATCTGCCGACCAATCCGTTTCTTTGTGCACCATTGCAGCACCAACATCTTCCAATGCTCTGGCATTCATTTCCTGATGATTTTTCGTGACGTAAGGGCTGGGAATTAAGATGGAGGGAATGCCAAGTGCCGTAATTTCCGCCAATGTTGTGGCACCGGCACGGCTAACAACTGCGTCCACACTTGCAAGTACATTTGGCATATCGTGAATGAATGGACGGACGACGACGTGCGCGCGCGTTTTTTCATTGGCAATGCTTGTCTTTACTTTATCATAATGAACACTTCCTGTGATATATAAGTATTGACAATGTTTGTCGGATAATTGCGGAAGTGCTTGCAAAAAAGCATCATGAATGGGTTGTGCCCCGCGACTGCCGCCGACAAGCAACACAACGGGAAGATCTTTTTTCAACCCAAATTCGGTCACCAAATTGGTTTTTTCGGCGTGAACGACTTCGGAGGCACGCGGGTTCCCTGTGAATACCGTTTTGTCTTTCGGAAAATAACCGGAGGCTTCCTGAAAAGAAATCGCGACGTTTGTGGCATATCTGCTTAAAAATTTGTTGGTAAGGCCCGGAATGCTGTTTTGCTCATGGATAACTGTCGGCACTCCCAATCGGGCAGCCGCATACATCACGGGACCCGCCACATAACCCCCTGTCCCGAGAGCAACGTCAGGCTTAAATGCACGAATCAACTGCTTCGCACGGGAGGTTCCTTTCAAAAACCGCCGCACAGTTTTTACGTTTTCAAAAGACAATTTCCGTTTAAAACCACTGATTTCGATCGTCTGAAAGGGGATGTCATAGTTCGGTACAATCTCGCTTTCCAATCCATTTTCCGTCCCCACGTATAAAAAGGAGGCAGACGGCTCCTCCTCGCGAATCGCTTTAATCATAGCAATCGCGGGATAAATGTGCCCTCCCGTGCCTCCGCCGGTGACTAAAACTTTCATCTATTTCACCTCAGGTTTTAGATGTACATGTTTACGTGACTCTTGTGTGTGCGCTGATGTTTAACAATATGCCGAGTGCGACGAGCATGAGCGTGAGGGACGATCCGCCATAACTGAGCAAAGGCAGAGTGATGCCGGTAACCGGAAACAAACCGATGACGACACCGATATTGATCATCACCTGCACAAACAACATGCCGATAATCCCGACAGCCAATAACGTCCCAAATAGATCAGGGGCAAGCAAAGCCGTACGCAACCCTCGCCACATAATGACCGCGAACAAAAGAATGACAACGACTCCGGCAATGAAGCCTCCTTCTTCCGCGATCACGGCAAAAATAAAATCCGTTTGCGGTTCAGGCAGATAAAAATATTTTTGCCTGCTTTCCCCGAATCCCATGCCGAATAGACCGCCGGGGCCGATCGCATAGAGGGATTGGATAATTTGAAAACCGCTTCCGAGCGGATCATTCCAAGGGTCAAAAAAAGACGTGATCCGATCGATTCGATACGGCGCCGAGGCAATCAAGCCTACGAATCCGGCCGCTCCAATCGCTCCCAACCATGCAAAATGGGCTTTTTTGGCACCGGCAATAAACAGCATAATAAACGACGTCACTACCATTACCGCCCCCGTACCGAGGTCCGGTTGTAGCATGATTAATGCAAACGCGGTAAAAATAATTGCAAGGAGCGGCAACATGCCTGTTCGAAATTGCGCGATCTGTTGCTGATTTCTGGTTAGCCAGTGGGCCAAAAACAAAATCATGCCCAACTTCATAAATTCCGACGGTTGGATCGAAAAAGCGCCGACGCCAATCCAGCTTTGCGCACCTCCTCGAATCAATCCCACCCCGGGAATCAAAACGAGAATCAAAAGGGCAAAACAGACCAAAACCGTCGTGAGCACATAGTTTCGCCATCGCCAGTACCCGAAACGCATCATGAACAGCATTCCGACACATCCCGCTCCCGCAAACAGCAATTGCCGTTTGGCAAAATGATAAGGGTCGGAAAAGCGGTATTCTCCCCAAGCTGCGCTCGCGCTATAGACCATAATGACCCCGATAATCAACAATGCGCAAATGGCAAACAGTAAAATTCCGTCAACCGCTTGTTTATTTTCTTTCACATCTTCACCCCGCCACCCGCAATTCAAGTCCTGTCCGATACAAGGCTTTATTCATACGTATGACGGTTTGTCCATTTTAGAAGTGAGATGTGGGAAATGAGAGGCGAGAACCCCTCGTTACTCTTTTATAGCTCTTCAATGGCGTTGACGAAGCATTCCCCTCGTTCTTCGAATGTTTTAAACTGGTCCCAGCTGGCACAAGCCGGCGACAGCAGCAAAATATCTCCCTCGGCGGAAGCATCATACGCTGCTTTTACCGCTTCCTGTAAACGGCCGGTATGTTTGATCACCGGAATACCCGCTCGTGTTCCCGCTTCTTTCAGCTTCTCGCCCGTTTCGCCATACACTGCCATTGCCCTCACATTTGTTAAACTTTCGACCAGCGCAAAAAAATCATTTCCCCGGTCCAACCCTCCTGCAATCAATACGACGGGTTGTTCAAATGCGTTCAAGGCTCGTGATGTCGCCAATATGTTGGTTGCTTTGGAATCGTTGTACACTTTTCGCCCATCCAACTCTTTGACAAATTGCAAGCGGTGTTCAACACCTGTAAATGTTGTCAATACGCTTTTCAGCGTATCAGTCGATACGTTTAGAAGTTTGGCAATCGCGACCGCAGCCAACACGTTTTCGAGATTGTGAATGCCGGGAAGGGCAATGTCCCCCGTTTGCAGCAAAGGTTGGTTCTGCCAATATACCGTTCCCGCTTCATGAGAGGCGCCTTCGGCTCGTCTATGTTTCACGGAAAATGGGATATTTGTTCCTTTTTGAGCCACTGCCAATCCTTTCACAACCTCATCATCAGCATTGTACACAAAATAATCATCAGCAGTCAGGTTACCGGCAATGTTGGCTTTTGAATGGATGTAATCGGCTCGCGTTCCGTGGTAATCAAGGTGGGCATCGAAAATATTCAAAAGCACGGCGATATGGGGGCGAAAATAAACGGTTCCCTTCAATTGAAAACTGGATACTTCTGTTACCATGTATTCATTTTCGCCCACCGATTCTGCTACTTCACAAGCGGGCAAACCGATATTGCCCGCGATTTTTGCGCTTTTATGATCGGCGAGCAACATTTCATGGACCAACTTCGTAGTCGTTGTTTTTCCGTTCGAACCTGTAATGGCGATAAGCTCTCCCTGCACGATCCAATACGCCAGTTCGAGTTCCGTTACGATCGGGATTTCCCTGTGCATGCCTTCCCGGACAATTGGATTGTCATACCGAATGCCCGGGTTTTTAACGATCAGATGAAGCGGGGTGTCAAACATCCGTAAAGGGTGCCCGCCGGTCACAAATTGAACGCCATAAGCTTCCAGCTCTTTTGTTCCCGTTAACGCCCCATACGATTTCGCGTCGTTTACGATGACTCGGGCTCCATGTTTGGCTAACAATTGGGCCGCTGCTTTTCCGCTCTTTGCAAAGCCGAGGACGAGCACCGTTTTATTTTTCAAATTGGAAAGTAATGGATGGTTTGTCATATTGCCCACACCTCGATATAAACGCCGATTACTGCAAAGACGATGCCGCAAAGCCAGAAGACGACAACCACTTTCCACTCCGACCAACCGGATAGTTCATAATGGTGGTGCAGCGGGCTCATTTTGAACACGCGCCTTCCTTTCCATTTAAACACGATGACTTGAATCATCACCGATATGGTCTCAATGACAAAGACACCGCCGATGATGATTAAGAGAATTTCCATTTTCAAAATAATCGCGACTGCGGCAATCGCCCCGCCAAGGGCCAGTGAACCTGTATCCCCCATAAAAACTTTCGCCGGATGGGCATTGAAGACGAGGAAACCGAGGACCGCTCCTACGACAGCTGCGCAAAAAACAGCGACTTCGGGGAAGCCTGCATACCAGGCAAGAACGACATAAGCCCCGAAAGCAATCGCCGACGTTCCGGCGAGCAACCCATCCAGGCCATCAGTTAAATTGACAGCGTTGGAAGCCCCCACGAGCATGACCGCCACGAGTAACAAATAAAGAATGCCGATGTCCACACTAAAATCGGTGGCCGGTATTTGCACGACCGTGGAAAATTCGTATTGCTGCAAAACAAAATAAAAAACGGCAGCGACGACTAATTGCGCGAGTAATTTTTGTTTCGAGTTTAAACCAAGGTTTCTTTTTAAAACGACTTTAATAAAATCATCCAAAAAACCGACAAGGCCAAAGGCGATGGTCACGAGCATTAACAACCCGATTTGATAATTAAATTCCAAATCGGTAAAAATCGACACGACGAGAAGTACGGACAAAGCCAATGCCAAAATGACGACAATGCCGCCCATCGTCGGTGTGCCGCTCTTTTTTTGATGGCTGGAGGGGCCCTCTTCGCGAATGCTTTGCCCAAATTTCAACCGATGCAACATCGGGATGAACAAGGGAGAAAGGAGTACGCTTAGTACAAACGCTGCTACGATGGCTGCTAATATCGATGGTTCACTCAAGATGTTCACTCCTTTCGTTTCATTTCGGTAAGGTTTTGAGGTGCCCGGAGGTCCTGCACAGCACCTAAGATTGTGAATTTCGTGCTTTGGAGGTGATTGTGATTCACGTTTCAGGGGGTACATTAGACCTTCCATCGAACCCCGAATCGCTGATTCTCGCACCTCAGGGGTACCTTGTTTCTCGATTTGGTGTCCCTGCAATACAGATGTTTTATGTTCTGTTTAGCCACTTTCAAGACTTAGCATCCTTTGAGCGCTCGCTACTTTCTTTTTTCCACCGTATGTCTATTTTTCACCTTTCTGCCGGTCGTGTATCGCTATCTTTGCTTCAATGCGATCGTCGAACGTATGGTAGGTTCCGTCGACCTCTTGATAGGGCTCATGCCCTTTGCCGGCAATCACGATGACATCTTTGCTTTTTGCTTTACGAACAGCGTAACGAATGGCTTCTTTTCGGTCCACGATCGTCCGGAAGGATTGGCCTTCCACCCCTGCTTCCATATCCCGAAGAATGGTTCGCGGGTCTTCACTGCGTGGATTATCCGTCGTGAAAATCGCTTCATCCGCGTATGCAGCAGCGATTCTTGCCATCTCGGGTCGTTTCGTACGGTCCCGATCCCCACCGCATCCGACAATCACGTAGACATCTTGTTCTGTCAGCTCCCGGACCGTTTGCAATATGTTATCCAAGCTGTCGGGCGTATGGGCATAATCGACAATCACCGCGAAATTCTGCCCTTCTTCAACCGGCTCAAAGCGCCCGGGGACCGGTTTCGCAGATTCCAGGCTCTGTTTAATGACCGACAAGGAAACCCCGGACGCATATGCTGCCGCCGCTGCAGCCAACGCATTATATACGCTGAAACGACCGATCATTTTCAAGTTTAATTCAATCGATGCTTCGCCTATTACAAGCGTAAAAAATGTTCCCGTCGGCCGCGCGTGCAAATCACGGGCACGAACATCCACTCCGTCCCGCAGGCCGTACGTGAGGACCGGCGCTGCGGTTACATCCATCATGTAGCGGGCGTAAGGATCGTCGTTATTGACAATTGCCACCTTCAAATCCTGATCATAAGCGTTGCCAAGTTGTGAAAACAAGAGTCCCTTGGCCTGTTTATAATCGTCCATCGTTTCATGATAATCCAGGTGTTCGACACTTAAATTGGTAAACACAGCGATATTAAACGTCGTTCCGCGAACTCTGCCGAGGGATAGGGCGTGCGAAGAGACTTCCATCGTCACATCGGTTACGCCCGTTTCCTTCATTTCCGAAAAGGTTTGTTGCAACACTAATGATTCCGGGGTCGTATTTTTGGCTTCGAAGACTTCGTCATTATATTGCGTATAAAGGGTACCAATCAAGCCTGTATTTCGATTGTCCTCTTGTAATATTTGATTCAATAGATGCGTAGTTGTCGTCTTCCCGTTCGTTCCGGTGACACCTATGATGTTTAGATCGTGGGTTGGGCTATGGTAAAAACGGTTGGCGATTTGCGCAAGGGCCCGTTTGCTGTCAGATACAATGATGGTTGGAACATCGACGTTCACATCTTCCTCGGCAACAATCGCGACTGCCCCCTTTTTAACAGCTTCTCGCGCATACCGGTGGCCATCGACCGTAAAGCCGCGAATGGCAACAAATAATGTGCCTGCTTGTGCAAGGCGAGAATCCATTTCCACGGAAGTGATGATTGGATTTTCAGTTTTCGTTTTGGTATATGCGAGCAAGCCCGCCAAGCATTCCTGCAAATACATACATTTTTCTTCCTTTCAGTCCCTGACTTCCACTATCAACATGTGAGAACAGCCAAGGCTTTCCTTGGCTGAGCATATATTAACTATTTTAATCGCTTTCGTCCCTCATGTACAGACGAAGCGTGGAGCCTTCTTCTACTCTCTCGCCTGCAGCGGGGGATTGGCGGTAAATTTCTTCCCCTTCTCCTGAAATTTCCAGGTTCAGTGGATAATTGGCATCATGCAATTCTCTTAATGTCAATCCCGTGACATCAGGGACGTCCAAGTAAGGGACATCGGACCAAGTTAATTCCTTTTCGATTTGATCCTCTCGCCGCGGCACACCCATCGCCTGCAAACTGTCCCCAATGACGTTGCCGACGATCGGCGCTGCTACGACTCCTCCGAATTGTACCGTTTCTTTCGGATTATCGATAGCGACATATACGACGATCTCAGGATCGTCGGCCGGCGCGAAACCAATGAACGAAACGATATGGTTGTTTTCCAAATAACGCCCACCTTGCGCTTTCTGGGCGGTTCCTGTCTTTCCGCCGACACGATATCCGTCAACGAACGCTCCCCCGCCGGTACCTTGCGCAACGACATGTTCCAAAGCCCGTCGCACTTCAGCCGAAGCTTCTTCGGATATTACTTGCTGTTTTTCCATTGGAGTCTGGCTGTCCAGAACAACGCCATCATCGGGATCGAGCCAATCTTTAGCGATAAAAGGCTGATAAAGGGTCCCCCCGTTTACTGCTGCGGCAACGGCGGCCACTTGTTGGATCGGAGTCACGGACACGCCCTGCCCAAATGCTGTCGTGGAACGTTCCAACGGCCCCACATTCTCTACATCGAATAGGATGCCGGTCCCTTCCCCTTCCAAGTCAATGCCTGTTCGTTCCCCAAAGCCAAACTGATCAATATAGTCAAACAACGTCTCTGTTCCCAACTTTTCTCCCAACGATACAAATCCGGGGTTACAAGAGTTTTGCACAACTTCCAAATACGTTTGTTCGCCATGCCCGCCTTTTTTCCAACAATTCAAACGTTGTCCGGCTACTGTAATGTATCCGGGGTCATTAAATGTATCTTCGTCGAGATCCACTTCGTTTTCTTCAAGGGCAGCCGCAAGGGTAATAATCTTGAACGTAGAGCCCGGTTCATACGTAGACCAAATTGGACGGTTTTGATCATAAATCTCCGGGGAAACCGCTTGGTAATCATCCGGATTATAGTGTGGCCGGCTGGCCATCCCAAGGATTTCTCCATTGTCAGGGTCCATGGCAATGGCAAGCGCCCCGTCCGGATTGTACGAGGCCTCAGCGTTGTCCAACTCCCGTTCGATAATCGTTTGCACTTGATCGTCAATGGTTAACCGCACATCCATGCCATTTTGCGGGGCTTGATATTGATCGGCCATATCCGGCAACCGTTGCCCTTGGGCATCAGAGAAAAAAGAAACGTGTCCACTTTCGCCTTGCAAGCGTTCATCGTATTGTTTTTCGATGCCTGTAAGTCCTTGATTATCAATGCCGGCAAATCCCAACACGTGGGAAAGGTATTCG
This sequence comes from Salicibibacter cibi, assembly GCF_016495865.1. Classification (NCBI taxonomy): domain Bacteria; kingdom Bacillati; phylum Bacillota; class Bacilli; order Caryophanales; family Bacillaceae; genus Salicibibacter; species Salicibibacter cibi. The sequence goes on from NZ_CP054706.1 coordinate 2,483,349, forward strand.
CCGTTCGGATAGTGGCGTTTGTTATCTTCGACAATGTAAACGCCGGGCAAACGTTGTTCCCGCACTTCCGATGCGCGTTCTTGATCAATCTTGCGTCCGAAAGGGGTCAATCGAACCATCGAGCTGTTCTCTGTGATTTGCTCATATACATCTTGCCGATCACTTTCCAAAACGTCAGCGAGTTGCTCAGATGTTTCCACCGGGTCCTCGATCTGTCTCGGAACAACGAGGACCGATGGCGCACTGACATTCGTTGCCAACGCTTCGCCATGTCGATCCAATATCTCTCCGCGCTCCGCTTCAAAAGGCAAATCCCTGCTCCATGATTCCTCAGCTTCTTCTGTCAACCAACCGCCAAGTGAAAACTGTACGTAGCCGAGCCTTGCCATGAGCAACAGCGTTAACGCGATCCCAGCCAGCAAAGCCAAGAGTAACCTTCGGCGCACGAGCGTTCTCGTTATTTTAGACATGAAAGGCCACCTCATCTGATAGATACTTCCCTTTCAAATCTATGCTTGTACGCCTGCTTTATGAACGCGGAGCATCCATTTGCTCACTCTTCGCCTGTTTCTTCTTCATCTTCTTCCTCTTCTTCCTCTTCTTCATCATTTTCGTCTTCTTCATCAGGATGGGCAAACTCCACGCTGACGGAGTCCGTGCTCTCGACTTCACTTCCCGGTTCCAGGCTTTGATCCCTCACATATCCGGTGCCGGAGTGCTCGATATTCATGCCTGTCGCTGTGCTGAATTTCACGACATCCCTGGCCGACCAACCTGTCATGTCAGGCATATCCCATCTGTCGTCGCTAACGAGAAAGATTTTTTCTCCATCAATGACGTCCTCGCCGGCAAATGGGTATTGACTTTCAATTCGATTGCCCTCTCCCAGTATAAAGGGCTCTAGATTTTGTTCGCTCACGGTCTCAGCCGCTGGTTCCGAACGATCCCCCGTCACGTCTTCCAATTCAATTCCGCCCGCTTCGGACGTTCCCTCTTCTTCAAGGTCTGCCGATTCATCTGGCTGCAGATTTAAATATTGCATACTTTGCTGCATTACTGTGTTAAATATCGTAGAAACCGGCTGTGTACCGGGCTCATCTTCCGATAAATCCGGCCGGTCAACGGCCACGTATGCGACAATTTCAGGATCTTCGGCCGGGGCCATCCCCAAAAATGAAAATATGTTTTCGTCACGCCCGGATAGATAACCATTTTCCGAGGGGATTTGCGCCGTCCCCGTTTTTCCGGCGATCGTCATATCATCTACTTGAAAGGCACCGCCGGTACCGTTTTCTCCGTAGACCACTTCCAACAATTGTTCCTTGACTTCTTCTGCCGTTTCTTCGGAAATCGGCTCCCCGGCAATCTCGGGTTCACTTTCATAGACCGTTTCATTGACATTTTCATTCTCAATACGATCCACAATATAAGGATGCATCATCTGCCCGTCATTTGCAATCGCCGTAATCGCCTGGATTTGCTGCATTGGCGTAACCGCCGACGATTGGCCAAAAGCGGTATACATGGCATCAAGGTCCCCTTCACTTATCACGCCTGGCGCTTCATTGGGGAGTTCAATACCGGTCTCTTCGCCAAAACCGAAACGGTCAAGGTATTCGTATAAAATGTCGGCACCCATGACTTCATTGACGAGTTTTGAAAAACCAACATTGGAAGAGCGCTCCATTGCCTCATCGAACGAAATGGTGCCCCAACCTTCTCCGTTATTATGATCGCTAATGGTATTGTCATAACCGGGGTCGTAGGTTCCGGATTCGAACTCCTCATCGCCATCATACTCCCCACTATCGATGGCTGCGGACATGGTAAATATTTTCTGCGTTGATCCGGGTTCAAAATGGTCGGAAACGGCATAATTTGTGTGATTGGTAATATCTTCATAATCGTTTGGGTTAAAGGAAGGACGATTGCTCATAGCAAGAATTTCGCCCGTCTTGGCGTTTGCAACAACCGTGATCATTCGTTCCGGATCGTACTCATCATCGACCGAGGTCATCGCCTGTTCCAACGCCAGTTGGATATTGGAATCCAAAGTCAGGTGGACATCGTTTCCATCGTAGGCATCGCTTATTTCTTCCTCACTGCCGGGAAGCGGAACACCATTCCGCGCAACTTGGTAACTCATGGAACCGCCTTCGCCTTCAAGTTCTTGATCCAAGGCGGCTTCAAGTCCCATAACCGCATCTCCCGTTCCCCGATCGACGTAGCCAAGCACGTGGGAGGCAAATGCTTGATTCGGGTAATAGCGCATTGGTTCGGGGCGAAAATGAATCCCTTCTAAATTTAAGTCTTCGATTTCTTCTCTTTCTTCAAAACTAAGTTGGCGTGCACCTGCGCCTAGTTCAACTTGGAATTGATCGCTTGTCAAAAGCTCGGCCAAGCGCTCTTCCTCCATATCAATATAAGGGGCAAGGGTTTCCGCCGTTTCTTCCGGATTGTCAATGGCGCCTTCGTACCCATCTTGAAGAACCGCAAAAGCACTATAGCTGGTTACTTCTTCCGCGATGGCGTCTCCGTTGCTTGCATAAATGTTGCCGCGTTCTCCTTGCAAGGGCTCATCGTTCGTCCACCGTTCATTTGCAAGCGTTTCTAAATCCACGTCGTCGATTTCTTGGGAAACTTGTACAAACAAAAACCTTCCGCTCAATACTGCGATAATGATGGCTGCCAGCCCAAAAAGAAGAAATGCTCTGGAAATGATCGTTGTTCGCTTCAACAGCCCCACCACCCGCGCATGAAATTTTTCCGGCAAAATCGAACTCGCTGACGAAAGGCTTTAAGGCTGAAGGACGGTGACATTATCTTCATTTAGCTCCATTCCATTTTCTTGGGCGATTTCCAAAATGCGCTCGGGATCACTAAGTTCCGAAACTTGGTGCTCAAGCCCTTCATTATGCTGTTGCTGTTGGTTAAGTTCACTTTGGAGTTGGGAGATATCCTGTTCTTGCCCATACATGCTTGCATAGTTTGAGACCATGAGCACTGCAGTAACGACAATCACTATTGCGATCAAGGCTATTAAGTATTTTTCGCCACGGGTAAATTTCTTTTCAATTTGACTCCGAACGGTTTGTACTTGTCTTTGCTCTTCTCTTGCCGGTTGTTTTTGTGTTGCCTGGCTCATTTACGCCCTCCTCTCCCCAATTTTTTCAACAATACGCAACCGTGCCGATCTTGCCCGGCGATTTCTTGCAATCTCTTCACGTGAAGGTACAATTGGCTTTTTATTGATCCACTTCATCGTCGGTTTCATATGTTCGGGAACGACCGGAAGTCCGGATGGAAGTTCGGGTGTTTTGCAATACGTATTCAGCGTTCGTTTTGCAATGGCGTCTTCTAAAGAATGGAAAGTAATGACGGCCATTCGCCCTTCTAATTCCAGTTTGGCAACGAATGCGGATAGCGCATCTTCAAATGCTTGCAGTTCATCGTTGACGGCAATTCGAAGCGCTTGGAACGTTCGTTTTGCCGGATGTCCGCCGCTTCTTCGCGCTGCTGCAGGGATTGCCTGCTTGACAAGCTCGGCTAATTGTTCCGTTGAAGTGATTTTGGTTTTTCCCCGTTCCGTTTCGATCGCACGGGCGATGGATTTTGCGAATTTTTCTTCTCCGTATCGAGAGAGGATATGCACGATGGATTCAAACGGCCACGTATGGACAATTTCCTCGGCGGTGAGGGGCTGATGCCTGTCCATGCGCATATCGAGCGGTTCATCGCCACGGTAACTAAAGCCGCGTGTTTTATCATCCAGTTGCGGGGAAGAGACCCCAAGGTCAAACAGTACGCCATTCACACGTTCCACACCGAATGTATCCAGTTTGGCGGGAGCATCACGGAAGTTTCCATGGGCAAACGTCACCCTTTCTTCTTCCCAAAAACGTTCACGACCGGCCTCAATCGCTTCTTGGTCCGAATCAAATGCATACAGGTGACCGTACGCATTCAACTGTTTCAAGACTTCCGCCGAGTGGCCGCCACGACCATACGTACAATCCACATAGGTGCCGGTTTCGACGATGTTAAGCCCGGCAATCGCCTCCTGTAACAATACGGTTTCATGGCTGTATTGGCTGATAAAAATCCCCCCTTCACAAGTCCAGGTCTTCCAACGATTCCGCAATATCACTAAAGGAGCTTTGAGATTCCGCAAAGTATTCTTCCCACATTGATTGATTCCAAATCTCTACACGTCGGGATACGCCAATCACGACGCAATCCTTTTCCAATTTTGCATGCTGGCAAAGCGTAGAAGGGATATTTACCCTGCCTTGTTTATCGAAACTGGCTTCAGCGGCACCGGAAAAGAAAAAGCGTGTAAATGCGCGCGCATCTTTTTTTGTGAAGGGCAGCGTTTTTAATTTCTGTTCCAATTGCTCCCATTCAGTTTTCGGGTATACAAAGACACACTGGTCCATCCCTCTTGTGATCACAAACTGATCGCCCAACTCTTCTCGAAATTTTGAAGGAATGATCAGTCTGCCTTTTTGATCGATGGTGTGTGTGTATTCTCCCATGAACATGGCGCGCCGTTCCCTTCCACTTAGTACCCCTAATTTACCACAAACCCCCACTTTACACCACGTTATTTTTTGGATTTTTTTGCGCTTTAAATGGAGTGACTCGTGGAACATGCGAAAAATGGCGATTTTTGCGGTGAAATTTTTTATATTTTATCTTCGTTTTTCATGTGGATAAAAAAAGGATGGCCACGCAGTTTTTCGGGCTCATCCTTTCGTCGATTTATTTTTTAGTAATAAATGCCGGGAGATATAGGGTTATTTCCGCCTAGAAGGAGCCGGCGCCCTAAATGGCAGTTACTAGGGGGAGAAATAGTAGAGGGCGCACCCTTTGGCAAGAAATCGCTTTGTCGAGGATATGCACAATGGTTCGGCTATATGGGTGGGGACACATGTCTAGGGACGCCGACAACTGCCAAACAAAGCAAAGAGAAAAACGAACCTCGACAGAAAAAGTTCCCCACGGACGAATGAGTGGTGGGGAACGGTGGGGGGGGATAGATAGAATCATGGTCACCGCTACGGAAAAACACTACGCTTTCCGTGGGCCCCAAGCTCAGCCTCCTCAAAAAAAGAAGTTCACATTTTTCTGCGGGGTCTTCCCACTGCGCTTTCCCACAGGAGTCTCCGTGTTTTTCCTCCGCTAGCTAGTGCTATTACCATAATTAATCACTTATATCTACCATAGATTTTAGTGAAGAGCCGTGGTGAGAAGTGGGGGATTTCTTTTTACAAATAGAAAAATTGGTGGCGGAACGTCTCCGATTTCACTTGATCAAACAAGGCCAGCACGCGTTCTTCCCCATATTCGTTAAGCATCTGCACGATATTCAACACGCGTTCCTGCGGTTGTTCATTTGGGTACAAGCGTTTTTCCAACTGTCGGACATTATCCGCTCTCGGCTTGACACTCTGCAATTGCTTTTGTTCAATGCGCTGTTGCAAATCCTTAAGCACTTGCTGCATCCTTTGGTAATTTTTATCTGCATACCTTTCTTCACTTGGCGCCAGTTCGTATAAAGCGTTGGCGAGCATTTGCTGGCCTTCGCCGGCAAGTGCGAGGCTTTTTTGGAACAATTTTTCCGTATCCAACTGCCGGTTTTTTTCTTCCAAGGCATCAGCATACGCGGACGCACCTTCATTTGCCACCTTGTTCGCCGATAGATTCTCCGCATCAATCGTCTTTCCGCTTTTGCGATCGACATACGTATGGTGGGCGCGAGGAGCAACAGGCGGAACATTCCTTCCGAAATGATGGAAAAGCGGGCCGACCATAGACCAATAAGCTGCTTCCCCCGGACCGGCAACGAACGTTAATACCGGCAATAACATTTCTTGGACGAGCGGGCGTGTATAAACATTTGCGCTAAACTTTTCCGGATGGTTTTTTGCTTCCAGCGCCCAATCCGCCCGCGGCATTTTATATTGACCATTATGAAGCGATAGTTCCCCATCCGGATGGGCGATTAGTTTTTCCCTCCGGCCACTCGCGCTATAGAATAAATGAGTGTGATCTTGCGTCGCTTCGATGAATGCCGGGGATCCATTCACTTGTTCTACCTTTTCTTTTGCGGTGAAAAATGCTTCTCTTACATGATCATTTTCCTCAATCAATCGTGTCCAAGTTTCCGTCATCAGCTTTCGAAACCGGGGTTGCTGCGGATCAATGAGCACAAGCCCGTGTTTGCGGAATAGCCAAAGCATCACTTCTGCAAAAAAATCGGAGACGGTGGAAGATTTTTTTGCGAAATGCGCCAGTTTATCATGCAACCTTCGCGAGTAAGGAGTTTCCCGGTAGTTGAGAAATACGGTATGTAACCACCGATGGATAGCAGGAAGGTCAATGGGCTGTTCCGAAACCGGGGCGCCGGTATGCGTGTGCCCGTCATATTTAATTTTTGCTACATTCCCATCCTGGTTGTGAACGAAAATGTGATTGACTTCTTCCCAATCGTGGTCTTCTCCGGCAATCCAAAAAACCGGAAGAACGGGGATTCCCAATCTCTTTTCTTCTTCTTCCGCTTTTAATAGAACCGTCAACGCTTTGGAAATTGTATAAATCGGTCCCGTCAGCAAACCAGCCTGTTGCCCGCCGACCACAACAACGCTTCGTTCATCTTGCAGTTTATCGATTTGTTTCAAAGCTTTCTCGCGATGTTCATATTTTTGATGATAATCGTACAGCGCTTTTCGCAACTGTTCACGTTTAAAACCGTGGTCCCGCAACTCACGACAGCGCCTCTCTTCCTCACCAAAAGGAGGATAATCGTAAAACGCCCGAACGGTTGGGTCCCCTTGCGCATAAAGATGGGCCCACCCCTGAAGTTGCACGGGGAATGATTCTACCGTCATGTTTACCGACCTTTCTTCTATTCCAAGATATATATATAACGAAGTATGTATATTCCATCCTTTTGAAGGAGCCAAAACGAGCATAGCAAAAAATCGAAAACAGGGAAAGAGCTTAGGGCGATTGGTGGATTTAGTGTAGCATATGAACCGTACGTTTGCTCACGATCTGCTTAGTACGGATGAAAATCCCGTTTCACAACCAAGTGATACGGGATTTTTTGGCAGATAAGAAACGATAAATCAACTTTCTTGTCTGCATAAGAGCAACGAAGGCTTTCGCCATAAAACATGACGAAAAGCCAAGTTTTCTAACATACGGATGGCTTATAGCAAGAAATTCCTCCCAGCTTCGAAGTAGCCCGGGACCTATCACTCTTTTTCTCCTTGCCATTCCCTTGCCTTATCAAGCATTGATAAAAACGATTTGTAATCGTTGCGCAAACGTTCCAGTTCTTGTTGCACTTTTTCCTTTTCGGATGCTAGCGCCCGGCTTTTTTCTTGTTCTGTTGCAAGGGCTTCTTTTAACGACCCGATATTCTTTTCATCTTTATCCAGATTTTTCAAATAAACGATGATGTCTTCCAACCGCAAGCCTTCTTCCTCTTCCGTTTTCCTCGGCGCCGGCGAAGGCTCATCTTCCGAAACCGCTTCTTTCTTTTCCGGATTATTTTGTTTTTTCTTTTGCTGCTTTGCGATTTTCACCGCCTCATCATACTTTTTTCGGATCGTCGCGTTCCAGCGGAACCCGCATGCCGCCGAGGTCCGTTCCAACTTCTTTCCCACTTCTTCGAAAGCTTGTAATTGGGTCCTCCCTTCACGAATATTTTTGAGTACAATCTCCGCTAACATTAAGTCTTCCTCTTCATTCCATGCGTCCTGCCTCAGTGCAGTCATTCCAATTCCCTCCAATGCTTTTATTAAGTGAATAACGTTTCATAGAATTTGTTTGCGTTTTATCATTCATTATGTACGTTTATGCGCGACTCTATCCTTCTATGATTGCAATTTCCGTTGTTTCGTTCAAAAAATAGAGCGCGCTTTCGTACTAGACCCAAAATTTTGGTCCAGCGAATGGAAATGGGAAATTTTGCAACAGCAAGGAATGCTCAGAGGATAATTTCAGGAGAAGATAAGCATAGATCGTCCTATTTAGAGGGATTCGCTTCATTATAGAAGCAGAAAATGGTAACTGTCTGAGCTAGAGTTGCCGCTTTTGCCACATGTGAGCCGTTGCAGCTATCAGTTGAAGCCGGGATGCCGCTTTCATGGCTTCGCTTTCCACGGGCAAACGGTCAAACCTCCTCGCGCAAAAGCGATCGCACAAAAAAATCTTGCCTTTACAGACAAGATCAATGTTCAATGGGTGTTCCTGAAACGAAAAACCCCTGTTTTGCGCAAACAAGGGCTTTCTTCACTTTAATCTTTCGGTTTGGTCACTTCTTCACCTTTGTACGTTCCGCATGATTTACATACACGGTGGGAACGTTTCAATTCCCCACATTCCGGGCATTTCACCATGCCCGGGACATCCAATTTAAAATGCGTTCTCCGCTGTCTTTTTACCGTTTTTGACGTTCGTCTTTTTGGTACGGCCATTTCTGCCACCTCCTTCTAACGATCAATCCTCTTCTCTAAAGAATTTCGCCAAATCTGCCAAGCGAGGATCAACGTTGTCTTTTGCATCCAAGTCATCTTTTACTTCACTGCTTACAACGTTCCAATCGGTACCGGACTGCGGAGCCGGTCCCTCTTTTTTCTCTCTGTTTATCACTCGCATGGGAATGGCCAACAAAATATGTTCCTTGATGTATGGAAGCAGATCCACATACCCATTCTCCGGCGCATGCACCGTTTCATCGTCTTCCGGGGGCTCAAAGCCATCAAGTCGGAAACTTTCTTCCACTTGGATATCAAAAGGAACATTAGTTTCAGCCAATGTGTTGGAATCCGGCAAGATCATCGTTCCCCGAACAGTCATATGAAAATGCGCGTGTTCGTTTTCAACTTCAACATGACCGGTCACATGAGCATTTGGTATGGCTATTAATTCTTTATCCCGATCTACAAGTTCACTTACATCAACGTGACTGTCAATTTCAATGCCGGTTGCACTGTTAGCCAATAATTGTTGAATCGTCCAGCGCAATTGCTTCACCTCATGACAACAAAAATAATTATAGCGGTCCTATCCATGGTTTGTCAACATAATTTCTTTACATTATACTGGGCGTAATGCACGCCTAACAGACTAGACGTTAGTTTAACATATCGCCCCCTTTATCGCGAAAAAAATTCACCGCAAACGCTGAAAGGAGAGAAACAGACGGTTGCGTTTTTTCTTATCCGCAACAACGTTCTGTACATACTTATGAAGTCCATTGGTCTTATTGTTGAATACAACCCTTTGCATAATGGGCATGCTTATCATCTGCAAGCTTCTAAAGAAGCTTCCGGAGCCGATGTCGCCATTTGTGTCATGAGCGGCTACTTTTTACAGCGCGGCGAACCCGCGAGCTTCTCACGCCGCGCCCGAACGGAGATGGCGCTGGCGGCGGGGGCTGATCTTGTGGTTGAGCTCCCCTATGCCTACTCAACTCAACATGCCCATTGGTTCGCCAGAGGTGCCATCTCCATTCTCGACGATTTATTTGCCGACGAATTCTATTTCGGCAGTGAAGCAGGGTCTATTCAAGATTTCCATGAACTTGACAGCTTTATGCAAAATCACGACTCATCGCTGCAAAAAAATGCACGTGCCTATTTGGCAAGCGGTGTTTCTTTTCCGGCCGCGCAGGCAAATGCCTTTCATGACGCAGATCCGCCCGGACATCTGCCTGATTTATCGAAACCAAACAATATTCTCGGATATCATTACGTCAAAGCAGCCCGTCAGTTGGAAGCCAAGATCAACGCCAAGACAATTCCCCGCATCCGTGCGCAATACCATGACGAGCTTTTGCCTAAGGGACAATCGATCGCGAGCGCGACCGCGATTCGCAAAATCCTTGCCGGGCATGCAGATGTAACCATGCTTCATCCCTACGTGCCGCGGCAAGTCTATGAAAAGATTGAACATTTTTACGAAAATGGACAACCGATGCACACGTGGGAAGCCTACTATCCTTATTTACAATTGGTGCTCGGCACACGGTCTCCCGATGCTCTCGCCCAAATATATGAAGCAGAAGAAGGACTTGAGAATCGATTTATAAAGACAGCCGTAACACAACCAACCTTTCAGGATTTCATGGACGAGGCAAAGACAAAACGATACACTTGGACACGTCTCCAACGTTTGGCTGTACACATGCTTACCGGTACGACCAAAGTCGATATCGACAAAGCTTTTGGAGATGAGGCACGCCCCCGTTCCGTCCGCATCCTCGGTTTCAATGAAACCGGACGGAAATATTTAAACACTGTTAAAAAACGCACGCCACTATCGTTATATCACCGGCCGCAGAAGAGGAAAAACGCCCAACAAATGTTAGACGAACGAGCGGCACGGGCGTATTATGCAATTTTCAGCGGAACCAAGAGAGTGGAGAAATGGAAACACGAATATGCCCAACCCCCGGTGTATTGGGAGGAGGGGGATTAGTAGTAGTGTGTTTTGGGTTTTCCGAAACACCTACTCACGTACTTTGTAAACATCGAAGTCATACGTTCGAAATCGGTGAAAACGCTGGCGATGCGGTCCATAATTAACCTTCAACGCTACGCTAGTGCAGAGTGGTTGCATCAATCATTCACACCAGTGATGCCATTCTAAACACGTCATAGCGTGGTTTAACTATTTTCCAGAAATCCCGCCTTCGTTGGAAGAATCCCTCCCAGCGTACCTTATATTGAGAATTATTCTTTTTACAGGGACGTTGGGCTTTCACTGCGTCCCCCGAATTGAAGTTTTTTCTCTGTTCAGGGACGATAGGCCTTCACTGCGTCCCCCGAATTGAAGTTTTTTTCTCTGTTCAGGGACGTTGGACTTTCACTGCGTCCCCCAAATTGAAGTTTTTTCTCTGTTCAGGGACGTTGGACTTTCACTGCGTCCCCCGAATTGAGAGTTTTTCTCTGTTCAGGGACGATGGACTTTCACTGCGTCCCCCGAATTGAAGTTTTTTCTCTGTTCAGGGACGGTGAGCTTTCCTGCGCACTTTATTGGGGGATCATTCCAATAGGGCGCGGTAGCCCTTTCTGTTCCTTTTATTTGTCCATCTAAAGCGTCCTTGGCGAGGGGGGTTCCTTCGTTCAGCCGTTCTGCACTAGAGCGGGACGCTATCCGTCGTTCCCCACTTCGAGTTCCCTGATCTCTTTTAAACTTCGTTCTCCAAATAATCAACGGCGTCCTGAAGCTCCAGTACCGGAACAATCGTCATCGGCGTGTCAATATCTTTGGCAGCTTCCATTGCCATTTCATAGTCGGATGTGTCTCCTAATCCGGTATCTTCCGGGGCAAAAAATACATCAATGTCTGCATTATCCGCTGCCACCACTTTCTGGCCGACGCCACCGATACGCCCGACATTTCCTTCCTCATCAATGGAACCGGTGCCGGCAATGTTCAGTCCATCTGTTAAATCCTCTTCGATCAGCTGATTATAGATTTCGAGGGAAAACATTAATCCGGCCGAAGGGCCGCCAATATCACCGGTTTCAACGTTCACCTCGGGTTCAAACTCACGTTGGCTGACAGGAAACTCAATCCCGAGTCCAACCATCGGCTCGTCTGCATGATGCATCGCCTCCGGAAACTCAACCATCTCCACATCCAACTCCAAGGCAGTACCTTCCCGATTAACGCTCAACTGCGCAAAATCTTCCGCATCTTTTTCTGCAAGCGACGCATTTAATTCGGTAATGTTACCGATGTTTTCCCCATCGACGGCGGTAATGATGTCCCCGGATTCCAACACCTCTTCAGCACCCATACCATCCACAAACTGTGTAACGAGAACACCATTTTCATGCACTTCAGCCCCGGCTGCTTCAAAAGCTGCTACTTTGGCCGCATCCTGGGATTGGTGCATCGCTTGCAATTGCCGGTTATGATAGTCGTCATCCGTTTCCCCTTCCATGCGAACCGCCTCTTCAGGGGTCAGCACTCGGTAAGGACTTAAAAATGACCAGGCGTAGAGAATAAGATTGGCTTGGCTTTGCCGAATCGTCGTTAAGTAAAATTCCCCTTCTTCGCCAACCCCTTCTTCAACCGTAATGAATTCATTCAAACCGACGGCATCCCCGGGTTGGGAATAATAATAAGGCATCGGAATTTGATAGACCAACAACAAAACGATGACAAGCCCTACAATTAACCATGTTCTCGAAAACCTTCGTTCTTTTCTTTCTTCACTCACGATCTTTTCCCCTTCCATGCCTCAATCTTTTCCCGGATTTGCGGCAAATGGCGCAATGCTTCTTCCCGTCCTTGTTGAATGAGCGATTCCGTATCGTCGAATACAATCGCATTATTTGCCTGCATGATTGGTTTCATAAGAATGTCCGCTTCAATTTTTTTTGCTTTGACGAGTTCCCGAGCCATAATTTCCATACTTTGGATAATGACATCGTGAATGGATGACGTCGATGGGGTTTCGGGAAAATAAGAGACATCGACCGCGACGACGAGGTCTGCCCCCATGTCTGTCACAACATTTGCGGGAACGCGATCGATGACTCCTCCGTCAACGAGCAGATGCTCGCCGTAACGGACCGGGACGAAAATGCCGGGGATGGAAATGGTCGCCCGCAAAGCTTTTGCGATAGACCCGTTCGTAAAAAGAACCCTTTCCCCGCTGTTCAGATCGGTCGTAACCACGGTGGCAGGGATGTCCAGATTTTCTAGCATTTCCCCTTTCGTTAGCATAAAAAATAATTCTTCCAAGCGTTTGCCGCTCACGAGCCCCATCTTCGGGACGGTGAAATCAATATAATATTTTCTGCGAAACAGATTGGCCAGTTGTTTTAAATCATCAGCGGAACGCCCGAGAGCCGCTAACGTTCCAATAACCGCCCCCATACTGCTTCCCGCGATAAAATTAATGGGAATGCCCTCTTCCTCAAATACTTCCAGCACTCCGATATGCGCGAATCCGCGAGCGCCTCCCGAACCGAGCGCAAGGCCAACGGACGGTTGATCGTTCAAAATGGTTTCCTCCTTGCACCGGAGTGTTTGCTTGTGGCTTCATACTTAATTGGTCTAAATTGAAACGTTCTCTCGTATTTTAGTAAAGAAGAACCTGTCCCATCACCCGGAAGGAGAAAAACGATGACACGTTCCCAATGGCAGTCCCTATGTCTGGGCACAGGCGCAACGATTCTTGCAGCTTCCCTTATGGTCTTTCCGCAAGCGTCTTTTGATGCATCCTTGCGAGGGTTATCGATCTGGTGGGACGTCGTCTTCCCTTCCTTGCTTCCTTTTTTTATTATATCAGACTTACTGATTGGATTTGGAGTCGTAAGCTTTCTCGGCGCATTTATGGAACCTTTTATGCGTCCGTTATTTAAAGTTCCCGGAACCGGGGGATTCGTATGGGCCATGGGGATCGCGAGCGGCAACCCTGCGGGTGCGAAATTGACGGCCCGATTGTGGAAAGAAAAACGCATTACAACGATGGAAGGCGAGCGGCTCGTTTCGTTTACAACCGCTTCAAATCCGTTGTTTTTATTCGGGGCCATTGCCGTCGGTTTTTTTCATGATCCCGCCCTCGGCATCCTGCTCGCATTCGCCCATTACGGGGCAAACGTCTTCGTAGGCATCATCATGCGATTCCACGGAAAAGAAGATGATGCTTCCCGGTCGAAAAAAAAGCTCGCTCTCCCTTCCGTGAAAGCGGCTTTTCAATTGCTTCATGAAGAACGGTTGCGCGACGATCGGCCGATCGGAAAAAAATTAGGCGACGCGGTGCAATCTTCTGTGCAAACGCTGCTCATGATCGGCGGCTTTATTATCCTGTTCTCGGTGATCAATGAAATTTTGTCGCTCCTTAACGTGACTGCTGTCCTTGCCATGTTCGCCGGTGTTTTCTTGGCTATCTTCCAATTTTCGTCCGAACTTAGCGTACCGATTGTGTCCGGCTTATTTGAAATGACGCTCGGCAGCCAATTGGCGAGCCTTACCGATGCACCGCTGAAACAAAAAGTGATCATTACGAGTTTCATGCTTGCATTTGCCGGGTTTTCCGCGCAGGCACAAGCAGGAAGTTTGTTGGCAGAAACCAAGATAAGGTTTCATCCCTTCTTCATTGCCCGTTGTTTACAAGGGGTTATTGCTGCTGTGCTCACATACCTATGTTGGGATGCATTATACCAACCCGATGGCATCGCCGTTTTCACTGCGTGGGACCATCCGGTTGCTATCAAGAAAATATGGAATCTGTTTCTTGTAGTCTCCCCTTACTTCACGCTTGGAATGCTGTTGATTTCCATTTATATTTTTCATGTACGAAAGATAAAGACATCAATTTAGGTTTCCTGCACGGTTATATCGTTGTTTTAGTGCATCTTCGACGTGCGGAGGCACAAGCCCGTTTACACTGCCTTTATTTTTCGCCACTTCTTTTACAATGCTTGAACTTAAGTACGAGTACTGGTTATTCGTCATCATGAAAAAGGTTTCAATTTCTTTGTCCATTTTTCGGTTAATGGACGTCGATTGCATTTCATATTCAAAGTCAGTTACTGCCCGCAACCCTCGCACGATGACATTTGCGTTTTTCGAACGCACATAATTAACCAAAAGTCCGTCAAATGAATCCACTTCCACGTTCGAAAAATCCCGGAACGAATCTTGCAATAATTCCACCCGTTCTTCAATATTAAAGAGCGGGGTTTTGTTTCTATTAATCAGTACGGCAACAATCACTTTATCAAATATTTTTGCGCTTCGTTCAATAATGTCCAGGTGTCCGTTTGTCACCGGATCAAAACTGCCCGGCGCTACAGCTGTCGTTGTCATTCCTGTTCGTTCCCTTCCTCGTTTTTGTAGGTAAAAATGCTGATTTGCGTGTCTCCGAATGTTTTCGTTCGGGACTTGGAAAACATACCGAGTTCATGAACAAGATTCAAAGAGGACGAATGTTCAGCAACAATAACCGTTTCGGGAATGCAAATCCCAAGATATTGAATATGTGTAATATCCTCTTCAAGTTGTTGCTGTTTATAAGGCGGATCCAAGAGAATAAGGGAACATTTTCTTTTTTCGCGCATAAGTTGCTCTGCCATTTGCAACGCCCCCTGTTTGTAGATGCGGACCTGTTTTTCAAAATGGCATTTTGTTGCATTTTCCCGAATAACCTTGATGGCTGCACTGGATTTATCGGAAAAATACATCTGATCGATCCCGCGGCTGAGGGCTTCCATCCCCAACGCCCCGCTCCCTGCGTATAAGTCAACACCTATCCCTCCTTGAAAATAAGGACCGATCATTTGAAACAGCGCTTCTTTTACACGGTCAGCTGTCGGGCGCGTCTCTGAGCCCGGGACAGCGTTGAGCCGTGTTCCTTTTCTGTCCCCTGCAATGATACGCATTGCCTCGCCGCCTTTCCTTTTGGCAGATAAAAAAGTATAAATCAACTTTCTTTACTGCATAAGTTGGGCTAAAGCTTTTCGCCATAAAAGCTTGGCGAAAAGCCAAGTTTTCTAACGTTTCCATCCTATCATATCCGAAGGACAAGTGTCAGAAACCATATACATTTTCAAAAGGATGTCTCGCAAACTTCGTATCCACCGGAAGATAAGCTTCCCTTCTGATGCTTCGTCGAAAAATCGGGATATTTTTTCTGTTTTCTTCGGCTGTCCGTGTATATTTCCCATCGGACCGGGCTAGACTATGGATAGCAACATGATCCCATGTTGCAGATAACCGCGGAGAACGCTTACATTTCCCCATAAGCGCTTCCTCCGGTTTCTCCTCTCCCATTGCCTGTAGTGTTTACAACAGGCGCCGCGTACCGGATTGGTACGCGGTTTTTTAATTGAGACTTTCATTCCTGCCACAAAAGCAAAGCCCGGCGTGAAATCATTCGCCGGGCCTTATGGAAACCTTATACATGGATGTTCTCGGCCTTTGTTTGAGAGGACTTCGATGCGCTTGAGCCTTTATTAAAGTCCATATTCAATTGCGGACGTTTCGACCACTCTACCCCGGTCACAAACGAAAGGTGTTCGATACGCTCACTTAGATGCTTTGCTTCCCTTTCATTGCAATAAAGAATCGCGTATTTCATTTTCTTAGAGACATATTGCACATGTCCATATGTTCGAAGTTGACGTACATTTTTTACGGAACGGAACCAAACGGCCAAACCTTGGCGTTTCTCGTACATAGATCCTCTCTCCTTGGATCGAAAAATAAATCATGCAATCATAGTGTATCACGAGGATATGAAATGGACAACGTGCACCGAATAGGATGACAGAGACGTTTCGAAGAGATTTGTTTCTGATGATCGTGCCGATTTTTAATCCTTTATTCACCCGTTCCTGCACGAAAATATCCCCTTGCAATCCGCCAAGGAACATGATATATTAACAACAATTTCATAGATACAAGTGCACCATTGCACCGATATATACGATTAAGCGCTGAAAGGAAATAGTAAAGGACCGTCATGCACCAGAGAGCGAATGGTCTGCTGAAACATTCGCGCCACTGACGCCTTGAACCCATCCCGGAGCTGTCAGGGAAGAGACCCCAACCTGACCGTTATGCTTTGCGATAGAAAGCGTTGAGTGGAAATCCCGTCCGGGATTTCAACGAAGGTGGTACCGCGGAACCTCTTTTCCGTCCTTTTCCGAAGGGCGAAAAGAGGTTCTTTTTATTTTTCCGGGAGGGTGTAGACATTGGAGCGAAAACGAATGGTCGTCAAGATCGGAAGCAGTTCTCTCGCCAATCGTGAAGGCGGCATCGCCATCGACCGACTCGAGCGTTTTTCCAAAGCGATTGCCCATCTTCACGATCAAGGCCATGAACTTATTTTGATCACATCAGGAGCGGTAGCTGCCGGTTTTCAACACGTCGGTTATGCCACAAGGCCGGTAACGACGGAAAAAAAACAAGCAGCGGCCGCTGTCGGACAAGGATTGCTCATGGAAGCCTATCAACATGCATTTATGAAAGAAGGCATGAAAGTCGGGCAACTCTTGCTGACCCGGGAGAGTTTTCAGGAAGAGCATCAATACAACAACGCGTATGCTACGTTGCAGGAGTTGCTCAAGCGCCGCATTTTGCCGATTATTAATGAGAATGACTCCATTGCAGTAGAGGAGTTGACATTCGGCGACAATGATTGGCTGGCAAGTTTAGTGGCCGGACTAATTAAAGCCGATGCACTCGCGTTGCTCACGGATGTGAACGGGGTGTATGACCGGCACCCCCACCATCCGAATGCCCATAAAAAAGACAGCATTGACGTGATCACAGCAGACATGCTTGTACAAGCGGACAGTCACCGTTCCACGTTAGGGAGCGGAGGGATGCGATCCAAACTGGAAGCAGCGCGCAACGCGCAAACGTTTGGCATTCAAACGTTCATCGGAAAGGGCGACGCACCGCGAGGATTGCAGGCAATCATGGACGGAAACGGCGACGGCACCTATGTATACGCGAAGCCTAATCATCTATGGCCGAAAGAAAAACAGTGGGTCGGCATCTATTCGCCCGTGGAAGGCGAGCTTGTCATCGACGAAGGCGCCAAGGATGCCTTGCTGTATGGCGGAAAAAGTTTGCTTTCCGTTGGCGTCCGCGCTGTAAAAGGAACTTTTTCAAAAGGATCCGTAGTTGCTGTTTTTGATGAGAGGCATGGACCGGTCGGCAAAGGACGCGCCACGATAGCGGCTGACGACATGCGCACCCGCCTTGACGAACAGCCAGCCATCACATTTATCCACCGGGACCATTGGGTAAGTACTTCAAAAGGGAGTGTTTGTAGTGACGGAATGTAAACAACAGGCGCAAGACGCCAAAACCGCGAGCCAATCTCTAGGATTATGTACAACGACAGAAAAAAACGAAGCATTGCAAGCGATGGCGCGCGAAGTGATGAACAGAGAAAAGGACATCCTCGCCGCCAATGACAAAGACGTTGCGGCCGGAAAACAAAACGGGTTATCCGACTATTTGCTCGATCGTTTGCGCCTAAGCCCTGAACGTTTGCAGTCCATGAGCGATGGACTGCAAGCACTCATGGACCTGCCGGATCCGGTGGCGATCGAACCGGAAATATGGACACGAGAAGACGGACTCGTCATCGAAAACCGGTGTGTTCCCCTCGGTGTGATCGCCATGGTTTATGAAGCAAGGCCCAATGTCACCGTCGATGCTGCCGGGCTTTGTTTAAAGGCCGGAAATGCTGTGCTTTTACGCGGAAGCTCGTCAGCGGTTCATTCGAACACGGCACTTGTGGACGCGATGAAGACCGGATTAAAAACGTGTGGATTACCGGAAACGTTGGTGCAACTCATTAATCCCGAAAATCGCGATACCGTCCGGGAATTGGGCCAAATGCGCGGCCTTGTCGACGTCATCATCCCGCGCGGAGGGGCCGGGCTTATTCAAACGGTGCTCGAGCAATCCAGTGTCCCGGTTATTGAAACAGGTGTCGGCAATTGCCATGTGTATATCGAAGCTTCCGCCAAAAAAGATATAGCCATCGCCATCGCCGTAGATGCAAAAACTGACCGGCCGTCGGTTTGCAACGCCGCGGAAACCATTCTCGTCGATGAACAATGGGCTAATGCCAATGGGAGAGCGCTCATTGAGGCTTTGCTCAACAAAGAGGTTACCATTCGAGGCGATGAAAATATCCGACGCTTGCATGATGACGTGAAACCGGCCAGCGAAGAGGATTGGGCGACCGAGTACCTCGCTCCCATCGTTACCCTCGGAACCGTTTCCGGCACCGATGCAGCAATTGCCCATATTCAACGATTCGGCACGACCCACTCCGAAGCAATTGTCACCGAAAACGTAGAAAAGGCTCGCGCGTTTCAGAATCAAATCGATGCGTCCGGTGTTTACCATAATGCCTCCACCCGCTTTACCGATGGCGCGGAATTTGGCTTCGGAGCAGAGATCGGTATCAGCACACAAAAACTGCACGCACGCGGCCCTTTGGGACTGGGCGCACTAACGACCAATAAATATGTCGTCTCGGGAGATGGACATGTAAAAGGAGGAACGGTGCAATGACCCTGGCCGATCAAGCAATCACCTTTGTCGGTGCCGGAGCAATGACTGAAGCAATCGTTTCGGGACTGCTCGCGAACAACCGCATAAAGAGCGAACAAATCACCGTCACGAATAAAAACAACGGCGAGCGCCTCGCAGAATTGCAGAACAACTATCACATTCAAACGACGACGGATAAACAACAAGCTACTGAACACAGTGATGTTCTGATCCTTGCGATGAAGCCAAAAGACGCGGATGATGCACTTGAACGTCTGCAACCGCTTATTCGTGAAGATCACGTTGTTTTCTCCGTATTGGCAGGAACAACAACGGGCTATATTTCTTCACTCATCGAGACCGAGTGCCCGGTGGTGCGGATCATGCCGAACACGTCGGCGAAAGTCGGCGCTTCCGCGAGCGCCATTAGCGGTGGCCGATTTGCCGGTGCCAAAGATGTTGATCTGGCTGCGTCCCTCTTTTCTTCCATCGGCTCGATTACGATCGTCCCTGAAGAAAAAATGGACAGTGTTACCGGTATCTCCGGTAGCGGTCCGGCTTATTTTTACTACCTGCTTGAAGGGTTGCAAACGGCCGCGATGGAATCCGGATTAACAGAAGAAGACGCGAAGGCGTTGCTGATCCAAACCATGCAGGGCGCTGCCAAGCGTTGGGCGCAAACGTCCGAATCGCTTCAATCGCTGTACGAAGAAGTGATGAGCCCCGGTGGGACGACCGAAGCTGCCTTCTCGGTCCTGTGGGAACATGAAGTGCAAGAACATGTGACAGAGGGCGCAAAGGCCGCCATCGCACAGTCCGCAAAGCTCGGAAAAGGAAAGAAACGCGTCTAACAGGGCTCCCTTCCGGGAGCTTTTTTTAGTGGGTTGTTTTACAAAGACGGGAAAAAGCGGAGGATATGCTGCTTCGTTCCGTTTTCGGATTCTATGTGGCTGTTCATGGCGACCGAATTCCCTACGCCTCGTCGAGTTCGGGGTCCATGAGCTCCCGTTCGTGTGTTCTTCCCTTCTTTTTTTGCCTTTCGAACACTTTTTTGATGTTCATGACAAAAAAACTTGATATAATGACGGATGTTGTAGCATCATGTTGGAGGTAGAACGGAAGAATGACCGAGGAAAAAAAGCCGGAATGGCGCAGGCGTATCGCTTTTTTTACGGAACACCGCTATTTTACGATCGTTATCATGGCGTTGATTTTTATCAATGCTGTCGTGGTCGGGATGGAAACCTATCCTGAGCTTTATGCTCGATATCCCGAATGGTTTCGGTTTGCCGACCGCGTGTTGCTATGGCTTTTCACCATTGAAATTGCAATGCGTTTGATTGCGGCCAAACCTTTTTATCACTTTTTCCGGAGCGGCTGGAACTGGTTTGACTTTTTAATCATCGCCGCCGGTCACCTGTTTGCAGGTGCTCATTTCGTCACTGTATTGCGAGTGCTGCGGGTGTTACGGGTCTTGCGGGCGGTCACAGTCATTCCTTCATTGTTTAACATTCTTTTCTTGATGGGGCTCGTCTTTTATATATATGCAGTCATCGGCACGATGCTGTTCGCAACCATTTCCCCCGAGTACTTCGGAAATTTGCAACGTTCCGTTCTGGCTCTGTTTCAGATCGTAACCCTCGATAATTGGACGGAATCCGTCATGCGTCCGATCATGGATGTAGAACCGCTCAGTTGGATTTATTTTGTCTCGTTTGTGCTTGTCGGCACTTTTATCATTTTTAATCTATTCATCGGTGTCATTGTCAATAACGTGGAACGTGCCAATGAGGAAGAAGCGCCTCCGGCCAAAAAACGAGATGTGGAAGCGTTGCAATCGGAAATCAGAGAGCTTAAAGCGATGCTGGAAAAACGAGAATAAAAAAAGCGGCGAGCCTGTTCTGGCACGAACAAGCCCGCCGCTTTTTTTCACTCACTCAGCAGTTTTGCATAAAACTCATCGTAAACCGCTTTGATCGCTTCATCTCCGACGCGATCTTTCACGGCAAATGCGAGGGATACCTCGGAAGGACCCTGGTTGATCATTTCGATGTTAATGCCGGCTTCCGCAAGCGCCTTTGATCCCCTGGCCGCGATTCCGACTGTTTCTTTCATTCCTTCACCGACGAGCATAAGCATGGTAAAGCCGTGTTCAATATACGCATCATCCACATCCATTTCTGTCTGGATGCGTGTGAGCAGCCGATTCTCACTGTCCAAGGAGAACTCAGATGTACGCAAGACGACAGATGTGTCGTCGATGCCTGAAGGCAAGTGTTCATAGGAAATGCCTTCATCTTCCACCATTTCCAGCAATCGGCGTCCGAAACCTACTTCCCGATTCATCAAATACTTGCGAACGTAAATAATGCTAAATCCTTTATCCGCGGCAATGCCGGTGATCGGATACTTGTCGTGGGTCTCTGATTTTTCTGCTGTAATTAACGTCCCTTTCCCTTCCGGGTTATTTGTATTCTTGACATTGACAGGGATGTTGTGCCTAAAGGCAGGAACCAAGGCCACATCATGAAACACCGCAAATCCAGAATAGGAAAGTTCCCGCATCTCCCGGTATGTCATATGATGAATTTCTGCCGGGCGATCAATCACTTTTGGATTTGCGACGCAAACCGAATCAACGTCCGTAAAGTTTTCGTACAGTTCTGCGTTCACGCCGGCTGCCACAATCGCACCGGTGATGTCCGACCCGCCACGAGGGAATGTGACCAGCTGCCCGTTTTCTTTATAGCCAAAAAAACCCGGGAAGACAAGGATTTCGTCCCTATCTTTTAATCTCGCAAGCGACTCGTAAGCGTCGTCCAATACTTGGGCATTTCCTGCTTCCCCGCTAACGAGCAGACCTGCCTCACGAGGGTTCATGTAACTGGCTGCCATTCCGATATGATTAAAATACGCGGCGATAAGTTTCGCATTGTTATCTTCGCCAGCCGCTTTTATCTGGTCCATAAAAATACCTTCGTCTTCCGTGCTAAAAGCAGCGCGTGCCTGCACATCAGCTTGAATTTTTTCCATGACCGCTTTTTCAATCTCAAGCTCTTGCGCAATCACGCGATAACGATCGACGACTTGTTCCAGGACGTCTTCGACCGGCTCGCCTTTCAGTCGTTTCTCTCCCAATTCGATCAACATATCCGTTACTTTTACATCTCTGTCGCTTCGTTTTCCCGGTGCGGAAACGATCACAATTCTACGGGAAGGATCAGTTGCGATAATGTTTTTCAATTTTTCAATTTGATTTCCGCTTGCTACTGACGTACCACCAAACTTGGAGACTTTCATAAACTGTTAAAACGCTCCCTTATTTTGATACTAAAAAATAATTGCTAATAAATGTCGGTTCACGCATTTTCCAACATATCCTCTTCCGACCACTTCTTATCGACGATTCCAATCGTTTGTAGCATCGCCATAAATAATGGGACGTCGGTTTCCTGATAATAGTCAACCGAACAACCCGACTCCGGCTCATAATCGAGGGAAAGTGCGTGCCCATAATTGGTTTCTTGCAAATAATTTGTTACTTCTGCCTCATCGATACAAAACGGAGAGACATACTCTTGCGTGGAATGGTCAAGAATTGTTCTTGTATCCGACGGTGCCCCGACGTCAACAGGAATCAGAAATCCGCCGACGAGCAATGCGACGAATGTAAGTAGCAGTCCGGTGATGAGCTTCCGGTCTTTCTTATTCATACTATTTCCTTTCAAATGTGTAATCGTCTTTCCGTTTGAAACTGTACCGTTTCCTTTCTAATCCGATCACCTCAATTGGTGGGGCTATACGTTATTATTATACGTGGATTTACGTGCGCGGTCCAGGGGGTAATTAAAGTCGTTCGCTTGACAAAAACACCATTCAATTCTATGATAATAATGAAAAAGTATGGGAATTTCAATTCAAAAAAGAGCGAGACAGCCTATGATGGCGATCTGCTCGTATGTGGTCATCAGCGCTGTGATCAATCTTCCCATTTCGAGGAAGGTTCATTTTATGGGGGCTGGGAGAAAATGACGATCGATAGTTTAAAACAGAGCCAATTAATGAGCAAAGAAATCAGTGATTTGATTATTTCCCACGAAAAAGTAGCCCATGTGCAGCTTCAAAACCCGCTTGATCATGCTCTCTTAATTTTAATTAAATCCGGTTACACGGCCATTCCGGTCCTCGACAACGACTTCCGGGTGCGAGGGCAAATCAGCAAAAACGAAATTCTCGACTCTATCCTCGGCCTTGAACGATTGGAAATCGAACGGCTTCACGATATTACCGTCGAAACGGTCATGAAGAACAAAATCCCGCGCTTAAAAACGGACGCTACCTTTGCAAAAGCGTTGACAACTTCCATTAACCACCCTTTTATCTGTATCGAAGACGAAAAGACATCTTTTGTCGGAATTTTAACAAGAAGTTCGATTCTCGCATTGGTCAACCGTTATTTTCAACAATGAACGAAAAAACCCGCCTACACGATCGTAAGCGGGTTTTTCATGGTTGAAGGTTAGCAACTGCAACCTCCCCCACTTCCACAGCCACCGCTGCAAGAAGAGTTGTCAAAATATGGATTTCCAGAAGGGACTTTGATATTCGGGGAAACGGATGTAGCCAATACCTCGCTGATTTCCGTCAGTAACTTCTCCAAGTCACGTTCTGCTTTTTTATATGCACTCACGCTCTCATGGAGGTCCATTTCCCGCTTTGCGATGCGCAAGGCCTTTGTTACCTCGCTATAATCCGGATGATATTTGCCAAAGCGCTGTACTTCGTCAAATTTAACTTTCTGATGATTGAAGTCTTCGATCAACTTTTTCGCTTCTTCATCTTCCAGCATGCCTCGGCGCGCTTCAAAATAAGTTTGGTATATATCAGAAGAACGGATCATCCCTGATAAATCATCGGATGCATCCAAAAGCTCAATTGGGGTTGACACTACAGTTTGCAACGTTAACACCTCCGCATTGCCATTGTAACATGATTGTACTGGATTTGTTTAACTTGGAATCGTGATTGAGAACGTTTCTTTTAATCCGAGCGCACGGTCACTTTCATCGTATGCCTCCAATTCAATGGCATGGTCGCCGGGATCAAGCCCTTTAATGATAAACGCAGCCTGATGGATGTCCTTTTCATAATCGTCGTTTATCCTTAGTTTTAAATATCCCTGTGTATCTTTATATTGGTGTTGATTCGCATAAAAGCTAAAGTCCGGAATGTAACTCTCCACATACACGTTTCCGTCGTTTACGACATGCTTCACATCAAAGGTGTTTTCAGTGTCTTGTTGTTCTACTTGCATCGCCGGCACCGGTTCAATTTCCAATTCATGTCCGGCAAGAGCCGGCTGCACCATTCCATTTGCCACCATCAAAATCATCGCGATTCCTATTATTGCCTTACCCAACGCAAAAAACCTCCTTTCGCTTAGTATGCAAAAAGGAGGCGCTGATTATCCGATTATCGTTTTAACAGGTTGAGTAACTGAATCGTCATCCCTAAGCCCTGGTTCATTCGAGACACACGCTGCGGCCAAGTACGGCCGTTAAAAAAACGTGCTTCTTTTTCCATTTCTTCCAAACGTTCAGGGCGTCTGGCCAATACCCGATACCAATAAGGCTCTGCACGTAAATACCTCTTCAGATCCGGTTTTTCTGAAAAATACTGCATTAAATCAGCGCGCATAATGGCATCAATCCCTTCCATGTATTAGAAGATTTGGCTTTTCGCCAAGTTTTAATGTCAAAAGCCTTCGCCCAACGTATGTAGGTAAGAAAGTTGATTTATACTTTCTTACCTACCAAAAACAATCCAATGGGCGAGACGATGATTCATCGCCCACCTACTTATTTAAAAACCTCTAAATGAAAACGGATTCTCTTGACGATCATTGCGCGATTGATTGGGATTAGACTGAAATTGACTCAATAGCTCTTGAACGTTACCCATCACTCCGTTAAATTGGGATAAATGTTTTTGCAAATCATTCACATTCATTTGTCCCAACGTCTTCAAGAGAGTGCCCACGGTTTGATTTGATTGAAACAAGCCTTGAATGGATGGCATCATTTCAGTTGAATTCGTATCCGAAGAATCAGCTTCACTCGGATTTCCCGCGTATGTGCTCCAATGTTGTTCATCATCCCCTAAAATGACCCAATCCTGATATAATCCATTCCAAGTTGCTTTCCCGGAACGAACCTCTTGGACGAGTTTCGGATGTTGTTTCACAAAAGCCTTGAAATCACGCAATGAAGGATCCAGCTGCCCATCGTTTTCCACCGGCATCTCCTCCTTAACGTTCCCACTTGGCTCATCGCCAAGCTTTTATGGCGAAAGCCTTCGTTGCATTTATACAGGTAGAAAAGTTGATGGGTCAACACTAAAATCAATGGTTGATATGATTAAATATGGTAACACCACTAGCGAGCGAAGGAAAAACACGTAGACTCCTGTGGGAAAGCGCAGGGCTCACGGAAAGCATAGTGTTTTTCCGTAGCGGTCACTACCAATCATAATTGCCCCTAGTTTGTCAGCCATAGATTTTGGTGAAGAGCCAAGTTGATCTATACTTTCTTACCTGCCAAATAGGGATGGACCTTTACTCATCACTATACGCATGGTTATCGGTGTACGTTCGCCCAAACTTGCGCATTGCATATTTGTTGATTTCATAATAAGATGAGTAGGAGATAAAGTTACTGAGGAGGCAAAACGTTGAAGCTAACTGATTATCATTTTCCGGATAAAGAAATAGGATTCGGACGGTTATTAGGGATCATGCAAAATCATGGGTTTGTTATTGGGGAACATTGGGATTACGAACGTGTGACTTTTGATTTACAAATGCCGGATGAAAGCGATCCGGGAACCTTTTATCTGCGTGTGCCTGCTTATGCCATTGACGGGGATATTCCCCATGATGAAACAACTGTGAAAATCATGACGCCCCTGTTGGGACGCCATTACTACCCGCACGGGGTTGAATATGGAGAAGATGAAAATTTTCCCGGCAAAATCGTCAATAAAAGCAAACAAAAACTAGCAACTGTTGATGAAGAATTAAATGATTAATGATGGCCCAAGAGGCCATCATTTTTTCTATGCATAGTAAGGAGAGATCAATATATAAATGAGAACGCCGGTGATGCTAACATACAGCCACAACGGCATCGTCCAACGGACAATTTTGCGATGCTTTCTCAACTGATTCGTATATCCCCAAAGCACCGAAAGCAAAGCGAGGGGAACGATGACAGCAGCCAACGGAATGTGCGTGAAAAGAATAAAGTAATAAATGCCTGCCATGATCCCTTCACCGCCATAACTTGTCGACTCTGCCAACGCATGGTGGGTGAGATACGTGACAAGGAAAAGGGTCGTCGTCGTTAGCGCCGCATAGATAAAGCGACGGTGTGCCTTCACATTTTTTTTCAAGATCGCGTAAAGGGCAGCCAATAAAAAAACCGTCGTAAAACTATTGTAAATGGCGTTTAACATCGGCAGCAACGTCACATCAAAAGGCGCGGATGAAGTAGCCCCATCCATTAAAAAGACAACGGCAATTAACCCGTTGATGACAATCGTCAACGTGACAACGAGAGGAATATAGTTTTTTCCTTTTTCTTGCGATTGTGTTGATTGATCCATCGGTCAGCCTCCTTGCCCATTCATTATACTAAAGATGGATGCAAGCACCAAACTTGCCTGTTGACGATCTTCTGACATTCGTTCGTTTTTTTTTTCCGGGCAATTCAAACAAAATCGGGCTAACCGTCGTATGGTTAGCCCGATTCGTCTGTCTGTGCTGTTTAGTACTTCACGACGCCAAGAAGCATGATTAAGGCAACGATCATCGGCGCTGCCAGGACAAGGCCGGAAATCATAAAAGAATTCGGCCAGCCGTGGTCCTTATCTTTCAGATGCATGAAGTAGTATAACTGTAAAAGCAATTGAACAAACGCAAGCAAAAGGATAAACGGCGTTGTAAATGTACCAGGCACACCTTCAGCACCGACGGCCAAGAAAGCCAGGATGGTGATTCCGATCATAAAGGCAAACGCGATGACCTGCGTACGTTGTTCACGGTTGATTTTCCGTTTTTCCTCATTATTCATTGCACTCTCTTTAAAGGGTTGATCCAAGTTTTCAGCCATTTATTATTACCCTCCAATCCCCATGAGGTATACAACAGTGAAAATAAACACCCAAACAAGGTCAATGAAGTGCCAATAGAGACTGAACGCGTAAAATTTCGGCGCGTTGGTTAACGTGATACCTGCTTTTCGGTTGCGAAGGAGCAAAAGCAGGATCCAAGCAAGCCCGAACAATACGTGTGCCCCGTGTAAACCTACGAGTGTATAAAATGAGGAAGCAAACGCACTCGTCGTATAACCTAGTCCATGCTCATAATATTCCACGAACTCGTAGATCTCTAAACCGAGAAATGTTGCCCCGAGCAAAAATGTTATCCACATCCACAATTTCAGCTTGGCAAACTGGTTCTTTTTCATCGCAAACGTTGCTAAAACACTGGTCAATGAGCTTGTCAAAAGAAGCATCGTCATAATAAACACAAGGGGAAGCTGGAAGAGGTCCGCGGCTTCCGGACCACTTCCGGTACCGCTTCTCAGCCCAAGGTACGTACCAAAAAACGTTGCAAACATTGTCGTTTCACCGGCAAGAAACACAAACATGCCAAGAAACTTGTTTTTGCCGTCGAGTGTCGCTTTTTCCGGATTGGCGGGAAGCCCTTTATTTACATCAACTGAATCTGCCATGGGCTAGCTCAACTCCTTTTCCATTGATTCCACGGTTTCTTTGTCAATGTGATAACCGTGATCATTTTGTAAGGAACGTGCCGCCATTGCACCGAAGAAAGTGATCCCGCCAATCGCGATTATAACATATGGGGAAATGAACAGATCCATATGGAAGCTGATAAATCCGAAACCTGCGATGAACATGCCTACACCCATGATGAACGGGAGGATCGACCCATTCGGCATATGAATTTCATCCAATGGTTCTGCCGGCTTCATTTCTCCGTTTCCATGTATCTTTTCATAAAACACCGGATCGAGCGAGCGTACTTGCGGCGTTTGGGCAAAGTTGTACTCCGCTACGGGTGTAGAGGTGGCCCATTCCAACGTACGCGCATCCCATGGATCTTTTTCTGTGATGCGTTCTGCTTTAAGCGCCGAGTAGATGATATTGATCACCAGGATAATGATCGCAACACTCATTAAAAATGCACCGACACTTGAGATGAAGTTCATCGTGTCCATCCCTTGGCCTTCCAGATACGTATAAACCCGTCGCGGCATGCCAATAAGCCCGAGAATATGTTGAACGAAGAACGTAAGATGGAATCCAATGTAAAAGATCCAAAAAAAGATGATCCCTAACGTTTCATTCAGCTTATGCCCAAACATTTTCGGATACCAGTAGAAAAGTCCGGCAAGCAAGCCCAGTACGATACCACCGACAATAATATAATGAAAGTGGGCAACGACGAAATACGTATCGTGATATAAATGATCCACCGGTGCCATCGCAAGCATGACGCCAGTCACACCGCCGAGAACGAAGGTCGGGACAAACGAGGCTCCAAAATGCATGGCCGTCGTAAACTTGATTTTTCCTCCCCACATCGTAAACAGCCAGTTAAAGATTTTAATCCCCGTCGGTACGGCGATCGTCATCGTTGCAATCGCAAACACCGAGTTTGCAATCGGCCCGACACCTACCGTGAACATATGGTGCAACCAAACCATAAAGGATAGAAAGCCGATGATCAAAACGGCAAACACCATCGATGTGTATCCAAACAGACGTTTTTTGGAAAACGCAGGGACGACTTCAGATATTATTCCAAAGGCAGGCATGACAAGGATATACACTTCCGGATGTCCGAAAATCCAAAAGATATGTTGCCAAAGAACAACGTTCCCGCCTTCACCCGGAATAAAAAACTGGGCATCAAAGATACGGTCCAACATCAATAGCGCGAGTCCGGCAGCAAGCGGCGTAAACGCAAAAACAATCAACATGGACGTAACGAGCATCGTCCAGCAAAATAGCGGAAGCCGCATCATCGTCATTCCCGGGGCACGCATGTTAATGATCGTGACGATAAAGTTAATCCCGGAAATAAGTGTTCCGAAGCCAGATATCTGCAAACCGAGCACATAAAAGTCTATGCCTAAGCCCCCAAATTCACGACTGGCAAGCGGCACGTAAGATGTCCACCCGGCATCCGGGGCTCCGCCGAAAAACCAACTGATGCTGAGCAGGATTCCCCCGGATAAAAACAACCAGAAACCGAGCGCGTTCACAAACGGAAATGCCACATCACGAGCACCGATTTGCAACGGTATGGCAAAGTTGGCAAATGCAAAGATCAATGGCGTTGCAGCCAGAAACAACATGATGGTTCCGTGCATGGTCACCAATTCATTAAAGGTTTGACCACTGATAAATTCCATTTCCGGTGCTATGAGCTGTATTCGGAATAACACGGCCATCAAACCGGCTTTAACGAAAAAGAGTGTGCCGGCAATCAAGTACAAGATGGCAATTTTTTTATGGTCAACCGTCGTTAACCAATCCCAAAGCACGCTTTTTTTGCGCGTGTTTGTAGCCTCACTTACCACGTTTTGTTCCCTCCTTTATATCGATCGATGCTTTAAAGGTCAATGTCTTCTTTTGTTTCATCATCTAGTCGCTCTAACGAATCGAGGTAAGCGATGATCGCATCGAGTTCATCATCTTCCATTCCCGGTGATGCCGGCATATTTACTCCTTGTTTCAAGGCGCCGGGGTCCCGGATCCAGTCTCGCAGGTTTTCCTCGTTGTTTTCGAGGAAACCGGCAATCGTCGTGCGGTCACCGAAGTTCGTTAACGTCGGTCCTTGTGCGGAACCTTCGCCATCAACAGCATGGCAGGCAATGCACCCTTGGTCTTCAAATTGCTCACGGCCTTCTTGGGCCAACGTTTCCTCCGGTTCTTCTTCTTCTTGCTGCATTTCTTCATTCCAGGAAGCATAATCGTCCTCTTCAAGCGCAATCAATTTAAAGTCCATGAGTGCGTGGGAAGGACCGCACAACTCGGCACATTTTCCCATGTAAACACCGGGGTCATCTGCCTCTAACCACACATGGTTCGTCACCCCCGGGATATTGTCTACCTTGCCTCCCAGGGCCGGCACCCAGAATGAGTGCATAACATCTTCTGCTTCCAGTTGAAAGACAACTTCTTCTTCTGCCGGAATGTAAACATCGTTACCGGTCGTAAATCCTTCAGGATAATCAAATTCCCACCAAAATTGATGGCCGGTAACTTCGATGACATACGCGTCATCTTGAAGATCTTCTTCATCGACTTCTTCATCAACGTCACCAGCCCCTTCGGTCTCCTCTTCTTCTTCGGCAATGTCTTCGGCGTCAACGCTTAAGTAAAATTGTCCCGTAATTGTCGGAACCGCGAGAATTGCCAACAAGAAAATGGGAATGACGGTCCAGGCCACTTCTAGCTTTGTGTTGCCGTGGGTTTGTTCCGGATAATCATTATCTCCATCTTTTTGCCGAAACTTCATAACGACGATAAAGAAAATAACAAAGACAACAACGGTGACGAGCGCCATAACATACAGACTCAAAAGCATATTGTCAAAAATCCATTGCGATTGGGGGCCCATCGGATCCAACGCTGTCAATCCTTGTTCGCCGCACCCTGCGAGCAATAGCATAAAGGCCATAAGCGGCACAACCCGCAGAAACCTCTTCTTTGCATTCATGTGCTTTCCAACCCCTCTTTCTATGATGTTCTTCGATTTTCACGCATTACGTTTTCAGCACGTTTTCTATGTAACTCCCGTAAAGGAGCCCACCCTGAACGTCCGGGTGTCTGTCTGTTGTGTTCACAAGTGAACGACAACCATTACGACAAATATCACGGTCAAATAGATAAGAGAGTACATAAACATAGAACGTGCCCACGCCGTGTCATCCTTTGTGCGAATTCCCTTCAAGCTCAATATTAACCAGCCGATGCCAAGGGCTGCCGCCACAATTGTATAAATCATTCCAAATGGATAGAGCAATAACGAAATAGGAAGCAAGGCAGCGATATAGACAAGAATTTGTCTTTTGGTCATTGTAAAGCCCGCAACGACCGGTAGCATCGGCACACCGGCTTTGCGATACTCTTCTACCCTCATCATTGCCAATGCCAAAAAATGAGGTGGTTGCCAAATAAACATCACCGCAAACATTAACCAGGCATACATATGTAAGCCGGGATCAACGGCTGCCCAACCGATTAACGGGGGCGTGGCTCCCGCAATACTGCCGACGATCGTATTTAATGAATGGGTTCGTTTTAGCCACAGGGAATAAACAACCACATAAACGAACAGCCCAATTGCCGCAATAACAGCCGCAACTGGTTCAATCGTCAACAAAACGCCAATGCCTATCGAGGACTGGATTAAACCGGCGTATAGAACTTTTCTCGGTTCGATCGTTCCCGTCACAGACGGACGCTCTTTTTTACTGTCCATCATCGGATCAATATCTTTGTCAATATAATTATTTAGCGTCGTTCCTCCGGCAAGCACGAGGGCTATCCCGAACATCGTAAACAAAAGAATGTGTATGTTGCTTCCCAAGGAATACCCTGCGGTATACTGTGCTGCAACGAAAAATCCGACGAAAGCCGTCAGTAAATTCGACATAACAATGCCGGGTTTTGCCAGCTCAATATACTCCCTCCACGGTTTGTCTACCGTCTTCTCAGGGGCGCTTTCTTTTTTTTCAACCGCTTCGGCTGCTTTCATAACCGTGTTTGATTTCATCCTCTTCACCCCCTTTTTCGCATTCCGCCTGCCACGTTTTATCCGTGACGAGATTCACTTGGCATCCCTTCTCCCATCATACTATACTTTTCGCCAACTTCGGAAGGGTTTTGTCCACTATTGTCATTATAGCTGAAAATAGGTCTTGTTTCATTAAACTACACATTTTTTTCACATCTTCCAAACGAAATCGACATGAAATCTTCACCGCTAAAAAATTGACTTCTGCTCCACTACTTCTTACTATTTTCAATAAGGGTTGCTTTTATGTTATGAATTGGAGATAGATGAGTGGAATACACCGAATATAGCTTATACAGAGAACATTTTTTTGTCAATCACTCCGGGTTTAAAAACCAGGTCATTTTAGAGAAGGTGATGTTTTGAATAAAGGGTTAAAGATTTTCGGCATTTTAACGTCGATCGGAATGCTGATTGTCTTATTGCAAGGGTCCATCGTGACGAAAACAGAATCCGGGGATGGTTGCGGGGAAACGTGGCCGCTTTGTTTCGGAGAATTTGTTCCTTCTTCCCCCGCGCTCGCCACACTCATTGAATATGGCCACCGCCTCGTTTCAGGACTTGTCGGCCTAATGGTCGTCATCTTGGCAATTTGGGCGGTAAAAAAGCTCCCGCATATACGAGAAACAAAATTTTGGGCGTTGATGGCTGTTCTGTTCATTATATTTCAAGGACTCATGGGTGCGGCGGCCGTTGTTTTCGGTCATTCAAATATTGTGCTCGCGCTGCATTTCGGCATATCGGCGATTTCATTCGCTACGGTGATTCTGCTCACAACACTCGCGTTCGAAGATGGCAAACGAAGACCCGCTCCACGTGTCAAAAAAGGCTTTCGCAGATACCTGTTTTTTGTATTAGCCTATAGTTATGCGGTCATCTATAGCGGAGCGTACGTCAAACATACCGGTTCCACATACGCATGCGAGCAATTCCCCCATTGCGGGGATGTGGCAACGTTTGGCTTTCAAGCAGGTGCGCAAATGACGCACCGGATCGCAGCAATCGTCCTCGTTGTGTTGCTTTTCATCTTGTTTATACAAGCGTTTCGCTATCGCTATGAAAGCAAAATACTCGCGGGCAGCGGCTTGATTGCTTTTGCGCTCATTCTTGTACAAGCAGCCGCCGGCATAGCAATCGTGTACTTCCCCGACGCGTATTTAGCTACCGCCCTCACCCACACGCTCGTGATTACATTCGTGTTCACCTTGCTCTGTTATATGGCGATGATCGTAACAAGAAATCGGGCGTTTTAAGCGTAAAAGTTGGCCGGACAATGTCCGGCCAACTTTTTTTCTAGAAAGCATCATAGAGGAACGGCTTTCCGTGCGGAATCGCCTTCTCCCAAAGCGTAACCGCGGCTTTGGAGCCTTTGATTATTCCCCGTTCATGCAATGTTTCTCCGTCAACATAACGAAACAAAAACGGAATGATACCTTTAATATCGGTTTCCAATACGAGCCCGGTTGAAGCGGGATTTTTATGAACAACGTTTTGCCCGTTCTTTTTTTCAACTTGATACAAACCGTCATTCCACTCCGCGAAGGCGTCGGTTACGGAAATCGACAATTGTTCCCCTTCTTCAAGTTGAAAAGGAAATTGGGTAAGAAAGCCTTCCATTTCGACGATGCGTCCCATAAAATGGATCGATCTTTCTTCTTTAGCATCCGGGTTGTCCATGAAGAAGCGCCAATGCAAGTCGTTCGGCATGGTGATCCGCATCTCTTCCACCATAGAGTCATGATTGGCAATCAATCGCCACAACGCTGATTCTGCTTCTTGATCGACAGCAACGAACTCGGAAACGTTCATAATATCATTTTTTACCGTATAAAAAAGGTAGCCCCGATCCGTTCCTTCATCATCTTGATAGACGATTCGCCGCTTGTTTTTAAAACGGGCACTCAGCAATATATTTTTCCACCAGCTCTCATCCCGGTCGATCATACCCGTATATCGGCTGGCATATTGGTCATAGATATCTTTGAAAATATGCCAATGCTCATCTTTCACGCGGCGATACCGGCCGCTTCCGCTTTTTTTCGGTGTCGGAAATGCATCTTTTTTTAATATGGCGGTCGTTCGATCGCAGTATAATTCCCACCCGAATTTGCGGTAATAACTGACCGCGAATGGGTCAAGGAGCGACAATACATGCCCTCTTGCTCTCATATCCCGCAAGCTCTCCTTGAGAAGTTGGCGAACATTGCCGCTGCGGCGTCCTTCCGGCCAGGTGGCAACGCCGGAAATGCCGCCGGCCGGAAGGGATGTGCCGTATACCCACAATCGCGTAGGGAGGATAATAACTTTTGAGAGCATTTGACCGTCTTCCACGGCAACCCAGATGTTGTCCGGAACCATCCGTTTCATGATTTCCTTCGTCTCTTCCTCCGTAGGTTCATGTTGAAACGCGAAGGAACTGAGCTTTATCGCTTCTCGTTTTTCCCCCTCTTCAAGTTTACGGATGTCCATTGGTTTGCCTCCTTCCTTGGCAACTAAGGCTTTTCGCCATAAATGCTCCGGCGAAAAGCCAAGTTTGCTAAAAAGCACGTCTCCTTAGAATCCCCATTGTGAAAGCCTTTAATCCCCGATTTCGATCAACAAGTCTCCGCTATCGATCGCTTCTCCATTTCCCACGTGAATCGCTTCAATTTTGCCGTCTCTAGGGGCTTGTACAGTCGTTTCCATTTTCATCGCTTCGGTAATGATCAGATGATCGCCCTTTTTAACCTCTTCTCCTTCTTTGACGAGCACTTTCAACACGGTTCCCGGCATCGTTCCGGCAATATGATTCGGATTTTTCTTGTCTGCTTTTACTTTTTCGGCCACGGTGCTTTGGATGCTTCGGTCTTTAATGATTACTTCCCGAGGCTGGCCGTTGAGTTCAAAATAGACGATGCGATCGCCGGCATCCGATGGTTTGGAAATGGAAATCAGCTTCACAATCAACGTTTTTCCCGGCTCGATTTCCACTTCGATTTCCTCTCCAAGTCGAAGTCCATAGAAAAATGTCGGCGTATCGAGAACGGAAACATCCCCGAAATAATTTCGAAACTGTTCATACTCCTCGTAAACTTTCGGGTACATCGTGTGATTCATTAGGTCGTGAGATGTCACTTGCCGATCGAGCTCCGTGAATAGCTTTGTTTTCAGGTCTTCAAAATCGACAGGCTCCATGTGTTTACCAGGTCGGTCGGTATACGCTTCTCGATTTTTTAAAATGATGCGCTGGAGTTCCGGCGGGAAACCTCCGGGCGGCTGTCCGATCTCGCCCTGAAACATTTCCACGACCGATTCGGGAAAATCAAGGGAATTTCCTTGTTCAAAAATATCCGCTTCCGTCAAATCATTTTTCACCATGTATAGTGCCATGTCACCGACGACTTTTGAAGAAGGAGTGACTTTCACGATGTCACCGAAGAGCGTGTTTACCCTCGCGTACATGTCCTTCACATCATCCCATTGCCCTTTTAAGCCGACGGCTTTTGCCTGTTGCTGCAAGTTGCTGTATTGTCCGCCGGGCATTTCGTGTTCATAGATTTCCGGGTGTGGTGCGATCAAGCCACTTTCAAACCCTTGATAGTAGGCGCGCACATCTTCCCAATAACCGCTTAACTTACTTGCGGCTTCCACGTTCAAAGCCGGTTCCTTGCCTGTGCCTTTCAAGGCGTAGTACAGGCTTTCCATGCTCGGCTGCGAAGTGGAGCCGGCCATCGCGCTAATCGCGGTGTCGACGACATCGACGCCGGCATCAATTGCTCTTGCATAAGTGAATACGCCATTTCCGCTCGTATCGTGCATATGCAGATGCACGGGCAAATCGATGGTTTCTTTTAACTCGTTCACCAATTGATAGGCAGCCTCGGGTTTCAATAATCCGGCCATATCTTTGATGCCGAGAATATGGGCGCCTTCCGCTTCTAGCGTTTTGGCAAGCTCTTTATAATAATTCAAATTGTATTTCTCGCGGTTGGGGTCGAGAATATCACCGGTATAACAGATCGCCGCTTCCGCGAGTTTTCCGGAGTTTCGAACCGCTTCGATCGCTTTCGTCATTCCCGGTAGCCAATTGAGGGAATCAAAGACACGGAAGACGTCGATGCCTGCACTGGCGGACGTTTTGACAAACTCCTCGATGACATTGTCGGGGTAATTTTTATAGCCGACCGCATTCGCCCCGCGAAGAAGCATCTGGAACAATACATTCGGCATCTTCTCTCTGAGATTGAGCAGACGTTCCCACGGGTCTTCGTGCAAAAAGCGCATGGCCACATCGTATGTCGCTCCGCCCCACATCTCCGTTGAAAATAAATCAGGCAACATGCGCGCCGTCGGTTCGGCAATATTGAGCAAATCATGGCTGCGCACACGGGTCGCGAGCAGCGATTGATGGGCATCTCGGAACGTCGTGTCCGTCAAAAGCGTGCGTTCCTGGTCTTTTAACCATTTCACAAGCCCGTCGGTACCCCGCTCATCGAGCACTTGCTTGCTCCCGGACGGCATTGGTGCATCTTCATCTACCTCGGGCTTACGAAGCGCGGAAA
Source organism: Salicibibacter cibi (assembly GCF_016495865.1). Taxonomy (NCBI): domain Bacteria; kingdom Bacillati; phylum Bacillota; class Bacilli; order Caryophanales; family Bacillaceae; genus Salicibibacter; species Salicibibacter cibi. The sequence goes on from NZ_CP054706.1 coordinate 2,519,835, forward strand.
ATATCGGTTTTTTCTGTTGCTCCAACCCCGGATAACCGTTCACAATCGTTTCGCCGATAAACGTCAGCATTTTCGTTCCCCGGTCTTTTCGGCGCGGGAACACGAATAATTCAGGCGTATCATCGATAAATGATGTATTGTACTCCCCGTTTAAAAAGTGCTCATGCTGCACGACATTTTCCAAAAAGGCAATATTCGTTTTAATGCCGCGGATGCGGAACTCCCGTAAGTTTCGAAGCATTTTTGCTGCGGCTACATTAAAAGAGAGCGCCCATGTCGAAACCTTCACAAGCAAAGAATCATAATGGGGGCTGATGACTGCGCCCTGAAAGCCATTCCCTGCATCCAGGCGTACACCGAAACCGCCGCTGGAGCGGTATGCCATGATTTTGCCCGTGTCCGGCATGAAGTCATTTTCCGGATCCTCGGTTGTCACCCGCGACTGGATCGCGTAGCCATGCGTACGGATTTCCGATTGAGCGGGCAATCCGATGACGGATCCGTGTATGGAAAAGCCGTCGGCGATGTATAACTGGGCATGTACAATGTCAACACCGGTAACCATTTCCGTAATCGTGTGTTCCACTTGAATACGGGGGTTGACTTCAATAAAGTAAAACGATCCGTCAGCACCGACGAGAAACTCAACGGTTCCTGCATTCAAATAATTGATGTTATCGGCAAGGTCAATGGCTGCCTGGCAAATATCATCCCGGAGCTGTTCGCTGAGCGCGATGCTGGGTGCGATTTCCACCACTTTTTGATGGCGTCTTTGCACCGAGCAATCCCTTTCATATAAATGCAAAGTGTTCCCTTCATGGTCACCAAGAACTTGCACCTCAATATGCTTCGGATTCTCAATCAGCTTCTCTACATAAACCTCATCACTGCCAAAAGCGGATCGCGCTTCCGAGCGTGCCCGATCAAATGAATCCCTAACCTCTTCGGCTTTACGGACAATCCTCATTCCGCGTCCGCCCCCGCCGAGGCTCGCCTTAATAATAAAAGGATATCCGTGTTCCGCGGCAAAATGCTCCACTTCCTCGACACCGGAAACGGCGCCGTTGCTTCCCGGTATGACCGGAAGCCCTGCTTCAATCGCGGTTTTGCGCGCTTGTATTTTATCGCCGAACATATGTAAATGCTCACTTTTCGGACCGATAAAAATAATCCCTTCTTCTTCACAGCGCTCCGCAAAATGCGTGTTTTCCGCCAGAAATCCGTATCCCGGATGGATGGCGTCTACGTCTGTCCGTTTCGCAATCGAAATAATATTTTCAATGTCCAGATAAGCTTCAATCGGTTTTTTTCCTTCTCCGACCAAATAAGCTTCATCCGCCTTATAACGGTGGAATGCCCCCGTGTCTTCTTTGGAATAAACGGCCACTGTACGAATATGAAGTTCCGTACAAGCTCTGAAAATTCGAATGGCAATCTCGCCACGATTTGCAACGAGCACTTTCTGAATGTTTTTCAGTTCGCTCACGTCGCTTCCTCCATTCCCCACTTTTCTTTTTAGAAAACTTGGTTTTCGCCAAGCTTATGGCGAAAGCCTTACCTGCATAAAAAGGTTTTTCACTATAATAGCATTTCTTACAACTTGAATCTACAAAAAATTATAGCGAAACGTCTCAGGATCGATAAACACCAATCGGAAAAAGCCTTTTCTTCCAGCGCTTAGCTAGCCCCTAGAGTAATAAAAAAAACCAATTCCACCTTGCAGAATTGGCTTATTGGTTTACCGTTCGCTCATGTAATGCGGATAACTTTCTTTCGAGCTCATCCATGATATGTTTGCCGGCCCGTTCATCGATCAAATTTAGGCGAATGGCGAAATCTATTTCACGGGAAAGTCCAAACATTTGGGTGTCCAACACCTCTTCATAGAGCGGACATTGCGGCATCGTTAAATTGTCCATTTGAACTTCAATCAGTTGCCTGATTTTTTCAGCATCTGCCTTCAGGACAGCGTAAGCCTGTTCTCTGCTATCGGTCACGGTCTCCATATGCACATGCATCCCTCCAGATAAAGTGAAACTTCCATCAGAGGGGATTTTTTGATTTCTCTGATGGTTAAGGTGAACGAATCGGGTTGTTAGCCACCCATTTTTTTCCGGAAGTCGAAAATCGAAAGTCGAAAGATCATTCTTCGCTTTCTAAAAGGCTTTTACCATCCTCTAGCCTCTGAAATCTGACCTCTAGAATAACGGACGCTTATCACCGGGGTAAAACTCCTACGGCTATCTTATCGGTTATGCCGCTAAATTGCAAGAACAGCTTTTCAAACACTCATTTGAATTTATATTTGTTATTGGCACCGATTATGCTTTGGACCGGAGTCTGGTTGCTGACGTCGTCCCTTGTGATCTTCAGTTAAGGCCTCATTCTTCTCTTTTGAAGTTAAGTCCCTATCAAAAAATACTCAAACTGAAATGCCGGGATAATCGCTTCAAGAGCTCAACCCCTGCCCGACTATTGCCTTTTTCGTTCAAAGCGGGACTGTAAACCCCGATCCCCATCCCGTTCGGAACGCTTCCAAGTATCGCACCGGATACACCGCTTTTCGCCGGTATTCCTGCTTTTATGGCAAGTTCCCCGGATTCGTTATACATCCCACATGTAACCATGAATGTTTTCACCATTCTTGCTACAGGCACCGGAACAATTTGTTCTCCCGTCTCGGGCGAGCGTCCTTCATGTCCAAAAATAAAACCGATCCGCGCAAGATCGCAACACCTCATGCTGAGGGCGCATTGTTTCGTGTACACGTCTAACAAAGACTCGATGTCACTGTCGATGACGCCTTCTCCTTTCAATAAATAGGCAAGCGCCCGGTTATGATCGGCTGTTTTCAATTCAGATGCGGCGACTGCGCGGTCATAAGTCGTTGTGTCGTCTCCGGTTAATTCACGAATAAACCGCAGCAAACGCTCTACTTTTTCCGTTTCTGTCCGTCCGCCGATCATGGACGTTACGGTAAGCGCGCCCGCGTTAATCATCGGATTTAGCGGTTTTGACCGGCTCGTTAATTCCAATCGCGTAATGGAATAAAACGGGCCGCCCGTCGGTTCCATCCCGACTTTGTCAAACACTTGCTCTTCACCGCTATCCATCACCGCAAGCGCGAGCGCCACCACTTTTGAGACGCTTTGCAACGTAAACTTCCGGTCTTTATCCCCGAAACTGACACATGTTCCATTTTTAGTATATAACGCGCAGGCTAATGCGTCAGGGTCTGCATGCCGTAATTCCGGGATATACGTTGCAATCTTCCCTTCTTCGGTAAAAACGCGCATCTCCTCAACAATTTGTCCTACCTCAATTTCAAACTGCCTGAATTCCTCGTGCAATGCCATACGCCTCCTGGTTACACGTTTATTATTCTTTTTCAGATATGTTACGATATAAAAAAACAAATGAGGAGTTACTGAAATGGATCCTTTTATTGTCCCCATATCTGGAAACGTCAAGCATCGCATTACGATCGATCCTACTGTATGGATCTTTGACAATCGAAAAATAGACCTGGGAAATTTTTTTCAGAAAACGCAATCCGGAGAAGAAGCGGTAGAAGAAGAGAGAGCAGAAATCGGTCCGAGGCGATGGCAAACCAACCAGATTCGCACGAAAAAAGAAGCCTTGATTGAAGGCTCCTACGGCATGAAACTAGAACCATTTATTAACAATGCTGAACCTATATCATCCGCCACAACCATTGTTGCCGTCACATCCTCAGGCGAAGAAATCACCGCCTCGTTGGAAGACGGGAAAACGTGGATTGCCGGATTCTCTTCGGAAGGCATGGCGCTGAAAGAAGATGGGCCGATTCACATCTATTTCGCCGATGGCACGAACCGGCAGTCACCGGTAACCCATGTGGTTGAACTTCGGGTGGAATAGCGCAACGCCTCAAATTTCCGTTTCTCGGGCCGAACCCGTCCTCTGTTCGGCCCTTTCTTTTCTACAATAAATCGGCCGCTAGTTGTGCAAGCGAGGACCTCTCCCCTTTCGCGAGCGACACATGGCCACTTGCCGATTGGTTTTTAAAACGCTCCACGACATAAGTGAGCCCATTATTATAGGCATCCAAATACGGATGATCAATTTGTTCCGGATCTCCCATCAGCACAATTTTCGTATTCTCTCCGACTCTTGTTAAAATGGTTTTCACTTCATGTTTCGTTAAGTTTTGCGCCTCATCCACAATGATCAGTTGCCCGGGCAAGCTGCGCCCGCGAATATAAGTGAGCGCCTCAACTTGAATGGATCCTAACCCTGCTAAAATATTGTCCACTTCTTCAGGCTTGTTGGCGTTAAACAAAAACTCCAAGTTATCATAAATCGGCTGCATCCACGGACGTAATTTTTCATCTTTTTCCCCGGGCAAATACCCGAGATCTTTTCCCATCGGCACGACCGGGCGGGCAATCAACAACTTTTTATAGATTTTTAAGTCTTCCGTTTGCAGTAAGCCCGCCGCCATGGAAAGCAATGTTTTTCCGGTACCGGCTCTCCCTGTCATTGTCACCAAGGACACGGTTTGATCCAGCAGGATATCAAAAGACATCTTTTGTTGCACGTTCCTCGGTTTAATTCCCCAGACGCTTTCACGGTCATGGATAAGCGGGCGCAACACCTCTCCATTGTGATCAACACGGCCCAACCCGGACATAGAAGGCTGTAATTCATTTTTTAAAATGACGAAGGAACCGGGATAGATGGGCGAACAAGGAAGGGACGTTACCGGAATTTGGCGGTCTTGATAAAATTCAGCCAATAGAGCAGGGTCTACATGAACACGTTCATACCCTTTATATAAATCATCATCGACAATCACCCTATCACTGAGAAAATCTTCTGCCTTTAATCCAAACGCTTCCGCTTTAATGCGAACGAGTGCATCCTTGCTTACTAAAACAACCTGTTCATCACGCGCTTCCTTCCCCTTTTCGTCTTCCACATTTAACGCCAACGCAATAATTCGATTATCGTTTGTCGCATCAGGAAGGATGTCTTTCAACTTTTCATAAGAACGATGATTTAACTCCACACGCAATAGCCCGCCATTTTCAAGCGGCACGCCTTCATGCAACGGCTTGCGGGACCTTAACTGATCAAGGAGCCGCGCCACCTCCCGGGCATTTCGCCCGATTTCGTTCATGTGCTTTTTTTTCGCATCCAATTCTTGTAATACAATCGCAGGGACGAGGACATCGTTTTCCTTAAAAGAAAATAGGGCACGAGGATCTTGCAAAAGGACATTCGTATCAAGAACATAAATTTTTTTCAATTCGTTACCTCCCGGTTTAAACGAATAACGGTAACGGAAGCATGAAGCATTGCCTCTTACTTTTGTTTATGCAACCGAGAAGGTAAAATTGACAAGTCTTTTAAGCAATGCCGTCAGTCGTGTTAAAATAGACGTATGGATGCGTAATGGGAAAGGAGAGAAGCAGACCGTTGCTTTTCGGACATGCAACCGGGATTCTGCGCAAAAAATGCGAGCAAAATGTTTATTATGCAATCAAATTGACCAAATTTCCGACGATGACCCCCTAGCAAAGCGGTTGCGCAACCGACCGATTCACACGTATACGTGCCCCGAATGTTACGACCGGATTTCCCGCAAAGCCAAAACGCGGCGAGGGGTAACACAATCAACCGAATAGCAGGAAGCGAAAAATCGCTTGGACGTTGTCCAAGCGATTTTTTGACACTTAATCGGCATCCTCTACGTAGGCAGCTACATTTTCAGCGTCTTCGCCTTCGAGCATATTTGCTCCATCGGTCCCGGCCCTTCTTCAATGCCCACCAACACACCGTCACCATGGCAAGATAAGCAATTCTCTTCGAACAGTTCTTCACCTTCCGTAAGGTCTACCGTCGCTTTCGTTTCTTCCGCTGCTTCTTCCCCGCCGCAAGCAGCGAGTAACATAGCCGAAGCCCCCATCACCATCATTAATTTCTTCATACAGAAACATCTCCTCTCTCAATCAGTCAAGAAACGCATCCGTGCGGACATATATGTCTTTGGGCGTGGTTCTTATATCCTGTTATAAGCATTTTTTACCTGAATTATTCATACCTCGACGCGAGAGCATAATTTGATATCAAATCCAAGGATTTTTGTTTCGATCACAAAAATACGGTGATCATTTAAGCATAGTGACAGGATTTAAGCCACCATCACCGAAAAATCATGATTTTTGGACATACGTCTCCCTTGGTCTTAAATGGGCTTTTAAAAAATATGGCATATTCGATCTTTGTTTCTCACTCTAGTTTTAAGGCTTGGACACGTCGGAGCACATTCCAGAAAAATGCTTGATAGACAAAACTGGACGATAATTTAAAGTAAAAGGAACGTCCTGATTTGACCAATTTGCTTGCGACCTTTATCACTCGGGTTCGTATCGTCTGTATCTGCATGCTTTTCTGTTCCTCCGGAAAACAGAGGGTGCGCAACCAGTTCGTGAAGTTATAAGCAAGTAGACTAAGGGTCATCCTTGCTTCGTTGGCCTCGAAAGAATGACTACTCATTCTGTCCAGGTCAAAGCCGTTTTTCGCTTCCTTGATGTAATTTTCCATGGTTCCCCTCTTTTGGTAAGAGCGGACGATATCCTTGGGCGTAAAGGCGCTTGTAAGGCTTGTAACGAAGAACGAATGCGTGAAAAACAATTCGCCTGCCGGACGAACGGATTGGACAATCACTTTTCTTGGTTTCGCCCATGATTTCGCTTGATACTCCGTTTCTTCAAAGTAACATTCGGTCTTTGTCATATCGGATGGAAACGTGGACGGATGGAGCTCATCAGCCAATCGCTGCAGGTTGGGGTTGGATTTTAATCGAATCACGTAATAGACGGATTCGGCTTCACAGAGTTCGTACAGGTCCGGAACCGCAAAACCACTGTCGCCACGCAGGAACGGCGTCGTCCCCGGAAACTTCTGATTGTAGTGCGTGATAAGGGGTTTCACAAAATCCACCACACCATTCGACGTGTAGACATTGCCCGGACGAAGCTTGGCCTTCAGAAAATCACGGGTGACACCATCAAAAGCAACCAATGGGTGAAAGCCAACAGTGCCGTAATGGGCATTAAATGCCGATGATGCCTGATCACCGTATGTATCTGCATGGGTTGAATCCAAATCAAGGATCAATGCATCGGACGCTCGATGTCGGTGTACTTTATCCAAGAGCTCCTGGTTCGCTCGTTGAAGCTGTTCCATCGACTCGGCATCAAACCGTTCAAAAAAGCGTGACAAACTAGGCTGAGAAGCTAAAGCATCTTTGCCAAGGATTTGGGTGAAGACAGGGTCATTGGTCAATTGATCGGCTGCATCGTCTTCGGCATAGCCGGCAATCATTTGATAAACCTTTTGGCGAAGCAATGCTTCATTGGCGTGAACATGATACAACCTTTCATCTTTGAGGTTTAGATGCTTGTCCAACGTAGAGAAAAAGCCGATTTTTTCATCGAATTCTCTGAATAATAGTTCTCCTGTATCGGAGGAGAGTGCGCCTCCGTCATTGGATAATTTGATCTGACGATTGAAATCAAGGGTTGATTGCGATAAAGTAGCCATTAGAAGAATCCTTTCTGTGGTTATTTTTGGTAATTTAACTCTAACAGAAAAGGATTCTTTTTTCATTTATTAGATGAACGTTCAAAATTGCTAGACTCCTTGGCGCACAATGGTTAGACACTAATCTATGGATTTCTGTGAATTATTCAGGTTTTAGTTAATAAACAAGAAATTTTAAGACAAGAAAATTTTGGCTCTTCGCCAAAATCTATGATTGATATAAGTGACTAATTATGGCAATAACACTAGCTAGCGGAGGAAAAACACGGAGACTCCTGTGGGAAAGCGCAGCGGGAAGACTCCGCAGAAAAAAGCGAACGTCTTTTTTCGAGGAGGCTGAGCTTGGGGCCCACGGAAAGCGTAGTTTTTTTCCGTAGCGAGTATCATCAATTACATCTATTTGTTAACCATATATTTACAAAAAATTCACTAAATTCATTTGTTTGTGGATCTTTTTCCATCGTTTTATCAAATTTATGGAAAGAGCCACTGCAAAAAGAATTTGCAATGGCTCTAACGTTTAAGCTTCTTGTTGTTTCTTCCTATGGATTCGCAAGCGAATCCGGTAGACGCCAAGCACAGCCGCGATTACGATCAGCGCTTCGGCGACGGGCATGAAAATGGCGAAAAATGTCAAGACAAAGCAGCCGATGATGAGGCCGGCATACACAACGACATTTTTGAGCAGCGGTAATTTCCTCGCGAAACCTAGATTAAATACGATCACACATAGGGCGACCACCGCAATATACAATAGCCAAAAGCCAAGGGCCATGTTGTCATATATCCCAAACATTTGTGCAAACCAGGAAAAATCACCTTGAGAGAGTTGCCCTCCTTCTTGCACTTCGCTCCTCCTCCTAATTACGTTGAAATTTTCTTCTTGCGTTTTTGTTCGCGTTCGCGCATGGACGTGCTCAACGTTTTCTTGCGAATGCGTATGGCCTGCGGAGTGAGCTCACAATATTCATCTTCGTTCAAGTATTGCATGGCTTCTTCAAGCGTTAAGATACGCGGACGTTTTAAGGTCGTCGTCTGTTCTTTTGTGGCGGAACGAATGTTGTTCTGTGCTTTTTCTTTTATAATGTTCACCGCCAAGTCGTTCTCCCGATTGTGTTCACCGACAATCATGCCCTCGTAAACCGGCGTACCGGCCTCAACAAACAGCATGCCTCGGTCTTCCAATTGGAACATGCTATACGTCGTTGCTTTTCCTTTTTCTTTGGCCACGAGTACGCCTTCCCTACGTCCGGCAATTTGCCCTTCAATGAGCGGCTGATAGGAATCAAAAGAGTGGTTAATGATGCCGTACCCCTTCGTTTGCGATAAAAACTCAGTTGAATAACCGACCAATCCCCGCGCAGGAATGGAAAATTCCAAACGGGTCTGTCCTTCGCCTTCTTGTTTCATGTTGAGCATTTCGCCTTTTCGTTCGCCGAGTGATTCCATGACCGGACCGGTGTAGTCTTCGGGGATATCGATTTGCACGCGTTCAAACGGTTCATGTTTTACACCATCGATTTCTTTTACAATCACTTCCGGTTTGGAGACTTGCAACTCGTATCCTTCCCGGCGCATATTTTCGATAAGAATGGACAGGTGCAATTCCCCACGCCCGGAGACCGTCCACGCATCCGGCGATTCGGTTTCCTCCACTTTTAGGCTCACATCCGTTTCCAATTGACGCAGCAAGCGTTCTTCAATTTTCCGGCTTGTAACGTGATCGCCTTCCAACCCGGAAAAAGGACTGTTATTGGCCAAAAACGTCATTTTGAGCGTTGGCTCATCAATACGGAGGGCAGGCAACGCTTCCACATGGTCCTCGAGGCAAATCGTTTCCCCGACATTAATGTCATCAACGCCGGCAATCGCGATGATGTCACCGGCTTCGGCCTCTTTGATCTCCTGTTTTTCCAAACCGTGAAAACCGAACAACTTGCTGACGCGGAATTTTCGTTCTACGCCATCTCTCGTAATTAAGACCGCCCGGTCTCCGTGAGCAACTTTTCCGTTGAAAATTCGTCCAACCCCGATTCGGCCCAGAAAATCATTGTATTCCAACATGGTAATCTGAAACTGCAACGGTTCAGTGCTCGTATCCTCGGGAGCAGGCACGTTGTCGACAATCGCGTCAAATAGAACGTCCATGCCTTGATCGGCCTCATCTTCCGGCCGTTTTGCCGTGCCGTTGATTGCCGATGCGTGGAGTACCGGAAAATCAATTTGCTCTTCCGTTGCACCCAATTCGATAAAAAGATCCAACACTTCATCGACGACTTCTTCCGGTCGTGCATTTTCACGGTCGATTTTATTCAACACGACGACAGGCGTTAATTCTTGTTCGAGCGCCTTTTTTAAAACAAACCGGGTTTGTGGCATGCACCCTTCATAAGCGTCAACGACGAGGAGCACCCCGTCCACCATCCTCAAAATCCGTTCCACCTCGCCGCCAAAATCGGCATGCCCTGGCGTATCTAGGATATTAATTTGTTTTTCTTTATACTGAACAGCGGTATTTTTCGCTAAAATTGTAATGCCGCGCTCTTTTTCCAAGTCATCTGTATCCATGGCACGTTCGTTCACACGCTCGTGTGCTTTAAATGTCCCCGATTGCTTTAACATTTCATCGACGAGCGTCGTTTTGCCGTGATCCACATGCGCAATTATCGCGATATTGCGCAAGTCGTTGCGAATATTATTCACTATGCAGTTCTCTCCTTAGTCTAAGCAGATATCTTTAACTTTTCGATTTTACCATATTGAGTGGGGTATCGGCAAAATTAGGGATTGGGGGGTGGTGGTAAGTAAGGGGCAGGGCGGTTCACGACGGGTTTGGTCGCCATAAACCTATCATGGCGACCGAAAACAAGTTTACGATGCGGGGTCGAGCTTCATGAACCCGTCATGGTGACCGAAAACAGGTTTACGATGCGGGGTCGGGCTTCATGGACCCGTCATGGTGACCGAAAACAGGTTTACGATGCGGGGTCGGGCTTCATGGACCCGTCATGGCGATCGAAAACAGGTTTACGATGCGGGGGCGGGCTTCATGGACCCGTCATGGCGACCGAAATGAACTTTTGACAGGTCATTCAGGCTCCATGAAGTAACTCCGCGACAAAAAAGAAGAATCTCTAAAATATCACTTGTAAATATTGAATATTTAGTATAATATAATCATGAAAGGGAGTGTGTTATGAGAACTATAAAATATCGTGCCGTGTCAAAAGAACTAAAATTTTTAAGACAGTTAAATGCGCGAATGACATTACCACCACATGAGAAAAGGTACTATTCAAATCTTGAGAAAGGATTTAAAGGTGAGCAAATATTCGATTCTTATGTCGAGAAACTTTCCAATGACTTTCTTGTGGTTAACGATTTATTGCTAAAACACAACTACACAACTTTTCAAATTGATTCGCTGCTTATTTTTCAAGACATGCTCTATAATTTGAACGTAAAATATTATGAAGGCGATCATTACCTGGAAGGTAAAAATTGGCACAAAATTTCTGGTACTGAAATCAAGAACCCCTTGCTTCAGTTAGAACGAAGCGAATCTCTTCTGCGACAGTTGCTTCAATATCACAAATTCAACCACTACCCGATCGAATCCCTCCTCATTTTTGTCCATCCTGAATTTAACCTATACAATGCTTATCCTGAGCTTCCCGCAGTTTTCCCTCCGCAACTTCAACGATTTTTGATCCATTTGAATGAAAAGCCATCGCAAACTAATCATAAGCATGAAAAACTTGCCAACCAATTAGTTTCTCTCCATCAATCTGACCCTCCTTTTTCTCAACTCCCTGAATATGAATACGAAGAAATCAAGAAAAGTTTACTGTGCAATCGATGTTTCGCAAATATGTCCCATAAAGAGAGGAAATGGGTTATATGCCAAAAATGCGGCTCTGTCGAAGACGACCAAAAGGCGATTATGCGGGCAATTGAAGAATTTAAACTGCTATTCCCGGAGCGAAAAATAACAACCAACGGTATTGAAGAATGGTGTGGAGGGGACATACCGAGTAAAAAAATCAGAAGAATCTTGTCCCAACAATATCAGCGTGTTGGGCATGGGAAATATTCATTTTACGTTGGGTGATTTAGTCATGGAGACTGAGGCGCGTTTCGCGACAGCTTCGTGCTCTATTATGACCCGTCATGGTGACTGAAATGGAATTCGCGATTTGATTCCGGGCACCATAAAGAATCCCTTGATCCCTTTGTCCGTTTTCTTTACACTGGACGAAGGAAATCAAAAAGCAGGTGAACCGATGCGAAAAATAAACTGGACCCTCTTATTCTTAGCCTTTCTTGCCACAGCATCCATCGTTGCATATGGCGTTGCAGTGGCGGAACGAAGCTTCATGATTGCGATCATCGCAACCATCGTTTTGTATTCTTCGTTCAAAGGCGCCTCAAATTATCGGAAAAGAAAGCCCGTGGCCTAAAACGAACAGCCCTCGCACCATGAAAGGGCTGTTCGTTTTTTATCGATCTTCATTACATCTTTGGTAAATTTCTTTGAAGACATTTTTTTCACCTGCAAGCACGGAACATGAATCTTTAAATAAGGTATCATGATCAAACAGAGGCGAACAACCGGCATCCGTTTCCGAAAGTAGAACCATCGCGCCCGCGTAATCCCACGGTGACAACCGCATATTTACATAGGCATCCAGACGCCCGGCAGCGATATAAGCCAATTCCAAGGAAGCAGCGCCGTAAGACCGGGTCGCGCGCACGTCTCTCACAATATTTGCGAACACTTCTTTCGTTTTCGTGTCTGCTCTACCTACGAGCCAACGCGCGTTAAAGCCGATAATTGCGCGCGATAGGTCCACCGGCTTTCGCGGATGTAATTTTTTCCCATTCAAGTATGCCCCTTCCCCTTGAACGGCACTAAACAATTCATCGGAAATCAAATCATAGATCACACCGACTTTGCCTTGCCCCTCATAATGAATCCCGATCGAAATCGCGAAATTCATATACTGATGGACGTAATTCGTCGTCCCATCGATCGGGTCGATATACCAAGTCACGGCATTTTCGGGAGTTGATTTGTCATGATTTCCTTCCTCGCCTACCACAAAATGCGTGGGGTATGTTTCTTTAATTTTTTTCGTCAAAAGACGTTGCACTGCAAAGTCATTCTCGGTCACAAGATCATCCGCGTCTTCCTTCGTGTCAATATCCAGCTTACGAAGAGCGGGATCATAAAGACGGTGGGCGGCCTCAGTTATAAATGCTATTGCTTGATCTTTCATCGCTGTCCAATCCACGGGATGACCCTCTCCTTCGATGTTCGCAAATAGATATGGATAGTATCTCATATATGCTGTTGATTTTGAAAGGGCTCGACGTCATCTCCCTTAAAGGGATTCCGGGCACCGCCCCCTTTCATCCCACGATTGAAACTGTGGGTTTTCGGTCGGCGATGCTGTAAAAATCACGTGGCCCGTATCCATACATGTATATTATCTTCCCCTTCTCTAGCTTCCATAAACAAGAAAAAACGGGCAAATGCCCGCTTTCCGTTACAAACCTATAAATGCGTCTATGGTTAAGCTTCTAAACGTATGAGCTCTTGTCTAAGTTGTTTCAAGCGTTGTTTTGTTTGAACCTTGCCCTCTTCATCATGGCCTTCCATTGCGTCGTGGAGCGTGACGAGTTCATAATCGATTTCCAGAAGTAGCACCGGTATTCGTTCCTCAGCGTCAGTCCTCTTAAGCGCTTGGATGACTTGTTCCATCACACACACCCCTCTTTTTATTAAAGCCTCTGACAACCACAAGCAATGACATAATGACATGATTAATTATTCTGATTTTGATTATTATATCATATGCACTCCATATTTCAAGCGTCCTGTTCAATTGAATAAAAAAAATTCAGTCACTGCTTTCGGTTTGAATCCTTGTCCGACAAGCGCTATCATAATGAGAAAAAGGAGTTTTGCCAAATGAATCTTCCAACATTTACACAAGATGAATTCAATATTTTTCATATCGAAGGACTAGAACCGCGAATGGAAGCGATACGGGAAAAAATTCAACCGAAATTCAGAGCGCTTGGTGAACCACTGGCTGAAGAACTCAGTAACTTAACCGGCAACGACATGTTTTTGCACATCGCTAAACACGCCCGCCGCAAAACAAACCCGCCAACAGATACATGGCTCGCAGTGGCGCATGACAACCGCGGCTATAAAAAACATCCCCATTTCCAAGTCGGATTGTTTGATGACCATCTGTTCATTTGGCTCGCCTTTATTTATGAGCTTCCGAATAAAAAAGAAATTGCACAGCAATTGTTGGACCGCCAAAATCAACTTGAAAAGCTTCCCAACCATTATGCTGTTTCGCTCGATCATACAAAGAAAAATGCACGCACGTTGGAAGCGATGGGTTCCGAGGAATTGCACAAAAGCCTCGTACGTTTTCGTGACGTGAAAAAAGGAGAGTTTTTAATCGGGCAACAAATTGCTCACGATAATCCTGTCCTAGAAAACGGAGACAAGCTATTTTCAACAATCATGGATACTTTTAAACGTGTACGACCTTTTTATGATCAAACCACCTAATTATCGTAAAAAACAAGGCTTCTTCGCCTTGTTTTTTTACGTTTGCCGAACGACGTCTTCCGGTTCTTTTACCTTGGCCAAGCGGATTGTTTGCCAACACGATTGCCCTGCTTGTTGATCATAATCCCGAAAATACGTCTTTTCTTCATTTTTTGCCGGTACCACTTCTTTAAATTTTTTATAAGCCTTTAGAAGTTCACCTGCTTTAACGCCTTCGTTATAGGCGTTATCGACCTGTGTAAAAAAGTCAGCAACCGTTACAATTTCATCTTCCGTCCAATCGCTGGAAAAGGGAATGGCTACTTCATCTTTCATTGTGACACCTACCTTGAGGCTATTATAGCAAAAAAAATGGCGCATTGCCGCACGAACGGCGATGCACCAACTGTTTCGATTTCCGGAACGCGTATAGTCATCTTGACGCGCGTTTTTTCTTGCAGGCTTCGCAATTTCCGTATAACGTTGCCATCTTATCCGCTTTGAAATGTTCAATGGTGCAGTCACATTCCGAACAAACGATCATTGCCATACCATCGCACTCCCTATGAAAGCGTTTTTAATGTGTATCATTATAATATGATGTCATAATTGATTTGTCAACCATGAATTGTATGGCACATTCCAGAGTTCGGAGGTTTCACGATACATAACTTACACGAAAATCGCCCAACCGGGTTATCGGCAGCGGTTCATGGTATCCACACTCGCGAAGGGGTCATTTCGCTTGCCAATTTCAAAAAACCACGCACCACAGCCCTGCCTTTTGTTGATTGATTATAAATAATTTAATGTTTTGGTGTTCGCCTTAATAAATTGTGAAATATCACCGGAATAAATGATTTCACCACCACTATCGCCACCACTAGGACCTAATTCAACGATATAATCAGCTTGTTTTATCACATCTAAGTTATGTTCAATGAAGAAAAATGTATTTTCATTCTCCGTAAGTTTTTGAATAAGTTCCATAAAATGGAATACATCAATTTTGTGCATACCAGTTGTCGGCTCGTCTAAAATAAAAAGGTGTTTATTTCCTTTCTGCTTAGAAATTGTACTGGTAAGACGTAATCGTTGCATTTCACCACCAGATAAAGTACCTGTCCCTTGTCCAAGTAAGATATAATCAAGGTTTGTTTGGGTTAAAAGAAATAATGGTCTACTGTTTAAACCGTTTCTTTCAAAAAATTCTATCGCCTCCTTGATTGAAAACGCTAATACATCCGAGATAGAGTAATCCTCGATTTTCACATTTGAAATTTCGTCTTTGTATCTACTTCCATGACAAGTTGAACAAGGAAGTTCCATGTTTTCAAAAAATAGTTGATTACTTTCAACTACTCCTAACCCCTGACAATTAGGACATCTTCCTTGCCCAGAATTAAATGAGAAATCTGATACAGAATATGGTAAGTTTGAGTCTTTGGATTTTATTGCAAAAAGATATCGAATATCATCAAAAACATCTAAATAAGTTGCAATGATAGATCTTTTGTTTCGAGTAGGTCTTTTTTGGGTAATGACAACAATGTCTTTATAGTTGTTTTTCCATTGAATAATCTCATTGTCTTTTAATTGGCTATCGGCAATTTCTCCAAAAAGCAAACTTGATTTACCTGAACCAGAAACGCCAGTTATAACAGATAAACAGTCTGCAGGAAGTGTTAGTGATATATTTTTGAGGTTGTGCACATTTGCATGTTGTACTTCTAGTGCAAGTTGTTTTGTTTTGCGCTTATAACTAGCTTGCTGGTAGGTAGAATGATTTGATTTAAAAAGTAGTGATTGAGAATTGGTTAAAAGCTCGTCATAAGTTCCAGTTGTCACAACATTACCACCAAACTCTCCAGATCCCGGTCCGATTTCCACAATATAATCTGCTTGTTTACTAAATGCCTCATCATGTTCGATTGCTATAATAGTATTATTTCGTCCTTTTATTTCATTGATCATGGATATTAAACCTTCCGTATCGGAAGTGTGTAATCCAACTGTAGGTTCATCAAGAATAATGATTAACTCCGTCATTTGAGAGTCTAGAACAGCAGCTAATTTAATTCGTTGAGCTTCACCTCCAGAAAGAGTTGAATACTGGCGATCTAGCGATAAGTAATCAAGACCAAGCTTAGAAATCCGATTAATTTTAATTTCTATATCGAGAAGGTAATCTTTGACCAAAGATGTAATCTGTTGATCACTTTGTTTTTTTAATTGTTGTACCCACTGTAATGCATGTTTTAAATCTCCTTTTACAATTTCAGGTAACCTGTGATTATAAACTTTTGCGGATCGACTTAAGGCATTCAGTTTTTCCCCATGACATTCAAAACATCTATCCTCTTGAACGAATTCCTTAAGATTTTTTGGTATATCTTTTTCTTCAGCTATCTTTTGCCATATTTTTGGTTCAACTCCTTCATATTTTCCTTCTGCCACTTTGGTTGGTAATGTTTCATTTTGATCTTCAGGAATTTCTGACGAATATATGCCTTTTTTTAATAAATCAAATTGCTCTTGAGTAAACTCTCCTAGGGGGATATCTTTGGGAATAGGAACGCTAAGGTGTTTTAAGAGAGCATTGAAAGACTTAAGTTGATAATCAGCATAATTTTTGTGCCAAGTAGCTATGCCACCGTTAAGGATTGTTTTATTTTTTTGATAGAGGCTATCTTTAATAACCAGTGATTTACCCATTCCTTTACAAGTGGGGCAAGCTCCTGCTCTAGTATTAAAAGAAAAATGTGATCTCGTTAATTTATCCATTTGATAATTACAATTCGGACAGTGCATATAAACGTTGAACTCACCATCAATCTTTTCAGTTTCTTCCATAGAATCGCTTGCGGAAATGACCTTATGGCAATTTGGACAATTTCGCTGATGTAATTTTTCAAAAATCATTCTTAGATCTGTATAGATATCGGTTTGTGTTCCAAGCGTTGAGCGGGGATTATCATTTCTGTCTTCTTGATCAATCATAATTGCAGGAGATAAATTTTTGATTTCATCTACTTTCGGTTTTGGGATTCCCTGATAACTCATCGTCTCTAAATATTGTCTTTGCGATTCAATATAGATTGTATCTTTGAGTAATGTTGTTTTTCCTGACCCTGATAATCCAGTAATAACGGTTAACTTGTTTCTTTGGATTTCCAAATCAATGTTTTTTAAATTTTTCTCATATGCATTTTTTATTTTTATATTCATTTCATCACCTCATCATCGATGATATCAGATTGAAGCAACATTCTATTTTCAAATAAAAAAATATTGATATATCCCGTTTTATGATAGAATAAAACGAACTAAGGACTTTAAGGTTTTATTTAAAGGTTGTTAAAGAATGGGATATACGATGAAACAAATGATTGCGTATATTGGTGTAAGTAATACGACTTTGAAAAGGTATGAGAGTAATGGATTAATACCTTCTGTTTTCTATACAAAAGGAAATCATAGAAGATACGAAGAAATTCATTTAATTGCCTTTAGAACAATCCGAAACCTTTTAAAAGGTTTCGACATACCAGTAGCGTATCAATTGATGAAATTAGCAAAGGAAAAGAAGTTCACAGAAGCCAACTGGATCATTGCCCAATCTCAAAAAGAATTGGTAAAGAAAAAAGAAACACTAAAAATGCATAAAGAATTTATTTTGTCTCTCCCTCAAAAACCACTGAAAAAAACTACCATGCGCATAGGTGAATTAGCAAAATTCGCTAATATTGAGACATCAACGATTCGCTATTGGGAAGAAAGAGGACTTATAAAAGGGATTAGAGATGAAAGCAGTGGTTATCGTTTTTATGAAAAAAATGAGGTGCGAAAAACCATCATTATTTCTCTTTTGCGAAAAAGTGTCCGTTATCTTGACGAAATAAAAATAATTGTTGATGAGATAAATGACGAAAGCCTCTCCAGCATCAGGAAACATTATACCGTTGCTAATAGAGAACTGGATATTCATCTTGAGAAGCAATTAGAGTCCATTTCTGTTTATATGGTTTATTGTGAGAAGTTAAGACAGCATTAAATAGGGACTGCTGAATAACGGAAAAAGACTGGCACATAAGCATTTTTCGTTGGTGTTGTCGAAGCTGGATGCAAGGAATTCCATCCTATAAACAAAAAACCCTTGCACTTCTGGCAACGTACGGAGGGATGGTGCTGCAATAGCGAGACTCCAGCGGAAAAACGGACGCGTCAAGCCCCCGCAGCGCCGGTTTTGCGCGAGGAGGCTTGACCGTTCGTCCGCGGAAAGCGAAGCCATGGAAGCGCCATCCCGACTTCAGCTGATAGCTGCATGTTGTTCAGCATTCCCTAAATATGTAGATATAAATATGTAGATAAGAAGGTTGATGTATACTTGCTTCCCTGCCAAAAAAAGAGATACTGCCTTTTGCAATATCCCTTCATCTTGAGCACTGCTTGAAAACGTTTTTATAAGGCTTCTTCACGTTTTCTTCTGCTGGCTTTACCTCACTCATTTTCCTGTTCAATTTCTGTGGGGTCGATAAAGTCGTAACCCTCGTCTTCGAGACCTAAAATAATGTCTTCAAGCGCTTCGTTCGTCCACTCCCGGTCATGCATCAGAAGATTGGCGCCGTTTTGCAAGTGTTCCGTCTCCACCATAATCTCCGCCAATGCATCAGGATCGGTATATTCTTCTTCCCAATCAAATCCGTAGGTCCAATTCATGCCGAGCATCTCTTCTTCTTCCACGACTTCCCAGCTATGATCAGTATTCGCTCCGTGAGGTGCCCGGAAAAAGTTTGGTCTTTCCCCGGTGATCCGTTCGATTTCATCGTTCAAATCAACGATTTCATCTTCCACCTCTTCCTCGGAGATCTCCTGTAAATTTGCATGGGTCATGGTATGGTTTCCGATTTCATGTCCATGCTCCATGATCTCAAGGAGCTGTTCTTCTCCCTCTTCATCATCAATAAAATGGTGATTGATGAAAAAGATCGCGGTCACATCTAGCTCTTCAAGTGTTTCCGCCATCTCAACGCCGTGTTCATCCGGCGCATCATCGATGGTAATCAAGACCGCTTCTTCTTCGGCATCGTCAATGGGCTCTAACCCCCAGTTATTTTCATTAAGCGTATACGCCGGTTCAGGCTCTTCTTCCGTATGTTCCTCTTCGGAAGGCTCTGTTGAACCATTTTCATCCTCTTCTTCCGATTCGTTTTCTTCTTCAATAACCGTGTTCTCTCCCTCCTCGTTCTCCTCCACGCTTACGTCTTCTTCCGCTTGTTGACATGCAGCGAGCACGAGCATTGCCGTGAACCAACAAAGCATTGCTTTAGACAAATGCAATTCAAAATTCCCCCAACTTATGTATTCATATTCCCATTCAATATTACATTTTTCTACAAAAGTTGCAATATATTTTCAATGATTGATTGCATTTTTTTCTGTGACTTTAATTCTTTGTCTTTGTGTTTTCTTTTCCATTACAGTTTCTTTACCGTTCCCTCTTCATTTCTTTTCCATGATATCATCGATGGAAAGATGATTACGCCTGATAAAGGTCGTGAGAGAATATGACAGCTAGTAAAACGGTTTTTATAGCCACTATCTTTGCAATTATTACAATTGCTTCTTCCTGCAATAATTCAGACGAAACACATACACCTGATGCGATCGCTACCACCGATGAACCTCAAGCATTATTATTCATTGATGAAAATCAACCTGACATTGAACGCCCTTATTATAATGCATTAATTAATTTTCAGAATGAAAGGGATGAAAAAACGGACGTTACCATTATTCGAGAACAAGAAGTTGCCGCCGACCAATGTGAAGTAGAGGAATTCCCCACACTCATGTTGATCCATGATGATGAACCCATCGCAGTTGTCAGTGGCCAACAATCGATGGAGCAACTCGTCACACTCTTACAAGACAATTTTAACGAACGGTAAAACACCGGTGCTGATCGCAGCACCGGTGTTTTTTGTCTTTGTTTTATTTTACATCGAATGGATGGGCGTTCCTAACGCTACCTCCGCTGCTTCCATCGTAATCTCTCCGAGGGTCGGGTGGGCATGAATGGTCATCGCCACATCTTCTGCGGTCATGCCGGCTTCAATGGCAAGTCCGACTTCGGCGATCATGTCAGAGGCACTGGGGCCGGCGATTTGGGCGCCGATAACCAATCCGTCATCCTTTCGTGTAACAAGTTTCATAAACCCGTCGGAATCATTGAGGGATAGGGCCCGTCCGTTGGCTTGGAACGGAAACTTCGATGCTTTTGCTTCAAAGCCTGCTTCTTTTGCTTCCTCTTCCGTGTAACCGACGGATGCCAACTCCGGATCCGAGAAGGCGACGAGAGGGATGCCGAGATAATCAATGGCAGAAGCCTCGCCGGAAATGACTTCAGCTGCAATTTTGCCTTCATAAGATGCTTTGTGCGCAAGCGGCGGACCATCAGTAATATCACCGATCGCGAATAGGTTCGGCACGCTCGTGCGTGCTTCCTTATCGGTTTGAATGAGGCCTTTATCATCCATTTCAACACCGATTTGCTCGAGGCCAAGCTCCTCCGTATTCGGTTTACGTCCAACGCTTACGAGTACGTAATCAGCATCGATTTTTTGTTCTTCGCCTTTAACATCGGCCGTCACCGTCACGCCGTCGTCTTTTTCTTCCACACCGCTTGCCATCGCTTCTGTGTAGAACGTGACGCCTTTATTTTTCAATCGGCGTTGTACGAGTTGGGACATTTGCTTCTCAAATCCGCCGAGGATGCGTTTTTCTCCCTCGAGGACGGTGACTTCAGTTCCGAAACTGGCATAAGCGCCTGCCAATTCTATGCCGATATAGCCGCCGCCGATGACGACGAGCTTTTCCGGGATAGCGTCCAAGGCCAACGCACCCGAGGAATCGATCACTCGATTGCTATATTTAAAATTGGATAGCTCAATTGGCTGAGAGCCAGTGGCAATGATACAGTTTTTAAACTTGTATGATTGCCCGCTGTTATTCTCACTTGAGACACGCACAGTGTCCTTGTCGGAGAGATAAGCTTCCCCCTGCACAACGTTCACTTTGTTTCCTTTTAACAGACTTTGGACACCGCCCGTTAATTTTTGGACAACCCCGCTTTTCCATTCTTGAACTTTGGAAAAGTCAACGGAGACGTTCTCTGACTTAATGCCAAGCTCATCATTTCCTTGCGCTTTTTCGTAACTGTGCCCGGCTTCAATCAAAGCTTTCGACGGGATGCAGCCGACGTTTAGGCAAACGCCTCCCACGTCACCTTTTTCTACAAGGGTGACGGACTGTCCGAGTTGGGCGGCACGAATCGCCGCCACGTATCCCCCGGGACCGGACCCGATGATAATCGTATCCACTTCTTCTGCCAGATCTCCTACAACCATTGTTACCCCTCCATCATTATTAATTCCGGATCGTTAAGCAAACGTTTCACATGATTTAGCGCTTGCTGTGCAGTCACCCCATCAACCAGGCGGTGATCATAACTTAACGATAACGCAAGCATCGGGCGAACGACAACTTCCCCGTCTCGGACGACTGCTTTTTCCTCGATGCGGCCAATTCCGAGAATGGCGACTTCCGGGTGATTGATGACCGGCGTGAAAAAAGCTCCATTGGCCGAGCCGACATTGGAAATCGTGCTCGTTCCGCCTTGCATATCCGCGCTCGCTAATTTTCCGTCTTTTGCTTTTTGGGCAAGTTCATTAATCTCATCTGCAAGCATAAAAATTGATTTGCGGTCCGCTTGCCCAACAACCGGGACCATAAGTCCGCGATCCGTATCTGCGGCAATGCCGACATTGAAATTCTTTTTGTAAACAATTTCTTCGTTTTCGTCGTCAATGGAAGCGTTTAACACCGGATATTCCCTCAGCGCGGATGTGTAAGCTTTAACGACATACGGCAAGTACGTAAGCTTAATTTCTTTTTCTGCCGCCACTGGCTTAAACCGTTTCCGGTTTGCGACGAGAGCGCTCACTTCCACTTCATCCATGTGCGTGACGTGAGGCGCAGTACGTTTGCTGTGAACCATGGCATTCGCAATTGTTTTCCGTATGCCTTTAAGTGGCACGCGTTCCTCAGAAACATCGGCAGTTGCTGTCGAAGCGGCGTCCTTCTCTTCTTCCGGTTTCTCTTCCGTTTCAGATGCTCCGCTAACGAAGGCATCGACGTCATCTTTTAAAATTCGCCCGTTTTTACCTGTACCTTTTACATCATTGATGTTTACATTTTGTTCACGAGCGTATTTACGGACCGAGGGCATGGCAATGACCCGCTTGTTGTCATCTTCATCGTCTTGGGCTTGACCATCTTCTTTTTTGCTTTCTTTTTCTGCGGTTTTTTGCTCTTCTTCGCCTTTCTTCGCAGCGTCTGATTCGTCTTCATCGGAGGACGATTCACCCTCGTCGTCATCTTCCTCTTCAGGCCCGCTTCCGTCATCGATCGTGATAATGACGTCTCCTACCGTTACGGTGGTGTTTTCTTCCACTTTCACATCTAAAATCGTTCCGTCTACCGGAGAGGGAATTTCGACCACGGCTTTGTCATTTTGCACTTCACAAAGAACATCGTCTTCTTCGACTTTGTCCCCTTTTTTCACAAACCAGGTGACAATCTCACCTTCATGGATCCCCTCCCCAATATCCGGGAGCTCAAATTTATAAGCCACGCACAAGACCTCCTTTTCAATGATCACTCGACGTTTCGAACATTGGCCGGGCTAAATTTTAAAAATCGATCGTCGCTTTCGCTTTTTCGATAATATCGTTGTGATCCGGCAGCCAAATATCTTCATCGGATGCAAACGGATAAACGGTGTCCGGAGCCGTCACCCGAGCCACCGGCGCTTCCAAGTGTAAAATGGCACGTTCACTGATTTCTGCGGAAATGCCGGCTGCAACCCCTGCTTGGCGTTGCGCTTCCTGGATGACAACCGCACGGTTCGTCTTTTTCACCGACTCGATGATCGTATCAAGATCAACGGGGCTTACGGTTCGCAAGTCAATGACTTCCGCTTCAATGTTTTCTTCGCTCAGCTGTTCCGCCGCTTTTAAGGCAGAATGAACCATAGCACCGTAAGCGATGAACGTAATGTCCTTGCCTTCCCGCTTGATATCGGCTTTGTCAAGATCGATCGTGTACGCTTCTTCGGAAACCTCCCCTTTCAAGGAACGATAGAGCTTCATATGTTCCAGATAAAAGACAGGATCATCGGAGCGGATACTGGAAATAAGCAATCCCTTGGCATCATATGGCGTTGACGGGATAACTACTCGCATGCCCGGCATTTGCGCCATCAACCCTTCCAGGCTGTCCGGATGCAACTCAGGTGTTTTCACGCCTCCGCCGAACGGTGCCCGTACCGTAATGGGGCTGTCGTAATACCCGCCGGTGCGATAATGCATCCGTGACATCTGGCCGGCGAGCCCGTCCATCACTTCGAAAATAAAACCGATAAACTGTATTTCCATAATCGGCCGGAAGCCGGTAACGCCCAAACCTATAGCGAGGCCGCCAATGCCCGATTCTGCGAGTGGTGTATCAAATACACGGGCCTCGCCGAATTCTTTTTGCAAACCTTCCGTTGCCCGAAAAACACCGCCGTAGTGGCCTACATCTTCACCGAAAAGAAGAACGTCTTCGTCATTTTTCAATTCCGTGCGCATGGCATCTGTTATTGCCTGTATCATTGTCATTTCTGCCATTATTTACTCGACTCCTTCGCACGATACTCCTCCAGTTGTTCCCGGAGATTATACGGTAGTTCATTCCCCATAATTTCGATTAACTCACTCACTTTTTGACGAGGGGTTTCTTCCACTTCTTTCATCGCTGCTTTTACGTCTGCTTTTGCCTGTTCGACGATTTCATTTTCTTTCTCTTCGGACCAGAGGCCTTTATCTTCTAGGTACTTGCGAAATCTTACTAATGGATCACGCTTTTCCCATTCGTCATCCTCTTCGGACGTTCGGTAGCGAGTGGGATCGTCCCCGGAGAGCGAATGGGGCCCGTAGCGATAACAAAGCGTCTCAATCAAAGTAGGGCCATTCCCGTCAACGGCATTTTGCCTTGCTTTTTGCGTTGCCGCATAGACAGCGAGCGCATCCATCCCGTCGACTTGAATGCCTTCAATTCCGGCAGCAACCGCTTTTTGCGCGATCGTATCCGCTGCTGTCTGTTCCTCGGCGGGCACGGAAATGGCGTACTGGTTGTTTTGCACAACAAAAATCGCAGGAACATGGAACGCTCCCGCAAAGTTCATTCCTTCATAGAAATCACCTTGCGAGGCTCCGCCATCCCCTGTATAGGTGATGACGACTTGTGATTTTCCTTTCTTCTTCAAACCTAGTGCAACACCGGCCGTTTGTACGATCTGGGCGCCGATAATGATCTGCGGAACGAGCGCATTGACCCCC
Source organism: Salicibibacter cibi (assembly GCF_016495865.1). Taxonomy (NCBI): domain Bacteria; kingdom Bacillati; phylum Bacillota; class Bacilli; order Caryophanales; family Bacillaceae; genus Salicibibacter; species Salicibibacter cibi. The sequence goes on from NZ_CP054706.1 coordinate 2,544,441, forward strand.
TCCGGCATTTGCCCTCCTTTGTAATGGCCTTTGGAGAACAAATAGGATTGCCAAAGCGGATACCCATGCCAAATCAATTGCGGGATGTCGCGATAGCCGGGTGCAATCCAGTCTTCTTTGTCAACGGCATAATGAGAGCCGATCATGGAAGCTTCCTGGCCGGCAACAGGCGCATAAAACCCAAGACGCCCTTGGCGTCCCAACGAAACGGCACGTTGATCAAGAATCCTCGTATACACCATTCGATACATGATATCTTGTAGCTGTTCATCGGATAAATCGGGCTTCTTATCCTCGTTGATCACTTTTCCGTTTTCATCCAGAATTTGTAACATTTCATACTTATGTTTAGCCACAGTGGCTCACCTCTTCTTTCCTGTCGTGCTGCTAAGCGCCCAAAAATTTTCCTCTGCGGATCCGATCCCTGTTTCAATGTCGATTTACAAATAAGTTACCCGAATTATTCTATTTTCAATCTTGTTTTCAGGCTCCCTTTTCTGTTTTACTTTTACGCCTGAAAAAACTAATACAATCATTCTAAAGCAATTTTACCTCACTAGCATTTAAACCGTCAAACCATAGGTTTAACTATTTTTGTACATGGATGAATTAATCTATCTGTTATACATCAAACAGAGATATATCGAGATGAGAGTATAACAGACCGATCCCCTTCAATCGTGTCCCAGTCCCGCCAATCGATAAAATTCTTCTTTTTGGTCGTTGAAGGTGACTGTCTGTTCATTGAACGTTTCTTTATGATGATCAACGCTCTCATATATATCGTTAATGGCATCAACGTGCGCTTCCAGATCTTCAAACGCCAAATCCTCATCCACGAGCATTTCATAAAGTTCCCGATCCAACCGCAGCCCTTCCATGTATGCTTCATATAGGTCACCGTGCGCTTCATACCGCTGTTCCATAACACCGATCACGGTCTCGGCCTCTACCCGGGTTTCATCATCGGCAATATCCTGGACTTGGACGGCTCCTTCTTCCACCTCTCGATATGCTTGGGAAAGGCTTTCTCTTTCCGTCGTCATGCGCTCTTCCCGTTCATCAACGTAGGTAGTTGCTTCATCGGCGAGGGTTTCTATATCATCCATCTCCGATAGGCCTAATTCTATCATTTCCTCAAATCGTTCATTTTCCGCTTCTTCCGCAGCAACAATAGGCGCTTGTTGCTCGACAAACGTTTCTTCCACTTCCACTGCTTCTTCTAAATGCGTTTGCAGGTTTTGCTCTGGTGCGCTACATGCTGTTAATGCCAAAAGCATCGAATTCCCTACCCCGAACACAATGGCTTGATCCTTTGTTTTCACGACCCAACCCCCTCACATCGAATCAATCGTATTCGTTGTTATCATATAGCAATCGGTAATCGCTTGCAAAAAACGGAGCCTGCATCCTGTGTCAACACTAAAATCTATGGTTGACAAGCCAATGTATGGATAACGCTTGGCCAGCGCCACGGAAAAACACTTCGCTGGCTAGTCACTATCCTAAGTGTTCACTTTTATCAACGATAGATTTTGGTGAAGAGCCTGCATTCTTTATCAAAACTTGGGTATTTAACCAGACAATATGGATTCTTTTGCATAAAGTGTAGCGTAAGCGCTCATAAAGCGCAGGCGCGTAAATATTAAAGGAGGGGTTTCTTCATGTCATTTGGTTACGGCGGATTCGGCGGAATAGGCTACGGTGGCTATGGCGGATTTTGCCATGGCGGCTACGGCGGTCAACGCGGCGGCGGATTCGCGCTCATCGTTGTCCTCTTCATTCTGCTTATCATCGTTGGAGCCGCGTACACTACCGATAAAAAATAGCAATACACGTGGAAACGGCGCTCTGCTTCTCTTGCAAAGTGCCGTTTCCATACTTGCTCAATGGCTTTTTGTGCTTTTGTTGAATTTCCACTTCTGCTATAATGAAAAGGAAAATAATCGTTGCAATGCCAACGTGAATGCTCGTTTTTTACGGGTTTTGAAATCCACCCATGCCTCATCTAACATACAAAAAAGTCATCAAAAGGAGGCGCAACAATTTGATTACGATGAAAGACATTGTGCGCGAGGGAAACCCGGTGCTTCGGGAAGTCTCTCAACCTGTAGACATTCCGCCATCGAAAGAGGACCATGAATTGTTGCAGCAGATGTTGGATTTTCTCATCAACAGCCAAGACCCTGACATCGCTGAAAAATATGATCTTCGGCCGGGCAGCGGTTTAGCAGCCCCGCAACTAGGGGTTCCTAAACGGATGTTCGCCATGCATGTAACCGATGATCGCGAACGTTTGCATAGCTATGGGTTCTTCAACCCTCGGATCATCAGTCATTCCCTGGAAGAAACCAACTTGGAAAACGGCGAAGGATGCCTCTCCGTTGATCGAGAGGTGGAAGGCATCGTACCCAGGTACGCCCGCTTGAAACTGCAAGCACGAACGCTGGAGAATGAGGAAGTGGTTTTAAGGCTAAGAGGATTGCCCGCAATCGTCGTCCAACATGAGATTGACCATTTGAACGGCGTCATGTTTTATGACCGCATTGAAAATTACAGCGGTCCGTACAAGAAAACGGCGCCCACCATTTAAAAAGAAGGAGCCAATCTGCCCCTTCTTTTCCCGCTTCACGTTAAAAGTCCCAACTTTTTCAACCCGTTGGCAATCCCATCATCATGAGCAGCCGTTGTTGTAAAGTCTGCGGCTTCTTTCGCTTCTCTCATTCCATTTCCCATTGCTACCCCTGTACCGGCAAACTCGAGCATTTCAATATCATTGAGCGCGTCGCCGAATGCGAATGTATCCTTTCTATCCACGTGAAGAATGTCTGCGGCTTTTTGCAGCCCTTTCGCTTTAGACCCGGCAACCGGCAAAACATCTACCGAAAATTCGTGCCAACGCACAAAATCAAACTCCTGATAATTGTCGTACGTAAAAGCTTCATGTTCGGCTGCAAACAATAACGCCTGATAGATATCCCCTTGCCGCGGGTGAATGCTAATCGGCGGGTATGGCATTTTAAGTTCCCCTAAGCATTGGGCAATTCTAGGATTATCCTTTACATCCGTCAGCGCGCTTTTATGATCCATAAACACCATCACGTATTGCTCTTTCAATGCATCGGCATGCAGTTGTTCCAAGGCTTGTTGTTGCAATGACCTGGCTAAGACAACCTCCCCATTCACCACCACATAAGAACCGTTAAAACTGACAAAGGTATCAATATCCAACTCTTTTCTCAATTGCTCAAACATGAACGGTGCTCTTCCCGTCGCAATCGCTACTTCATGGCCCCCATCCTTTAACGCGCGAATCGCTTTTTTCGCGGTAGCGGGAACCTTTTTACTGTCATCATAAAGCGTTCCATCAATGTCAAAAAAGACCATTTTTTTCGTCATGCGGCTTTCTCCTTCTCCTTTTTATCTGCCCTTATTATGACTTAACTTTCGTTTCTTGAAAAGCATAGGCTGTCTTCCATACATTTACTGACACATTTCGGGGAAATCTACACAAAATAAAACAAAGACAGTTTTTGATGAGTTGTACGTTACACGGGAATAATGATTAGGAGGGATAAAAGATGCTGAAAAAATTAAAAGAAAAGTTGCGCAAACGGTATCGCTCTTTACTTCCCAAGCATCGGTCCGTTCGCACGTAACGGCATGTCACATGGAAATCCTTAGCAATTGTTTGCTTTCTTTAAAAAAGTAAGCTATACTAGAAGAACTGGTATCAGGGTCGGTAACATGCATAAGCCCTCCCGCCATCATGAATCTCGGCCAAGCATATTCATAATGGCAAGCGAGAATGTATGTTCAGAACGCTGATAAGGACGGAACGTAGATATAAACCGGATTGGGTCCGGGCTCCGGGCGGGGTCTTCATGTGGGTCCGTTCGGTTGCCACACATATGTCTATATCATGAATGCATTCGTTTCCTCCCCACATGAGAACGATGCTTTTCGTCTGCCTATAAAAACGATTGCACGAAGGAGTGATTTTCCATGATTTTTAAAGTATTGTACCAACCGAACTATGATGAAATGCCGGTTCGCGAAAAAACCGAAACGATTTTTATTGAAGGAAATTCAAAACAAGAGGTGCGAAAAAAGCTTGCCGGGGACAATATTAATATTGAAATCGTCCAGCCATTATCGGACGCGCATCTTAAATATGAACAAAAAAGCGAAGATTTTAAGGTGGAAAAGCGATAAATGAAACAGTTACAAAATGACCAAGTTGCCGTTTTTGCCCTAGGAGGGCTTGGCGAAATCGGCAAAAATACGTATGTAATCGAATATAAAGATGAAATTATCATTATTGATGCAGGAATCATGTTCCCGGAAGATGAATTGCTCGGCATTGATTACGTGATCCCCGATTACACGTATCTAGCTCGAAATGAGGAAAAAATTAAAGGTGTTTTTATCACCCATGGCCATGAAGACCATATCGGCGGCATCCCTTATTTATTGCGGGAAGTGAATGTTCCCGTCTATGGCGGAAAGCTAGCCAATGGTCTCTTGCGCGGGAAACTGGAAGAGCATGGTTTGCTGCGCAGGACGACACTGACAGACTTGGAAGAAGACGATGTCATCACATTCAAGCACACATCGGTTTCTTTTTTCCGAACGACCCACAGCATTCCCGATTCATTAGGCGTTGTTGTGCACACCCCGGAAGGAAATATTGTGCACACCGGGGACTTCAAGTTTGATTTTACCCCGGTCGGAGAACCGGCCAATCTAACGAAAATGGCGAAAATCGGGGAAGAAGGCGTGCTATGCCTTCTGTCTGACAGCACAAACAGTGAAGTTCCGGAATTTACAATGCCGGAAAGAAAAGTCGGCGAAAGCATCGACCATATTTTCAGGGAAGAAGACGGGCGCATTATTTTTGCCACGTTTGCGTCCAACATCCACCGGTTACAGCAAGTCGTGGAATCAGCCGTCACGTACGGAAGAAAAATTGCCGTCTTTGGCCGTAGCATGGAATCGGCGATCACGATCGGGCAAGAGCTCGGGTATATTCGCGCGCCGAAAGATACATTTGTCGACAACAGCCAAATCAACCGTTTGCCAGACAATGAACTAACGATCCTTTGCACAGGCAGCCAAGGAGAACCCATGGCGGCACTTTCAAGAATTGCGCACGGCACCCACCGGCAAATTCAAATTATCCCGGGAGATACGGTCGTATTTTCCAGCTCGCCGATCCCCGGAAACGCCTTAAGCGTCAACAAAATTATTAATCAATTGTTCCGCGCCGGGGCAAACGTCATTCACGGTCCGTTAAACGATATCCATACTTCGGGACACGGCGGCCAGCAAGAGCAGAAATTGATGCTTCGCCTCATAAAACCGAAATATTTTCTCCCGATTCACGGGGAATACCGCATGCTCGTCAATCACAAAAAGCATGGCATCGATTGCGACATCCCGGAAGATCACATATTTCTTATGGAGATCGGCGAAGTACTCGCTCTTAGAAAAAATGAAGCCAAAAAAGTCGGCAAAGTTCCATCCGGAACCGTGTACGTCGACGGAAGCGGCATCGGAGACATCGGTAACATCGTCTTACGGGACCGTCGCATTCTTTCGGAGGAAGGCCTTGTCGTCGTGGTCGTCAGTATCGACATGAAAAACTTTAAAGTGGCCGCAGGACCGGATATCATCTCAAGAGGATTCGTTTATATGAGGGAGTCCAGTCATCTTATCCATGATGCACAGAAAATATTGGAGAAACACATGAATGAATTAATGCAGAAAAAGACGAGCCAATGGTCCGAAATCAAAAATGAAATCATCGAACTGCTCAACCCATTCCTCTATGAAAAAACAAAACGAAAACCAATGATTTTGCCGATTATTATGGAAGTGTGAGTTTTTTAGCAAGTGCTCCAGTCTAATGGGAGCCTTGCTTTTTTTTGCTTGGATCGGGGCTCCATGGTACGCTTCTCTCCTTTTTTCAAGAACCCCGTATCACACACATTTTTCACTTCAGCAAGATTTGACAATATGTTATACTAGCTTCCGAGTGGCTAATACGCACCCAATCCCATTTCAGACAAGGAGTGATCGCAGTGGACGATTTCTTTACCAATCCATACGTCACCACTACATTTATGATTGTTGGACAACTTTTGCTAGCTATCGTCGGCTATTTCATCTTCCGAGCCATCGGAGGATCGCTCATAAAACGGACGTTTCAGAAGATGAAAGAAAGACGCAAAATGAACAACAACCGGGCACAAACCCTTGAAAAATTAACCTTGAACGTTTTTTCCTATACGCTGTTATTTATCGTCGTCGTAGCCGTCATCGATATCTTTGGCCTACCGATCGGGCCGATCCTCGCGAGTGCCGGTGTTGTCGGTCTTGCCATTGGCTTCGGGGCACAAGATCTCGTCAGTGATGTCGTCACCGGTTTCTTCCTCTTATTAGAAAAGCAACTTGACGTTGAGGATTATGTAACGATCGCGGAATTGGACGGCATTGTTGAAGAAGTCGGTTTGCGCACGACACACCTGCGCGCGTTTGACGGCACGCTTCATTTCATCCCCAACCGCAATATCACGAACGTAAGCAACCATTCCCGCGGAAGCATGGAAGCCCTCGTGGATATTGGGATTTCCTTTAATGAAAACATCAGTGAAGCAATGAAAGTCTTGCAAGAAGCATGTGACCGTCTTGCCGAAGAGGAAGACGCGATTCTCGAAGGTCCGGACGTGCTCGGCGTTGGTTCCATCGACGAATATGATGTGAAGATTCGAATTCTCGCCTACACCGAGAACTTGCAACAGTGGGGCATCCAACGGAAATTACTCCAAGCAAGCAAAGAAGCGCTCGACGAAGCGGGCATCGAAATTCCGGTTCCGCAGCAAGTATATGTTCCGGATAACAATAACAATTGATGGATATCAGGAAGATAGCCTTATGGGCTATCTTCTCTTGCGTCAGTGGTGATTGATTAGTTTTTCGATTGCAACATTCTTGTTGGATTATTTATAATGGAGAAATGATTAGAAAACGGGGACGCTTTCCCCATAGAAAAGAGTGCTGTTTATGCCATTATTAAAAGCTAAGCATTGGTTTATCGCGATGGGCTGTTTTGGCTTGTTTCTGTTGTTATCGGTTTTTTCCTTCCGGGATGATTTGACGACCCTTGACCAAGCAGTGAGCAGCTGGATCACCGAAACCGTTTCACCATTTGTCGTTACGTTGATGGACATCCTCACGGTGATGGGATCGAGCGAGTTTGTCCTTGTCGTCACGCTTATGATTGCTGTTTTTTTATTGTTTCGCAAACGATGGCAGCATAGCCTTTTTTTATTGTCGCTAACATTTGGAGGAATAGCGTTAAATTTTTTGCTCAAAATTTTGTTTCAACGGGAAAGGCCGGGGGATATGAGCGTGATTGAGGCCTTCGGGCAATCGATTGAAATCGCCTCTTACAGTTTTCCCAGTGGCCATACGATGAGAAGCACGCTTTTATTCCTGTTTGCAATCTACATATGCGATCGTTTTTTGCGTAAAAACAGAAGCCGAACCTGGGGCGTTGTGCTTTTTTCTGCATTGATCATCGTTGTCGCTATCAGTCGAGTCGTGGTAGGCGCCCATTTTCCTTCCGATATTTTCGCAGGTGTCGCTATTTCCATTGTCTGGTTTTATGTGTGTTTGGCGATCCTCCGCTTTCTATTGAAACGTATGCCTACTGCCCGGTTGGACGTATGAAAAAGAAGGAGCTTTGGAATGCGCGCATGCTTTCGGCCGCTATGAACGTGTCATAGTGCCCGAATTTAAGCGAAGGAAAGCTTTTCGGTCGTCATGAAACAGTCATGGCGACCGATTTTTAGCGTGGCGGCGATTTTCAGGCATCATGATCTCGTTTTGGCGACCGAAGCCAAGTGATCCTATCGTTTTCAGGCGTTATGAACCTTCCGTAGCATAAGGGCTTCATGAATGACTCTTTTTTCCAAATTATAAATTCTCAGGCGGCGCGTCGCTAATCACTCCATTTACGCCGAACGCTTGCATTTGTTTTACGTCGGATTTACGTGTCACGGCATAGGGAAAAACGCTTACGCCTTGCTTTTGCCAACGCTCGACGTCGTTTTTTTGTAAAATGCTTGCATGGGGGTGGAGCGAGTGAACGTCAAATGGAGAAAATAGACGAAGATAGCCTTCCATATTAACGGGGCGAAAATTCAAAAGTAACCCGATCTTCACCGCCGAATTCCATTCTTTTAATCGATATAAACATGCATGATCAAAGGATGAAACGATCGTGTTCTCCACGCGATAATGCTGCACCAACGTATCGCTTACCTTTTTCTCGATCTCTTGATAAGCGTACGGAATGTTTTTGATTTCTACGTTCAGCAACACATTCGCGGGAATCCACGCCAATACGTCATCCAACAGCGGGACACGCTGCACTCCGCGATCGTTTTTGTTAAACCAGGCGCCCGCGTCCAGTTCAGCCAGCTCGGGAACAGTCATTTCTCGAACCCACCCTGTTCCATCCGTTGTCCGCTCGACATGTTCATCATGCATGACGGTCAATTCGCCGTCTTTTGACACGTGAACATCCAATTCGATGCCCGCGGCTCCGTTTTCAATCGCGCGTTCAAAAGCGGCAAGCGTGTTTTCGGGCGCTTCACCCGAAAAACCTCGGTGTGCGATCCATTTCATTTCATTTCATCTGCCAAATAACGGATGATGTGGTCAACGGCTATAGGGATCGCGGCTTCATCGGGATTAAGCTTTGGATCATGTAAGCCCTTGTCGCTATCAACTCCGAGCCAAAACATGAATCCCGGTATTTTTTCAAGAAAAAAACCAAAGTCCTCGCCGGTCATCGCCATAGCCGCCTCCCTAAAATTCACGTCCGAAGACCTTTCGGAAAACGCCATAAAGGACGCCACTTTTTCACTGTTCCATACCTGTTTATATTGTGATCCCCATTCCACGTCCACGTCACAATCGAAGCTTGCCGCAATGCCTGCCCCGATTTTCTTCACATGTTCCTGAACGAGATTCATCGCCTCCGACGACAACGTGCGAATCGTCCCTTCCGTATCTGCTCGTTCGGCAATGATGTTTTCTTTTGTCCCGCTCTCGATTTTTCCAATTGTAATGACCGCACTGTCCATCGGGTCAACTCTGCGCGCGACCACAGATTGGATCTGTGTGACGAGATGGCTGGCAGCCACGACCATATCATTGGCCTGATGAGGATAAGCGGCATGGCCGCCTTTCCCGCGTAGATGAACCATAAATTCAGCAGTGTTCGCAAATAAAAGCCCTTCCCTCGTCGTCACCGTTCCAACTGGTTCATTCGGGGCAATGTGCAAGGCAAACATCCAGTCCGGCCGCCATTGTTGAAAAAGATCGGTGTTCAACATTGGTTCCGCGCCGCCCGGTCCTTCTTCCGCAGGTTGAAAAACAAAAAGAAGGTTGTCTTTCGGCTGATTCTCCGCGTAGTGGGAAAGGATTCCGATGGCGATCGTCATGTGCAGGTCATGCCCACACGCATGCATTTTTCCATCGTATCGCGAGGCAAACGAAAGCCCGGTTTCCTCTTTGATTGGCAGCCCGTCCATATCCGTTCGATAACCAATCGTCTGCACGGGGGCAAAGCCTTCAACGAAAACAAGAATCCCTGTCCGCCATGTTTTTACCCTGAAATGGCCGTTCGGCATCTCTCCGATCTTATCGAGCAAAAAAAGCTGGGTTTTATGTTCTTCAAATCCCAATTCAGGTTGTTGATGTAAATGACGGCGAATGGCGCGCATTCCTTCTATCGTGTACATTGCTATCCCTCGATTCCGTTTTGTAGAAAAAGCTCCCTGCTCGTCTAAACCAAGCAAGGAGCGGCCATCTATTCGTCTTTTAATTTCCTCAGTTCCGTTTTAATTTCCGTTTTGCCGCGTGTGCCTTCATCAATATCTTTGATGACACGCGCCGGTGTTCCGGCTACTACTTTATTTTCGGGCACGTCTTCGGTCACGATCGCACCTGCAGCGACGACGGAGCCTTTGCCGACGGTGACTCCTTCGAGCACGACAACGTTTGCGCCAAGCACGACGTCATCTTCGATGATGACCGGTGTCGCTGATGGGGGCTCAATCACCCCTGCCAACACGGAGCCGGCACCGATGTGACAGTTTTTGCCGACCGTTGCGCGTCCGCCAAGCACAGCGTTCATATCAATCATCGTATTTTCCCCGACAACCGAACCGATATTAATCATCGCACCCATCATGATAATGGCGTTCTTCCCAATCATCACGCGATCGCGAATGACTGCACCCGGTTCGATACGGGCAGGGATGTCTTTTTGATCTACGAGCGGGACCGCAGAGTTACGACGATCATTTTCAACGACATAGTCCTCTACTTTTTCGTGGTCAAGAACGTCTTTAACTTCGCTCCACTCACCAAAAAGCACCGCTGAATCTCCAAACGGGAACACTTTTGTATTCGCCCCGAAATCGAGGGCAGAAACATCTCCTTTAATATGTACCTTCACAGGGGTTGATTTTTCACTGTCCGAGATGAATTGAATAATCTCGTTTCCATCCATCATTTCCATGTTGGTTTCCTCCCTTTTTTTCCGTTAATGTCACATCATACAGAATACCATAGTCTGTCGCTTGGCAAAAGCAAAATCTTTGGCGTCTCTGTTGATTAAGATGGGTCTCTGTGTTTGTATAAATCGGGCATCGGTATCGCGATTTCTACGTTCTCTTCTTTCAATATCTCCAAGATTCGCATATTGAAATACTCTTTTACTTTCAACCACTCTGTCCAAGGTGTAGCGTTCGTAAAGTAATAAACCAACATTTCCATCCCATACTCTTCAAATTCTCGCACATAAATTTCAATTTCTTCCTGGTCTACTACATCTGGGCTCTCCCTTAGCTCCTTATCGACCCTTTCCAGCACATTTCGGACACTTTCTACCGGTGAATTATATTTCAAGTAAATACTGGAGAATACTTGCCTTTTTCTCATTTCCGACCAATTAGTGATCGCATCATTGGCCATTGTGGAGTTCGGGGTCGTTACCAATCCTTCGGCAAACGTTCGGACTTTCGTGCTCCGAAAGGAAATATCTTCAACAATCCCTTCGACCGTAGTGGTTTCAATCCAGTCCCCCCGTTTAAACGGCTTTTCTGTAACGAGTATAATTCCGCCAAAAAAGTTAGCAATCGTATCTTGTGCCGCCAATGCAAACGCGAGTCCCCCAAGTCCGAGACCGGCAATGAACCCATTAATATCATAATCCCATTCCATGGCAATGACCGTAAACATGAGCACAATGACAAGGCCGCGCAGGATTTTGGACGTAAACGGAATTAACATGCTATCTCGATCGCCGTCAACTTTTCGGCCTAATCGTGTAAACAAATCCGATGACGTTCCGGAGAAATTAAAGAATCCCCAGCCGAAAAATACAATCAACAACGTGCGCAACAGACGGTTCACCACAACCATGATATCAGGTTGCGGACTTAAATACAGAATCGCAAAGTAAACCCCGAAAACAACGACGAGCATGCGCATCGGTTTCTCAAATGCATAGAGAAAATTCCCCAAGAACAGACTTTTTCCGTGTTTGGAGATCTTCTTTATGACGACAAAAATAAAACGGGTAACTAACTTTCGTAACATCAAAAAAATCAATACGGTCATTGCCGCAATCACATAATGCAACCACGGCCAAGCTTCCAACCATGCATAATACCAATCGAACACTGTTATTTCCCCCTGCTACATCCGCTAATCTGACTTAATGTTAACATCCTAAAGCTTCATCTGCTATTATTTTGAATAAGAATTAAAAAAACCCATGTCGTGAATGGACACGGGGAACTTCAGATCGCCGATGGGACCTTGACCGGAGTTTTGCTGATCACAAAATGAATCAACGCGCGAATGTCTTCGTGCTTCAACAGCCCATGTTCTTGCCCCCGGCGAACACTCAAAGCATGGCGAATCAAGTTGGAATCGGGGAGCTGTTGCAATGCCCATTTCATCCCTCTTGTTTTTGATGTCAGAATTCCAGTTTCTTTAAAACACCACGTCCTGCAGGCATTCATGACTGCTTCATGTCCGTAAGGATCATAAAAAGGATGAAAAATTTGCTTTTCATGCCGGCGCAACGAACCTTTCATGGCTTCCTGCAACCAAGGTCTCGGAACACTCCCGAAAACTTTGTCTTTTGGACGTCCCGCTAATGTCTTCCCGGATTGTAAAATCATCGCGAAGTCCATTAATAACCCCTCGTCCATGCCTTCTTCCGCAACTTTATCCTCGAAGTTCCGGCCGGTTAACAGGGCAAATTCATAGGAAAGCAACGAGTGTGGGTGTGCTGCCTCTTCTTCCAAAACAACGTAAAATTCCAAACCTGCACCCGGGGACGGCAAAGCATGATACGCTAACGCTTGCGCAAGCGCGTCCTTATCCGATGCTTTTAACGGCCGTTTTACGATACAAAAGACATCAAGATCGCTTACATCATTGTCGTAATCATCCACTACTGCCGAACCACACAAATAAAGCCCGACCATGCGATCTTCCAATACTGAATTTACAGCTTCCGACAGTTGATGCAAATAGTCATCCACCTGATCATCCATGAAGAAGCGCTTCCCCCATCCATTATTCGTTATTTCATACATTTTGTGAAATGTTTTCACAACGTTTTTTTTAATAATATATGTATATTCAGGATATCCGATTTTCGCAAACAATGCAATGATTTTTCCGTCATTTTAAAGGAAGCAGGCAACGATTCGCTTTTTCCTGCTTCCTAACGATCAATTAGGGAGGGTATCCATACATGTCCGTAGAATCAAACGGCGTTTTGAAATCGTACGGCATTCTTTTTCGCGCCCATACTCCATGGATCAGCAATAACAGCTATGGGAACGTTGACATTTAGGGGCAATCGCAACCGAGTTCTTTTCGACCGTCTTCCTCACCTTCCACTACCCGTCATAGCGGTATGCATCAATCGTTTCTTCTTTCCATAGTGATGGCCGAATCCCCACATATTATCCCATACCGTGTAACCCATGTTGTTGTCCCCTTTCCTCTTGGTTATTGCCGTACACTAAATTGTATGTAAAAAAAGTACATGCTTGTAATGATCGAACCTATAAAACGATAAAAATCATTAAATGTCTATCATTTAGTGTCCGAAGCGACAACGCTCATATTCCCCAATCCTCTTGCTTACATATAAGAGAGGTGACTTTCATGAGAACAACGATGGAATATTTTCTAAATCAACAACCGGAATGGGTGTATTACATCACCGGCATCATCATCGTATTGGGACTCATCACGACTTTTATTCTCATTGGCCGGGCGGCTATGAAATATACCGAAAAAATCGATAAAGAACTGGGTTTCCAAAAAATCCAGCAAGAACTGTATGACACAAAATACCAAGCCGCCATTCATAAAGATATTTCGCTTCAGTCGATCCACGCGCTTCGTAATGCCGAGCGCTTCCTCAAACAATTGCAACAAGCGCGCCGATTTTCCGTTCAATCCGAAGAAAATCTGCAAACCTATGAAAACTTGATTATCCGTATCGTGCATGCCCTCAGCTCGGATATAAAATTTCAACCGGGGGAACAACATCGATCTTCCGTTTGGATCGAAGAGTCGGGACAACTTGTTTATTTTACCGGAAGCAATGCTTTTGATGATCGGGACGAAAACCAAATTCTCCCCATGAACGAAACGATCGCCGGCCGTTGTTTTCGCAAAAAAGAAATACAACTCGTGCCCGATGTAAGCGATGATGTCGACGGCATGCCCAAACACCATAACGGTTACGGGGCAATTCTTTGCCTCCCCCTTTCCGAGTGGGGAGTGCTAACGGTCGATGCACACCGCGCATTTCAGGAAGAAATGATGTATATTTGTCGTCTTTATGCGCGCGTGATCGATCTTGCATTCTTTGAATATAGTCAAATGATTAATGATGGTTATATCACTCAACAATTCAACGAGCGTGAATAAATTATGGATAGGGAGGGTCTACAATGAGCGGAAAAGATATATTGCGCAAAGCAGCAGCCAAATCGGCGAAAAGGCGAGGGATTCTATCCGATCATAATTACCGGCAATGGCTTAAGAAGAACGCAAACGTGCAAACGCTCTCCGGCGAAAAAAACGCTTATTCGACCAATCGTGCGAAACAAGCGCTTTTAAAACGCGTATGATACAACAATCAAGCATCGCTTTTCGCGTAGAAAAAGCACTCCTCGGGAAGAAATCCTTGACAAGGAGTGCTTTCTGTTTAATTTTGCTTCAAGTTGTAGGTACCGGCCGGCGTTTTTCGCTGCAAATTTCCGCCATAGGATTTTTTCTCCAGCATTGGAGCTAATTTCAAAAAGAGCGGCACGAACAGAATCGAAATTGCCAAACCTTTCACAATGTTAAAAGGCAAAATTCCCGCGAGCACTGTCGTCAGCATTACCTGGCTGCTCATTTCCCAACCGATCAACCAAGAATATGCCGGTAAAAACACAAGATAGTTAAGCGCGGCCAACCCGATTGTCATCGATACGATCGCGATCCCCAAACCGGCAATTAATCCTTTTACACTTCGAAAGTGGCGATATACATAAGCAACCGGCAATACGAATAAGAGACTTGCCACAAAGTTCGAGATCATGCCGACTGGATCGCCTGCTCCCATGAATAGCGTATAAAGCAATATTTTGATGCCTGCCACTGCGATTCCGGCAACCGGTGAAAATAACAATGCCGCGAACAACACGGGCAGTTCACTGAAATCCATGCTTAAGAAGGATAAAAACATCGGCATCGGTATACTGACAAACATAAGCGCCGTTGCCATTGAACCGAGCACTGCGTACATTACTAATCGAAACGTCTTGGATTCTTTCATTACTTGCGCCCTCCCGTTCTTCGGCTTTCTAAAGAACGAAGACGCAGAGTTCTCCGTACCCATCGCAATAATAAAGCCCCTAAGTTTTCTCACTTAGGGGCTTTTTTACATAACGGAAAATCACAAGGGCACAACGGCCCATGGACTGCTCTGCAATCTTCTCCCATCCAGACTTTACTGTCGGTTCCGGAATCACACCGGAATCCACCGCAAATGCGGGTCACGGACTCATCGCCAAAAGGCGCATCACCGTCGGTCGGGAATTTCACCCTGCCCCGAAGATTTTTAATGTAGTTTTTTCCGATCACCGTTCAATGATCATGATGTTAGCATTTATATTATCACTCGTGATTCACGAATGCAAGAGAAATGTTTCAAAATTTCATAACCTTAGTGAACGGCGTACCGGGCAGACTTTTTCCGTGATTGTTTTTACGGATGAAAGGCCATGCGCATACCTGATACAGAATTGGACGCACTTATTTGATAAGTGCGGCGCCCTATCTTCATGCCATATAAGTCACCGACATGGCGCGTCCGCCTTTCACTGTTATATATTATTATTTATCCATATTTCCCCAAAAGCTTTCTCTTAGATGGCTTATTTGCCATGCTCTTTTTTTGTCAGCGAATACCAGTAGTTTTTTTCAGACTTGGCCTCCTCACCGATGGACATAAAAATCGTGTTACCCTTGCTATCTTTCCATCCGACAACGCTCTTGCCGTTGTTTAAATGGTCAATAAGTTGTGATTGATCTTCCATATGTTCAGGCCTGATTACGGCTAATATAAGGCCATTGGCATCCCTGACAATAAATTCATGCAAATCGCCGGTAACGTATTCATCCATGTGCGGATGAGCCGGCATGCCTTCTCCCATGGAGTGGCTCCAGCTTTTGTTCTGCCGAATCACCTGGGCTTCAAACCCTAAAAACTTATCAGCCTTAACACATGCAGGATTTGTTGAAAGGATGGTTTCAGGAAACATGGTTCCGTCATTCCCATCCTCCTTTGTAAAGTTGGAATTTACGTTAATTCCCCACATGTAAAAGACAACAGCTTTGCATGACCGTAACTATACGTTCTTATACGTCCACTTTCGCCATAACGCCTCCATCGGTCCTTGGTTGAATGTCTTCAAATACAATGTACTTATGATGATTTGTAGCACATACACCCCGACGGATATGAGGAGGCCGGCACCGCTACCGACTTGACCGAAAAGGCCTAATCCATATCCGTGGAAAATAAAGACCAAAATGAGCGTTTGCATAAGGTAATTCGTTAAAGCCATTCGTCCGACAGATGCAAATGGTTTCATGATTTTTTGCCTTGTTTCCTTACGCAACAGCAGTACAAGTGCGGATACGTAGAAAAGCATAAGAATCGGTCCGGTGAATATGCGCATGCCAAAACCTAATCCATATGCAATGTAAGCTGGAATCGGCGTAAGGTCATGCATCATAGCTGTCGTCAGCACCGAAAACAATAGTCCGATCCACAAACTATGTATACATATCTTCTTCCAACGTCCGAGATGTGCACCCACGTCATGGAACATGCCGGTTTTGCCCATATATAAACCAATAAGAAACAACGGTAAAATGGTTGGCACCACAAAGATATTTCCAAAAACCGTAAAGATCGATTCACTAAACCTAAAGCCAACGATTTCCCAAAAACCACCTTCAGCCATCACCGTAAGCGTCTCTTCATTCATCTCTTGAAATTCAGAAGCAGGAATGATACCTGTTTGTTCACCAAATTGCATGAACCAGCCATTCATCGCCATAAAAAAGCTTACGACCAAACTGGATACAGCAAGCAAAACCACTGACCAAATCATCATTGTTTTCGGATGTCTTGAAATAAAAAACAAGAGGAAAAAGCCCGTTACGCCATATGTAAATAAAATATCGCCATGCCAAAAGAAGATAAGGTGAATCAACCCTAGAATAATCAAAAAGGTCAACCTGCGTGAAAACACCCGATTCGCACGTAAATCCTTTTGCAGCAAGCGCTCATAAAAAATATAAAAACCCAGCCCAAAAAGTAGCGAAAACATTGGATAAAACTTACCTTCGACGAAAAATGTAATAAATAATGTACTGAACTGATTAAAAAGACCATCCGGTAGTTGATGCCCGTCAACAAAAATAAAAGAATTAAGCTGCGCCAATGATTTGAAATGCATCATGTTCGCAAGCACAATCCCAAGAATCGCAATTCCTCGGATAATATCAAGCGTATGGATCCTTTCGTTTGGTGCAATTCCACGATGCTTCATTTTATTTCCCCCATCCATTTGCGTGTGTTATCTGCATAATATAATCGCCTAATTCCATAAATACTTCATGTCCTTTCCGAGTCGTTTCATTCAGTATACAACTGGAAAAGGAATAGATCCATAAACGTCTCGTTGGTTTCTGTATACAAAAATATGACCCCCATTCAAAAGGTCGCACTTATTAGATGAGCGTTCCCTAATTGAGGGTTCCACTCCATTCTTGCACACGATAGTTGAACTGAAAAATTTCCAAACCATAATTACTCATACGACCTATGCATTAACACTATTCGCCAACCATCTGGATCTTCTATGGTAACCCCTTGTTTTTTCCAGTAGCCATTATCAGGTTCCACCTCTCCATATCGCATTTTTTGTAGCCTCTCAGATACTTTATTGATTTCCTCTTTATTCGTTATGTAGAAGACTAAGAGATTATCTTTTGTAGGTGCAGGGCATGGACTTCCATCAATATGACGGGTGAATTTCAAGTGATAATGAACATCTGGTAATCCAATAATCACGCCTTCATACCCTCTGTTTCCTTTAAATTTCTGTATTTGTTTAAGTCCTAATCCATTTACATAAAAATCAATGACCGCTTCAAATTTGTCTGTGGCCTAGCTATCCTAACTTGAGCTGCTGTAAAGTCGCTAAATTCCATGTAGTAACCAACTTTCTGCTTTTTGTTAATGACCATTCATTGTTCAACAATATGGCGTGATCATATTATGGAATATCTTTTCTGTTATTCAATTTTGTGGGATCTTCTTGTTTAACCATACTTAAAAAGCTTTTATACGCACGATCAACAAACGTATCCTCCCGCCTTATAAAGACCGTCCTTACCTTTGAATACCTCGGCGGAAGAGGGTGAAGGTTGAGCTCTTTCTCCACTTGATATTGCTTAACCAATGACTGTGTGGTTATAGATACCCCCAACCCAGCTTTGACACAACCAATGATCGATTCTAGCGTTCCAAACTCAATGATTTTTTTAGGAAATATGCCCTCTTCCTGCAACCACTGTTCGAGCCTTTTCCGGTAAATACAAGAGGGCCGTGTAAGAAGCGTTTGATCGTTAAGGTCAGTCCAAGATAATAGTGAATGCCGTTGGGCTGTAATTAAAACAAGTGCTTCTTCCATAACAGGCATTTGAATAAGGTCAGCATCCTGAACAGGACCAACAACGAATGCGCCATCCAATTTATAATTCAGGACATCTTTTATTAGAGTATGTGTTTCCCCAATCTTCAGGGAGAGATCCACCTCAGGATAACGCTGGTTATAAGAAGCCAAAAGCGCAGGTAATCGTGCAGATGCTGTTGTTTCATTGGCTCCTAAATAAAGCGGTCCTCGAATCATTTCGGAATCTTGAACAGCTTTTTTGGTTGTATCCATTAAATGTAAAATTTGGTCCGTATAAGATAAGAGTAGTGTTCCTTTTGAGGTTAATGATACGCCACGGGCATGTCGATAAAAAAGCTGGGTTTGTAATTCTGCTTCTAACTTTTTGATCCTCCCTGTAATATTGGACTGGACATAATTTAATTTCTCAGCTGTTTTCATCGTGTTCCCATTCTCCGCTAATTCTTTGAAGATCCACAAATCTCGAATGTCCATCATATCCCCTCCCTCTCCATCTTATCATTTTGAATGATCATTACGCTGGTTTTTAATGATTTTTAATTATGATATGAACGAATTACGATGAGTATAGGAAAATAAATTTCCCGCGACCTGGAGGGATGAGTTATGACTATCAGTGAGCGATTAAAAGAAAAATTATTGGCAGAAGAAAGTGGATCAGTTACATGGAGATATTCAGATGTATGGGATTTGATTGTAGAAAACCTCAATAAGCATCAATCCGGGGAGGACATGGATGCCTTCAGACAACCCCCCCGCGAATCACTCCTCTCCTCGTCTATTCTTGATCAGTGGAGCCATGTAAAAGAACAAATGAAGAATATAGAGCCCGAGTCTTCGAAACTCGAGTTCATGTATGAATTTTGGACGAATATTTCTGATGAATTTAAAAACACTGGTATCAACGAGTATGAAATGATTTCTTGGATGAGAAGGGAGAAAAAACGAACCCGTGTACTAGGTCAGGCTAAACAAGCATTACTATGGGAAGAAATAGAGGTAAAATGCAGAAGCCTTTTAAAGCTTCTTTAAGTTATGGCCTTGCTCAATCCAACGGAAAATGGGCGCAATGTGGTATGGCCCTATGTGTGCTATAAAATCTTCCCACAGAGGATCATTTTCGTTTTTAATAGATAAATAGCTACATGCCTGTCTCTTCTGTGGTACGGTTGCAAGATGGAACTCATTGTACTGAAAATTCGCAATTTTACAGTTGAGCAGATTGATCAGATGTGTGGCCAGCCCTTCGAGTTTTATTGATTTATCATGTGGCTTCCAAGACATATATTTCTCGGGTAGGCGTTCCAGAATGCGACGCGTAGACCCCAGTTCTTTCGTTTCGTCGCCAAAGATCAGTTGTTTAATTACACCTCGGATTGTGTTGTTTCTTCTTCGGGAGGTACGTTTCCCCGGTTGAATCAATTTTTTCTTTGTTGGTTTCATCATCGTCCATGCTTACTCGAGTATAGCAATGGCTCGCACCGGGGACCCATCCCCATTCTCAATTTTCAATGGTAAGCCGAAAAAGGAAAACGCTTCCCCGATTGGGAGTGACTCTAATTTTTCAAGATCTGTATAGGTGACAATCTGTCTTTTTAACAATTGCCGCTCCAATTCCTCACTCAGATGCCCTCCTACAAACGGCGGGGAAGCGGTCAAAATTTTTTCCAGTACATCTATCCCGACACCTTCTGCAAAAAACAAACCGGTACAAGCGGGAAAATCCATCGTTGTCGTCACGCGCATCGCTCTTCCGCAAAATTGCGTTAACGGAATTTCATCCAACGATGCCATCCGTTCATGCATATGGGAAAAAGCATCCACATGCGTGCCGGTATGAGAACCCATCTGTAACGTACGGACTTCATAACCATGTTCTTTCACCGTTGTTGCAACGCCAATATTCACCGCCGGATCCCCCGGATAGACCGGCATGCCATCGGAGATGGTCTTTGTTAAATCAATGATTTCCACTAAACTGTCTCCCCTAAAAAAATTGAATATACGCTACTGGAACATCACGCAAAATAAGCTGCCGGCAAACGACAGCTTATTTTCGTCATTCATGTTGCTTACTCAACATCATACCCCTGGTCTTCGATAATATCGACAATAGCTTCATGCGTAACATCGCTTTTATCAAAGGTCACCTGTACGGTACCTTGATCAAGGTTCACTTTCACATCGGAGACGCCTTTCATTTCCCCGACGTTTCCTTCAACGGCTGATACGCAATGGCCGCATGACATACCTTTAACATTCAATGTTTCTTGTTCCATGCTAATACCTCCCCTTGACTGTCTTCATTATAATACCCTGTGCCGGTATATTGCAAACATTAGAAACGCATGAACAAACGTTCATCTTCATTTAACCCACATGCTCCGCACTGAATCCGATAATTCGGTCCGTTATAAGGTATGTGAAACGGGTCAAGCTGCTCCTGCTCGAACTCTTGAACCACTTCCCCATTTTGCGGATCCATCTTTACAGCTTTGGGCACTTGCTCCATAATGTGAAATCGCGAACGATTCGTTTGGCAACGCGGACAAACATATGTCTTCGACACGGCCCATCCCTCCTGTTTTTTCTATATGGTTGCCATAATCATAATTTTTATCCCTCCAGGATTCATTCCACCAAGCTTTTGCATGTGTATTCTATAATTATTAATGATCTTCTCTATCACTTACTTACGTTGCATTTTCGATTCCCCTCTCAGCTTCTTTAGACCAATAATCACCTAGTCTACCTGGAAAAAAAGGGAATTCTTGAACATTATAACCACGGTTTTTCAAGATTTCTATTTCTTTTTCAGGATCACAATAATATGTTGTTTTTATGATTAAATTTATCGTATAGAATACTTTCTGATTTGAGAATCTCCAATATATTGGAGGGGAAGGGTGCAACATAAGGAAATACCCATGTACGCAGACCTAAATTGGCTGTATCAATGAAAAATGTCTTAAACTGTATCAGTCTAAGACATAATAAAAACCCTTATGTGGAAGAGATCGTTCTATACTGGTGTTTCCCTGTGGGACTCGAGCCGACGACCTCATCCTTACCGTGATATGCTTACCATGTTTTTGCGTCTTTTCCAACCAACATAAAAGGATATTGGAGATGTGTAAATAATTAGTGCTCAATGCGCATAAATTAGTCTCCAAGAAGTCCCCAATTCGATGATATTTATAATTTCTCTAAAAAACAAAAAAACGCCCAATCCCTTGTAGGAGAAGCGTTTAAAATGGTGTCCCGTGCTGGGCTCGAACCAGCGACCTCTACCCTGTCAATTCTAGAAAGACATTATTATCATTAAAGACGATATTATGTAAATGCTTTCATACCAGTATGTACAACGCTTTTTGTTCGTTTTTCTATGATGATTAATGGGGTTAAATATCTATTTTGGTTGACAACTGGATGACAACGGATGACAAGTTTATGCAGGGTGTTATATTCTAATAATCCTCCGCAATTGCGATCCGATTGGTAGAATTCGGATTAAAAATTCCCCTTTAAGTGTAAAGCAGCTTTTATTTACTATCCTTATTAGCTAGTTCTTCCGCTCGATCCAAACGCTCTTTAAACTTCATTAGTTTAGAGGATACATCAGAACGATGTGAATTTAATTCCAGTTTTTCAAATAATGATATAGCCTGTTTTAAGACTCTTACTTCTTCTTGGTATTGTTTTCTTTTTCGATAAATAATAGCTAATCGCTCATAAGGAAAATTACCTTCAAAGTTTTCTTGAACATTGGCTTCATAAAATTCAATTGCATTATCAATGTATCCTTCCTTCTCCAATTTCTTACCATCTAAATTTCTATCAGCGGAATCATCTGGTACATCTATGCTTTTATCATAAGACTGTTCTCCAATCGTTTTTTTGTTATTTCTTTCGCCCCATATGTCCATTCTAAATCCAATACCTTTTTTTTCAGTTGGAAAGTATATAGTTTTAATTGTTGCGTTTAATGTATTATAGCTGGAAAGTTGCTCAGTATATTTACCAGGAACATACCCTAAAAAAATAGTATTTTCATTTTCGTTGATTGTGTAATTCCCATAAACTTTGACAGCGTTTTTATCATAAGGGTTATTTGCTTCCTTTTCTAGTTCAAGAGAGATATTTTCGCTAGTAGCAAACTTTAAAGCATCTTTTTCTCGCTTTTGTATACCTGCAATAGGTACAAACTCAATGACTTTTTTAGATGTTCCTTTTGGTTTAGGTTGAT
Source organism: Salicibibacter cibi (assembly GCF_016495865.1). Classification (NCBI taxonomy): domain Bacteria; kingdom Bacillati; phylum Bacillota; class Bacilli; order Caryophanales; family Bacillaceae; genus Salicibibacter; species Salicibibacter cibi. The sequence continues at coordinate 2,567,061 of NZ_CP054706.1, forward strand.
TTACACGAATCATGTTTTCTGGATCGCCACTACGTCTATAAGCTTCATTGAGTTTCCTCTTGGTTGGATCATCAATAGTGGGGACCTTGGGAGATAATTTACCTTTATCTAATTTTTCAATTTTATTGCTACGTTGTTTATTATCTGTATTTTTTATTGCGATGTTTTTTGTATTAGCAGTTTTGGTGTTTAGTTTTTGCGATCTCATACGTTTTATTGCTTTTTCTTGTGAAGTTAAAGAATTATCCTGGAACATTTTTTTAAATAAATTAAACATGAATATAAGCTCCTTTATTTTTTGTTCTTTAACATGGCATGATAATCGAATAAGTAGTGTAGTTAAAGGGCGGGTATACAACCCGCCCAGACACCTCTGATTTTAAACGACTTTTTTAAATTTAACAACTTTATTTTTACTCAACAGCTACCTCAAAGGGTGGCGATTATATATAATCCTCGTCCAACATATCCGCTATTTTTTGATCCGCTTCATCCAAGTAATGCCCATATCTGTCCGTTTTAATAAACATTCTAAAAAACAAAAAAACGCCCAATCCCTTGTAGGAGAAGCGTTTAAAATGGTGTCCCGTGCTGGGCTCGAACCAGCGACCTCTACCCTGTCAAGGTAGCGCTCTCCCAACTGAGCTAACGGAACGCTATGATCAATAACAATAAAAATCATACCGTAATTTCATATAGCATGTCAATGGTTTTGATAAAATCGATCGCTGTGAGAAGTACATTAAATGGCGATTTTCCTGAAAGATTTATCGAGTAAAAATTTATATTTTTGATATTGGCGTGCAAGATTTGAGTACAGTATTAACGGCAATGTGTCTTCTTTTGTGGTGGAATCTTTGATCCCGAATTATTCATAGCTCCGAGTGAATGTACGATTTGATATATTTTTGGACACACGTCCCCCTTGGTCTTCATAAGGCATTATTGTGAGTGTCTTCTCGCACGAATAACACTACCTGCTACTTTTCCGCCTTGGTTTTTTCCCTGTTCGCGTCATGTCTCGCAATTGTGTGTCAATTCTCCTTTGATACGTACGTTCACCACCGATAAAAAATATAATAGTCACCCCAATAAAGAATAAAGCCAGTATGATGTATGCACCGATCATGAAACTTCAATCTCCTTTCGCGTTGTGCGTACCTGAATGATCTCTCACTTAGCATAACAGGCCAACATAGGATTTTGCCACATCAATGTTGGAAACCATCTGGCGATGATTTAACGAATGTGCACAGCCAACACTTTGTCATTTTCAAAAAATGGTTCTTTCCATACTTTCATATATATTTGTTCATTCGTCAAAATTTGATTAGCATTTAACAACAAGTATTTACATATATAAAATTGCTTTTCACAAAACATCTCTCCTTTCGTCTCCTTACTAAAAATTTGATCCGCTTCCAAGTCAATGTGCGCGAGAACAGTTGACATGCTCTTATTACACGATTTCCTTCTTTTCAGCAGATGCTGTACCTTCTTGTCTTACATGTCTGAGTTTCCATACGATGATGATCATTAAGACAAACAAACCGATGGTGGCTATTCCATATACAGCTTGAAGCGCAACTGTAAATGAAGACTGTATGGCTGGAAGCATTTCCGGGAACCTATCTGATACTGCAACGGCAGTACCAACGTTTTCCATGGCCGAATGTGCTATTTCTGATGGCACTCCGACAGGAATCGCATCCATTAGTGACCAACGGTAAGCCAGCATTCCAAGACTCCCAATGAATGCAATGCTCAATACACCTCCAAGTCCATTGCTGACATCGGACATCGCTGAAGCAGTACCGGCACGTTCTTGCGGAACAATGGAGATAATTTGTTCACTGGCAATGGTCACCGCAGGTCCTGTACCAAATCCAATAAGTGATACGCCGGTAACCAGGATCAGTGCTCCCGCATCATGAACCGTTAAGACAATCAGTAATGAACCGACTGCTGCAACGATAATGCCGGACACCATGGCGTATGCCGGACGCAACCACTTTGTAAGTACCGGGGCGATTAAAGTGCCGACCATCGACAAAATCGCAGGGATGATCAGTAGGAGCCCTGCCTCTGTCGGAGTGAGTCCAACAACGGCTTGTAAATGTTGGGCAAAAAGCATATCTGCCCCAGTCATTACGAATATTACGACCGTTACAGCAATCAATGAAAAACGAAAGACGGGAATTCGAAACATGCGCAAATCCAACAATGGGTCTTCCGAATTCATCTGTCGCTTAATGAACAGAATTCCGAGCACTATACCAATCACTACAGATCCAGCGTAGAGCATGTTAAAACCATCATTAGCCATTTCCTGTAAACCGAAAATCAATGTTACCAATGCCAACGAAGACAACAGGACACTGACAACATCCATACGTTTTGAATCCTTATTGCGAAACTCAGGAAGAATAGGTGATGCTGCTAACAATCCAATGGCAACCGGAACATTGATGAGAAATACGGCTCCCCACCAAAAATGATCCAAGAGTAAGCCGCCCATTGGAGGTCCTAAGGCCATACCTGCAGAGAATGCGCTGAGATTAATGGCAATAGCCACAGAAAATTGCTTCGGATCGAAAAACATATTCCGCAATAATGACATCGTAGACGGCATCACTGTTGCAGTTGCCACACCAAGAAGGGCACGGGTCGCGATCAGCATCCAGGCTTCTGTCGAAAATGCCGCAATAATAGAAGCTAATCCATATACCGATATCCCAATGACGAGTAGACGTCTCCTCCCGATGCTATCGCCTAGACGTCCCATCGTTAGCGCAAATCCTACTGCCAGCAATTCACCAATGTGAATCATCCAAAGCATTTGTGTGGCACCCGGTGCTAAGTCGGCCGCGATAGAAGGCATGGCCAGAAACAGAACGGTCATATCTGTAGAGAGCATGAAAACCGCCAACGTCAAAACTCCTAACCCCCACCACTCGCGCCATGTTGCTCTGGGGGCTTCATCCTTTCTACTTATATCACTCATCTCTCCCATCACCTTCCTTTTGTGTGTACTAGTGGCGTGTTTCAAAAGTCCTGAAAAATGGTACATCATTCATCTGAGATCAGGCGTGTTGATTTACCATAAAATACCTATCCGTAGGTGTCCTATATTGAGTCCTCAGAAACGAGATATGCGGACTCCGAGATTGACTCAGGAGCCAGATAAGTCCTCAGGCTCGGGTTTTGGGGATTGATAATGGGTGCCGAACGGCAAATTCATCCGCTAAAATAACAAAAAAAGCAAATTTACCATTGTATACATCTTTAATGGGGTGTAACAAAGCGCCGCGGTTAGATAAATTAGGATAATCAACGCGCCTGATCTGAGATGAATTTTTGTCCCCCTCGGGGCAAATCGTACCCCGTTTAAGGGATTACTTTGTATTTCCGAGCAGAACGTGACTCGTTATCTCCTCACGCATCGGTTATACTAATAGTCTGAACGGCCAACGGACAATCAGAGACGCCCCTCCATTAAATTCTCAACCTTGACGGCTTGCTCCCAGACACTTTCTCGTTCTCCAAATTGTCCGATGTTACGCTTGTTGCAAACCCGGCAATTTGAACCAGAAAAGAATTTCTGAAATAGACCACTAATCGAATGTCTGTCATTTGCTGTAAAGCAAATGTTATCGTAAAGTTTTTAGTACCCCGCTCCACGCGATCGTTTCATCCAACATGACATGAACATTGTTCATGTGTAATTCAGCCGGCTTAAATACTGTAAAATCCTCAAAATCAGTGAATATCGATAATGTTGGGTGTTTGCGGACGTCCGCAACTTTCAATTCTCCTAAGATGCCGCGTAAATGTTCAGCTGCACGGGCGCCACCTGTTGATCCGTAACTGACGATTCCGGCTGCTTTATTGCTCCACTCATCGTGCGCGGAATCCAGGGCATGTTTTAATACAGCCGGAATGCTGTGATTGTACTCCGGAACAATAAACACAAAGCCATCTAAACTAGTGAGCTTCTCTGACCAAGCGATGAATCCCGGTTCTTGACCCGTGCCTTCCAAGGGAAGTTTATAGTCAGAAGTATCTACGATCTCATAGTTTGCATCTCCTCGTTGATCAGCGACTTCCTTGACCCAATGCCCTACTTGTGGACTAACACGTCCTGGACGTGTACTTCCTAAAATAATGCCAATGTTTACTGTTTTCATCGTTTTTCCTCCCAATTTTTATACTGTCTAATGCTTCCATGTATATCATGCCACTTCTCTTCTCCGGAAAAATCAGTCGGTTGTCTAAACTTTCCATACAAAAAAGGCCTTATCATCGATAAGACCTTTTCTACGACTATTGTCGTACATTATGTTTCAAACCATCGGTGCTTTAACGCATGGATCGCTGCTTGCGTGCGATCTTGCACCTCCATTTTTCCAAGGATGCTCGTCATGTGTGTTTTCACGGTTTTTTCGGTGATATGAAGTTCAGCGGCCATTTCCCTGTTGCTCTGCCCGTAAGTGATATGTTTCAGGATATCGCGTTCTCTTGGAGTTAAAGCATGAAAACGGCCATCGTGTTCATCTGCTTTAGCGACATGGGTCATTAACTGGTTCGATACTTGCGGGTGAAGACTGGTTTCTCCGCCCATGACAGCAATCATTGCTTCCTCCAAAAGGCTTGGATCCACATCTTTGAGTTGATAGCCACTGGCACCTGCACGAATCGCGGGTAAGACATGATCCTTATCGGAGGAACTGGTGAGAATGATTACCTTCACGTTTGGATCATCCGCTTTTATGCGTTTGGTTGCCTCGATGCCATCCATCTTCGGCATGATCACATCCATTAACACAATATCCGGCTGAAATTCCTCCACTTTCTGCAATGCTTCTTCCCCATCCTGAGCTTCGCCAACAATGTCGATCTCAGGCCGGGTTTGCAAAAAGAAACGCAAACCTTTTAATACGACGAGATGATCATCAACGAGCAATACTTTCAAAATATATCACCTGCCTTATTTATGAACAGGAACACGGACCGTAATGGTCGTGCCCTCTCCTTTTTTGCTATTCATGTGGAAGAAACCTTGAAGTTCTTCGGCTCGTTCTTTCATGCTCCTAAGCCCGAGGGATTGTCGCTTCTCAATGGCACCCCCGTTACCTTCATCCATCACGCGCATCGTAAAATCGTACGGATCCAATTGCATGATGATCGTCGCTTTTGATGTCCCGGCATGTTTGTGAATATTATTCAATGCTTCTTGCCCGATTCGCCATAATGCTTCTTGGCATGATTGCTTCAAATCTAAATCATCCGGAGCTTCGATGGATAGCTCTACGCCAATTTTTTGCGCGTATTCGGTAAGTGAAGATATAAGTCCTTGATCGAGATGACCGGGACGTCGTTGCCAGATCAAGCCACGCATGTCCGTCAATGCTTCTTTCGAAAGTTGTTGAAGTTCCAGGACAGCTTCCATGGTCGTATGCTCTTTCTCATCAATGAGCCCTTGAAGTCCTCGTGATGTTAATGAAAGGGCAAACAATTTTTGATTAACTGAATCATGTAAATCCCGGGCGAGTCGATTTCGTTCCTTATCAACGAGCAACGCTTCCCATTCTTGATGTAGGCGAAGGCGTTCGATGCCCATGGAAAGGTGGTTGGCAAGCACTTCCAGCATCCCTATTTCCAGATGACCACATAATACAGCGCTTCGACTAAGCAATAACACACCGAACATTTCCTCGGGTCTTTCAGGCATGAACAAGGGGAGAGCAATAGAGTAAAGGGGTGCGTGGTCTTTTAAAGATACAAAATGCAACGGTTGTTCATGGCCTTGAATCATGTGTTGTTGGATATACGCTTGCCGAACGATGTCCGGTTGGTCAAGATTGATCGCTTGTTCAACATCAAAAACTTCTTTTGGACCGTGATGATCTAAACAGAATTGGGCGGTTAATCTCCCTTGTTCCATCGTAATGATCGCGGCATTTGTCCAAGCAGGCAAATGATCGTGCAGCTCCTGCATGAATTTATGAAACAATTCAGAACGATTAAGAATGTTGCCAATTTGCCGATTGATTTTTTCCGCATTGGCATAAGCATCCACAAGGTAATGCGCAATAGCATGGACTTCTTCTTCTGTCTGTTGTAAATGCAAACGCGTTCGCTCCACTGCTGCCCCTATTTGGTAAGCGACGGTTTCCAGAAGAACGAGATCATCTTCATGAAAACGGCGGCGCCCAGGTGATGCTAAGTTAAGTAAGCCGATTTTCTTTCCACGAATCGTTAGCGGAATGCTGGCATGATGAGTAAGCCCCCGTGTTTCACCCATGTCGTTATCAGTGGCTTCTTCAAGGCGAGCGCACTTAACATGATTGACCGCCTGATTCATATACCCCTCCCAATAAAGCTGCAAGCAAGCACAATCTGTGTAACCCTCATTACAATACATAAGTTGTTCCCGATTGTTTTCCAAAGCAGGGGGAAGATGTTGGGAAGAGATCAGTTCATAAGATGTCTCATCTTCCGTTAAAAAAATCCACCCGGTTTCCAATTCCATTAAATCGAGCAAACGTTCCAACGATAATTGCAACATTTCCTGAAGATCGGTACTTTTGTTCAATGTTTCAGAAATTTCTCGTTGGATTTGTAACGCTTTTTGATACTTTGATGGATGGGTCGGCATCTTCCGTTCCTCCTCATTAAATGAATCATCCGTTTTATAATGTTTTTTTATCATAACAGATTTTGCTTAATGAACGGAAATGAAGCATGATTTTAAAAATCTGATAAGAACTAAACCGGACGTGAAGTAGATAAACATATAACGTATAGATATTTATGGGAGACCCAATGGAGCTGTGCTGAAAGGAATGAGTGATCAGCATTGAATGGAATCGGCTGAAAAATTTCAGCTAACGCCATCCCCGGAGAATACGAGGGATTTTTGCATTCTGTTTTATCCTGAATAACACTATACCTCCAAGTGAAAGCGTGAATAACCCATTCCTCATGTAAAAAGCTCAAGGAAAGTACAGTATTAAAGGACTGCAAGCACTTCTCGCTCTAATTGTTTCATTTCATAAAAATATCCCCGATTGGACATAAGATTGGCATAAGTTCCTTTTTCAATGACCCCACCTTCTTCCATGACTATGATTTGGTCCATGTTCTCCAATCCTGTTAAACGATGGCTGATTAATATGACCGTGTCATCTTTGGCTTGATGCCACAAATGCTGAAATATCTTTTTTTCTGTTAGAGCATCGATTGAAGAGGTAGGTTCATCCAATAACCAAATTCGTCCATCTTTTAACAAGACGCGAGCAATGGCAAGCCTTTGTTTCTCTCCATCAGAGAGATTTTCTCCACGTTCATAGACGTGATCATCCAACGAAAGATTATCCAGGTTTACTTTTTGTAACGCGGATTTGATCTCTGTCCCTGTGCGCTCTGGATCCGTTAATAAAAGATTTTCTTGAACAGATCCATAAAAGAAATGATTCTCCTGCATGACCACATTAATGGCTTCCCAAATGCTTTGCTCTTTGAGTTCGGTAACGTTTCTCCCGTTTAATGATACTTCCCCTTGATGAAGACTCACCAGTTTTAGCATTAGGGCCATTAGTGTTGATTTACCTGATCCGCTTGCGCCAACAATAGCTGTTTTGGATCCTGGAGGGATGCTAAAACTCACATTGTTGACGGCTGGATAGTGTTCATCTTGAAATTGAACATTGACATTGTTTACATCAATGTGTATCGGTTTATTTTGCGGTAGTTCAAATTGCTGATGTTCAGTATTGAATGCCGCTTCACTTTGTATGGTCGTTGACAATCTGCCGGCTGCCTGTGTACTTTCGCGCAAATAAGCAGGGAAAGATGCCATTGGGACCGCTTCTTCAAAAACGGTAGAGGCGATCATCACCAGCATCGCCAAGAATACCCCTTCCATGTGTCCTTCAGACACCAAATAAGCGCCAACTCCAAGCACGAGCACCGAAATGGCTAATGCCATTAAAGTATTGAGCGCTTGGTTGCCAGTTAAATAACGCCCCTCCGCTTCTTGTTCTTGGATTAAGTCCTTGGAGGCTTGTAATAATTCCTTCTCTTTCCTATCAACTTGCTGATAGACCTTCAAATCCCTGAAACCATGCAAGAACTCCGTGACTTTCGTCGATAACGTTGCACGCTTTTCTCCTACATTGTTTTGAAGTTGCTTTTGGCGGACGGTAAACCATGCGGGGATAATAAACGCTGTCAACAGCAAGCCAAGCACAAAGACAAAAGCAATCAGTATCGAGAAATACCCCACAAACAAAATGGTCATAAGAAAGACCAACACTAATACAATAGGTGGGTAAAATACACGTAAAAAGTAGTTCTGCAACCGCTCGACATCCCCTACAATGCGGGCAAGTAAATCCCCGCTTCGATAGTGGTGAAAAATCGCCGGCGCCAAAGGTTCCAACTTTTGATAAAAGGCGACCCTTAAGCGGCTTAGGATGGAAAAAGTCGCTCGATGAGAATAATACCTTTCTGCGTAACGACTTAATGCACGAACCAAACCGAGCATTTTCACGGTTGATGTGAGGACGATTAATGCATACAACGGTGGTGCCAAAGCTGCTTGTGATATCAAGTAACCACTTGCGGCAAAGAGGCCAACACCTGCAATCCCGGTTATAAAGCCCGCAATTATGGATAGGAGGACGTCTTTTTTTTCTTGAATGACAGTCTTTGTGACCGCAGCAAGCTCTTTCATCACTCCAACCTCCTTAATTGAGCATCAACCATATCAGCATATAGTGGCGACTGGGTCATCAACATTTCATGGGAGCCAGTAGCCATGAGCTTCCCGTTTTCCAATAATAAAATGCGATCAACATTTTGTATTGTATACAAACGATGGGCAACCGTTATCATCGTCGCATTCTTTCCGAGTTCGCGGATGGAGGCTTGCAATATATCTTCCGTTTGTAAATCGAGGCCCACTGTTGGTTCATCAAACAATATAATAGATGGTTTCTTCAAAAATGCCCTGGCGAGGGATAGCCGTTGTTTCTCTCCTCCAGAAAGACCTCGTCCCCCTTCGCCAACGATGGTTTCATATCCATCATGAAGACTTTTAATCTTTTCTGCAATGCCGGCCTGTCTTGCTGCATACATCACTTCATCCGATGATACTTGGTCAGTAAGACCAATCGAAATATTTTCGCCAATACTTCCTGAAAAAATGTAAGGATGCTGTGTAATATAGCTGATGTGTTTATACCAGCTTTGCTCTTGATACTCAAACAAGTTATGACCATCGATGGTTATTGTGCCTTGCATTGGCTTCATTAACCCAGCAAGGACATTTAATAATGTTGTTTTCCCCGATCCACTTTTTCCCACAATGGCTACATGTTCATAAGGGGAAATCTTTACTGAAATCTTTTCAAGCGCAAAATCTTCTGGCTGATACTGAAAACTCACATGAGAAAGTTCAATTTGAGGAGGGATTTTTTCACCCGGAATTTGTTTGTCTCCCCATTGAATATTGTTTCTTGTATTTGCAAGTTCTTCCTCAACTTTTTTTGCTGCCCCCATACTTGCGCGCCCATTATGAAATGCCGTCCCAAGGTCTCTCAATGACAAATAAAAATCGGGAACGAGCAATAGAATAAAAAAGGCAGTAAAAAACGTGAGACTTTCATAAATGATGAGCTGCAGCGCGATCTCTAGTGCAATAATACCGATACTTAACATCATAACAATTTCAAGCATAAAGGAATTTGTAAAAGCAACTTTTAGAATATCCATTGTGGCATTTTTGAAACCGATGCTGCTTTCTTCAATACGATTTTGCTGTTGTTTTGAACGGCCGAACAACTTTAACGTTACCAAGCCTTGTAAAGAATCAAGAAAAGTTCCAGAAAAGGCTTCTAACTGAGTGAACTGCTCCTCAGACTTTCTCTTGGTTTGAAGACCCACTAACATCATAAACAACGGAATAAATGGCGCGGTGAACATCATGATCAGTGCGGAGTTTATATGCTGGGTAAAGACAACAATGAGGATGATCACAGGGATCAATGTGGTTCGCATCAAATGGGGGATATACTGGCTAAAGTAATGATCAACATTATCTACTGAATCCATGAGAATACTGACTTTTCCGCCCGATTGCCTTTCCAAAGATGTATGGAGGGATGAACCGGCCATCTTCTGCAATAATCGTTCCCTGAAATCTTGTTTTGTCTGAGCAGCCATTTTTATTCCTGTTCGCCCACTAGCATAAATGGAATATACACGGATCAGGATGACTCCAAGTAATAGGAGCAGAAATGGAAAGATATTAGCAAACGCAATTTCCCGCAGAAACACGCCATCAATAATGGTTGCCATGATGGCGCCCTGGCTAATCATGGCAGTTGCCAGCAAAAAAGCGAACCCAAGCAAAAGTGCTATGCTTTTTTTTTGCTGCGATAGGCTTTCTTTTAAAAGGTTCATTTCACCATATCCCTTTCAGGTTGCTTTTACTTTTTCCCCTTCACATAATCTGCATCGAAAAGAAATAGTTTAAATACCAAGGCGAGAGAGGGAATAAGCAAGAATAAACCCGCAATAAAGGCAATGACCAGGGCAATGCCCATAGATTCATGAGTTGCCCCATCTTGAATCGTAATATATGGATCCAAAATATACGGGTAATGGCCGATCCCATATGCGAAAAAAGCAAAAAAGAACTGCATCATAACACTCATAAACGCAAGTCCATATCTTTTTCCGGAATAAAGGAGCCAGACCGATAACAAGAAAAATCCAACAGAGAGTCCAAGCATCCACCATAAATCCATCATGTTATGAAAATGTCTTTCATTATGCTGACTGAGAAAAATAAATGTCGTTAAAGCCGCCACAATCATAGGTGTACTCCAAAACATAGCGTAAGTGCGTACCAGTTTCAAAGCGGGTTGATCATTTGCTCGCGAGGCATAAAAAGTTAAGAAGGTAGCACTAATAAAGAGGACAGATACTAAAGCAAGTGCAACAATGCTCCACGATAATGGGCTTGTGAACAATGCAAAATATTCAAGTGAAACCCATCCGTTTTCTTCCACAATAAAGCCGCCCTCTGATATGGTCAGTGCTACAGAGAGAGATGCCGGAATTAACAATCCCGTTGCTCCATATAAAAATAAATAAATGGTGCTATCCTTCGATCCGTAGTTTTCAAAAGCGTAGAATGATCCACGAATAGCAATTAAGACGATTGCCAAGCTCGCCGGAACAAGTAACGCACTTCCGTAATAATAAGCGGTATCTGGGAAAAAGCCTACGATTCCAACAAAAAAGAACACAAAAAAGACGTTCGTAATTTCCCATACAGGGGATAAATACCTGGAGATTAATTGATTGATAATATGGTCTTTCTTCGTTACTTTCGCGTAATACGCAAAAAACCCGGCACCAAAATCAATGGAAGCTACGATTAAATAACCATACAGAAAGAGCCATAATACGGTTATACCTATCAGTTCATAGCTCATGATTGATCACCTATTTCTTTTTCCAATTCAAGTTCTGCTGGATTACCACGGAACAGCTTCCGCAAGACCACGATACATAACGTTCCAAGAACAATGTAAAGCGCAAGGAACAGTAAAAACATAAGACCAATATAGGGTGAAGAAGTAGCAGCTTCTTCTACAGTCATAAAGCCCCGAATAATCCAGGGTTGTCTCCCCAATTCAGCAAAGTACCACCCTAATTCAATAGCAAGAAACGCTAAAGGTCCACAAAGCACAATGAGCCGGAGAAGCCAACGGTTATGCTCATTTCGCTTCTTCCTGAAATTGAACATAAAATACAACAGACTTACAGCTGGTAGTATGAAACCAATCATTACCATTAGATCAAACAAATAATGAACGATCAGAGGTGGTGTTTCCGATTCAGGAAATTCTTCCAGGCCGATCACTTCCGCATCGAAATCCCCAAATGCCAGAAAGCTTAGAAAGCTGGGGATACGTATGTCGCCTTGAACGTTTTGATTTTCATCGAGCCATCCAAATAATCTTAAATCCGCGTTTTCTTCCGTTTCAAAATGCCACTCCGCAGCAGCAAGCTTCTCAGGTTGATCTGCTCCCAAATATTTTGCAGAAAGGTCTCCGGATAGAACGTTCACCGCGCCGAAAAATAGAACGATGCTCATGAGCATTTTTAGAGCTTTTTTATGATAATCAGCGGATTGAATTTTTTGGGAGTCCGATGCTTTCTTCTTTAATAACATAAAAGCCGCAATCGCTGCCAATAAAACAGCTCCCGTTAAATATGCAGAGGAAAGCACATGAAATACTTTGGAAGGCGTTGCGGTGTTTAGCATCGCTTCCATAGGGTTTACTGCCGCAAATTGCCCTCCCTCTAGCACAAATCCCTCCGGTTGATTCAGGAAGCCGTTCACTGTGGTAATAAACACAGCAGACATCCCTGCGCCAATCACGATAGGTAACGAAAGCAACCAGTGCAGATAAGGGTTTTTAAATCTTCCCCAAGTGTATAAATACATTCCCAAAAAAATCGCTTCAAAAAAGAAAGCAAATACTTCCATAAACAATGGCAACGCAATGACATTACCAGCCACTTGCATAAAATTTGGCCATACAAGCGAAAGCTGTAAGCCGATAGCTGTTCCTGTCACAACACCAATAGCTACTGTAATGATAAAGCCTCTCGTCCAACGCTTGGCCATAAGCACATATCTTGGATCTCTCTTCTTAATGCCCATAAACTCAGCGATGGAGATCATTAATGGGATCCCTACACCAATGGTTGCAAATATAATATGGAAGGTCAGGGTTAACCCCGTTAGCAACCTACTGATCAAAACTGTATCAAGTTCCAAAAGGATCCTCCTTTCTCCACTATAAAAGTAGTCAGAGAAACGATTCGCTGCTTATTTCAATATATATGTATTATCGGGCAAAAAGCAACAAGCTGGCTATTTTGTCAATGAATCTTATTTTCTTTTTGACGTTTTCATGAAGAGGTTTCTTTTTTAATCCCAATTATTTTTTGTCAAACAAGTGATAACTCCATTGTTTGCTGACATCATACATACATCTCTCTTCCTATCTTCAAACTCTATGAAATATAAGAAACCCCAGAGAAAAGGGCATTTCCCCGAGGTCTCTTTCTAATCTTCCAAGTCCTCAATGGAGTCAATGTCCATGTATTCCGGCACAACGAAACCGATGGCAGCTTCGCCTTCCAAATGCGGGCCTAAATCATCGACTTCGTCTTCTATTTGTTCATAATACGTCCCGTGCGTTCTCGGTAACCATGCACCCGTCATGGCATCAGCATCCCCATTTGAGATGGCTGTATACATATGGCTCGCTTCCACTATGGTCATCTCTACATCATAGCCTATGTCATCAAGAACCAAGGCCAGCACATGAACCGAAGCAAGAAGATCAATCCAATCTGTTTTGCCCCTGAATTTGTACCACCTCCTTTTCAATTGAAGTTCCTATTTTTTAATCTCTTTCGGTCCTAGCATCATGGCCACAATACCCATAAAACCGTAGATGGCGAATGTAAGCGTAAATCCGCCAAGATCAATAAACATTCCCGCGAATATGGATCCTATGACTTGCCCGACAGCCAGAAGCAAAAACGGTGTCCCGATCCCTAATGAAGCATTGGTCATAAATACCCTTATTCCCCAGACCATCAACACTCCTGTAATAAAGATATAGGAGACTCCAAATAAAGAAGCCGAAAAGTAAGACGCAGCCCATTGTTCCGGAAGCCAAGCAAGCAATAAAGAGGCCATTCCAATGATGAGGCTGCCCCACTTATACGCCCACGGAAGTCCGAAGCGTTGAATGAGCGAACCGGAGAAACCGCCTAATATTCCAAAAATACCGATAATAATCCAGAACAACGAGAGCTGCCAATCGCTATAGGTGTTCGTCGATTCGAGAAAATCGATGGCAAAAGTCCAAAAAGCCGCTGTGGATATTCCAAGCGTTGTCGAGCAAATGATTAAAGGTACGGCACCTTCCACTAGCCTGAAAGAGAACTCCCCCCGCTCAAAAGTTACACGAGGCCTGGTTCCGAGCGAAGGGATCACCTTTGCATTCCAGATGAGTGCAAGAAGCGCAATCAGTGCATAGATAACATAGGTTAATCGCCATTCTGATGCTAGAATAAGCGCTCCTGCTCCTGAAAGAGCAAGACCGATGCTTGTGCCGGCATTAATCCACGTATTGGCTTTTCCTTGATTTTTTTCTTTAATCCAAAGAGAAATCGCTGCCCCGTATGGCGGCGACACAAGACCTGTGCTTCCGCCGGCAAACAAGACTCCTAATGCTAAAGTCCACACATTGGGCGATGCCCCCATGATTAATAATCCAATAAAGGCGGAGGCTCCGGCCGCAAGAATCATGACACGTGGTCCCTTATCGGTTGTTAAGACAACAGTAGAGTAAACAATGGCAAAGCAATAGGCGAGATAGAAAAGCGAAGAGATGATTCCGGACATCGATGAGGACATTTCCAGGTCTTGACTGATATTTGGCAGCAACAATCCGTAGCTAAACCTTGCAAACCCATAGGTAACGGCAATCATTGTAATACCGGGAAGAACCAATTTTGAAAATCTAATCATGCCCTCACCACCTTTCTCTATTATATAGAACGACCTTTATAATTTTTGCGTAAAAAAATACGATGGCGTACGAACGATCCTTTTGCCAACGACACGGGTATTGATTCGAATATTTTCGGGTCGATTTTCCCTCTCGGAGTTGCTTCACCCGTCTTTGAGGGATTACTTCAGGTTGATTATCCCTCTCAGCACAACTTCACCCGCTTTTGAGGGATTACTTCCTCCTCGAAATCACTCAACCGCTTTTAGAGGTTTCCTATCCGGTTTTAAAACCTGTTCATCCAATGGGCGTAAGCACATCTTACCAATTTCACTACATTATATAGAACGACCTTTATATTCCCTGTACAAAAAAATCACGATGCCGGATAAACGATTCTTTTTGCCATCGCCATCGCATATTCCGTCGCTTTTTCTGCCCCAATCAACGTTGTCATCGATGTTGCTCCTTCAAGTAGCAGTGTAAAATAATGGGCTAAGTCACTATGATCGTCTTCACCAAGCCGTTTGGCCAACGTTTGAAAATACCGTAACAGCCTTGCTTTGTGCGAACGAGCAATATTTTCAATGTCATTATTGGTTCCCGCATAATCTTCAATCGCTCGTAAAAACATATCCCCTTGATAGGATTCTTCTGCTAGCCATTTTCCATGGGCTTCGACAGCAAAAAGAAAAGGCGTTTCGTCTTCCCCTTGCACAAGGGCATCCAAATACGACCAATATCTTTCCTCCCGTTGTTTTAACACTTCTTCTACTAACTGTTCCTTGGAGGAAAAGTGATTATACAGTGTCATCGTTGCAACATTTGCTTCGCTAATAATTTGCTTCAGGCCAACACCGCGGAAACCATACTCATAAAAAAGTCTTTCTGCCGCATTTAAAAGATCCGCTTTTTTTACAGGTGTATTCATATCGATCCCCTTTATATAGAACGACCTTTACATTTAAATTAACATGTTATCTTTTCAGGATCAACCGCTCTGTAATACGTAACCAATAAACACTTCTACTCTAAAAATTACTATCATATGTATGCAAAAGAATAGCACGGGAGGTCATTCCATGGATGATTACAAAGACAAGTCATCGTCCCGATACAAAAAATCGGCAAGAAGAGATCAAAAAGATGAGCAGTTGGAACAATATCGGAAAAGAAACACCGGAAAAGGAAAGAAAATGACCGATGATAACGGGGTAAGGGTTTCAAATGACCGAAGGACATTAAGGGCGGGAAGACGCGGCCCCCTCACATTCAATGACTTTCATTTTTATAAAAAACAGTCTCATTTCAGCCGGGAACGAATTCCAGAAAAAGTCGTTCATGCGAGAGGCTTTGGGGTATATGGAGAATTTGAAACATATCAATCGTTAAGGCATCTCACCAGTGCACACTTTTTGGGTGAAGCCGAACGCAAAACACCCGTGTTTATTCGTTTTTCCAATTTTGTCGGGAGTAAAGGATCGAAGGATACAGCCGTCGATATTCGTGGCTTTGCGGTCAAATTTTACACAGAAGAAGGCAATTATGATTCATTATCCCTGCAATTTCCGATTTTTATTCTTGCCGATGCCATGAAATTTATGGATTTGACTCATGCTGCTAAACCGAGCCCGGTGACGGATGTTCCGCAAGCGACGACTGCACATGATAGTTTTTGGGATTACGTCGCCAACAATCAAGAATCCGCCCATATGGTGATGTGGTTGATGTCGATGCGCGGTCGGCCAAGAAGCTGGCGGATGATGGAAGCTTGGCCAATTAATACGTTTCGGTTTGTGAATGAACATGGAAAATCGACGTTTGTCCGCTTTAAATGGGAGCCGAAACTCGGTGTCCATTCATTGTTGTTGGATGAAGCAAATGTGATCGGAGGGGTTGATCCGGACTTTCACCGCCGCGATATTATCGAAGCGATTAAAATGGGCGCATATCCTGAATATGAGCTCGGCATCCAGTTGATTGAGGAAGAAGATGAATTTAAGTTTGATTTTGATATTTTGGATGATACAAAACTATGGCCGGAGGAAGAAATTCCTGTTGAAATCATCGGGAAAATGACGTTAAACCGGCTTGTTGATAATTTCTTTGCTGAAGATGAGCAGTCGGTCCTTGACCCTGCCAATGTAGTGCCGGGCATTGACTTCACGCACGATCCCGTTTTACAAGGAAGGGCATTTGCGTACAGGGACACAGAATTACACCGACAAAATTCAGCCAACATCGAGGACATCCCGGTGAACAGACCGATCACTGAAAGGAATTTTAACCTTCGTGACAGCTTTCAAAGGCATCGAATCGATGTTGATGCTGTTCACTATCATGAAAATTCGTTAGCGGGAAATACACCGGCTGAGGCGTCTCCCGAGGAAGGCGGGTACGTCAATTACCCTACGGAAGTGGAAGGACATTTGACTAGGAACGTCCCCAGCGATTCATTTCTTGATTTCTTTTCACAGGCAAGACTTTTCTGGAACAGTTTATCCCCTGTTGAAAAACAAGACTTGATCGAAACGTTTAATTTTCACCTCGGATATGTCGAGAGTGAATCAGTCCGACAGCAAAATGTGGAGATGTGGGCAAACGTTGATCGGGAAATGGCTTGTACGATTGCCGATAATATTGGTGTCGAACGTCCGAAAGGCACCCATGTCCCGGTCACAAAAAGCTCACCGGCGCTTAGTCAGGCTAACACTCCGCATTATGCCTATACACAAAAAGTTGCTGTTTTAATCGGTGACGGATTTAGTGGTAGCGAGGTAAGAAATGTGATCGAATTGCTATACGAATATGGCGTTTTTATCGAATTCGTCAGTGATAAGCTCGGTACGGCCACCGGCGACGATGGGACAAAAATCGATATTGATTCCACGTTCATGACGAAATATTCTGTTTTGTTCGATTCCTTCTATGTCGTCGGTGGACATTCTAATAATGAAAATCAATTCCATCAAAATATCATTGATTTTATCAGTCAAGCGTACGAACAATATAAACCCATCGGCATTGCAACGGCTGCAACCGATTATTTTCAACAGGCAGATATAAGAAACTTGCCTGGCGTTGTTTTCGCCTCGAATAACCCTAACTTTGGGTATGAATTCGTTTCCGCCATCGCCCAACAACGTTTTTGGAACAGATGACATTGGTATATTAAGGCATGCCAGGGAAATAACGATGCTTATTTCCCTGTAATTTTGCGTAAGCAGAACTTCTGCATCATGGCACAAGCAATCCATATCCTGCAGGCAGAGCCGAGGGAGAAAAGCCGGGTCGCCGCTGGTTCATCTGTATAATCGTTTGCGGAGATACTCCGAGCGCTTGGCTAATGCTAAATAATGAATCGCCGGTGCTAACCGCGAATACGTTGATTGGAACTTCTATAAGCTGAAAGGGTTGCAGTGCATCCGCGTTCATTAACTGAGGATTGGCATTAATAAGGTTTTGGACAGGTATTGAAAAATCTTGGGCAATCCCATACAGGCTGTCACCGGGTTGAACGACATACAATACACGGTTTTGTGCATTGGTTTCATCCGGTACCGGCGCAATCAACCATTGGCCAGGATAAATGCCTTCCGGTTCAAGAAATGGCGGGAATATTCCATTGATTTGTGACATTCCCGGTACAGTGCTTCCCAATTTGTTCGCAACTGCGTAAAGCGTATCGTTTGGCTGAACAGGATAAACAATATAGGTTCCCCCAACAATCGGCATGTTTAACGTCCTCCTCGATTTACGTTCTTTTATCACCATAAGCAGTGCAGGCTTGTTTTGTGCTTGTATATTTTTTTCTAAAATAGCTCACCGTGGATGTGACGAAAGTTTTTGTTGAAGCACTGCAAATTGGAACAAAAAAACCTACCGGCAAATAGGCCGATGAGGGTTTTCTTTCATTGCACTTTAAAAAAATTGGAATGCAAGGAAATCCATCCGCGTCTAAACAACCCCCGGAAGATGTCATCAATAAAAAAGTTGAGCAGCACCAAGATAATGGAAATTAATTGCAGACATGTAAGCGGGAAAGAGGACAGTATTCTCCTTCCCGCTTCAATGCAGTCTATTATCGACACGAGGGTGAATGTTTCATTATACTTGTCATTATTAGATGAATGCGGTAGAATAATAGCAAACAAGCATTCTCTTCCGGGGAGGTGAAACGATGAACGAAAACTTGTTGGAACAAATATTGGCTGAAATGAAAGGTTTTAAACACGAGTTAGGCCATTTAAGAACAGATATGGAAACGCAAGGGCAGGACTTACGCACCGAAATAAACGGGCTGCGGTCTGAAATGAACGAACAAGTGGGTAGCTTGCGATCCGAAATGAACGAACAAGTAGGTGGCCTGCGATTCGAGATGAGCGAACAAGTAGGCGACCTGCGGTCCGAGATGAACGAACAAGTAGGTGGCCTGCGATCCGAAATGAGCGAACAAGTAGGTGGCCTGCGATCCGAAATGAGCGAACAAGTAGGTGGCCTGCGATCCGAGATGAGCGAACAAGTAGGTGGCCTGCGATCCGAAATGAACGAACAAGTAGGCGGCCTGCGATCCGAAATGAACGAACAAGTAGGCGGCCTGCGATCCGAGATGAGCGAACGTTTTGATCAGATTGATTCGCGTTTCGATCAGGTCGATGCAGAACTGTCTGTTATAAAAGGAGGCCAACAAGGTGTTCGAAAAGAAATGACCGATCGTTTTCGTGAAACGAATCAACATCTGAGCCACTTGCAGCGCCAAATGAACCTGCTTGATGCTGACTACCAGCTGCTTCTCCATAAGACAGTCCACACGGAAAGAGACATCAACCGTCTCATACACGAAGGTCAGTGATTGAAATAAAACCTCTTTCTTAAGCGGGAAAACTGTCTTCTTTGAATAAACACCGAATGATTGTCCCGCTTTTTTCTCCTTAGCTTCTTCAGCCCATATGTGAATACACTGTTGGGTGCTTTTCTTTGTTTTACTCTCGCCCTATAAGCATGATCTAACCAACCTCTTGCTTATCATTATTTTTCCCAAATAAAATATCATGGCTTTCGGCGTGAATATTTATATCATTCAGATGATCCTTGTCTCGAACACAATCAAGTGAAGGATGGGTTTGTCCGAATGCAAAACTAAGCCACACATCTATATAGTTATCTGCCAAAAAAGACAGAACCCCCTGGACTAGGTCCTGCCTTTTTCCGTTATTCATTGCTTTACCTTGTCCCGTAACGCTCTCTTCAAAAATTTCCCTACCGACGTTTTCGGAATATCATCCATAAAGATCACATCGTCGGGGAGCCACCATTTGGCAAATTGCGGTCGAAGATGATCGATAATATCATCTTTTGATATCAATACTTTTTCGGCATCTTTGACAACTACACATGCCACAGGACGTTCCTGCCATTTCGGATCGGCGACGGCAACCACTGCCGCTTCCTGTACAGCATCATGTGCCATAATCGCGTTTTCCAACTCTACCGACGAAATCCACTCGCCGCCGCTTTTGATCAAATCTTTCGTGCGGTCGACGATGTTGATGGATCCTTCCTCATCAATGGTCACAACATCTCCTGTGTGCAGCCATCCATCCTGAAACGCTTCCCCACTCCGGTCATCGCTATGATATTCATCGGCAATCCACGGACCGCGGATGAGCAGTTCGCCCATGTCCTCCCCGTCCCAATTGATATCGCCGTTTTCATTGATGGCCTTAATATCAATACCCGGAACCGCCATGCCCTGTGTCGAGCGAATATCCATGCGCTCCGCTTCAGGAAGCTCCTGTTGATAGCTTTTCAGACGGGATAAAGTTACAAGAGGCGTCGTTTCCGTCATCCCATAAGCATGAACAAAAGGAATGTTGTAATCCTTTTCAAATTTCTCGATCATTCCTTTTGGCGCTGCGGAACCCCCGCAGAGGACCGCCCGCAAGCTGCTCATGTCATAATTTTCTTGTTCCAACACTTGCAACAAACCGAGCCAAATCGTGGGAACGCCGGCAGTGATCGTTACGTTTTCATCTTGAATCAACTCTGCCAACAACTTAGGTGTAAAATTCGGTCCCGGCAACACTTGCTTAGATCCAAACCATGTGGACGAAAAAGGCATCCCCCACGCGTTGACATGGAACATGGGAACGACAGGCATACAGACATCATTCTCGGATGCCCCCGCCGAGTCGGCCAAACCGAGGGACAATGTGTGCAACGCAATCCCTCGATGGGAATAGACGACCCCTTTCGGCAATCCAGTCGTCGCCGACGTATAGCACATTGCTGCCGGTTCATTTTCATCGATATCCTGTAAGAATTCATACGTTTCGTCGCCGTCACGGATGAGTGCTTCATAAGAATATACCGGTTCTAGCGATGTTTCCGGAAGTTCATCTTTATCGGTCATCACCACGAACGTATGCGCAGACGTGAGCTTATCCTTGACCCGCTCGATCAATGGCAACAAGTCTTCATCAATTAGGAGCACACGGTCTTCAGCATGGTTAATAACGTGCACGAGATGCTCTTCCGGAAGACGGATATTGATCATGTGGATGACGCCGCCCATCCCGGGGACGCCAAAATACGCCTCCAGATGACGATGGTGGTTCCACGCAAAAGAGCCAACACGTTCGCCTCTTTGCACGCCAAGTTTTTCAAGGGCGCTTGCCAATGCGCGTGTACGTCTGCCAACGTCCCTGTATGTCAGGCGATGCGTCGTATCCAGTGTCCTGGAAACCACTTCTTTTTTCGGAAAATATGTTTCCGCACGTTCCAGCATCGGTGCTACCAATAGTGGTGTGTTCATCATTCCCGATCACATCCTTTATATTGTTTTCTAATTGCTGACATTATGTCATCCGTATGTTCTCCGAGCCGGGGAGCCACTGATCGGATGGATGCCGGACGCTCGGATAACTTAATCGGGAAACCGATGTGTTGCACGTCATTTACGCTTTGGACCATTTCCCTTTCAAGCACCTGCGGATCAAGTGTGACTTCTTCTATCGTGAGCAGCGGTGCCACACAAGCCTCTCTATCTTGAAACACATCCATCCATTCCGATAAATCTTTTTCGGAAATGACAGCTTGTATCTCCGCTTTTAAGCGATGTTGTTCGGCTATTGGGGCAAATTGCAGAGGGATGAATGCTTCTTTTCCGATTTCCTCACAAAACGCTTTCCAAAACTTCGGCTCCAAGGCACCGACGGACAACCAGCGCCCATCTTTCGTTTCATACACTTCGTAACAGGCGTTTCTACCGGCAAGCGGCAACTTTTCTTTTTGAATTGACTGTTTTTTTACAAAATATTCAGGAAGCATGGTTTGAAGCCAAGCGATGACCCCGTCCAACATGGAAATATCGATAAATTGTCCGCGACCGGTTTGTTGTTTTTCCAACAACGCGAGCAAAATACCTACCAAAGCAGGATAAGCACCCCCACCGATATCTGCGATTTGAACGGAAGGGACCGTCGGCTTTTCATTCGTTTTCCCCATTAAATGGAGAATCCCCGCGTAACTCAGATAATTAATGTCATGGCCGGAGAACTGCGCGTAGGGTCCGGTTTGCCCGTAACCGGTTATCGCGCAAAAAATCAGCCCGGGGTTAATGTCTTTCAATGTTTCATAACCGATTCCGAGCCTGTCCATGACACCAGGACGAAAAGATTCAACCACCACATCTGCAGTCTCGGCCAATTTTAAAAAATTGTCTTTTCCTTCCGTTGCTTTTAAATCAAACGTGACGCTCTTTTTATTGCGATTCAAAGAATGAAACAACGCGCTGTTTTCATCGACCATCGGCGGTGTCACACGCGCGTAATCTCCTACGTTCGGTTCTTCAATTTTAATCACTTCAGCACCAAAATCCGCAAGCAGCATCGTTGCGTAAGGCCCCGGCAAAAGCCGCGTAAGGTCAAGCACGCGAATGCCGCTGAGCGTCAATGACATTCGATCACCCCCTTCCGGCTGTCCGGTTTCGAATGGAATGTCAGCGCTTACACCCCTGAGTTAATCGTAGCAGTTTACCAGTAATTGAACAAGAGAAGCGGTAAGAAAACAAGGACTTTTTTCATCTCCCTCCGAAAGTTGTAAGGTACGCAAAAAAACAGCCCAAAAAGGGCTGTTTTAAGCGATTGAAGTTTTACTGGTTTTCTTCCTCTTCAATCTCGACATCCTCGTCAGGAAGCGATTGCTCGAATTCCTCACGTTTTTCTTCGAGTTCACGTTTGGATTCTTCTCGATAATTGGGTTCAAACTCTCGTTGTTTGCTTTCCAGACGTAAAATGTCGTACTCGCTGCTTAATGCCTTGATGAGTGATATACCCATCAGTATTACGACGAATGCGAACGGAAATGCGGCAATGAGCATCGCCATCTCCAAAGCTTCCAGACCGCCGGACCACAAAAGGACCCCGGCTGTTCCGGCAAGGATGATGCCCCAAATGATTTTAATATTCATGGAGGGGTTTAGCCGTCCACCAGTCGTCAGCATGGCGAGCACAAACGTCCCTGAATCGGCAGATGTAATAAAGAACGAGGAAATAAGGATTACAGCGATACCTATCACAAGAGAAGCCATCGGAAGGTTTTCCAGAAATCCAAATAAGGCAACTTCCTCGCCTGCCTCTGCAACCAGTTCATATAATGCCCCAGCATCCGCATTATTCATCTCAATGCCGGCGACACCGAAAATCGCGAACCAAATCGCACTAAACACGACAGGGACAGCTGTAACGCCGAGGACAAATTCCCGGATCGTTCTGCCTCGTGATACACGAGCAATAAACGTGCCGACGAATGGCGACCAGCCAATCCACCATGCCCAATAAAAGAGGGTCCAATCATTGAGAAACTCGCGCTCGCCGGTGAAGGCATTCATATTAAACGTCATACTGGGGAGATTCTGTATATAATTTCCCATCGTCGTCATAAACGACTCAGCCATCTGTACCGTCGAACCAAGCACGAAGACAAAGATCATCAGCGCGATCGCGATGACGATGTTCGTCCAGCTTAAATAGCGAATTCCCCGATTTATACCGGTAGTTGCCGACAGAATAAACAGAACGGTCACGATCAAGATTGTGATTAGTTGCGTGACAATATTATTTTCCAAACCCTCAAAACTGTAACTTAAACCAGCGGTAATCTGCGTGGCTCCCAAACCGAGCGACGTGGCGATCCCAAAAACAGTGGCAAACACGGCCAATACATCAATACTATGTCCCCAGCCACCCTTCATTCGATCGCCGAATAGCGGGGATAACGCAGAACTGATCAGAGCCGGAGCCTGATGCCGGAATTTAAAATAAGCAAGCGCCAATGCTACGACAGCATAAGTAGCCCACGGATGAAATCCCCAATGGAATAATGTATGTTGCAGCGACTCTGCAGCAGCTGCTGTCGAACCCGGATCCGCTGATGGCGGAGCATTATAATGTGTTAACGGTTCAGCAACACCGAAGAAAACCAGTCCGACGCCCATCCCTGCAGTAAAGAGAAAAGCGAACCATGTAAAATAACCGTATTCCGGTGTGTCATCCGGCTTTCCGAGTTTAATTCGCCCATACGGACTAACTACCATAAAAATGGCAAAGAGGACAAACCCCGTCATTACTAATAAATAAAACCATCCAAAGTTTGAAGCTAGAAATCCATCAATAAATCCCAGTACCGCCTCAACATTCTCGGGCAAAAAAGCACCCCAGGCAATAAAGACAGCAGCAATGGCTAACGCCACCCAAAACACGATGGTTACTTTTTTCTTTTTCATCCTAAATCCTCCTGACTTTAGTGTGACGAAAACTCTTCCTAGTGTATAACATTCACGTGAAATCCTTCAAGGTTTTATTCCCATATTATGTCGAAATTATGCATAAAAAATTGAAATTGCATCAAATATATTTCACAAATTACTATTTTACAGATATATCATATAGATAAGGATACTGCTGGATACAATATGCGGCAACAGGAATAGAAACAATTTCAAACTTATGTCGCTCCCCTCCTTGGCAGTTTCCTTATAATCCCCTCCCATTTGTTTTTTATGCCGGTACTCATCTTTAATGGTAATGAGGCTCACGACACTTAGGATAACAGCCCCCGCCATCGCTATCCAACCGGAAATCGTATATACATGGCTAACCTCTTGCGTAACAAGTGCTAATACGAGAATAAGCAACCATAGGATGAGTCCGCTTAAAAACCAATAACGTTTTTTCCCCTTATCCAATCCACTGCCCTCCCTCATTCCTGCGCCCTAAGAAGCCTATTTTTCGTGCACGAAAGTCTGTCGCAATCCTGCCTTTTTCGACTGTGCAGTTTTTATGTAGTCCAACTGCCCTTTCACTATCTGAGTGTTCATCATACATTATTACTGATACATGTTGAAAGGGGGATAAAAATGTACGGAGCAGGCGGAGGATTTGCGTTAATTGTTGTCCTGTTCATCCTTCTCATCATTGTCGGAACATCGTTTGGCGGCGGAAAAGGTTACGGCGGTTATGGTTACGGCGGCGGTTTTTGGTAATCATCAGCCACTTAACACGTAAAACTCCCACCTTCCGGTGGGAGTTTTACTTATCTTAAACCATTTGCCGCTCCCAAAATCGATGGGCAGCAATTGCTTCGATGAATGGTTGAACAAAATCGGTATTATTGTCTCCCTGTACAACGCCCATGCCATCGGCCAAGTTTACGTTTTTTAGCCAAACCAAGCCTTCATTAGTGGCCGCAATTGGCTTGAAATGCTCAAATGCTTGCCTCATAAATTTAGTTGCGCCCCTTTCAAACATGGCATCGGCATTTTTTCCCCCATCTACATAGACAGCATCAAACGCGACGGAAGCATCGGTTTGAAACGTATGCACGGACTCCACCTTGCTGTCGTTGACACCTGTGATCGGACCGAGCTTATCACTTAAAACCCTTGGTTCTACGCCTGCTGCTGCCAAGGCGTCAATTATGGCTTCCACTTTTTGACCATCGTAACCTTCGGCGATGATAATTGCCACTTTTCGCGTCTGCGCACTTTTCGTTGTATTCGCCTGACTGAGTGCCGGCGATTGTTTGGTTACATCGGAGCCACCGGAAGTTGGCGGAGTACATCCGATGGTTTCGGCAAAGGCTGCAGCCATATCCACATCCACACTGGCAAACATGTCAACGACTTTTTGTTTTACGTCTTTGCTTTTCACTTTGCCGACCTCGAACCTAAACGCATCAATAATATGCTGTTTTTCCGGCTCGCTCATGCTATTCCAGAACAATTTTGCTTGTGAAAAATGGTCCTTGAAACTATCGCTACGCGCGCGAATTTTGTGGGCATCGACTCTTTCTTGATAATGGGCATAGCCCCCCTCTTCTTCACTAACAGTGTGTGGCGAACCGTTCGCCAAAGCGTTTCGGTGATGAGCAACGTTTCCTTTATTGATGGTCTGGCGCATAAAACCTTCACGTTGATTGTTAAAAAACGGACAGACCGGACGGTTAATCGGAATCTCGTGGTGATTCGGGCTGCCAAAACGGAGGAGTTGCGTATCCAAATAGGAAAACAAGCGCCCTTGCAACAATGGATCATTGGTAAAGTCAATGCCCGGAACGATATTAGCCGGATGGAACGCCACCTGCTCCGTTTCCGCAAAAAAATTGTCCACGTTGCGGTTCAATGTCATCTTTCCAATTATACGCACCGGCACATCTTCTTCCGGCCAAATTTTTGTGGGATCAAGGACATCAAAATCAAACTTGAACTCATCCTTTTCATCGACGATCTGCACACCGAGCTCAAATTCGGCAGGGTTGCCTAAATTAATATTGTCCCACAAATCACGGCGATTAAAGTCGGGATCAGCCCCGCCGATAATTTCCGCTTCCTCCCAAGAAAGCGAATGAACACCCAAGAGTGGCTTCCAATGGAATTTTACGAAATGCGCCTTTCCTTCCTCGTTCACGAAGCGGAATGTATTAACGCCAAACCCTTCCATCATCCGAAAGCTTCTCGGAATGGCACGGTCACTCATGAGCCACATAATCATGTGGGCGGTTTCCTGGTTTTGTGTCACCCAGTCCCAAAACGTATCGTGAGCGGCAGTCGCCTGTGGGATTTCATTATCAGGTTCGGGTTTAATGGCATGCACAATATCCGGGAATTTAATCGCATCCTGAATAAAAAATACCGGCATATTGTTCGCAACCAAGTCGTAGTTCCCTTCTTCTGTGTAAAATTTCGTTGCAAATCCGCGCACATCTCGCGCTGTATCTTTAGAGCCCCGTTGACCGACGACCGTTGAAAATCGAACAAAAACCGGCGTTTTCACACTTGGATCTTGTAAAAATTTTGCCTTCGTAAACGGCTTCATCGATTCATATAATTCAAACTCGCCATGCGCGGCAAATCCACGGGCATGTACAACCCGTTCCGGCGTACGCTCATTGTCAAAATGAGTTACTTTTTCCCGAAAATGAAAATCATCCATAATCGTAGGGCCGCGCTCCCCCACTTTTAACGAAAATTCATCCTCATTCATTTTGAGTCCTTGATTTGTCGTCAATGGTTTGTCTCGATTATCATAACTCCTAAACGCTTCCAGCTGTTCATTCTTGCTGTTTTCACTAAAATTATTTTCTTCTTCATTGATGTTCTTTTTATCCTTCACGTCGCCACACTCCCTTCCTTAGTAAAGCGCAAGCGTCCTTCATCAAACGAGGCGCTTGCGCTGGATCTCATTAAACTACGTCGTTTGCTGCTTCAAGACCGGATAGATCGCTCCTACCTTTTGAATGTCCATGGCCGGGGCAGGCGCAAGTGGATAGTATCCCTTGCTAACCATATATTGCCAAATATCATAAGAATGATGGCTACTGTTTAAAAAGGAGTTCTCAAAAAACGTACGCAATTCCGGGTTTGCGCATTCTAAGGCCGCCTTTGCATAATTTGTGGCTGCCGATTTTTGATTGAGCAAATAACCCGTCGCAATCTCCCGATCGTTCGGTTGTTGTTCCGTCAAACGTAGTTCGACCGGGGGAAGTGGAGTGACCGGCGTTTCGGTATAGCTCGTTAAATTCGGAGTATACGTGTCCGGTTGAAACGTAGAGATATCGGGGCGGAGGCGTCTTGTAAAAACTCCACCTTCATATTATAATCATTGACATGCATCGGAAAGTGTTGGGTCAACATTTGCTGTAGTTCCGGGTCCTGGGCTTGTTTCATCCACGTAGACATACAAGATATCGTGTTGTAACAACTCATGGCCAGTTCGCTTAATTCATGAAATTCATGTCCGGCTAATTGCATATATTTCTCCTCCAAATGTCATAAATTATTTCGCAAACTTAGCCTATCCGTGCATATATGGATTTATGCATTCTTTGGGGGTATCATAACCACAAGGAAGAGGGCATTGGACCTCGGATCATATGCGCATTTATTGCCCCTTACTCGCGCTCATCGAGCCGTCGCTCAAGCTCGACAATCTGCTGCTGTAGCGATGCTATTTTGGCATCCGTATCGGAGTTGGGATTGCCATTCGGTTGATCGAGGCCAGTTGGTAGCGGAGCATCTTCATTTAAGCCGTTTTCATCGGCATCCTCCGTCGCCTGCTCCCTTTGCAATTCGCGAAGTGCGATGCTGGCAGCTGAAAATTGAAGCCCTTCACCGATAACAGCCAACAGTTGACCAACATATTCCAATTTAACAATAAGCGATTCGGAATCCTGCTCTTCTTCGTCGTTTGTCGTTTGCGGAGGTTGCCAACCGTACATGGAAGAATAAGAACGCTTCCTGCCACCGAACACCATCATCACCTCGAATCACGCCCATTAAGTATTTATCCCATTGTATGTAGACATTTATAAAAAAGTGTACGTCCGCAATGGCATGATATTTGAGGAGGAAAAACAGATGTGTGGACGTTTTACGTTGTATGATCAAATCAAAGCCATCCACAAACGCTTCGGCATTGATGTCAGTAAAATTGACGAAGCAATGCCCAGCTTTAATATCGCTCCTTCCCAATCTCTTATCACAATCATTAATGATGGAGAGCGGAACAGACTGGGC
Source organism: Salicibibacter cibi (assembly GCF_016495865.1). Lineage (NCBI taxonomy): Bacteria > Bacillati > Bacillota > Bacilli > Caryophanales > Bacillaceae > Salicibibacter > Salicibibacter cibi. Next base: position 2,595,747 of record NZ_CP054706.1, read on the forward strand.
CAACTGCGTTGGGGGCTCATCCCTTTTTGGGCAAAAGACACAAAAATCGGCTATAAAATGATTAATGCACGTGCAGAAACCGTTGCAGAAAAAAACAGTTTTAAACATGCATTCACACGCAGGCGGTGTCTTATCCCCGCGAACGGATTTTACGAATGGAAAACCGTTAATGGAAAAAAACAACCGTATTATATACAACTAAATGGGGAAGAGTTATTTGGATTCGCAGGTTTATGGGAGAAATGGACAAACGGGGAGGAAACCATTTTTTCTTGTACGATTATTACGACCGAGGCAAATGAAATGATGAGCGACATTCACCACCGTATGCCCGTCATCCTTACAAAGGAAGAAGAAGCATCATGGCTGGATCCAAACATTCAGGACCCAAACATTCTTAAACAACTTCTGGTCCCCTTTGAATCAAAAGAGATGCACGCCTATCCCGTTTCTACAGACGTCAACAGCTCGAAAAACAACCACGGGGGATTGCTGCATGAACTATGAATGTCAAGGTGGGTAGTCGACCACACCCCCTGGATCGATCATTATCCATGCATGATCATTAAAGAACATTGCCTCCCTTACATCGATTCCGCATTAAGGAGAACATTTTGAATGCAATCTTGCGACCCAGAAGATATCGAAAGCAGATATATTTTCGATCATTCGAACCTAAAAAAGAGCCTCGAGTGGGCTCCTTTTGCTAATCCGAATCTTCTTCGACAATATCCTGTTCTGCATCGAGTTCGTAATCCGCACCTTCGGAATAGTCATTTGCCGCGTCCCAAAGAAGGAACTCGTAAATGTCATTATCATAAAGCGCCTGGATCTGTGCCTCCACTTCATCGGCGCCGTATTCCATCCAATCGCCATCTGACAAATAGGAAGCGGTGAAGTCCTGAAGCCAAGGTCTGGAGATCGGTGGGTCTTCCATATCATCCATCAGTTCGTTTTCCAATTGAGCATATTCGTCAACAATATCATAGGGCTCAAGATCGGGTTGATCGATACCAAAATGCGGTGTCCAGTGGCTTGGATAAATCATCGATGACATAATATCCACGTTTTCGGCGATTTCCGTAAAGTTTTGCCCGATCCCCGGTGTCTCGTCTACTGTTGCCGCGTAACCGAAAATATCACCCGAAACTTTCACTCCATAAGGCCTTAACTCTTCACGGGCATACTCGACAAAGTCGGTGACGGCATCCACTCTATTTTGAACATTATCTTCTCCGGATTCGGCATAATTCCCTTCAGTGTATTCCAGGTCATCATCACGGTTTTCAAATCCTTCAGGGAAGCGTATATAATCAAACTGAATTTCTTTAAATCCCGCTTCAGCTGCTTCTTTGGCTACCTCAATATTATACTCCCATACTTCTTCAGAGAATGGGTTGACAAACGATTCGCCGCTGTTGTTTGACCAAACATCCCCGTTGTCCAAAAAGGAAAGCTCCGGTTCTTCCTCAGCCAACTCTGTATCTTTGAAAACAACGATCCTGGCAATCGGATAAATATCGTTTTCTTCGTATGTATCCATCATGCCCTCCATATCGTCGATGATCTCATTAGTATTGGCCTGGATACGCTCATCGTCTGAATCCGTTTCATAGGTGATAAACCCGTGATCATCTTTAACGTCAACTACGATGCTGTTCAGAGTTGTATCATTAACTAAGTTTACAAGGTCATCAGCATTGTCGCCCCCCATGGAATGGGCTGTCGAAAAGACCCCCTTGACACCGTCTTCCGGGTATTCAATCTCAACACCGCTGTCATACGTAAAACGATCGGGAATTAAGCGTGGAAGCGCGAGCAAGTCATCGTCGTTTAGCTCAAATAATGCTTCTTCTTCCTCTTCCCCTCCTTCTTCCTCGCCATTCTCTTGTTCTTCTCCATCTTCTTCAGCAGAAGCCGGATCATGATAACTGCCAAAAGCTACAGCTCCCGCTAATAAAGCGACGGTTATTTTTTTGCTCATGCGCTCGCCTCCTCCAGTGTATCGACGTCTTCAAGTGCGTTCTCCGTTGCCAATAGCTCATCATGAATGTTTTCAAGGAGCTGGTGGGCTTCTTCTTGAGCATCGTTAACGGTCTCAATTCCATCAGCAAGAAATTCGAAATCGCTATCCTCGCCTAATCCACTGAAATATTCGTCTTGGGTCTGAAGTTCCGAACCGTATGTTTCTACATAATCGTTCAATTCATTATGTAAGGAAGCGGTTTGTTCATTTAACTGTTCCAATTCGTCCATGGGCAGCTCTTCACTGTCTCCATCTTCTAGCACAGTCGCTATGATTTCATTTTCCATCTGCATGGCTTGCGCTGCATCGTTGATCGCTGCCAAATAAGATTCCCTCTCTTCAAGATTTGTGAACACTTGAGCATCCCGTGTTGAAAAAAGATCAGCTTCGTTTTCTGCCAAGTCTTCTTCAAATTCCTCTAGCATCCCTTCCTCCTGGGCCAATATATCATTAATGTAAGCGATAACGTTATCTTTTTCATTTTCTATTTCAACCACCGACGACGTAGCATCTTCTATACTGACTGATTCGCTGCAACCTGCAAGCGAAATCGCACATATCGTAATGGCGACCGTTTGCACCCATCCTTTCATTGGATCCCCCCCTTTTTTCTACTAAAAAACTTATTCATAGTATATCAGCTTTACACTTATTACTAAATGATTTCTCTTGCATTTTTTACCTACGGATTGCTTTAAATTGATTACAAATGGAAGAAAGCGATACAAAAGTGGTATTATTTAGTTGATGATAGGGATAGCCTTGGACCCATTCACTGGGTATTTATTTTTCGGGGGATTCAACGAGGTCTGAAATCCAGTGTTCGGAATCCCTAACGAAGGAGGTGTGAAGCCATGAAGATTTATGTAGATGCGGATGCTTGTCCAGTTAAAGATATCATTATAGAAAAGGGGCGTGCCGCAAATATTCCCGTTATCTTGGTGAAAAGTTTCAACCATTACTCGCTGGAAAAACAACCTGTCGGCGTCGAAACGATCTACGTCGATACCGGTGCGGATGCTGCGGATTATCGCATCACGCAACTCGCCGACGCCCATGATCTTATCGTGACGCAAGATTACGGATTGGCTGCCCTTGGGTTGGCGAAAAATTGCACCGTCCTCCACCATAACGGTTTCGTCTATTCGAATGAAAATATCGAACAATTGTTAAGCAGTCGCCATGCCCAAGCAAAAATGCGGCGAAGCGGCCAGAAAACAAAAGGACCGAAACTGTTCACCGACGAAGATCGCGAACGATTCAGAGAAGTATTGCAAGAAGCACTTGAGACTTAGAGGTGCGAAGGATCGAAGGATGTGTTCGTGTGTTTTTGAACGCCAGAGGGGCGTAGTGATATCGCCAAATGCCGCTGTTGGCAACCTAATGCAGGACACCCGAAGCTCATCCACTCAAGAAAAATTGGTTTTTCGCTAAGCTTTTATGGCGAAAGTCTTGCCAGCAAAAAACGAGGCGATCATGCCTCGTTTTTTTCCTAATACGTTTGTTGTACGTTATACATCTCATCATTTTCTAATTCAATGAAGAATTCCAACCTGTAAATGTCATCTTCATTAAGTTCCAACGCGGAAATCACCTCTTGAGCCATCTCTTCGTCATCCTGTTGGGTGTCAATTTGGAGGTTTTCAAGCACTCCCTCGATCTCTTCTCTCGCGTCGTCCCCTTCGCTTGAGTCATCTTCTTTTTCTACCTCGGCGTCCACCTCGTCATTCTCCGCTTCATACTCGAACTCCCACTCGGTGTCATCCGTAAATTGGATTTCTAATTCCATTTCACGTACCCCTTTGTCAAGCGCCGTTTCTCCGTCACCGGCGGTATCTTCCCCATTCATATCATCCATACCGTCCATCTCATCTTGCCTGTTGCCATCATCGGCCATATCGTTGCTCAAATCCTCGGTCATGTCCCCGTTATCATCATTCCCGGTTGCTTCGCCATTTCCGTTCATATCCCCGTTCTCTTCCATGGCATCGCCGCTTCCATTCATCCCGTCGTCCCCGTTTTGATCGTCAGCAGTTCCGCAAGCAGAAAGCAAAAGCGCGAGGCCAAGGGTCGTCATTCTTTTCCACTGCATAGAATTGTATCCTCCTTCTAAGTATGGGTGAAGGCTCTCGCTTAGCTTGCCCGCTTCCCGCAAACTTAAACAACATTTCTATGCAGTTTCTTTATTTTTTTCGCCCCCACCCTTAACGAGCTGCAACAACAGAACGAACCGAGATGAGTAACGCCGGAAACTCTTCGATGTTTGCCTCTTCGGCATACTGGTCAATATGGACACGGAAATCCTGCAACAACCGGCACGTCTCCAATCCGACGCAGACCACCATTTTATCCGAACACCAAACCGCCAAATCTTCCTCCAATTTCTGCGCAAAGGCATGCACTTGATCGGGCGCCGTAAACAATACCGTATTGATCCAATCATCGGCGACCAAACGTGAAAACACATCCTCTTTTACGCTAGAAGATTTTCGGCGAGCGATTTGCCAATACGAAGATCCATTTTTCGGACATGTCCCGACCGTCAATTCAGGATCCCCGTTCCTCTCCGACGGCAATCCATGCGCCTTAAGTGTCTCTTCCGTATCAACATCTTCCCCGGTCACATACGCAGGCAACCAGCGTAAATCATACCCCTCGTCTTTCCAATTCTGTAAAAAAAAACCGACACTACACGCATCCTCAAAATGCACACGCCGATAAGCCGTGAGCGGTGAACGAAGACGTTCCCGATTGAACGCAAACACATCCCCGGGATAAGAAAAAACGTGCGCGCCGAGGCGTGTCAACATACGGGTTGTGTCTTCCCTGCCGGTCACATCCCCACCTGCCCAAAGCACGCTTGTGCCTTGTAAAGGTAAATCCTCATACCACTGCAAATCCGCGTGAAACCGGGCCGTTTCCCCTACAATGACAAGCGCCGGGTTCGTGATCATTTTGGTCTCTACCTCGCTTGCAATCGTGGTGATGGTGCCATTTACCGTTCGCTGCTTCGGGGTCGTCCCCCATTGTACGACTACCGCAGGCGTTTCGGCACTCCACCCATCGCTTGCAAGCCGCTGCATCCAGAACGGTAGGTAATGCATGCCCATGTAAAAAATTAATGTATCTGCTCGAGGCAAGACCACCTCGGACAACGGCATCTCTTTGCGGGCGTGCCCGGTAACAAAAGCAACACTTGTGCTGAGTGAACGGTAGGTGGCCGGTACCCCGGCATAAGAAGCACCGGCAAGCCCGGCGGTCAAGCCGGGAACGACCTCATAAGCAATGCCTGCCAATCGGAGCGCCTCCGCTTCTTCGCCGAGATGGGCAAACACACCCGGGTCTCCGCCTTTTAAACGGACGACAAACTGCCCTTCCTGTGCATAATGCGCAAGCATCGTTTGGATCGTCGATTGCCGGGTGGCGTGACCTCTCGGAATTTTGCCACTATATATACGTGTGGCCTCTTCTTTTGTATGTTCCAATAAAAGCGGGTGGACGAGCCGGTCATACACAATTACGTCCGCACGTTCCAATAATGCTTTCCCCTTTTCCGTCAACAGTCCCGGGTCTCCCGGCCCGGCGCCGACAATGGCCACGCTCCCTTTCATCTTAAGCCCACCTTTCCACACTCACGAAGGCCGCAAGAGATCCTCCAATTGTTCTACAAGCTCATGCACGTTCTCCTCGGTTGAACGTGTACCCGTTTGCAACGTAATATCCGGGTCCACAGGTGCCTCATAAGGCGCGCTGATACCGGTGAACGATGGGATTTCCCCACTGCGCGCTTTTTTGTATAATCCCTTTGGATCACGGGCTTCGCACGTTTCAAGCGGACAATCCACAAACACTTCAATGAAACGCCCGTCCGGCAATCGCTCTCGCGCCCTTGCCCGATCATCGGCATAGGGTGAAATAAATGCAGTGCTCACGATATGGCCCGCATCGACGAACAGACGGGCAACTTCGCTGATGCGGCGAATATTTTCGACCCGATCTTCCTCGGAAAAACCAAGGTCGTTGTTCAAGCCATGGCGAACATTGTCCCCATCCAAAACGTAACTTCGATACCCATGATCATGAAAGTAACGGTCGATGGCATTTGCGAGCGTTGATTTTCCCGAACCGGATAAACCGGTAAACCATAATACAAATGCGGAATGGTTATTTTTTCGCTCCCGTTCGGTTTGGGAAACGGCAGCATCATGCCAAACGATATCTGCATTGCTCATCTTTTCTCCCCCTATCTATTGAACTGTAGACCGGTATGCTTCCATCAGCACGTTCACAACTTCACGCCTGCTAAATTCTTTCGGCGGTGCTTCACCGTTTCCAAGCATCTCCCTGACTTTTGTGCCGGACAATATCACATGTTGCTTCGAATCATGGGGGCATGTTTTGGCGGTCGCCATTGCTTCACAAGCATTGCAATAAAAACTATGTTCAAAAAACAACGGCGAAATGCCAAGCGCTTCGGCTGGGAACTGTTTTAATAACGTCTGCGCTTCATAGGTGCCGTAATAATCCCCAACACCGGCATGGTCTCTGCCAACGATAAAATGGGTGCACCCGTAGTTTTTACGCACAAGCGCGTGAAAGACTGCTTCACGGGGACCCGCATAACGCATGGCAGCCGGAAATACGGAAAGCTGGACCCGATCTTCCGGATAATAGTCCGACAACAGCACTTTATAACTTTTCATACGTACATCGGCAGGGATGTCCCCTTTTTTTGTCGCGCCAACAAGCGGGTGTAACAACAAGCCATCCACCGTTTCCAATGCCGTTTTTTGGATGTATTCATGGGCGCGGTGCACGGGATTCCTCGTTTGGAAACCGACGACCGTCTGCCAATTTTTTGCCGCAAAAGCTTCCCGGGTTTCTTGCGGTGCCAATGCTTCCGCTTCAAAAAGCCCATGCTCGACGGGACGGACAAGTGTAATTTCGCCGCCCACATATACGTCCGGTCGCGCAAAAAGCTGCGCAACCCCCGGATGAGCCTCATCTGCCGTTTTAAATACTTGCGTCGCTTCCTGTTCTTTGTCAGGTCGGTAAATGTCAGACACTGTTATCCACCCGTACGTAACGCCGTCTTTTTCCAAAAGGGCCGCTTCTCCGATGTTTAAATCAGCCGCCAAAGCTTCCGTAACGGTCAAGGTGATCGGCAGACTCCACACCAAGCCATTTTCCAGTTTCATAGAAGAAACAACATTTTCATAGTCCCGTTTGTTTAGAAAACCGGTTAATGGCGAATACGCGCCGTTTGCAATTAATTCCAGGTCTGCAAGCGCCATTTCATCTAATGGGATTTTTACTTTTGCCTCCGGCAAATCGGCTCCATACTGCCGTCTGTCGATCAGCGAACCCCCATGGGGAATACTCGTACTCATGCGTTATCCTCCTCAGTATGTTTTAACGTTTACCAATGCAGCCCGCATTCGGTTTTTTCCATTCCGCTCCATCTTCCGCTCCGTTCGTCTGCACCATCGAGCACTTGCGCCGTGCATGGGGCGCATCCGATGCTTGGATAATGATTATCATGCAACGGATTATAAGGTAACTCCCTGTCATGAATATGCGCCCATACATCTTCCTGCGTCCAATGAATGAGCGGGCAAATTTTCAAGAGTGAAAAGCGATGATCTTTCGCGATAAACGGGGTTTCCCGCCTCGTAGGCGACTGTTCTCGTCGCAACCCGGAGATCCAGGCTGTATATTGAGACAATTCCCGTTGCAATGGTTCAAATTTACGCATTTGGCAACATTGATCCGGGTTGCGTTCCCATAAACGATCGCCATGCTTTTCCTTTTGCTCTTCGACCGTATGTTCAGGTGTCAGCGCTTTGATGTTAAGAGTCGGAAAAGATTTTCGTACGTCATCGAGCAATGTATACGTTTCTTTGAAATGCAAGCCGGTATCGAGAAAAATAACATTTGCCCCAGGATTCACTTCTTCGATCAAATCAAGAAGCACCATCCCTTCGGCACCAAGGCTGCAGGAATATACAAGCTGATCTCCGAACGTTTTATAAGCCCAGGCCAATACATCGGTTGCCTGTTTATTCGCCAATGCCACGCTGTTCAATTCCTTCATTTCCTCATCGTTGAGTGTCGACATGGTCATCAATGGAAACGCCCCCTTTGTTTTGAAATTCCCTGCCGTAAGCAAAAAAGGATAAATCCTAACTAATTTTATAGGAATTATATGTTCTATGAGAATATTTTATTCAGAAACATTGAAAATGTCAATACACAATTTTAAATGTGCTGCTTCACTATTTATTTTCCAATTTTCAGTTAAATATTGGCGAACCTCCGCCCTAGAGGTTTTTAAAACAGTGTCATTGGCCGGTAGTGAATCGGATCTAAATTGGTAACGGTAATTCCGAGTAAACGCACCCCTTTTCCTGCCATGCCGACCTCTTCCCAAATGCCTGCCGCCTGATCATAAATCGCTTCGGGCGTTTCAAAATAATGCGGGGCGCTCACTTGTCTCGTTAACGTTTCAAACGACCGATACCTTATTTTCAGGACAACCGTTTTCCCGTGTTTTTGCACGCGGTTCAATGCAGTAACCACTTCTTGTGCGATTTTCCTTAGTTCATCCGTCACTTCGCTGTCGGTCGTCAAGTTATGAAAATACGTACGTTCTTTGCCGACAGATTTTCGTTCCCGCTTCATATTTAGCGGCTTGTTATCGATCCCGCGAGCACGGTGATAATAAGAGATACCCGCCTTGCCGAAAAGGGAAATGAGATCCATTTGTTCCATTTGATACAAATCTTCCCCGGTGTATATGTTAAGGTTATGCATTTTTTGCGCTGTCTTCGGACCAATGCCCGGGAATTTCTCAATCGGTAACTTTTTTAAAAAAGGAAGCGCTTCATCAGGTGGGACAACGGTCAAACCTGCCGGTTTTTTCATATCGGAGGCGATTTTTGCGATGAATTTATTATAGGAAACACCAGCGGAGCTTGTCAGTTTCGTTTCTTTCCATATGTCTCTTTGAATTTGCTTGGCGAGAATCGTCGCGCTCGGAATTTTCTTATTGTTCGTGGTGACGTCCATATACGCTTCGTCGATGGACATAGGCTCGACCATCGGCGTGTAGCGTTGCATGATCTCCCGAATTTGCAAAGAAGCTTCTCTGTATGCCCGGTAATTTCCGTCGATAAAAATCCCGTGCGGGCACTGCTCGTATGCTTTATAAGCGCTCATGGCCGAGTGGACACCATACTTTCGCGCTTCATAATTCGCCGTGGAAACAATCCCCTTCCCACCGGTTTTTTTCGGATGTTTGGCGATAATCACCGGCTTCCCCTTCAAAGACGGATCATCCCGCTCCTCGACAGACGAAAAGAAAGCATCCATATCAATATGTATGATTTTACGCGATGTATCCCGCTGCGGTTCGGGCAGTTGAAAATCATGAGAATCATGCACGGAATTTCCCTCTTTTATCATAGTATCTATTGCTATTATATCGAACGTACGATCCTGGGTCAAATCGTAAAAAAACCCTAAAGTTCGTTCACTTTAAGGATGGAAGGATAAGCATTTTATTTATTTTGGAGGATCAGCGATCCATTCTGGTCTCGAGTTTTTCCTTAAGATCGAACGATCGCTTATAAAGAGATTTAATATCGCTTTCGTGATGTTCGATCGTTCCTTTCATGATTGTCACATTTTCGGAAACGTCCACTAATTGCTTATGCATCACATCCTGCTTTTTTTCTACTCCATCAAAACGATCATTCGCTTCGGTTCGAAAGGATTGGAGCTCGGATCTCACTCCTGAGATTTCCTCGCGGAGCTCCGTTTTCATTCCGGTCATCTCCGTCTGCAATTCACGGATCGCGTCCAATAGCTGTTCGTTTGTTAGACTCATATTCTTCACCCCACTTCATTCTAAGTGTATAGAACTAATGTTCTTTTTTCAAGTATGAAATGCTGTTTCTTAGAAGTTAATGTCGGACACTTTTGCAAAAATAAAGGTGCAAAGTGCCCGAAGTTTCTCATCACTATGACGGCGGTTTTGCCTCCATAACAGCTTTCTGCATCATTTCCGCATAAGGATAGCCATTGTCGGTGTATTGTTGCGTTACTTTTTCCACATCGTAAGGCACACGTTCAATACTCACACGAAAACGTTCTTCGTCTGCGCGGACAATAATATAGGATGCTTTGCTTTGGCCGTCAAACGGCAAGCCTACGCTACCCAAATTGGCTAAACACTTTCCGCCGACGTAGCGCACATACGGAAGGTGAATATGGGCATACAAATATAAATCCGCATCTTCTTCCACCATCAGTTTGTTTTGTAAATGCTCAGGTGATTCATGAGGCAACACGACATCAAACAAACTTTCCGGCGTGGCATGAAACGTGTGCAACTTAAGGTGTGAATTCAACTCCCAATGAAACTGTGTCGGAAGCTGTGCCAGGTAATCTAAGTCTTCCGTTTCCAATTGCGCCATCGTCCATTCCCGTTCCTCGTTCATCATCGCCACCTTAGCTTCCGGAACCTCGCCTTCCCGAACACCGCGCACGACCCATTCATCCGCATTGCCCTTAATCACCGGACATTCCAACGATCGAATGCGATCCAACGCCCGTTTAGGCTCCGGCCCCCGATAGCATAAATCGCCTAACACGGCAACGCTGTCCACATGGTGTTTTTTTATATCAGCAAGCACTGCATCCAAAGCGACCGCGTTGCCATGAATATCCGAAATGAACGCCATCTTCATGTGAAAATCCTCCTTTTTGTACAGGATAGGAGGATTTGTAAAATAAAGCAATGATTAAGTGTCGCTCTTCGTCAGTTTCAGGAACGTAAACATCCCGATCGCACAGGTGATGAAGATCGTCGCGCCCATTGGTACCGCTGTGTCATTAATGCCGGCGAGCGGGGCTGCAGTCGCGCCGATCAAAAGCGGCAACATCCCGAGCAACGCGCTTGCACTCCCCGCCCGGTGCCCTTGCTTGGCAATCGCGAGCGTAAAAGACGTCGTTAAAACGACCCCCATACAAGTCATGTAAATAAAAATGGGAATCACAATCATATACAAAGGCCCCTCGATGAGAGTCATCGCGAACAATAACGCGGCCGCGCCGGTGCCAACGATGACAGCCGTTCGTAGAAATGTCCGCTCGGGAATGACGCCAGAAAAACGGCCGACGAGAAAACTCCCGGTAATAATCGCTGCCCCGTTCATGCCGAAAAGAATGCTAAACGCCTGCGGCGAAACGTCGTATATTTCCTGGTACACGAACGGTGTCCCTGATACATAAGCAAAACTGCCCCCATGTACGAACCCGAGCGTGAGCGCGTAGCCGATAAACGAACGGTCCCGAATCAAATCCCCGAGCGTACGCATCGTGTGCCCGAGGGAACTCGGCATTCTTTTTTCCTCCGGCAACGTCTCCTCCAATTTCAAGGAGATCATCAAGACGATGAACAGCCCTAAAAACGCCAGAAAGTAAAAAATACTCGTCCAATCGGTGAAGGAAAACCATAAAATCCCGCCGCCGGCCACCGGCGCGAGCATTGGTGCCACCGCGTTAATCACCATTAAAAGAGCGAAAAACTTCGTCAATTCGCGGCCGCTGAACACATCACGCACGACCGCCCGTGAGACGACAACCCCGGCCGCCGCCGTAAAGCCTTGCAAAAAACGGGCGGCAATAAGCGTCGTTATATTCGGCGCCACGGCGCAAAGAAGCGAGGTCAGCGCAAATAATAGAATGGAGATGATTAACGGTTTTTTTCTCCCTTGCGCATCACTGATCGGGCCGACCACCACTTGCCCGACCCCGAGACCAATGAGACAAGCGGTTAAACTCAACTGCACGAGTGAAGCCTGTGCGTTCAAATCATCGCCGATCTCCGGAAAACTCGGCAAATACATATCGATATTCAGCGGCCCTAAAGTGGCCAGCATCCCTAGCAAAATGGCAAGGCCAATCCGTTGCAAACCTGTCGGGTTATGTATCAAGAAAAAAACGACCTTTCAAAGAAACATAGAATATAAACATTGCTATTCTACGTGAGGATGAAAGGATTGTCTAGAGGCAATTAGAGGTGAGCGGCGGGAAAGCACGCGGTTAAACGTTGCGCAGTGGTATTTTGAGTCTTCTGATACATGTTCTGAGGACGCTCAACGTTGCTCAGTGGCATTTTGAGTCTTCAGATACTCGTTCTGCGGACGCTCAACGTTGCTCAGTGGCATTTTGAGTCTTCAGATACTCGTTCTGCGGACGCTCAACGTTGCTCAGTGACAATTTGAGTCTTCAGATACTCGTTCTGCGGACGCTCAACGTTACTCAGTGGCAATTTGAGTCTTCAGATACTCGTTCTGCGGACTCTCAACGTTACTCAGTGGCAATTTGAGTCTTCAGGCTAGGGTTTTAGAGACTTATAATGGTTGCCGAACGCCAAATTAGTCCGGTGAATGTGACAAAATATGGATCGACGATTTAGGGTGAATATAAAAGTTAAAGGATCGATTTCGACTTACAGCAAATCACACGAGCCCTTCGCGACGGGCAAGAAGAAACAGAGACAAAGATAGATGCACTGCTGGGGTCCGATGTACAAACTATACGAATTGACCTGAACACTGTTAAAGAAAATATGGCAACCAAAAAGGATCTTGACTATTTTGATCGAAAAATAGGGAAACACGACCGAGAGCTAGATAAGCTGAAACGACGGTCTGGTTAATATTGGATAAAAAAAGACCACGAGCAAACTCTTACGCTGTTTGCCGGTGATCCAAAAATGCATTATTTTGACTCAGTTTTTTCATCCTGAAGTCGATTATAATACTGCACGCTTGTCATAGCGCCTTCGTTCACCATATTGGCATCCTCTATGTCTGAAGGCTTGCCCAAATTTTTAAGATACGATGAATCTTCTTTCCCTTGTATTTTCGCTAGCTGTCTCTTTACTTTCTGGCGATTTTCCCCCTTTGACAAGTACACTGCTCCAGCGACTGCCCCGGCTACACCAACTGCTTTTGTTACTTTCCCCATTGCTGTACCATCCTTTCATTAGATATTCTTTAACTAATGATCGCAAGATCCATCTATAACTACTATACCCCTTTTATTATCTCGCATAACTAGTATTCATAGAAATGGTTAGCTCGTTGCCCAATAGCCGACGGGCGGGAGGATCGAGTAGGCCTTAAAAGAAGTCGTTGCCAATTTTTCGTGGCGTAGTGAAAAAACGGCGTTCGATGAGCACCATTGCTTCGATGAATTGACGAATCACATGGGATGTAACCGATACGTATCGGTTACATTCGAAATCACTTATCTAACCATCTATTCTTAATAAAATCTTCAAAGTCATCTCTCTTATCTAGGCTTAAGCGATGTTGATGATATTTATCGTATTGACTCGTGGCCAGCTGATCCGCTACTTCTTTCGATATTTCACCCGCATTTTCCAAGATGTCGCGTTCATTGAATTTAAGAAAAGCATTTAACCTATCTATCCAGTTTTCCATATACATCGGTTGATGACGTTTGGCTTGTTCTTCTGCATAATCAAGATACATCGTGACAATTCTGTTTAGTGAATCTAATTCATCTTCTGTCAAATAATTCTTAGCTATCGTCACATCACTTTTACGAACTCTTTCACCTTTCCATGCTTGTAACCCCATGTTTTCGTTTTCAGCATTGGCTCTTTTAGAAATGAGTTCCGCGACAGTATATCCATGGACCGCAAAGTGTAGTTTGTTTTGGACTGTTGCAAAAAATTGTTGCGTGAGTTCAGCTTGAGGCTCATAATCCACGGAGGTGGCATATATAGGGATTGCTGAACAACTTGCAGCTATCAGCTGAAGCCGGGATGTCGCTTCCATGGCTTCGCTTTCCGCGGACGAACGGTCAAGCCTCCTCGCGCAAAACCGGCGCTGTGGGGGCTTGACGCGTCCGTTTTTCCGCTGGAGTCTCGCCATTGCAGCACCGTCCCTCCGTACATTGCCAGAAGTGCAAGGGTTTTTTGCTTATAGGATGGATTTCCTTGCATCCAGTTTTGACAACACCAACGGAAAATGCTTATGTGCCAGTCTTTTTCCGCTATTCAGCAGTCCCTATATATCAGTAATCTTTTGGTAAAACTTTTTTCTAAAGCGCGGATATCTCAGATGCGTTCAAGTAATTCGTCGAAATAATCTTCACCACTATTTCGCATTTCTTTTAGTCGATCATCATCCATGGTAAAGCCTTTAACTAAATATTCGTTGAGTCTTTTAGTAGCCCAATTCCTAATCTGTGTACCACGGTGTGAACGGACCCTGTATCCAACTGCCAGGATAATTTCGAGATTGTAAAATGACACATCTCTTTCAACTTCTCTTTTACCTTCCATTTGAACTATTAGTTTTTGCCGAATAGTTTCTTCTTCATCCAATTCGTCTTCGGCAAAAATGTTCTTTATATGCTCATTTATCGTATTAACACCTTACTGATTTATATTGTGTATATATATCTGTAATTCCTTCTAGAGAACCATTTAGCATTTTTCCAAAGTGCCGTTCCTTAATTGGAACAAAAACTAAATAATCCATTTTCACACCATTTAATTTCGCAAAATCTAACAGCTGATTGAATTCTTCAAAATACTGGCCTCTCAATGCAATATTAAATATAACATCTAAGTTATAATGAAGAATTTTCCTTTTAATATTTCTTGACCCTTCCTTTTTTTTGCCGTAAAGTATTTGGAACACTTTTCACTGTCTCACACTGTGAAGATATTCTTAATGTGCTTATTAATTGTATTTACTCCCTTTTGGTACAATACCGCCATCGCTTTCTGCGTCATCCATACAGTCCTAATTTCTAATCTAACATCTATTTTCGAATATCTGTCTTCTGTTGTCTGATAGATTAGGATATTTGTTTTATTCGACATACATCTATTACGCCCTTTGCTCAATTTTCGCCTGTTAAAACGATAAGTTCAGCAGAAAACTTGAAAAGAACGAAGCTCATTTGTTAGTGTTTATTCATCTTCAATATCCTTGTCGAACTATTGTTTGTATTTATATTATATCACACATACGTTCTTAAGGGTAGCTTTTAAAAGCAAAAGGGACGCTCATTTTTCTATATCCTCAATTGGGTACTGGATTGCTCATATATGCTACAATAAGTGAGAATGAGCCCAGCTTTGAGGGAAAGGAGCTTCTCTACCATGCCATCTTTCAACTACGGCAATACAACGATTGATTACTCCCTCCATTATCAAGCGCATAAAAAGGATGTTTCGATTGCTGTTGAGTGGCTGGATGGGGTTCAAGTGACAGCACCGTCTGATATTTCAACGGAAAAACTCCATGACATCCTTCGTAAAAAGGCTCCCTGGATGATAGAAAAATGGTATGAATTTAACGAGATTACCGTTCCAGCTTGTCCTAAAGAATTTGTAAGCGGCGAAAAATTCCCGTACTTAGGGAGACAATATCGTTTAAAAGTGTATAAGGAAAGCGATCGTTCTCGTGCTGACCTTGCTTTTCAAAAAGGGCAATTTTTGGCTTATATCCCCGAAACGAGCACCAACAATGAAAAAAACGACCAGCTTTATGCCTTGTTCAAAAACTGGTACATACGCTACGGCCAGCGAAAAGTAAATGCACGAGCGAAACTATATATCCAAAAACTAAATGTCTCTCCTCCTGCGAATCTCACTCTCAAAGAACAACAATTGCGCTGGGGATCTTGTACAAAAGAAGGAGCCATCTATTTGAATTGGAAAATCGTGATGGCCCCAGTATCCGTATTAGATTACGTCATTGTTCACGAGCTGTCACACTTAAAATACGCCGATCATTCCAAAAACTTTTGGAATACCGTGCATAGCATTCTTCCGGATTATGAAAAGCGAAAAGAATGGTTACGGGTGAATGGGCCAACGCTTCATCTTTAACCTCGCAATGCAACCCAACTTCCTTATTTTTTATAATGCACCTTCGCCAAGTCCATCATTTGTTGTGTCAAGCCTTCCAACTGATCTTTCGGGCAATGGCTGGCCCGTAGCTGGCGTTTAAGCTTCCTACGCATTTGTCGTTGCACTTCATCTTTTTCTGTCCAATCCATTACTGCATAGTCCTGGATGTCTTCTGTAATGAGATGCGTTAATTCTTTCAAAGGCTCTTTTTCATCATAAGACAGCTCTTTTTCCATCAGTTGAAAGAATGGATATTCTTCTTTTGTAAAGCCTTCTTCTTCCCCTTGCTTATCGCTATTACGGAGTTCCTCAGTTAGCTTTTGAAGTTCTTCGAGTTGCTCGATAAGATCGATCCGTTTTTCCTTACCTGCTTCAATGAGCTGTTCCAACTTTTCTTTTAAAGACGTATAGTACACGGGGTTTTCGTCTAATTTTACTCTTATTTCATGGCGAATGGCGTGTTCCATTTCCGACGCCTTTGCTTCGTCTGACTCAAATGTCTCAACACGTTCGACAAACTTTCCGGACATAATATCAATGGGTTCGTTCAACACTTCTATCGATGACGCTTGCAAATGTTCGGCAATGAGACGTTTCACTTTTTCACCGCAATCGGAAATATCCATTTGTGGTTCCCGATAGCGAGTTTTTGCCATTTGACGGATTTTGCCAAGGAATTTTAAATCTTTCTTATACGGCTCGGCTTTCGGATATGGCATTACCATATTCACGCTTTCCGCAAACTTTCGAAACGCCACATCGAATTCATTCCGTACATCTTCCGGCCGCAACACTTGAATACATGCTTCCGAATCAAAAAAATCAACGTGGTCAAAATAACGCATGGCGGCTCGGTGACGATTCTGTAAGCGGGGGATTTCACTTTCCACCGGATGCAAGGCACCTTCAATGTCATTATCTTCAAAAACACTTAGCGCTTCGTTTAAATTTGAAGACACGCCATAATAATCCACTAGAAGCCCGTGGGTTTTTCCTTTGTAACGGCGATTGGTTCGCGCAATCGCCTGTAATAGATTATGCTCTTTTAATGACTTATCCAAATACATCACTTGTTCTATCGGCGCATCGAAGCCGGTGAGTAACTTGTCGACCACTATAATGACTTCAAGCGGGTCCCCCGCTGTTTTAAAACGATCGATATAATTCTTTTCCTCAACATTGGATAAATGGTATTTCTGTAAATGTTCACCATCATTGTGGCTTCCTGAAAAAATAACGACAGATTCAAGATCGCTCAATTCATCGAGTTTTTGCTTATATAAATCCATCCGGCTGAATATGCGTTTCAAAATGATGAATCAAGTCTAAAACGATTTGCTCCACCCGTTTCGGTGCCCCTGTTAAAGCCTCTTCCGTCGCATATCTTTGCTTGATGCGTTCTCGATCTTCTTCCGGATACTCTCGAAACATGCGGTCAAAAAGGGTATCGAGGGATTCCTCTTGGACATGAAGATCGGTCATACGCCCTTCGTAGAAAATAGGTACGGTTGCGCCATCGTCCACCGCTTGTTGTATGGTGTATTTATCAATATAAGGGCCGAACGTGCGCGTCGTACTACGGTCCTCTTTATCAATCGGCGTGCCGGTAAACCCTAAGTAACAGGCGTTTGGCAAAGCGGAGCGCATGTTCACGGCAAGTCCTTTGTATTGCGTACGATGGCTTTCATCGACCATGACGAAGATATTTTCATCTTCAGAAAGGACCGGGTGCGCTTCGCCTTCTTCTCCTTCCTGAAACTTGTGTACAGTTGTCGTAATTGTAGAGCCCCGGGCTTGGGTTAATGACTTACGTAAATCGTTGACCCCCTCAGCTTGTTTTGGGTTGGGAAATCCACAACGCCGGAACGTCCCCGCAATCTGATTATCCAGATCATTTCGATCGGTTACAATCAAGATCGTAGGGTTTTTTAAGGAAGGGATACGGCGAAGTTTCACTGCTAAATACAGCATCGACAAACTTTTGCCACTGCCCTGCGTATGCCAAACGACACCGCCCCGCTCTTTCGAGGTTTCCGCATTCATAATACGTTCAATCGCTTTATTGACCGCACGAAACTGCTGATAACGCGCAAGCTTTTTTATCGTCTTGCCGCCTTCGGGTTCGTAGACGATAAAATTTTGCACAAGATCCAGTAATTGCGTCTTCGTGAGCATTCCGACGGTTAAAATATCCTGCCGATTCGGTTCTGTTCCGATATCTTTGATTTCAAATGGCCACGGATCTTTCCATTCGCTATAATGCCGTGTTTGTGCAGCTACGGTTCCAGCTTGAGCCAGTTCCCCGCTCGTTGCGACCAAAAATTGCGTGTAATGAAAAAGACGGTCGGCGTCTCTTTGGTATCTGTTGAGTTGTTTAACAGCTTCACCCATTTGGTTAGTAATCGTAGGACTTTTACATTCAATGACGACCAAAGGAAGGCCATTGATGTAAAGGATTAAGTCCGGTTTAATCGTGCCGCCGACATCGCTGATCGTTAGCTGATCCACGACGAGGAATTCATTGTTTTCGGGATGATCAAAATCGATCATTTTGACGGTCTGGTTCTTTTTCCCTTTTCCAAGATCCTGTTGAATCGATATGTAGCTGACGAGATCTTTATGGAAGGCTTCATTCGCTTCCATGACACTCGTGGCGTCAATA
Source organism: Salicibibacter cibi (assembly GCF_016495865.1). Lineage (NCBI taxonomy): Bacteria > Bacillati > Bacillota > Bacilli > Caryophanales > Bacillaceae > Salicibibacter > Salicibibacter cibi. Next base: position 2,614,401 of record NZ_CP054706.1, read on the forward strand.
TGCGTAATCTGGCGGATCACTTTATTGAGATTGTTTTCATCGATCCATGGATTTAATCGTTGAATGGCGTTGGATAAACGTTTCGACAGCACCACGTCACGCTGCGTATCTCTTTCCGCATCTAAAGCAGGGCCATGAGCGTGCTCATAGCCCAAACTTTGAAGTTGCCGGATCATTCGGTTTTCCACGAGTTCCTTTTCGGTTAACTCCGTCATGTGGAGACCACCTCATCTTCTTCGTCAACCTTTACCCGGACCTTTCCGGTAAGCAGGACTTGCATTAGGCCTTTTTTTAGGGTTTGGAGCTGGGTCATCTTTTGTTGTTCTGCGGTGATTTTGTTGTCGACAGACACAAGAATTTGAGAAATATTTTCTTGCTCCGATAATGAAGGTAAACTTATTTTTAAATTAAGAAGAGCTTTCTGAGAAATGTTTTTCATACTACCGCTAGTTCCAGTAGAAATTGAACTAATAATTGATCGCATTTTATTCCATGTAAGTACATAGCTAAGCCATAAAGATATTACATTATTATTCGTTTCTGCCTGCCATAATCGGTCAGGTAAATACAGGTCGGAGTGATCTTTATCAACATAGGAACTGGCTCCTACAAGAAGTGGGGTGTTCATTCTACTTATAACAATATGATTTTTTTTAGGAGTGACAGCAGCTCTTTCTTCTTCTAAAGGTAATATTGTTTTATGTTCAAGTGCATTAAAAATTCTATTAGTTACAGCACTAGTTTTTAATATTCCCTTCTCATGAGGCTTTTTTATTCTATCTTCAGAATTGACGCTTACTCCCGAGAAAAGTTTAGTAACCACCCTATCAAGTGTCACTATTTCCCACTCCTCAGGGATCTCTCCGATCTCTGTTTGCTTAAACTTCGTATGGCCGATGCCTTGGGTGAGAAGCTTTTGCATCAGCCCATTTTTCACTTTTTCCGTTTGCGCAATGATGGCTTCTGTTTTTTCAATGGCATTATCTACGGAAGTTAGGATAGCCGCGATTTTTCGTTGTTCGGGGAGAGGTGGGATTGGCATTAAAATATCTTTCAAATGGCTGTATTTTAAATTTAATGTATCGCTTACGAGGCCTTGGGAAAACCGATGAAATAGGTTAATCATCGGCCTGCTTTTAAATAAAAATTCTACATATTTCCCGTAAATACCTTCTGATAGTTGACATACGGTGTAAGCGGGGCTCACTATCCCTGTAACATCACTCAAGCCAACTACCCCTTGCCACATCCGCATTGTATTATAAACTATATCATTAGGTTCAATTACTTTATATCTAGATTTATCTACCGAAGAAATATCTCGTTTATTACTTAATTCTTGTGGTACAATCCCTTGGCTCATTGTAACTGAATATAATGGTAATTTCTCTCTATTTTTTTCTTTACTTTCTTTCAAGTGATTCCCTATTTTTTGATACCCCCATTGATCAGGAAGAGGGTGAGAAAATGGCCTCCTATGTTTTTCTATGAATTTTTCTTTACTCAACATATCCTAGCTCCTTCAAATAACTCTTCATGGTTATTTCAATCTCTCCTCTTTCTAGTTCCAACTTATGAAGTTTAGCAAGTTCATCTTTTACATCAATATCTTCCTCTTCCTCGGTAATATCAATATATCTAGGAATGTTTAAGTTGTAGTCATTCCCCCTAATTTCTTCTAGACCTACGACAGTACAATATTTCTCCTTATCCCGCCATTGATCATAAGAAGATACTATCTTACTTATATCATTATCGCGTAAAACATTTTGGTTCGTTCCGGGCTCATAATCATCTGCACCGTGAACGAAGAAGACCTTTCCTTTTTTATCTTCTTCTTTCCCTCGATTAAAAATAAGAATACTCGCCGGTATCCCCGTACCGTAAAAGAGGTTAGCAGGTAAACCGATCACTGCTTCCAGTAAATCTTCCTCCAGCAATCCTTTGCGAATTTTTCCTTCTGCTCCACCACGGAACAGTACGCCATGCGGCATGACAATGCCAGCTTTTCCTTCATGATTCAAGGTTGCCACCATATGCTGAATGAACGCTAAATCCCCAGCATTTTTAGGAGGTAGTCCGAAACGGAAACGACCATATTTATTCGTCTCCGCTTCCTCTCTTCCCCAGTTTTTTAGACTGAACGGAGGATTGGCAATGACACGGTCATACAGCATCAACTCTCCATCTTCGATCAATTCTGGGCTGCGGATAGTGTCCCCTTTTTTTATTTCATGATCACTTAGCCCGTGCAAGAGCAGGTTCATTTTACAGATTGCCCATGTATTCAGGTTCCGTTCCTGACCGTGAAGCGTTAAGTTGGCAGGATTGCCACCTTGAGATTTGATGTAATCGACCGACTGAATGAGCATGCCGCCGGAACCAACCGTCGGGTCGCTAACGCGCATGCCTTCTTCTGGCTTGAGAAGCTTAACGAGTAATTCAACGACTTTGCTTGGCGTGTAGAATTCTCCACCTTTTTTGCCTGCATCATCGGCGAACTGTTTGATTAAGTATTCATAGGCGCGACCGAGCATATCTGGCTCTGATAGATTTTGATTACGCAAATCAATCGCCGTGAAATGCTGAATCAATTGTGTAAGCAACGAATCAGGGAGTTTTTCCTTATCGTTGAAATCTATGTTGGCGAGTACACCTTCCAGTGATTTGTTTTCTTCCTCCAGCGCTTCAAACGCTGTGTTCAAACTGTCACCAATATCCTGCGTTTGCGCTTGGATATGGTTCCAACGGGAACGATCAGGTACGAAAAATTGGTGCTCATCCCGTTCATACCACCCATAATCGTCGCCTTCCTTTTCTTCAATGTCTTGCGCCGTCTCTACGAAAACATCATTTAACCGTTTTAAGAACAACAGACCGAATATGTAATTTTTATAGTCCGAGGAATCGATGCTACCCCGTAGGATGTTTGCGGATTCCCATAAGTGGGATTCGAGTTGTTGTAGTGTTAGTGGCATATTTGTTTAAACTCCTTTTATGAAATGTTCACCCATAACATGCTTTGAAAAAGACTCTAGGAGTCTTGCCTTTCTTCTGTTTCATCTTCCAGTTGTTTCAACTGGTTTTCTTCACCATTGTCTTCTATAAAAATATTTGATTCTTCTTGTTCGATGTAAATCGAATTTTCATTTCCGTTTATTTGTATGTTTATTTCTTTTGGCGCACCAGCTATTAACCCTAAAACCATCAATACATTAGCAGTAATCGGACTTTTTAGTACGTTTCTCACCTGAATGAGAGTTTTACATTTCTTAAGTAATTGCACAATATCATTAAATTGTTTTTTCTCTTCTTCCGGAGAAGTTTCAAGATCCTGTTCCACTTCTGCAACAAAGTCATTGAAGTGTCTAAAAGCTTCATTTATTTCACTCGAGTAAAGATCTCCTAGTTTCCTTAATTGATTGTGAACTTCATTAAAAGTAATCAATAACGATGGTCTTAAGCTCTCAGCCATCCTATTTGCTTGCTCTTGCAAAACATCAAAAGTTGTAAAGTTGGCAGCCATTTGTGACATTTGCCTTTGTATTGTATCTGACATCGGGAAATCAGTAACAACATCATTGAATTGTTTGGCTTGATCGAAAAGAGATATCCTAAGACTTTCCGTATCTGTTATCATTTGTGTCATTTGCTTTCCAATTGTATCTGAAAGCGTAAAATTGGCAAAAACATCATTCAATTGCTTGGAATGATTGAAAACAGATGTCCTAAGACTTTCCGTATCTGCTATCATTTGTGTCATCTGCTTTCCAATTGAATCTGGAAGTGTGAAAATTGAGGGGGGCAATAGGTCATATTTTTGGAACTCCGCGAAATGTTTCACAGTATCATTTTGAGTGAATTTCACAGTTCGAACACGCGTTGCATCAACTTTTTTGTCTTTATACATTCTGGACGTTTTGATTAGTCGATATTTACGGGAAGATTTAAAGTTTGAGAACTCTTTATGAATAGTACATTCCTCACTATCTTTATATTATACTATTATTATAGCTGATTTTATTCAATGTGTAATGCTTACCATAATAGCTTTTATCCTTCTTGTTGACCGACTATAAACTATTCATCTTGTGCATTAACAATAACATATAAGCGTATCACCTGTTATACCAGTGTCTCTATCGGCAGCTTTATCTCGCCCAGCTTTTAGAATTATTTCAAAGAAGAGTAGAAATGTTTGCACAATACCCCTTAGCATAGTAGAATTTATTAGGTAAGGTGACTACCCCTTTTAAGCTTGTAGAGCTTGGAGGGGTTATTGATTTTTAGTAAAATGTACAAAAAACAGGTCATTTTTTGATAACTTTATAAATTAATGCTTAATTCCTTCACTGGCATAATGTCCACCGAAATTAATCCAGTGAATTTCATCCTCTTAATCATCGCATTTCATTCAACGAAGAACTTATAAATCTGAGTTGGCATGGCCATAGGATGCGGTTTTTCATTGCTTTTCCATTTTTATCAACAAATTACATTTACAATTGTAAATTTATACATCATAATAAGGGTACATTAAACATTGGTTCACTCACCGCATATGCGCGTGCGTGAAACTTGCAACGATTGACAGGAACTCTTCGCACAAGTGAAAGCGTTCCTGCCTTTTTCATTTAAAAAAATGCATTAGCTCTCCAAGACAGGTTTACTTTTTATCCACAATTGGTAAGACTTAATATCTAAATGACAAATTTATGTATTATAACTTAGTATCCATTTCTATTTTACCATTTATAACTTTCAATACCAAATAAGTGATCATATTTCCCCTTTTTAACAAGACTTTCCGATACAGAAGGTGCCGAAGAAAATGTAAAAGGGATCGTATCATCTCGTGAACTGGCAAATGTTTCAGAATCAGCGAATATTGACAATGTGATCGGTAAAATGCACGGTATAAAGCTATCCTTGCAGCATCTTTTGCAGGATAGCTTTATTTATAAGCCGTGCTCATTTTTCACATCCTCCCACGGTGTGTAATGTCTCTGTCACGTTGCAGTTGGTCGTTTTCTTCATCACTCAGTGGTTCATCGTCTGACTACCTAGTTTCGATATCGTGCCAATGTTTCTGAACACGCATGGGTATACTTTCTCTTAAGGTTTTTTTCAAATAAGCTCTTGAAATTCCCATCCAGTATGGGTAATGATGAGTGGTTGTTTGAAACATGATATCTTTAAAACGGTTGTATTTTTTTCGCTTGCTAGTGCCATCTCCGTAGTAAATTCAATGTGTTTGGATATCTTGTTAATCTGCCGTCAACCACCCCGGCAAATCTTCTTCCCTGATGTTGTGCGTTCGTTGCTGCCATAATTCGTCGAGTTCCTCTTGATAGATCTGTTCAAAAATCCGTTTGCACGCGCCGTAAAAGTAGCCCGCTAATGAACCGCGCAAACGACCGGTTTTTTGCATAAACATCGCGCCTTTAAACGCCTGCACAATAGCATGTACAATGTCGTCTTCCATGAGATCGGCATCGGTATTGATATACTTATATGCGCTTACCGCTCGACCCCAGAGATTATAAATGTATTCAGCATCATAAAAGGGTTGAGCCGCTGTGACGAAAAGGGGCGGGACATGAGCCGGGACGAACGAAGCGTCTAATTTTTCATTCGCGACGGCTTTACGTGGTTCTTTTTTCTCTGAAAGGGAGCCTGCTTCAAAAGACAAAGCTTCGGTTTCCTTTTGTTCAGGCTGAACGTTTGATGCATCAGTATTTTCCGGGTTTGATCGATGGTTCATTTCCGACGGATCAGTCGATGGATCAACGATGAGAAACACGTTATGGCCGTACCCGCCGCGTACCTTACCGCGCTGTCTCACCGTCCGATAAACGTCGATCATCTGCCGTTCTTTAAGCACACGTATGATGCGCTTGACCGTTGAGGACGAAACGCCGAGGTGTGTAGCCATAACGTCGTATTTTAAAAATGCGACGCCGACCGTCTTCACCGCGTGACGGGCAATCAATTTGAAAACAGCGACGGCGTTTTCCGTCAATTCGTGTGAATGGGCGTATAAGTGAATGCGAATCGCCCGGTTAAGTTCTTCTACATTCGTGAATGGCGACAGCGATTTGTATGAGCAGAGATCGGCATTGCTAAGGTTTGGACACATGACATAGCCCCCTATTTTTTCTTCTCTGATAGGGATATCGATGCTTTTGAGAAAAAAAGGGGGATTTTGATTAAGATTTCTCTTTGCTAACATTTCATAGAATTTATATCTTTAAAAACAACGACAATGAAAAAAAGTGACTCCCCCGGGCACTGCAAGCTTGAGGGGTAGTCACCTCTCCTGGTGAACTGCACTTTAAGTGAGTACACGTTCTGTTGGGACCGTTGGTGTTGACGCACCAGCGGTCTTTTTTAGATTATGCTTTCTTAAGAGTCATTATACTACGGACTGGGACCACACGCAAACGCCATTCCGCAAATACCCTTTATGCTCTCACAAATTTTCACCGCACATGCGTGTGCGTGAAACTTGTCACGAGGACAGAAACTCTTCGCATGAGCGAAAGCGTTTCTATTTTTTAAAATATATTCCTGACACCCTACAGCTATGCTTGGGACATGCTTGTAATATAAATTGGTTAATATTTGTTAGAGTCTATTACCAAATTCCTAATGATTAATGGTATACTACAATAACAACAGAACGTGCTCGGGGTGCAGTTCACCTTCCTTTCTTCCCATCGCTTATGGGCGAGAGGAGGTGAACGCTTATGACAGTGTATGAAGCGCTGATGCTTTGCACAGCAATTTCGACGCTCGTCTATTTCATTGCCAAAAAAGAAGACAATGAAAAAAAGTGACTCCCCCGAGCAACTCCACAAGCTTAGAGGGGTAGTCACCTTCTTCAGGTGAACTGCACTTTAAGTGAGTACAAGTTCTGTTGGAACCGTTGGTGTAGCAGCACCAGCGGTCTTTTTTAGTTTATTCCTTCTTTGCAATCATTATACTATGTACAGCTGCTAAAAGTAAACATTCTTTTCATGACACATGATGTGCTTTGAATGTGATCCTTTTCCTACGACAAAGGGATTCACTGCAATGCGATTGCACCGGGGCGTTGAAACAAATATTAGCGCGTCTATGACAGAGGTAAGCCAATTCGGTATGGAACGTACGAAAATACCCCAATCGGTCATGCCTCGGGCAGGTACATCGGAGGAAATTGCAAATGTAGCCTTGTTTCTGGCCTCGGATGATTCCTCCTTTCTGAACGGGGTGGTTATACCAGTTGACAGGGGTTGAACTGCTGTATTTTAGGCTGGATGAAATAACAGGAAAAGAGCGACAAAAGCTATCCTTCCATCGTTGGGGATAGCTGTATTTATAATCCAGACTCATGGTTTACACTCAGTTCGAAGCAACTCCTCACGAGATTAAAAACACACATGGGCGGTTTATGGAAAAAGCTTATTTAACTGTACTTCAAAATCCGGGAAAAGACTTACTTTTATGGTATCACTTTTCGTGAACACATCCGTTCGCTCGAATGATTGCTCTTGCAGAACAAAAACCTTCACCGTTTCATGATGTGGGTCCAATCCGGTATCCTTTAACGCCAGCTGCTTCATACAAGGATACTTTGTTAAACGATCAGCACGTGCTTTATCCGGGGAAAGGATCTCCATTGTTTGCGCTGAAATAAAAAGTCCGAAAGTTGACGATAAAGCCTGACCGGACTTTGACCGATATAATAACCAAGTTTAGAGAAAGGAAAAGGACCGCCTCCGTTTGATGTGAAACTACACTAACATGGAGGTAGAATAAAAGTTGGACACACAAAATTGGTGCATTGTTACAATGGATCTAAAGGAGTGTGCCGATAGTGCAACATCATGATATAGAATTTAAGCGGTATGCGGTGAAACTTATCGTTCATGAGGGGAAAAAGCGAGCGGATGTCGCGAGAGAGCATGGGATCTCCGATAGCACGCTGGAAAATTGGGTGAGAAATTATCGGGAGGACAAGGGAGACGCCCTTTTCGGAAACGGTTATCTCACGCCAGCGGAAAAGCAGCATCAAAGGGATATGAAAAGAATTGAGGAATTGGAAGAAGAAGTGGCGATTCTAAAAAAGGCGGCGGCCTTCTTCGCCAAAAACCAGGCGTAATCTATGCCTTCATCGAGGAACACCGACACGAGTTTCGTGTGGCGAAGATGTGCAAGGTTTTAGGTGTTTCCAGAGGCGGCTATTATGAATGGCGTAACCGTGCGCAATGCTCGCAAAAACAGCGGAAGGCATCCATCGTCGAAGCCATAAAAGAAATCTTCGTTCAATCCCGAAAAACGTATGGGAGTCCGCGGATAACGATGGAACTGTATAAACAAGGCTTAACGGTCACACAGAAAACGGTCTCGACTTATATGCGAGAATATGGGCTTCGTCCAAAGAGCGCCAGTAAGAAAGGGAAAAAGACAACGGATTCCAATCATCATCAACCGATTTATCCCAACCTGCTTAAACGAGATTTTCATACGGAGCAGCCCGGCGAGACTTGGGTGGCGGATATCACCTATATCTGGACCCGGGAAGGCTGGCTTTATCTAGCATCAGTGATGGACTTATTTTCTCGAAAGGTCATTGGCTGGAATATCAGTCACCGTCTCACGAAAGAACTGGCTACGACTGCCCTACATCGGGCTATGCGCCTTCAACCGCCGCAAGAGGGACTCATCCATCATTCGGACCGGGGGAGCCAATATGCGTCCCATGACTACCAGGCCATTCTCCGGGAACACGGCATGCGCACAAGTATGAGCCGGAAAGGCGATTGTTATGACAATGCGTGCATCGAGTCTTTTCATGCAACCATCGAAAAAGATCTGCTTGCGCATGAAACCTACGATACACGGGAGGAGGCTAAGATGAGCGTTTGGGAGTATATTGCCTGCTTTTACAACGAAGAACGCACGCATTCCACCATTGGCTATGTGTCGCCTAACCAATTCGAACGGCAGTATAGACAAGCTCAAGGAGGCGATACGACGGCGTAACGAAAAACGCGGAAAACAAGCATGATCGTTATTGCTGGGAGCCGTGAACTTTACCTTTGACAGCTGTGCCCGATTCCGCGATCCGACGGTTGGGGATCGGGGCCCCCGGCCGCAGGATCGTGTGAATCGATCGGTTCGTGGTATCCTAAGCATGCGGCTGATGCTAACATGAGTTTTTTCTTCCAGCCGCCATCAGATGCACACCACGAACCGAAACAGCTGTCAAAGGCGGCGGATTTGGAGAAGAGTCGCTTGAAACTTGAAGACTGAAAAGGCACCAATTTTTGTGCTCGTATTATTGACATAACTCCAAACAATCCCACCGGAGACGTCCTTCCCATCCAGTTTATTTTTCCCCACTTAGTTCTACCAAAATTTTTGCTTGTGATTTGTCATTGCTTAATGCTTCAAACCCTTTTTCCACGATATCATCCAGTTGGATATAGTCTGTGATGACGGCTTGGGGCTTTAATTGTCCTGTGCCCATCAGATCCAATGTTTGTTGGAAGCTGGTCGATGTGTAGGCAATGGAGGATTCAATATTGACACCTGTATTTGTGAGTTGGATTGGATTCCACTCAATAGGCTTCGCGAAAATAGAGACAATGACCATCGTTCCAAGTGCTTTGGTTACATCAATGGCTTGTTTAAATGTCGGGGCTACTCCAGCCACTTCAAAGGAAACGTCCACACCATCCGGGGCAATCTCTTTGATTGCTTCTACCGGATCTACCTCACCGGAATTAATGATGTGCGTTGCTCCTAATTCTTTTGCTTTTTTAAGACGAGCTTCAGATAAATCCAACACAATAATTTCGCTTGCTCCGGCTGCTTTTGCGGCAACAGCTGTTAGCAAACCAATCGGACCTGCCCCAAAAACAGCAACCTTATCTCCGAGTTGTAGTTTCCCTTTTTTCACCGCTTCCACTGCAACGGCAGTCGGTTCTGTTAATGCCCCGTCCTGCAGGGTTAGGCTTTCCGGTAACGCGTAGACATTGTCTTCCGGGGCATTTGCATATTTGGTGAAACCGCCATCCCCATGCAATCCAATGAAGCTGAATCCATCATAGGGGTCTTGTTCTTCCGGTTTATTGCCATATGTTAAGGTAGGGTTAATCGCTACTCTGTCGCCTGCTTTATATTTTGTAACGTTTTTACCGACTTCTTCTACTATCCCCGCAAATTCGTGCCCCATTGTTAACGGAGCTTTCTCATTGGTCAGTGGATCTTCTTTTTCATTGGGGACAAAGACCGGGCCTTCTTCGTATTCATGCAAATCACTGCCACAAATACCGCCCCATGCAACTTTTACTTTAACCTCCGTATCTTTTAACGGTTTTTCCTCCACATTTTCAATGCGTATGTCTTTCTCTCCATGCCATACTGCTGCTTCCATGGATCATTCTCCTAACTGCATCAAGATAAGTGATACTTTTGAATCTGCGCTCCACTATTTGTATACCTTTAACTAGTAAATTTTAAACATATTTATAGATTTTATGCTCACATTCAGGCGCTTTGATTATCCGGATTTTTCCAACATAAGGGCTTATACGATAAGGATATTAAACATACTGTGTTATGTTACATACATTTGCGGACTAATTTGGCATTCGGCTAGCCATTACGGGGCCCCCAAACCCGGAGTTGAGGACTGATTTGGCTCCTGAGTACCGTTTTGAGTCCGCTGATCTCTTTCCTGAGGACTCCTTTGGCTCCTCTGCACCGTTTTGAGTCCGCAGTTCATGTTCGAAAGGACTTATCTGATACTAAACGGTTTTCTTTTTTCATGTCAGAAGGTGTTTTAAGGTAAATCAACACGCCTGACTCACGCTTTATCATTCAATCAGTTCAAGGACCATTAGAGTGTAACGTAAAATAATAAAGAGCCGACAATACATTCGAGCAAATATGAGCCAAGTAACCATCCTTATTAATCTCTATTCAAAAGGCGCGTCGGTGTACTTATCCAAACGCGCCTCAATTGCATTATTTATTGGAAATATTTTTGGTTCTACCCCAATCTTCTAATCCTCTTTTTTCTCTCCCCAACACTCGGTGTTTTTGATTTCCGGGTATTTTTCCACATTAAATTTCGGATCTTTTCCTTGTTTTCGTTGATCGGTGTAGTCATTGAGGACGGTGATTGCCGTTTTTGTTAAAGACAAGATAACAATAAGATGCACAATAGCCATTAACGCCATGAATAAATCGGCCATTGTCCAGACAAGCTCGATGGTAGCGATGCCGCCCGCGACCCCGAGAATGAGGAATGCGACACGGTAAATGGTTAGCAAATGACTATTCGGACGGACAAATTCGATATTTGTTTCCCCGTAATAATAAGCCCCGAGAACAGAGCTGTAGGCAAGGAAAAAAAGAGCGATCGCGACGAACGCGCTTGCCCATTCGCCGACATGATCACTCATAGCTGCTTGTGTAATCGCTGCACCTTCCTCTTCTGCGAGCAAATAATCACTGGATAGCAATATGAGCAAAGCCGTACAAGTACAGACAACGATGGTATCAATAAATACCCCAAGGGATTGTAGTAATCCTTGTTTGGCCGGGTGGGAAACATTTGCAGCCGCGGCAGCATTCGGGATACTCCCCCACCCTGCTTCGTTCGAAAGCAGCCCACGACGGGCTCCTTCCATAATCGCTGCACCGAATCCACCTCCAATCATCTCGGAAAGGCCGAATGCTTCATTCACAATTTGAGAAAGTACTGCTGGCACCATATCAATGTTAATGGCAATCACATAAAGAGCGATAACTATGTATGCAACGGCCATAAATGGAACGATCAACTGTGTAATTTTTACAAGCCGCTTAACTCCGCCAAAAATAATTAACGCAGTAATGACAGCTAAAATCAACGCAAAGATAAAACGATCCGTACCAAAGGCTGTTTCGAATGAATCAGTAATCGTATTCACATGTACCGCGTTCAAAATCATGCCGAACGTGAGTACAACGACTATAGCAAATAAGATGCTTAACCACCGTTTTCCCAATGCTTTTTCAATATAGTATGCGGGACCCCCACGATAACGGTCACCGTCTTTCACTTTGTAGAGTTGCCCCAAGGTACTCTCGATAAAACCTGTGGCCATCCCCACAGCTGCAATTACCCACATCCAAAAAACCGCGCCGGGACCGCCAACCGCGATCGCGAGAGCGACTCCGGTAATATTTCCGGTCCCTATACGTGCAGCCGCGCTAATCGTAAACGCTTGGAACGCGGAAACACCGGTGCTGTCACTCTTTTTTTCCGTGATGACGCGAAACATTTCCGGTAACAATCTAATTTGCAAAAAATTAGATCGAATTGTAAAATATAGCCCGGCGAGGATTAATAGACCAATCATTATGTATGTCCAGACAAAATCGTTCACCATGTCAACAATGCTTTCAAGAAAGGGAAGTTCTATTACAAATTCATTAAACATTCATGATGACTCCTTTCCCAACACGTTTATTCCAAAAAAATATACCTTTAAAAAGGAAGATGGTTACTCTTAAAAACCTTTTATATAAGCTATGAGATTTTACAACCTGAATAATTCACAGAAATCCATAGATTAGTGTCTAACCATTGTGCGCCAAGGAGTCTAGCAATTTTGAACGTTCATCTAATAAATGAAAAAAGAATCCTTTTCTGTTAGAGTTAAATTACCAAAAATAACCACAGAAAGGATTCTTCTAATGGCTACTTTATCGCAATCAACCCTTGATTTCAATCGTCAGATCAAATTATCCAATGACGGAGGCGCACTCTCCTCCGATACAGGAGAACTATTATTCAGAGAATTCGATGAAAAAATCGGCTTTTTCTCTACGTTGGACAAGCATCTAAACCTCAAAGATGAAAGGTTGTATCATGTTCACGCCAATGAAGCATTGCTTCGCCAAAAGGTTTATCAAATGATTGCCGGCTATGCCGAAGACGATGCAGCCGATCAATTGACCAATGACCCTGTCTTCACCCAAATCCTTGGCAAAGATGCTTTAGCTTCTCAGCCTAGTTTGTCACGCTTTTTTGAACGGTTTGATGCCGAGTCGATGGAACAGCTTCAACGAGCGAACCAGGAGCTCTTGGATAAAGTACACCGACATCGAGCGTCCGATGCATTGATCCTTGATTTGGATTCAACCCATGCAGATACATACGGTGATCAGGCATCATCGGCATTTAATGCCCATTACGGCACTGTTGGCTTTCACCCATTGGTTGCTTTTGATGGTGTCACCCGTGATTTTCTGAAGGCCAAGCTTCGTCCGGGCAATGTCTACACGTCGAATGGTGTGGTGGATTTTGTGAAACCCCTTATCACGCACTACAATCAGAAGTTTCCGGGGACGACGCCGTTCCTGCGTGGCGACAGTGGTTTTGCGGTTCCGGACCTGTACGAACTCTGTGAAGCCGAATCCGTCTATTACGTGATTCGATTAAAATCCAACCCCAACCTGCAGCGATTGGCTGATGAGCTCCATCCGTCCACGTTTCCATCCGATATGACAAAGACCGAATGTTACTTTGAAGAAACGGAGTATCAAGCGAAATCATGGGCGAAACCAAGAAAAGTGATTGTCCAATCCGTTCGTCCGGCAGGCGAATTGTTTTTCACGCATTCGTTCTTCGTTACAAGCCTTACAAGCGCCTTTACGCCCAAGGATATCGTCCGCTCTTACCAAAAGAGGGGAACCATGGAAAATTACATCAAGGAAGCGAAAAACGGCTTTGACCTGGACAGAATGAGTAGTCATTCTTTCGAGGCCAACGAAGCAAGGATGACCCTTAGTCTACTTGCTTATAACTTCACGAACTGGTTGCGCACCCTCTGTTTTCCGGAGGAACAGAAAAGCATGCAGATACAGACGATACGAACCCGAGTGATAAAGGTCGCAAGCAAATTGGTCAAATCAGGACGTTCCTTTTACTTTAAATTATCGTCCAGTTTTGTCTATCAAGCATTTTTCTGGAATGTGCTCCGACGTGTCCAAGCCTTAAAACTAGAGTGAGAAACAAAGATCGAATATGCCATATTTTTTAAAAGCCCATTTAAGACCAAGGGAGACGTATGTCCAAAAATCATGATTTTTCGGTGATGGTGGCTTAAATCCTGTCACTATGCTTAAATGATCACCGTATTTTTGTGATCGAAACAAAAATCCTTGGATTTGATATCAAATTATGCTCTCGCGTCGAGGTATGAATAATTCAGGTACAAGATACCAATTAAGATTTCAATTATTGATAAGGGAATCACCTATTTTTGAAAATGATCATTCTGCATCAGTGATTCTGATTTTCCGGAACAATAACATTAATGACAAAAATGTTCAATATTCTTTTGTGGCCTGTACCAAAGAACCTCCACATGGCACGCGAGGAATGGGAATCACATCCGATGTAATTCCCATTCCTCATTTTTTTAAATATTAATAATGATCATGTTCTTCAGCCGCCATTGCTATTTCTTTCGTTTCATGCACGGTGCCATATGGATGCTCGGGCGGGGCGTAGATCGAATAAAGTTTCAGTGGCTGATTCCCTATATTGGTGATATTGTGCCATTTGCCTGCAGGTACCATAATCGCATCATCAGCATATACGCTTCTTTTAAAATCCAATTGATCTTCACGATCACCCATTTGTACAAATCCTTGACCTGCTTCAATCCGTAAAAATTGATCATGGTCATGGTGAACTTCTAAACCGATGTCATCTCCCACATCGATACTCATCAACGTCACTTGCAAATGTTCTCCTGTCCATAAAGCGGTACGAAACGTTCGATTTTGTTTGGCAGCTTCTTCAATGTTAACGACAAACGGTTGTGAACCATGGTCTTTGGGGTGGGGGCTTTTTCCATTCCAATGTCTTGGAAGATTAGCTGGATGATTGATTGGTGCATACGCGTTATAAGCATAGGGATATACCGTTGGGAGTGGAATATAGTACAACTTGCTCATTCCCTTCATTACTTTAAAAGTAGCCTATGCAATTGTTTGGGGAATGTTCAAAAAAATGTCCGCTTCTTCATCGATAGTTGTTTCAGTTCCGACGACAAATCAGAAGCCCGGCAGTTCACCCAAAGCGATCCCTCTGAGTGCACCGGTATATCGCGTGCCAATGTTTATGAGCCTCCCTTATCCAGACAAAAAAATCAATAAAACACGACACCCATTGTTTCACATCAATAGGTGCCTTGTTAATCATCATTCCTCGTTGTTATCTAAATACAATACCGCCATCCGTGATGATGAATTGTCCAGTGATATGGTCAGCGTCATCGAATGCCAAGAAAGATACAAGATTTGCAACATCCTCAGCTTCTTGTGGCCTGCCTAATAGAATACCATCGGAGAATTCTTTGTGTGCATCTCCGCGTTCCATATAATCATAGTATTTTATCATTTCTTAGTCGATCCGATCCCACACAACACCGGGGCAATATGCGTTAAAGGGAATATCATAATGTATCTCTTTCTTAATCATGGTATGATGATAGTAATGTTTTTAGAAAACTTGGCTTTTCGTCAAGCTTTTATGGCGGAAAAACATAGTTGCACTTATGCAGGTAAGAAAGTTGATTTATACTTTCTTACCTGCCAAAAAAGGGGATTTTGTTTTACATATGAGTATGCGACGACCATTTACGTTTATATTCGTCCCATTTTTATTTTTATTCGCTTGCAGTAGTGATAATGAAGCTGCGGAAAACGCTTCAGAGGACCAGGATGAAGGTGAGGAAACATCTGAAAACGATATTCCCGCTGTGGAACTCGAACAAGAAGCGATTTTGCAAGCTGGACCGGGCGTTATAACGGGAGACTATCTATCACAGGAATACGAGATGGACGATTATGACGAGGTGGAGGAGGGTATCCTGGAAGATTTTGAAACGTACGCGACGGAACAAGCAGAAGCGTCAAACCCGGAGAAATGGTTGGCTGTGATGGTGCATACCCTCGGCGCCGATCATCAAGAGGTATTTGAGCCGATCGATACGTTCGATGTAACTTATGATGAATTCACGTTGCCGGATGGTCGCTCACTACAAGAACTGGAAGATGAAGAAATTGAAGAGGAAATGGAAAAAGACGTCAATGTCGCAATTCTCGTCGATGCAAGCGGCAGTATGAATGAGGAAGTCGACGGAGGCGTGAAAATGGATTTGGCAAAAGACGCCACTCAATCATTTGTCGATGATCTGCCTGAGGAAACGAACGTAATGCTCCAGGCTTATGGGCATGAAGGTGATAATACGAACGATGGAAAAGAAGAATCGTGTGCTGCGATTGAAAATGTTTATCCGTTATCCCCGCTGGATGAAGATGATTTCGATGAAGCATTGGAAAGCTTTGATGCTACCGGCTGGACACCCCTGGCCGATGCCATCACACAAGCAGGTGACGATTTACAAGAAGAGAGCGCTGAAAACGCCGATCATTTTATCTACGTCATCAGCGATGGCATTGAAACGTGTGACGGCGATCCGATTGCCGCGGCAGAAGACTTGGCGGATACAGGCATTGACTTTAATGTTCATATTCTCGGATTCGACATCCCCGACGATGAACATGAACAACTGGAAGACATTGCTGACGTCACCGACGGGGAATATTCCTCCGTCTATACAGAGCAAGAACTGGATGAAGCCGTGAATGAAACCTGGGCTGACGCGATCGGCACATCCCAATGGTTATGGTGGGCCGCAGGAAACATCACAGACTCGAACTTTGAATCTGTTGATTTCCATGCGGAGTTGAGGGATTTAGGGAGCGATGCCACCCAATTGCGAAGACAGGAAAACAGCCGCTTGCAGGCAGCAGCTCGCCAGCTCGAGGAAGAAAATTTGATTAATGATGAAGAAAGGGACGAACTCGACGCGCTCATTGATGAACGCGATGACTACATCAGCGAATTCGTGGATGACTCCTATGACGACATCCATCAAGAAATCATTGACGAGCGGGAGCGTGTTCAGGATATTATCAGGGACATACGCGACGAATATTCCGATTGGGATGGCTTTTGACGTCACAAGCCTGGCAAAGGCTTGGCGTGGTGATGCAATTGAAAAATTCGGCCATGGCGACCGAAAACCCGCAATCGATCGACTTTCGGACTTCATGATGCCGCTACCACCACCCACCCTCTTTTCCTTGCGACCGCCTTGCATCATGATACCTTTTTATTCTGGCGAAGGTTTGCAAACACGCAGGCGCGTCCATTAAGGTCGTATGACAAAAGACGCCCCGGGTCAATAAACATTCTTGTCATGCCCCCTGTTTCCCCGCCGAAAACTTATCACGATTTATCAAGATTTAAACCAGCAGTTGGGGAACTATTGTATACTATAGGTGTAGCAGAAAAAACTTTAAAACGGAGGCGATTGGTGTGAAACTGGACGGAAAAGTTACTGTTGTTACCGGGGCAGCATCTGGAATGGGAAAAGCGATTGCAGGCTTGTATGCGAATGAAGGCGCAAAAGTTGTTGTTGCCGACCTTAATCAGGAAGGTGCCGAAGAAGTTGCAGAAGGGATCGTTTCATCCGGTGGACAAGCAAAAGCGGTCAAAGCAAACGTTGCAGAATCAGCGGATATCGACAATATGATCGATACGGCAGTAAGTGAGTTCGGTACACTGGATATTTTGGTGAACAACGCGGGAATGATGGATGGATTTGAGCCGGTTGGCGAGATTGATGATGAAAAATGGGACCTGATTTTTGATGTCAATACAAAAGCGGTGATGCGTGCGATACGCAAGGCAATGCCTATTTTTCTGGAACAGGAAAGTGGCGTTGTGATCAATACAGCTTCAACCGGCGGAATAAGCGGTGCGCATTCAGGGGCCATTTATACAGCCTCGAAACATGCTGTTGTAGGCCTAACCAAAAATACGGGGTATATGTATGCCGACAAAGGGATTCGCTGCAATGCAATTGCGCCGGGGGGTGTCGAAACAAACATTGGCGCATCCATGACAGAGATAAGTCAATTCGGAATGGAACGTACGAAACTTCCCCAATCGGTCATGCCGCGGACGGGCTCATCGGAAGAAATTGCAAATATAGCCTTGTTTTTGGCCTCGGATGATTCCAACTTTCTAAACGGGACGATTATACCAGCTGACGGGGGCTGGACCGCAGCATTTTAATGACTGGATGAAGCCTTGGGAAAAGGCACGACATAAGCTATCCTTGCAGCATCTATTGCAGGATAGCTTTATTTATAATCCGAGCTCATTTTTTACATCAACGAATTCATGCCAATCTTTTATCGTGTTTACGGTTCTTAATGATCATTGACATAAGGTTCAAGAAACCTTGATTGCTATGTCAAAAATGCGTACGTATGATGAAACGATTTTTGCACCCGCCCACGGCACCGGCATGCGTTATCGTGCCATGGCACCGTTCATTTTATCAATCAAGATGCCTGGCGGGGCTATCGGTCATGCGTTCATCATCGCTGCATCCATCGTCGTTTAAATCATTTAAAAGTCATAGATGCCATCATCGATCGATACCCCGTCGGTGCCATAGATGGGTGCGGGTGGGGGTTATCTGTTGCCGCTAAAAGGCTGTGCTATCTGTTGCCAAAAAAAAAGAACCGACACGCCTTTGCATTAGCGTATCGGTTTAACGACGATTTACCAATTGCCGGGTGTAAAGTTGCCAAAGTGATCGTCTAAGCAAGAGCTGCAATTAACATGTCTTGGTTATGTGTTTGGCGGCAGCGGGGGTTTCTGTTGCCGAGTGATAGACGTATCTGACGCTAAAAAAAATAACCGACCCGCCTTAAATAGACGAACCGGTTTTAGGTGTGATTCACTTTAATGTCATTCGGATTTATAATACTTACGGTATTTCCGGAAGTGACGAACGGTTTCCCTAGCTTCTTCAAGATCTTCTTCGCTACCGTCTGAATAGGCGTAAACACCATCATGATATTTATCAATATAATCTTCCCATTCACCAGGGGTCCATTCACGCTTATCCTTAGATTTACTCATGGTTAAGGGTTTGATCAATCAGTTGTAGCGCTTGTTTTTCGGATTCAGCTTTGTACAGTGTTGTAATCAATGCATTTAGTGCGCCCATGTCATCAATGCTTTTAACCTTATGCTGAATGTCGTTCGATCTTAGATCAAATTGGGATTCCAGGTAAGAAAGAATAGCCTCTTGGATGGCTTCTTTTCCCTCTTGTCTCCCCTCTTGTTTTCCTTCTTCAATGCCATCCTCATAAACCTTTTGAGCGATACGGGTCATTTTAAACACCTCCATCATTTTGTCTACATAGGAGTCATCGAGAAATTTATCCGCAATGCCTACCGTTGTACCTATTAACCGGAAGCGTTGCTTTTCATTTTTCACTTGATTGGCGAGTTCCACAACGTCTGTGGCTAAGTCTGTGCGTTTTTTCTTAGACTGCATTAATGGCAGAAAAACCAATTGCAATTGTTCATCATCATCCAGTGTTTCCTGATGGTGAACCGTATATGACAGCCTACGAAAGATATCATCCCCGTTATAATCCTTCATGTAAATAGCGTTGGCACGGTATTGGATGGATCCGTGGTCAAGATGTTCATCGGCTTTCGTTATATCAGCGCCATAAATGACATACGTATAGATGTTTCGCCCTGTTTTGTCATATAGGGCTGCATCGTACAATTTGAACCGTTTGAGATCACTTATGCTGAAGGTTGTTTGAAATTCAAGGTGCAAGTAAGTGTCATCTTGTAACAAAAACACAAAATCCATGCGGCGTTCATTGACGTCAATCACCGGTAAATCTGTTGGTTCCACACGACGAATGGGGGCAGTATAGATCCCATAAAAGTTTAATGCTTTTTGGCCAAATTGTTCCGTCATAGCTTTAAAAATAATATCGTAATTTTGCTGAGATATCTTTTTCTTTGGCATGCCCTCACCTCGCCTTGATGTCATTATATCATGGAAGTTGATTGTTGTGTGAAGCATCGCGTTCCCTCATTTGTTATCGTACGTTTACTTTCATCGGTCGCGAGTAGTGACGCTAGAGACGCGACCCCTGGGTTTGATTTTGGAATTCTCTGTATTCAAAAAAAGAACCGATAGCGCTCGGCTATCGGGTTTTGTCCGTCTAATCTCGATAACGCGCTATTGCTGCCGGGTAATCAATAAAAAAACGTCCGTCTATTCGATGGATGGCATTCTCAATCGATATGCGAGGGTTGTTGCTGATAATAAGAGCATTTATGACACCAAGGGAATGCTCAATCCCTTTCGCGCCAGATCGTTCGATGTCTTGTTTAGAAATACTGAACGTGACTGTGTTACGATCCTCGGATACATTTAAAATTTTCACATCATACGAGCGCTTGTAAATTTTAAAAGGGCTGATTTCCCCTGAGCTGTATATAATGTTGATAACGTCGACTTGTTTACGCTCAAAATAAGATGGTGCCATGATTAAAAACCCCTTTTTAAGTATTTTTTGGCTTCGCGCGTTTCATTGGCCGCGGCACGCGGCCCCGGTTGTTGCGAAAATGATGAACCCAGAAGGGGTTTTACGGTTATGGAGAAAATATGCTAACTGATATGGGTTTTGGAGAGAAAATTACATGAAATTTGATAGTAGAGAAACAGCTAAGATGTTACAATATACGAAAAACTAAGAAATACAGGAGGGTCATTAGTGAAAATTGTTATAAGCGCTGTATTGTTATTGGGATTAGGTTCAGCAGCTTTGGCTTTTACTCTCCAATCCAACACGCAATCTGATGCTAACGCCTACGTTGAACATCAAGAACAGTTGATGGAAAACAGCGATATAGTTGAATTTGAAAAAGTTGAGGAAGGCATATATGAAGCCGAAGGCGGGGCCTTTGAGATCATTGTTGATGATAATCATAGTGTGCAAAACGAGGCTGATCTTCTCACGCAAGAAGCATTCGATGAAGAACTTCAAAATTATATAGACGAACAAGAAAGGTTGGCAAATCCCGATAATTGGATGACGAATGAAGGTACTGAAATCGAATACCGCCCCTGGGGATATGAGCATGAGGTTCCGATAAATGAATAGAAAGATCAAAGAGAGACGGACAAAATTTATCAAATATGGGTGCCTTAATGGCGCCCCTTTTGCTTCATTAACGAAGCGCTATTGTTGAGGTGTTAATATCGAAGCTCAAAAAGATAAAACGTATTATAAAAGGACTTTACAATGGCTTAGAGGTGCAATGCTTGCATACGCAGCTATTCTTATGATCTTACTCTCGACCCCATATTCCATGCCGATTTGGTTGATGTGGACGATCTTATTTGGCCTTTTCATTTTGATAGGGGTATTTGAATTATTAGCCCAGGTTAAATCGAGAAGGCTCTCAAAAGGAAGGATAGTTAACTCTGTTGTAATAATAATTTTATCCTTAGGCGTTTTAATTTATCTTATGCTTATGGGATAAAGGTCTTTTCGTGCTATTCATGAACTATGCCGTTAACGATGCGCAATTGTTGAGAAAGCTACTAATCATGGCGTGTGGGTAGGTGTACTTGATGAAGACAAAATATCATTTGCCATTTTTAATTGAGAAGTTGAAAAAGGACATTAACTATGAATAATTGAGGTATGGCTAAAAGGGTTATTTAGCGTCTAATTTAGAAGGGCGGTGGTAGTGTGGAGAATCAACAGCAAGAACCTACTGAAAGTACTTTGAGATTTGCAACCTTTGCTATCCTTATAGTTCCAGTTATCATGATACAATTTAACTGAATAATCTCGGAGGTGACTCAAATGAAGTGGGAAGATGTACGCCAAGCTTTCCCAGAACAATGGGTTTTGATAGAAGCTGTGCGAGCACATACAGATGAGAAAAGTGAGCGTATTTTAGATGAGATCGTTCCTTTAAAAAAGTTTACTAATTCTCCAGAAGCTATGAAAGCATATCAAGAAATTCATCGAGAAGATCCTAAACGAGAGTTATATGTTCTTCATACTCGCCGTAAGGAGCCTAATATCATTGAGAAAAAATGGGTGGGTGCTAGGCAATAGTGAAAAATATAATGATTGAAGATGGTTTACTGCTTACGGATATGGAATTAACGTTTAATGGACAGTCGCTTTCTTTACAACGTGTATTAGTTGATACCGGCTCAGGAAGTACAGTTGTATCAACAGACTTAGCTGAGCAAATAGGAGTTGTAGCGGAAGAAAATGATATGATATATCGTATTTGTGGTGTTGGAGGCTCAGAATTTGTGTATTCAAAAACGGTTGATAAGGTAAGGGTTGGAAATATGAAGACTGAAGATTTTGAATTGGGAATTGGCGCAATGAATTATGGTTTTAATTTAGACGGTATCATTGGATTGGACTTGTTACAACGGTTGAAAGCAATTATAAATATAGACGAATAGCTAACGGCAAGTATATTAGTGGAATTATTACTTGTCTTTTTTTTAATTCAGGTTTCTCAACTGAAGGAGCTTATCTTTAATAACGATCTACCGCAAACGAGGCGCATTAGAATAAGTATTGTGCTCGTTATTGGCTTATCGAGCCTTTATGTTACATAAACTTATGAGGAAAATATGCTTACTGATATGGGTTTTGGAGAGAAAATTACAGGCGCATTGATTATCCGTATTTTTCCAACAAAAGGGTTTAGACGAAAAGGGTATTAAACATACCGTATTATGTTACATACATTTGCGGACTAATTTGGCATTCGCCAGCCATTACGACTCCCCAAAACCCGGACCTGAGGACTCCTTTGGCTCCTGAGCGGCGATTTGAGTCCGCAGATCATGTTCCTGAGGACTCCTTTGGCTTCTGAGCGGCGATTTGAGTCCGCAGATCATGTTCCTGAGGACTCCTTTGGCTCCTGAGCGGCGATTTGAGTCCGCAGATCATGTTCCTGAGGACTCCTTTGGCTCCTGAGCGGCGATTTGAGTCCGCAGATCATGTTCCTGAGGACTCCTTTGGCTTCTGAGCGGCGATTTGAGTCCGCAGATCATGTTCCTGAGGACTCCTTTGACTCCTGAGCGGCGATTTGAGTCCACAGATCATGTTCCTGAGGACTCCTTTGGCTAACCCTTGCACTTCTGGCAACGTACGGAGGGATGAAGCTGCAATGGCGAGACTCCAGCGGAAAAACGGACGCGTCAAGCCCCCGCAGCGCCGGTTTTACGCGAGGAGGCTTGACCGTTCGTCCGCGGAAAGCGAAGCCATGGAAGCGGCATCCCGGCTTTAGCTGATAGCCGCAAGCTGTTCAGCAATCCCTAAATACGTGACTTGATCGAGATATAAGTTTTTTAAGTTCAATGCGCGATTGACGCATGTTAAACTTTGCGGACCTCTGTCGATTAAGTCGCCTAAGATGACCAGATTGTCACCACCGTCTACGTTTATACCGCTTTTGTGTAATACCGACATCCAAGTGTTATAGTGGCCGTGGATTTTTTAACACATGAGTTACAATAAGACTTCTGATTGAACTTGCCGGTAGCGATCAACAAATTCCCGGAAAGTCTTTCTAAAAAACCCCCCTGCTAATGAATAGCAAGGGGGAATTAAGTTATTAATCCAGAACCGTTACTTCAACGCTTTGTTGGCCGAAGTTGTTGGCTTCTTCTTTAGTGGAAACATGAAGGTCAATTTTTTCACCATTGATGGCTCCTCCAGTATCCGCGGCAACTGCTTCACCGTAACCTTCAACATGAACGGTGGAACCGAGTGGAATCACATCAGGGTCAACCGCCACAACATTTGCATCCGGATCATTGTTAAGATCCTTGCCAGTGGCTGTTACCCCAGTGCACCCTTCACAATCCGCCGTGTAGGCTGTTGCATCCATTGTAAAACTGTTGCCTTCTGCTTCGGTAGAGTCTTCGCTTCCTGTGTTTTCTTCAGTTCCTTCATTTTCTTCAGTTGCTGTGTCTTCTTCGGTTGCTGGTTCTTCAGTTCCTTCGTTTCCTGTGTTTTCTTCGGTTACTGCTTCTTCTTCCGTTCCTTCGTCTTCAGTCGTTTCGTTGTTTCCATCGGTACTACCGTTAGAATCACTGGAAGTTATATTATTTAGTACTTCTTGCGTCTCAGGACCTGCTACGCCATAGAAGTTGCCGGCCGGAGAAGAAACCCCGTTATCCAGTTGAAAGTCTTGAACTGCACTTAACGTTCTCGGCCCAAAGGTATTCCCAGTTGACCCATTAAAATAACCTAGTTCCTTTAACGTTACTTGAAGCTCGTTGACATCTTCACCTACATCTCCATTCGTTACTTGATATGATTCACTAAATGCAGCATCTGCCGCGGTTGGTAGTGAAATCATACCTACTGCTACTACCGCACTTACGATATATTTTTTCATAAAGATTCATTTACTCATCCACGTATTCGTAAATTTGATGGCAATTGCTTGAGTATCAAGCTACGTGATGATGTAAATGCACACCTCCTAAATTATTTTTTAATCCGTCTATGGATTATAGTCACAGTAGTCGCAGCTTTCAATAACTTTAATAGTTTTGTTGTCAAGGTGTAATATAGGGTTCGATTTCGAGATTACGGGAAATAATTAATAAAAATTGGGAATTACTACTATACGCGTATAAACATACGGTTTATTTATACAAAGCCACGATAAATGTAATCTTTTTGTAATTTTTATAAGATGGGATTTTGAGCCTTTTGACCTTGAACTGATTCCCTTTTCCTATTACTTAAAGGGAAAAGTGGAAATTATCCGTATGGGGAGATTGCCGATATTGTACTTATTCAATTGTACCTTCTGCTCCGATCGAGAAAGATCAGGAACTGGAGAAGGAATTATTAGCGGCCGGAGCACATGAAGCCGGCACGTATTGCATCAGCAATACCAACCAAAGGAGATAATCTGACCTTTACGGATTATAATAGATCGGCGAATTCGGTCCAAGATCCCATCCGAAAAATACCCATACGAACAAGAGAAGAGACCAGGCGATCAAGAAAAATATCGAGAATGGCAACATCACGGAAATGAGCGTTCCGATGCCCATTTTCTTGTCGTATTGCTGAGCGAAGGCAATAATCACGGCAAAATACGTCATGAGCGGAGTGATGATATTCGTTGTCGAGTCCGCCACACGATACGTCGATTGGGTTAGCTCCGGTGAATAGCCGACCTGCATCATGATCGGGACGAAAACCGGAGCTAACATTGCCCACTTTGCCGATGCACTGCCGACGAATAGGTTAATAAACGCCGTAAGCAAGAGGAACCCGATAAGGACCGGGAAGCCACCGATATCGAAATTATTCAGGAGTTCACCGCCGTAAATGCCGAGAATCAATCCCAGATTTGTTTCGTCAAAGTAAGCGATAAATTGGCCTGCGGTAAAAGCAAGCACGATAAACATTGCCATAGAAGACATGGTATCGGACATTTGCTTGACGACGTCTGCATCGCTTCGCGTTTCTTTTGTCACAATGCCGTAGACGAGCCCGGGGATGAAAAATAAAATAAGCAAAACAACGACAAGTGATTCCATAAAGGGGGACTCGACGATAGGCTGCGGGCCATCCCCACGCATCGGCCCCCATTCCGGCACGACGAGCAGGCTCATGGCCCCGGCCGCAATCAATACAGATACGACCGCCCATGTAATGCCTCTTTTTTCCGTAGCGCTGATCTGTTCCAGTTCCCCGCTAAATCCCCCATCCCAGACGCCAAGCCGCGGCTCTACAATTTTTTCCGAAACCCACGTGCCAACAATTGTTAATAAAAAAGTTGACGCGATAATAAACCAATAGTTCATCGCGATGTTCATCGTTTCCGCGTATTGCGGATCAATCGTTGCAGCTGCGCCCCGTGTGAGTTCGGCAAGCATAGGGTCAGTTGCCGACAGCAATAAATTGGCACTGAAGCCGCCGGATACACCGGCAAATGCCGTCGCCAACCCTGCAAGGGGATGGCGATTGAGTGCTGAATAGATGAGTGCGCCCAGCGGCGGAAGGACGACGTAACCTGCATCGGAAGCGACGCTGGACATAATGGCCGCGAACACTAAACCAGCTGTAATTAAGCGTTTGGGAATAGCAAGGACAAACCCGCGCAAGCAGGCGCTGATAAGACCGCTCTGTTCGCATACCCCGATCCCGAGCATCGTTGCCAGCACGACACCGAGCGGCGCAAAGCCGATGAAATTATCGACCATGCTCGTAAATATGTACTCAATCCCTTCCGCGGAGAGCAAATTCAAGACTTCAAGCGTTTCACCGGGTTCCGCGGGATCTTCCACGCTGATATCAAAACCGGCGACAATCGCGGAAATGATCATGACGATAATCGCTAAAATCGCGAATAATGTGACCGGATGGGGCAGCCTGTTGCCAGTTCTTTCGATAAAATCGAGAAAACGTTGGAAAAACCCTTTTCGTTTTGCTGTTTCTGCCATACCAATTCCCCTTCTTCGGGATAAAAAAAGACCCTTTTTTTGGTATTGTCACTCAAATGGGCCTTTCTATGTATGGGGAACAACAAAAAGCTGATTTCAATCGTGCGCATTGAAATCAGCAAGTCCCGATATTAATGAACAGCCACCTTTAGCCTATGAATTTCCATATCGTGCTCTGCGACTTTATCACGCAAATAACTGATGTCGACATTTTGGCTTCTTGATTCCTTCAACACTTTATGCAGTTGCTTAGATTCTGCATGGCGCTGTCGGCTCAATTGCCTTTCTTCTGCAAATTCGATTTCCATCCCATCCATTCGCGTGATCAATTCCTTGCTGATTTTATTATTCTCGCCGACCATTTGATATGTCTCTCGATACGATCCATGCGTTCTTCACTCATGCCGTCCCCTCTCTTTCGATTATTTTTAGCGCATTGTATCTCTCTATTATCTATTATATAGAATATTCGTTCCCTTTCCAATGAAATTTTAGTCCTTTTTATTTCCCCACCAACCCTTGGTGCAAATCCTCCGCCAACAGCGACAATAGCCCTTCCTGATATCCGGCTTTTCCCTCCTCTTTCATTTCGCGTACGACCGGCAGCAGTGCTTCATTGGTTACATTCAAAAGCTTGGCCAAGCGTTCCGCTTCCATATGATTATCCGATAGCGACTGATGATAAGACGAAACATCCATCCGCCATAACTTAGCGCCATAAGGATAACGAGCAAGCAAACGGTCTGCCATCGCTACTCCTTCGGGGTCGATATCACCGGCATAAACAAGCGTGACGTTGGAATCGACGAGCATATCCATCAATTGCAATGCCGCTAACTTGAATTGCCCGTGTGTGCAAATGAGAGGTGCGTTGGGAACAGAATCTAAGAGACTTGAATACACGCCGGAATTTTCCACGATCCATACCCGATCGGCGATTGCCGGATAAACATCAGTTATCCGTTGCAATTCGCGTAAGGGATATTGAGCACGGATTGTGTATCCACAGCTGCCTGCCATAAAGGGTGTACTGTTTCTCCAACATCCGCCAGCAGATTCGCCACCGTGACATTGTTTGTAATATCATCCCGAAGGATATAAAAAGATTCCAGAAGTCTTGTCGCCTCTTCACTCCCATTGATAGGAGGACACCCGCTTTTAATCTGCAATACGTGCATCAAAAGCTTGCCGGCATCTTGGTTCATGTCAAAAGTGTGCGGATCCCCGCTCACCTTCTGGCTAAACACCGGCAATCGGATCGGCTCCTCGGTAAGGTTTCGAACCGCATCATGGAGAACTGGCACTAGCTCGGCTAACCTTCCGCTTTCAAGCAACCGGTATACCCAATAGGTATCCGGACCACGCGTGCGCAAATAATCGAACCAGTGTGTGAGATCCGGATATTGCGCTCCCCAATGCACGAGCGTTCGTTCTTCCGACTCTCGTTTTTGTTCGTGGGTTTCTTTTTTGGAAACGATTTTTTCATTAAAGTAACCTTCCAACAACGCGCGGACACCTACACCGGCAAAGCGTGTCTCACCCAGTTTCTTTTCAAAGCGAAGCAAATAGATCTTCTTTTTTTGTAAAAGAACCTCTTTCGTACTGCCAAAAAAAACAGCAATCTCCTCAAGCTCTGTGTCTTTGAAATCTGTAATATCGACAGATCCCCCCACGCGCCCGAGTGATTCCATTTTTTTGCGAAAAAGAGGAAAGAGCCGTCGAAAACCGCTCTTTCCTTGAAAATAGGCTAATGCTTCATCCAACATCTTTCTCACACCTCAACCGGTTCGGGCATTTGCATTGCGATCTTCTCTCCGTTCCAACGATAATGGATCGT
This sequence comes from Salicibibacter cibi, assembly GCF_016495865.1. Lineage (NCBI taxonomy): Bacteria > Bacillati > Bacillota > Bacilli > Caryophanales > Bacillaceae > Salicibibacter > Salicibibacter cibi. The sequence goes on from NZ_CP054706.1 coordinate 2,642,709, forward strand.
CGTCACGTAATCGGCGTTCTTCGCGCGCAATAATTCATAGATCGAAAGGGACGGTACCGTATCATAGTCGCCCCAAAGCACCTGTGAATTCATAATGTAATCAAATCCGAGTTGTTCCACGACTTCAAACATTTCCCGAATATTATTCTCATCCACGCCTGCAAAGGCTTCGTCCAAGGAAATAATGTAAGGCGCTTGCGGGGACGCTTCTTGATAGCGAGAATAGCAAGCAGTCAAAAGCGGAATATACATGGCCAATGCTTTTTCGCCCCCGCTGAATTTATAAAACTGGTTATTGGAAAGTTCACGTACCGGCTCGTTCGTACGTTGAAAATAAATCTTGAACGAAAACCATTTTCGGTAGTCGAGGACTTCTTTTAAGACTTGCAAAAGTGTCTCTCCGTCCCCTTCGTCTTGAATCAGCTGTTTTGCACGGGCAATCTTTGAACGAAAATGGGTCGTTATCCGTTCCAAATCTTCGTCTTTCAGCAGCTTTGCATCTTGCTTTAAATGGTGTACAAGATCCCGGGTATCCATCTCATCTTCCGACTCCGCCGTGCGTGGTTTCCATTTGATCGAAAAGGTCAGCCCGGAAGAGATGTTGCGGCTGCCCATGATTTTGTTCATTTCTTTCGTCCACATTTCAGCGCGGCGAATGCGGCTGCGCAGCTTCATTCCGACGGATTTAAATAAAATTTCTTCGTACAACTCTTTATCCGCTTCGTTTAATATATCTTGTTGGCGTTCCTGCTCTTCGTTTACATAGGCAGCAACGGCATATGGGCTGACGGATTGGCCGCGCATGTACAATTCGATCATGCGCCGTTCCGATTTCGTTTCCCACGTCCGGAGCATCATTTGTTCTTCTTCGGATTGATACGCTTCCAGCTCTTCGGGGAGATTTTCCGAGACCGTATAATCTTTCATGCGATATTCCATCAGATCCGTTTGCTGTTCGTGAAACTGGTTCGTCAAATGCCGTTCAAACGCGGCAGCATTTTGGTCTTTCACGAACGCCCCGTATTGCTTCATCGTTTCCGATACAAGGTCGCTGAAAGATTGCGGGCCATCCTCTCCAAAAACAAAGCCGCGCTTCCACTCCTTCTCAACGGTCGCATGCCACAGGTTACGCAACTGACGGGTGAACGCAATTGCCCGTTCTTTGTCCTGGATCTCTTTATCACCATTTTCAGCATGGACGCGCTTGGCGGGTACAGTTTGTTTTTTCTCGTCCAGCCCCTCGCGCACTTCCTGCAAACGCTTTTGCACACGTTGAATTTCTTCTCGAAGGTCTTGGACGCCGGCGGAGGCCAGTTGCTTTTCCAGTTGTTCGATGTTCAGGCGAATGCCGCTAAGTTCAGCATTTTCGTGATTGTACTCCCCTTTTAACTCATCGACATCTTCTTTTAATTCCTCAAGCCGCTCGCTGAGCTCCGTCAACCGTTCTGTCGTTCGTTGCTTTTGGTCATGCAAACGTTGAAGCGTGAGGAGGTCTTGCGTGTAGGCGGTCATGTCTTCTTTGGCATGGCGGTAAGTTTTCCAATCTGCCTGAAGTTCGACATCCTTTGTCTTTTCCCCAACCTCCATCTTTTTCTCTCTTAATTCCCGGTCCAAATGCTTTGAGGTTTCCACTAAACGTTCCACCCGTTGATTCAAGTGGCTAAGGTTGGCTCGTGTTGCCTCCAATTGCCGCCAAATTTCCCGCAGGTCGCTGTCATCCGGAAATGTTTGCAAGTTGGATTCCAAAGCCTTCATTTTTTCCTCTGCGCCATTCTTTATTTGTTGAACGTGCGCACGGGTCGATTCTACACCCGTAATCTCTTCCTGCAGACGTTCGATTTGTTCCTCGCGATACTTTGCACGGGCGGTGCGACCAACAAAACGCACCCGTTCCAGAGGCTGGGCATGCCCTTTCAAGAGCCCAATTCGATAACTGCCATCAAGATCAAACGTGGCCTCTCCTTCGCTCTCGCTGCCAATCATGATACTTCGGAGCGCATCATCAATCGTTTCAGCCCTCAGTCGGCTTTCGTCAGGCAACTCCGGCCGAAGGTAATCGGCAAGGGTCGGTACCATCATTTTCGGTTGCGGCATGAGCACACGGTCATAGGTCAGGCTGAAATCGTTCCCATCGGTCACGAGCGCATCTAACAGGCCGGCATCAATGAGCGCGGATTCAATTCGAACGCGCGTATCCTCCGGCACATCTTCCAAAAATTCAACGGACGCATACAAAGATTCAAAGGCAATGCCCTTGTCTTTCAAGTGTCGGCGCGCTTCGATCGTTGCTTTTTGTGTGTCAGGCTCAGGATCTTTCTTCGTTTTCCAAGTGTGTAATTCTTCTTCAAGTTCTGCTTTCTGCTTGTCGAGCTCCCCAATCTCGACGTCGCGTTTAGCGATGATTGTTTTTTGTTTGCTGACAAATTGATCGGTTAACGCGCGAAAAGGGGCGCGCACATCCTCGTAATTGCTGTCGGCGTACAGTTGGTAAATCATGCGCGTGGATTGCTGAAAGGCCGATTCCCCGCTATCCTTCAACAGTTCCGATGCTTCCAGCCAAGCTCGAATCGCTTCGGCTTGTTTTTCTTTTTCTTCATCGAAGGTCCGTGTCCACTCCCGTTCTTCATGGCGGACTTGTTCGAGGTGTTGCTGTTCCTCATCCAACTCTTTTTTCTGCGCCATCACCTTTTCTTTTAAATCGGAAAACGCACGCAACGTTTCTTCACCGTCTGCGAGCAAGCGCTCGTGCTTTTTGGCTTCTTTTTCCCACAGCATAAACGCAAACGCCTCGTCCGCTGTCTTCTTATAGTCGTCGGCGTTTTGCGTATGACCCGAAAAAGCTGCTTCATCCGCGAGCATTTCCAGTTTTTCCAATTGATCCTGCACGTCTTGATGGACGCGCTCGGCCTCTGCCTCTACCTCTCGAATGCGGGTCTTCGTATCAAATTCTTGCCGTTCTTTGTTTTCTTGTTTCGCCTCAAGCGCTTCGACTTTTTGTTGCTGGTTTTTTTCGCGCTCGCGCTCAGCACCCAGTTCCTTTTCCATGTCCCACACTTCATGGGAGCTTAGGCGTTCTTCATGTTTGACGAGCGTATCTTGTTCAAGGCCAAGCTGTTCGATCTCTTCTTCCAAACCGGAAATCTCTGCAAGGAGGGTCCGCTGGCGTTCTTGCATCTCCGCTAAACGTTTTTCATCATTGACCAGACGTTTATCCGCTTTTTGATATTCATCCACTTGGTCAGCAAGCAACCGTTGATTGTAACGGTCATAGGCTTTGTTCAACTTGCCTAACGCTTCCTGCTCCCGATCGAGTTGTTCCATTTGTTGCTTCGTCTGGTCCATCTGTTCAATCGTGTCCGACAAATGGCGTAAATCTTCATCCGTAAGCGGAGGCAAAGCCGCTTCCAGTATTTCATAGATCGCCGTCGGTCGATAATCTTTAGAAAGTTTCGGACTGCGGATTTGAATTAAAAGCTTAATCAATTCTTCATAAGCATCGAGCGTTGAAAAGCCAAACACATGACGATTGACGAGTTTCATATATTCATGTTGCGTTTGCACAACCGTACCGCCGTCAGCCATTCGATGTTCCAATTCCACTCGGGAAAGAGGAATTTTTTTCTCCTTTTCCTTTTTATACAGAAAAAAATCTTCACCGATACGGCGGTTATCGGTGATGACAAACCCCCAGAATTTCATTTGCTTATGGCGCTTTGCCTGCAGACCGATGCCTGTCGTGACATATTGATCGCTATTCGCCCGTTTATATTCAATAAATAAATAACCGGTCCGTTCATCCCGATCAACGACTTCCTGCTCGCCAAGCAAGTAATCTTCCATTCGCCGCGCCCGGGAACCGAACGGATCCAAACGGTCCGGCGACTTGCGGCCATCGAGCAGCACCGGCAGAAAGCTTTGCATCGTCACCGATTTTCCCGAGCCGTTGCTGCCGCGGAGCAAAAGCTTGCCGTCTTCAAAATCAAACATTTCCTCATCGTAATACCAAAAATTCAAAAGACCTGCCCGATTCATTTGCCACTTATTTTCCGCACTCATGTGGATGCCTCCTTATCGTAATCCCGGGGATAAATCCCGTACATCCGTCCAAACCCTGATTGCAACACGAGGATACCGGTTTCATCTTCCACGTAAGCCATTTCCCAACTTTCGAGCGTGTCAATGAGGTCTTGGGTAATCGCCCGCGACGTCGCCTCCCGGTAATGCTTGCTCCACCCGTGCCCAACCTTCGTCTGCAACTTCTCCGCCAGTTGCTCAACTTCAGGGAGAGGCAGACGGATCTCGCCTAATTCCGTCACCTCGTAACGATCGAGTTCCGATCTAATCTCGGATGCCATATGTAAAAGGACATCCATAATGCCTTTCTGATCGGGAAACAAGGTATAGCGTTGTTTTCGTTCATGAATGACGAGCATTGCCGCGTTTTTATACAACTCCAATGAAAAAGGGGTATGCGCTTCGAAATCGTCACGCAGCCGGTTTCGGTAATTACGCAAGTAAGCAAAATCAAGGTCTGATTCCGATTCCCGGTAAACGACCGGTGACAGCATCAATTTCCGGTATACCCGCTTCCGGCGTTCATCATCGGTGTGACGTTCCCATTCGCTGTCGAGAAGGTCTCCGATAGACTGAAAGCGAAACAAATCATCCGAATACGCGCGCATGAAATAACGAGCATATACGGTTACTTCATAGAGCACATCCTCATCTTCATTATGGGTAAACTGATCGACATCGCCGTCCACCGTTTTAATAATCGACAGCTCCACCATCATTTTCAACGCACGCACGAGCGCTTTGCGATGCCGATACATCGTCCAATCAAGGGGCAACGTACCGGGATACATCTCGGCGATGTCTTCGGCCAAATCGGAAAGCAAAAACTGCTCGTCAACGGCGCGTCGTTCGGTAAATGCCAATCCGCAACAAAAAATCCCGTAATCCATCGGCTCCTTAAAAGCTTGAATCCCCATCCACGCTTTTGGTTCAACCGGAATTTTCTCAAGCTTGATAAAATGTTGGTGGATGATGAGGTCAAACCCGAATTTATCGGCAACGTAGCGCTTCAGCGCGTGTTCCCGCTCACGAATCAACTGGTAAGCATCAGGGTCTTTGGCCCGAACAATCCAAAAGCGCTCAAACAAAAGCGCGAGCGCGTCCGTTGCTTTTTCATCGAATTCCATGGTCGGTCGCTCCCTTCTCGGTCCAGATAATCTGGCACCTCCGACTCTAGCCGCTCCCCACAAATTCAAACGTCACATCCGGCAATTCCAGCTCGCCGTCTTCACTGCTCAGGGTCGTTTTAGCTCCCGGATGTACATGCACTTTCACATCCTGGCCGAACTCCGTTTTCACTTGCCGGTCCGTTTGCACCATCGCTTTTGAAATCCACGCTAAAAATAACTTCCGCACCGGCGTTTCCACGAATGAAAGGTGACTGAGCTGAATTTGATTGCCTTGCACGTAGTATTCCAGAATTTCTTGTTCCCGTTGCCGTTGCTGCAAATGCTCGCGAAGCTGCTGTTCTTTCGCTTCTCGGTGTTCAACAACAGCGCCCGCTTTCGTTTTTTCTCCGTAGTTCACGATGCGCGGAACGGTTTCATGAACACTTGCCGGCGCGTGCCACACGTCTGTATAGATGTCTTCGGTTAACGATGGATCGGCAAGCAAATGTTTTGTGTGGAAGACGCCGAACGCCACCGATGAGAGCTTGTGTGCTTCGTTAATGTCCGATATGCTGTCAAACCATTCGGCCAAATGCAAGTAATCTTGCCTCCGGCTTTGAAAATGTTGGTTGCGCTCGCCGAGGCGCTGCACCGTTCGTGTCACCCGGCGGATCGTTTCATTTGTCCGTTCTTGCAGCTTGTCAAATTCGCTTTCGTACTGGGATGATCCTAAAAACCAAGCAGCAAGATTCCCCCACTTCTCGCGATATTCAAGATACGGGTTTTCCTGCTCCGACTCTTCAAAACGAAAGACTTGCCCTTTGTGGCGAATGACACTGTTGAAGAAGCTCTCCATCGTATTCCCGTCGAGGATGCGAAGCAGATCCTGAATCTGCAGAGCCGTTCTTTGCAGGGAAATAATAAAATCACGCAGATAGGTCGTGAACTGGTCTTTATAAAGCAGAAACGCCTCCGTTTGCATACGCTCATTCGCATTCTCACTATCTATGTAAGCAAAATAATCCGACGTGTTTTGGGTGATTTGGCGAATATACATCATGACATCGTCCCAAAGCTGGGCGCATTCTTCATCCGTTTCGTTGTTGTCGGAGCGAACGATATCGTCAATCCTGACCAACCCTTGATAGAGACGTTCAAACTGCGAGCGTTCAAGCGATCCGCCAAATTGATCGCCTTGTTGTTCCATGCGTAGCATCATGCGCTCAAATTCAACCGTATAGGGGGTGCATTGGTAACGAAAACGCTTCTTTTTAAATTCCTCGACCGTATTGACTTTGCCAGTCTCCTGCTGGGTCGACAAATTTCCCCATTTCACCAATTGCTCGAGATCTTGCTGTAACTCTTCTAGCGAATATTCTTCAAAAGTCGCATCCTCTTGCAAATGGGCGTGAATCTCTTCTGCAAACAAAAACTGCCTCATGCGTTCGTGTTGAATATAGCAATAACGTAAAATGGTCCGATAACTCGAAGCCTTTTCGGCGGCAAGATACGTCGCTTCTCTCACGCGCTTCTTCACACTGTGTTGCACGGCGGAGCGCCTCCTCGATCTGGTTTCTATCATTTATTGTAACATGTACGCAAAACAAATAGAATATCGTCGGATATACAACACCGGCCAACGTAATCGAAACGAATGCTCCTTGCTCAAAACAGGGAGGGTTTCGTTTCCGTTTTTTCACTGCTGCTTTTTGTTCTTTGGATCTTTGGCCGACAGTTTCGCGTACATATCTTCCCCATACTCGGTTTGCAAATCTCTTGCCGAAGCGCGCGGTTGTCGCTCATTATCAGGTTCAGGCGGAGCCGTGGACTGGTTTTCTTCATCCGCCGATGGACGGTTAAAAAATTGGCGTCGCATATACATATGAAAGAAAATTTCGCCCCTGGTAAAATAAGTGCGGTAATAAATGATGGAATGCCTAACGCCATCGGTTGTTCTATGAAAAAGAGTCCAAGGATCCATACCCCCGCCCACGCGAGGAAAAAATCAGCGATCATTGCTGTTCTATCATTTATCCCCGGCAAAATGAATACATCCCCCAGAAACGATACAACGGTTAATACCAAACTTATCGCTAGTACATTCGAAAATGCCACGCCTGAAAATCCGCCTAAAACGATCCCTATACCGACGAACATCATCCCGAATTTTATGCCTATCCCTGCAAGGTACTTCATCATGTCCCACCTTGATTTTCTGGGAAAGCGCAGGGCGAAGACCCCGCAGGAAAAAAGCGAACTTCTTTTTTTCCGAGGAGGCTGAGCTCGGGGCCCACGGAAAGCGTAGGGTTTTTCCGTAGCGGTCACTACCAATCATAATTGCCCCTAGTTTGCCAGCCATAGATTTTGGTGAAGAGCCTTATTTCCGTTGTTTTTTTCTTTATCCTCACCCAAATTCACTGTTAATTTTTTGTTTTCTGAGTTATTTTCCTGTATAGTTTTACTTGATCGCGTTACGGGTATACAATCCCTACGACCAAAAAAAGGAGTGGATCAAATGCGCAATTATACCAAGCACTATATTAATGGAGAGTGGGTGGAATCCACCGGGTCCGAGACAATGGATGTGATTAACCCGGCAACGGAGGAAACGGTCGGGAAAATCAGCCTAGGAACCCAGGAAGACTTGGATCGTGCCGTAAAGGCGGCGCGTGCTGCTTTTCCTTCCTTTTCCACAACATCGAAAGAATATCGCGTTGAACTTCTTGAAAATATTGCTCAGGAATACAAGAAACGAAAGGAAGACATCGTGGCGGCGATCACCGAAGAACTGGGTTCGCCTGTAGGTATGTCGGACAATGTTCATTACCAAATGGGGCTCGCGCATTTTGAAACGACGGCACAGCAGCTGAAAGAGTTTGAATTCACAGAAAGACGTGGCGAAACATTCATCAAAAAAGAACCAATCGGGGTTAGCGGTCTGATTACCCCTTGGAACTTTCCGACCAATCAAACATCAACCAAAATCGCAAGCGCATTTGCGGCAGGCAGCCCGGTTGTCCTCAAACCTGCGGAACTCACCCCTTTTGCTGCTGTCATTTTAGCGGAAATTTTTGAAGATGCCGGTGTTCCGAAAGGGGTCTTTAACCTCGTCAACGGTACGGGAGAGACGATCGGCAATGGCATCAGCTCTCACCCCGACATTGATTTTGTTTCCTTTACCGGTTCCGGTGCCGTCGGACAAAAAGTTTCCGAGAATGCGGCCAAGACGATCAAGAAAGTCGCCCTGGAACTTGGCGGAAAATCTCCGATGGTCATTCTCGAAGATGCCGATGCGAAAAAAGCGGCCAAAGCCGCGGTGACAAATCTCGTAATGAACACAGGTCAAGCGTGTAATGCCGCGACGCGCACCTTGGTTCCGAATTCCATGCACGATGAATTCATCGAGGCCGTTAAAGAAGTATTACCCGGCTACCCTGTCGGCGACCCCCATGGCCCAAACATGATAGGGCCTTTAGTCGCAGAAAAACAATGGGATCGCGTCCAAGGCTATATAGAAAAAGGCGTCGAAGAAGGCGCGAAAATCGTCATAGGTGGCACCGGGAAGCCTGATGGCCTCGAAAAAGGCTATTATGTGAAGCCGACCGTTTTTACCGATGTAAAAAATGACATGGTCATTGCTCAGGAAGAAATTTTCGGTCCCGTAATGTCGGTGATTACGTACAATGATCTTGATGAAGCTGTCGACATTGCCAACGATACGATCTATGGATTACAGGGATATGTTGTCGGTGAGGACGAAGAAAAGCTGCAGGATATCGCTTCCCGTATTCAAGCGGGGCGCATTACCGTCAACAATGCGAAAATGGACTTTACCGCACCGTTCGGCGGTTACAAACAGTCCGGTGTCGGACGCGAATGGGGCGATTACGGCATCGAAGAATACCTCGAAGTGAAGGCTGTTCTCGGAATGCCTTCGTGAACCCCAACCATCCAGCTTGCCTGTCCCCTTTGGGGCGGGCAAGTTTTTGTTAGAAATAGAGGTGTCCTATGTTCAGAAAATTACGGAGCCCTTTTAAAAAACAACGCTGCTATTTTTGCAAAACGACAACCCCGTACATGCGCAATTATTACGATGAAAACGACAACCGTGTGGTTGTATGTGAAAAATGCCTGGAATACGCGGAACGACGAGCGTTCAGAAGAGTTTAAACGGAGGGATAACATGCCTAGCGAAGATCAAGTTCAGACATTGAAAAAACGATTATTGCAAACAAAAAACGAATTGGAGGCGCAAGCCGAAGAGTCCAATCGCCCGGAAGAAACCGGTGAACTCTCTCAGACCGGCAATCACCCGGGAGATCAAGGAACCGAATTACACGATCAAGCAAAGAACGCCGCCTTGAACAATCAATCCCAACAACAACTGGATGCCGTTTATCAGGCATTGCAAGCAATCGCGAACGGAACGTATGGCCGTTGTGACGTTTGCGGGGAGCCGATCCCTTATTGAACGATTGGACATCGTTCCGGAAACGACGCTTTGTATCAAGCATGCCCGTGCGGAAGAAGCCACTGCAGGGATAGAGATGCGCCGACCTGTTGAAGAAGATGAAATGGAAGGCGTTTTGGAAGAAAAAAAGGAAAAGGAAGAAGCCATCTTCGACCAAGCGGATACGTGGGAAGCCGTTAGTGAACACGGAACGTCCGAAACGCCATCGGATACGCCGGATGAAGAAGAAAACGACAGCGATGGAGCAAACGAAGAACCGCCAAGCCAAAAAAGATGAACAAATATATGAAACGGCGCACCGTGACCGATGCGCCGCTTTTCTTATCCCTTATTAAAATGCGATGACACCAAAGCCCATCAACACGACGATAACGAGTGTCACAACCACGAGCGTAAACCCTACGGCCGCGCCTTCTCCCCGCTTCGTTTTTCCGAGGGTCATTTCCATAAATCCGATAAGCAAAATTGCTAAAATGCCCTTGACGATATAATTTGCCGGAAAACCTAATTCAAAGAGCAGGCCAACGCCGGACACGATCATAATGATATAAAAAATACCGAGAATAATGCGCAAGATTCTCCCGCCCGTCGGTTTTCCCGCGCGATACAAGAAAAACGCGATCAAAAACAAAATTGGCAAAAATGCCCACGACCCCTGGTGGGACGCGAATAACATATCATACATGTGTTTTCATCCTTTCCAATCGTTAAAAAATGGCATGCATCCATAATGTATACCCATTCCACTTCCATGTTACACATTTATTATTCAAAAGCATAGCACCGTTTTGTGAACTCCAGATGAATATTTTATCTTCGTGTGGCAGAACGATGGCTCATGAGTGATCCATGGCGACTGAAATGCTCAGCCAGGACGAATTCCAGGACGCAGGAGCGCTCCATGGCGACCGACATGCACGGACACGACCGATTTCTGGGCTCATGGACGGACAATCCGCATATATACACCAAAAAAGAACAAGCATCGTTTGCCTGTTCTTTTCCACTTATCATTCGGATCCTGCTAATCGCCTTAAATCCTCCAGGATTGGTTCTGTGTCAACGTCAAGCCCGTCATAACGCTGAATTACTTGGCTATTTTCGTCCACTAAAAAAATATCGGTGGAATGAACGATATCTTCGTCATCGGCTGCCGGAGCGACAACACTGTGGAATGTGCTTTCCGCAAAATCCTCGACTTCATCGAGGCTATAGCCGGTTAGAAAATCCCAATTGGAATAATCCGCTTCATAGTGGTCGCCGTATTCTTTTAATACTTCCGGTGAATCATAGTCCGGATCCACCGTAAAGGAGACGAGGTTTGCATCGATGTCCTCGGTCGCCAAATCTCTTTGTAATTGAGACATGTTCGGGGTCATTAAATTACAAACCGTCGGGCAACGGCTAAAGATCATGTTGACTAACGTGTACTCTCCTTCTAAATCTTCATTCGTAACGACCTCATCCGATTGATTCGTATAAGAAAAGTCATGAAGATCCAAACCGTATTCCTGTAGATCTTCCCCATTTACTGCCGATGTTTCGCTGACATTATCGAACCAACCGCAGCCTGCCATTGCCAGTAGCATGACGACTCCGCATAGCCACAACCCTGCTTTTGTTCGCAACGCACTTCCTCCTTTGTGAATCCACCTACAATATGAACATAGATAAATCATGTAGACGGGTCTTTACTTTGAGGAATATGCAACTGCTTGGCAACTATGTCTGTGAAAAGACAAGTTTTCAAAATTTTGTTCGTGGCGTTTGAACGTTATGGGACAGTTTAGACAATTTTTTAGAAAGCCTTAGCCAAAGAAATCAAGCACTATTATCCGAACCCAAGGTTAAAAAACGCTGTGGGTTTTCTCCCCTACAGCGAATACCTATTATTTTAATGCTTCCTTGATGTCGATTTCAATTTTTTCCGGGTTGGTGCTCGGGGAATACCGATACAACACTGTTCCATCACGTCCGATGAGAAACTTTGTGAAATTCCATTTAATTTTATTTGAGCCTACGCCCCTAGTTTCGTTTGTGAGTTGTTCAAATAAGGGAGATATGTTTTCGCCCCGCACCGCTGTTTTTTTAAAGATTGGGAATGTGACTCCGTATTTTTCTTTGAAATAATCGGGGATCTCTTCACTATCCAACGGTTCCTGATTCATGAACTGGTCGTTCGGGAAACCCAATACATAGAAGCCTTGCTCTTTGTACCTGTCGTAGAGATGTTGCAACTGTTTCATTTGCGATGCAAATCCGCATTTGCTGGCCGTGTTTACAACAAGCAATACATTTCCTTCATACGTTTGCAATGTTTGCGTTCCTTCACCTACCAACTCCAGTTTTGCATCAAAAATACTCATCGCGCAACCTCCTTTTTCATCTATACCCGAACGTATCCATATTCAATCATTTGTTTAAAAGGACAGATTGGGCTTATAATAAAAAAATAATGACTCGAAGGAGGAAATAAAATGTCCATTTATAGAGCGTTGACGATCGCCGGTTCTGACGCAAGTGGCGGCGCCGGTATCGGAGCCGATTTGAAAACATTTCAGGATCTGGGCGTTTACGGAATGAGTGCGCTGACGACGATTGTGGCTATGAAGCCGGAAACATGGGAACATCAAGTTTTTCCCCAAGATATCAAAACCGTAGAAGCGCAGTTGGAAACCATTCTGTCTATTGGGGTCGATGCCATGAAAACAGGCATGCTTGCGTCCGTGGACGTCATTGAACTGGCCGCGCGCAAAATAGAGGAAAATGGCCTGCAAAGAGCCGTCATTGATCCGGTGCTCGTCTGCAAAGGGGAAGATGAGGTTTTGCATCCGGAAACAGCGGACGCATTGAGAGAAATACTCGTACCGAAAGCTTTGGTCGCGACACCGAATTTATTCGAAGCAGCTCAGCTGGCGCAAATGAAGACGATCACTACGGTTGAAGGTATGAAGGAAGCAGCAAAACGCATTCATAACAACGGCACAACGTACGTCGTTGTCAAAGGCGGGAAACAGCTTGACGATGATCGTGCGATCGACATCGTTTACGATGGAGATACGTTTAAAATGTTAGAAACCGAAAAAGTAGCCCACGCTTATAATCATGGTGCCGGCTGTACGTTTGCAGCCGCTATTACGGCTGAACTCGCGAAAGGAAGCGATGTACACGACGCCGTCACGACTGCCAAACAATTCGTCACCGCAGCCATCACCCACGGATGGCGCATGAATGAACACGTGGGCGCCGTTATGCACGGAGCCTATCGGAAATACGGAGTCGAAACGAACATCGAAAAACAGAAAGTATGAGTTCGATCAGAGAAGTTCCACAAGTTTAAGTGGGGCTTCTTTTATGGAGGAAGGCCTCTTGGCGCGCAAACGCGAGATATTCCTTTTCCTTAAACTCATGCCAATTATCTTCCACATTTAAATCAATGATCCGGTCTTTACACCTGCAAAACGCTTCTTTTCCTCAAATCGCCTCTGCTAAGGTTGCTTGCTTTTTTACATCGCTGAGCGAGTCGATAAATATTTCCATCCATTGATAATCATTAACTTCGCTTCCGCAACCTCTGAAAGATCAACCGGTTTGTTCATCATAACCTCCCCTTTCCCACATAGCGAGGGAGCGCTATAAAGCGCTCCCTCTTCATTTTTTCATATCGCTTTTGCTTTTTCGTAATCTTTTTCTCGTTTTTTCTCGACTTCGATCATTTTTTCCACGTTTTCCCGATATTCTTGCTGGGTACAACCGTGTGCTTGTTGAATTCCTTTTTCCATCAATTCATTTGATGCGTTCAAAAGAAAAGCCTCCTCAAATTATCCCCAATTCATAAGGGGTATGAAATTATTATACCCTTTTTCCCCTTATAATGAAACCTATTTTTCTTTATGGTCGATCCATTCGGAGAATGCGCGCAATGAAGAGGCAATCATTGCCTTCGTGTCTTCGTCGGTAATGGCACCGTTTTTAGCAATTTTTTTATTCGCATGTGCAATGAAGACACTTGGCTGTTGCATGACCGAAGCGCCGGCGGCTACAAGGGATTGTTTCAGCTGTTGTTGGGAAAAAGCGGTGCCGAACATCGTTGGCGAGGCACCGATCGTCGCCGTAGGCATGCCTTTGAGCACGTTATGATTGGCATCACTTCCCGCCCAATCGATGGCATTTTTCAAAACGCCGGGCATGCCATGATGATATTCCGGGGTGACGATGAAAATGCCATCACTATCCAATATCGCCCGTTTAAACTCGGCAACGCTGGCCGGATCGCCCCCTTCTTCCAAGTCTCCATTGAAAAGGGGGACTGCCGCCAAATCATAAGTGCTTAACGCCACATCCGCTTCCGCAAGTTCGGTTGCTGCAGCTAATACATGTCGATTGAATGAATCCCGTCGCAAACTGCCGCTGATTCCTAAAATGTTTCGTTTATTTGCCATTTTGATCTCTCCTTCGTACGCACATTTGCTATCTATTCTATTTCCTATCCCACTTATCTTTAAACGTGTTTAACCCTCCAATCCTTTTTTATAAACGAAAAGTGGTATATCATAGAAGGGGATGCTCGCGATAACGCACAGAACATATTTTAGGAGAGATGTGAGATGGAATATCGGATTGAAAAAGACACGCTCGGCGAAATGGAAGTGCCGGCGGATAAGCATTGGGGTGCACAAACGGAAAGAAGTGTACGAAACTTCCCGATCGGAAAAGAACAAATGCCGCGAGAAGTCGTGTATGGTTTTGCGACATTGAAAAAATCAGCGGCAAGGGCGAACGAAAGCTTGGGCAAATTGGACAGCGACAAAGCAGACGCTATCTCCAAAGCGGCAGATGAAGTGCTTGCGGGCGATTGGGACAGCCACTTCCCGCTCGTTGTATGGCAAACCGGCAGCGGCACCCAATCGAACATGAACATGAACGAAGTACTCGCACGCCGGGGAACGGAAATCCTTCATGAACAGGGAAAAGATGCAGCCATTCACCCGAATGACGACGTCAATCGTTCCCAAAGTTCCAACGACACGTTTCCGACAGCAATGCACGTTGCCGCAGTTACGGAAGTTAAGCATAAGTTGTTGCCTGTTTTGCAAACGTTAAAAAATACAGTCGCCGAGAAAGCGGAGAGCTTCAATGACATTATAAAAATCGGTCGGACGCACTTGCAAGATGCCACCCCGCTAACGGTCGGCCAAGAATTCAGCGGCTGGCAAGAAATGCTCCGCAAAAGTGAAAAAATGATCGCAGAAAGCATTGAATACTTAAATGACCTCGCCATCGGCGGCACGGCTGTCGGGACAGGCATCAACGCTCATCCTCAATTCGGGGAAAAAACCGCGGGATTTATCAACGAAGAAACGGGTTTGTCTTTCAAGTCAGCCCCTAATAAGTTTCACGCGCTGACAAGTCACGATGACATTTCCCATGCCCACGGTGCGTTAAAGGCGCTTGCTGCTGACTTAATGAAGATCGCCAATGATGTCCGTTGGCTATCAAGCGGTCCTCGTTCGGGCATTGGCGAGCTCACGATTCCGGCGAACGAACCTGGGAGCTCTATTATGCCGGGCAAAGTGAATCCGACCCAAAGTGAAGCACTCACGATGGTGTGCACACAGGTGATGGGGAATGACGCCACGATCGGCTTTTCCGCCAGCCAAGGGAATTTTGAACTCAACGTCTTCAAGCCAGTAATCATTTACAACTTTTTACAATCTGCCCAGTTGCTCACCGATGCCATGCAATCGTTCCATGACCGTTGCATCGTCGGCATCGAGCCCGAAAAAGAAAACATCGACGCCCACGTTCGAAATTCATTAATGTTGGTTACTGCCCTAAACCCGCACATCGGCTATGAAAAAGCCGCGGCAATCGCGAAAAAAGCACACGTCGAAGGGGTAACGTTAAAAGAAGCCGCTGTTAACAGCGGCGAGCTTACCGAAGAACAGTTTAACGAATGGGTAGACCCTGCGAAAATGGTTCAGCCTTCCGAATAATGAAATGCAAAAACTGCCCTTGGTCCCGTACCGTGGGCAGTTTTTCATTCATCGTACGTAAAACGTACGACATATTTTTCATTTTTAAGCTTAATGATTTCCACAAGCGGGCATATTTCATAGCCATTATGCCAGTTGTCTTCCAGTTTAGCCTTCACACAACTAGCTTGAAACTTAGACCGAAAGGTCTGTTTCCAATAAATCCATCGCGGTCTGTACATTTGTAATTGCTCCTTTAACTCCTTCTAAAAAATGATGTGGTCTCGTTTCAACTTTCCCATTATTTTACGGGCGCACACCAGCATTATGCAAGGTCTGTGATTGATGTTCAGGGATGCTGCGGACATTCTAGTAACATGTTGGGTTGGGTACCCGGTTTGGACAATTACAGTCGCACTTCGCCAGTTTCTGTCCGATCCTTCCCTTTAGCGATTGAACGACGGACATGATACAATGCCTCTAGTTATTTTTCAGAAATGAGGGTTTGAACATGGATGGAGAAACTCGTTCCTTAACGTTTACCAGCGATATTCTTGATCAAGAATTTGAGCTTTACGTCTACATACCGCCCAATTACCACGAAAGCATCGCTTACCATCTATTGATCGCGCAAGACGGGCAAGATGCTTTTCGGCTTGGAAAAATTGGCCGTAACGTTGAATCGATGATTTTAGAAGAAGCCGGTCCGGAAACAATTGTCGTCGGGGTGCCCTACCCTCGTGTATCTGCCCGGCGCAAGTGGTATCATCCTGATGGAGAAGAGACACCCCAATACTTGCAATTTTTGACGAAGGAACTTCTCCCTTTTCTCGCCGATCAATTTTCTATCCGAGAGGATGCAGACGGGCGCACGCTTTTGGGTGACTCACTAGCCGGGTCGATTGCCTTGCTCGCGTGTTTGGAGCACCCGGACATGTTTAAACGCGCGATTATGTATTCGCCTTACGTCAATGACACCTTGCTTTCCAAAATAGATGAAAGCAAAGATCTCGATACATTTACCATTTATCACACAGTGGGTACTGACGAAGAAGAAGTAAAAGGAACCGACGGATCGATTATGGATTTTATAACGATGCATAACGATCTCCAAAATCGTCTAAAAAACAGTGTTAGCAACTATCGCTCGAAAATCATTGAGGAAGGTAATCATACGTGGTTCACGTGGGAGCCCGACCTACATCAAGCGCTACATTTTATGTTCATCATACATGGGGAGTGAAAAGATGAGCGTTCAAATTGCAAACACTGAAGAAGAAATGCAAACCGTGCGCGAGATTCGTTCAACGGTTTTTATCGACGAACAAAATGTTCCTCCGGAGGAAGAATGGGATGAATATGAAGAGCAAAGCACCCATCTTCTCGCTCAAGTGTCCGGCACATGGGCAGGTGCCGGCCGGGTCCGTTTCTCCGGGCGCGCTGGCAAAGCAGAGCGAATCTGCGTGCTAAAACAATTTCGCGGCACCGGCGTCGGAAAAGAAATCATGCAAGCACTTGAAGATTATGTTGCTTCGCAAGGCGCGGAGTCGGTTATTCTTAACGCGCAAACTCATGCAAAAGATTTCTATGAAGTATTAGGTTATATCATCACGTCAGACGAATTTCTGGACGCTGGCATCCCTCATGTCGCGATGGAAAAACGATTGTAAAGGGATGACTTTTTTGATTTACTCCCCATGCATGCGGGCTATTTGTAGTTTTGTGGTCTGGATTTTGAGTCTTCCCATCCTAATCACCCTTGTGAAAACACAGGCCCTTTGGCGACGTCATGGGATTTTTGAACAAGTCATAGTGCATATATCAATGCATCACATCCGGGCTCATTCGTCCTGATGTGCATGCTGCTTCGGATGGAGCCCAGGTGCGTGCCATGCTTCTATTCCACCACTTAAAAGAAAAGGATGAGCAAACGTTAGAACCATCCAAAGCAACCTACGATGAGCAACCGCTTGCCTCTCATCCACATGGGAACAAGTCCTCCAGTGAGCTCACGGAAAAGACAAACAGAAGTCCATAAGTTCAAGTGACCCATCGAATCGAGCCAAACGCATTCAGATCAAAGGAAGAGGTCCAAGACCGGTGTTTCCGCATGCTTTCAACCAAGAAAGCGAGGAGCGAAAAAGGATCAACACCGAAATCTATGGTTGACAAATAGATGTAATTGATGATATTCGCTACGGAAAAACACGACGCTTTCCGTGGGCACCAAGGCTCAGCCTCCTCGAAAAAAGACGTTCGCTTTTTTTCTGCGGGGTCTTCGCCCTGCGCTTTCCCACAGGAGTCTCCGTGTTTTTCCTCCGCTAGCTAGTGTTATTACCATAATTAGTCATTTATATCAACCATAGATTTTGGCTAAGAGCCGCGAAAAATACTTACTTTTTCATCAGTCTTCAAGATTATCTGTATTCAATAATGTGTTCTTTTAAACACCGAATAGCATGGTCGACGTCTTTCGTTTTAAAAACATTCAATAAATCACTGTGAGCTTCTGTAAATTTTTTTAAATCCCAAGCTGATTCGCTTTGGTATGTAAAAAGCAAACGCATGCGATTAAAAATAGCATCCCATAAATTTGAAACATTACTCATATTAGAGGCACGGATAATCAATTCGTGAAATTGCATATCCAAGTCACTAAAAAGGGGATGATCATTAAATGTTGACGCGCGTCTCATTAGCTCTACAACCCTCTCGAAGTTTTCGAAATTTTGCTCATTCCATGTCGGTAGTGTTTTCAAAGCAAATGTTTCAATATTAATTCTCATGGGAACCAGCAACTCCGTCACTTCTTCTGTTGTAATATGGCTTACTTTCGTTTCTTTATAGGCTGTGGAAATCAGAAGCCCTTCCATAACCAATAATTGTATGGCTTCACGTACAGGTCCTCTGCTCACGCCCAAATTAACGGATAATTTTGTTTCTGTCACTTTTTCTCCCGGGCTGAGTTGACCTTTAAAGATGGCTTTTCTGATTTCCTCGGCTATTTGATGTTTTAGCGAACTTTTCTTAAGGTGTTCCATGATGCATCTCCTCAATCTCTTTTATCATATGGGCTATTTGGAATAATTATATCATAGTATATGCCGTGATTGTTGACAATAAAACAAGCTTGCATCACAGGGAGGCGATGGAGCAATTTGAAAGGTCGTTTTCCGAGCACATCGTGGAAACGTATGGCTTAGATACCGATTGTCCATTTATATACTATGTCCAAATATCTTTCCATCGTCTTAAGGCTCTTCACCAAAATCTATGGCTGACAAACTAGTGCAGCCTGTCGTAAATAAGCGATCACACCGACGATCGGAAGACCGGATTAGGGCTTCAAACTGGGGTCAGTGATCGATTGGATTAAACCGCCACAGCCCGAGTTAAGGTATCAAAGGCTATCGTCAATGACCGAATGGTTTCTTGCGAAGCAGGCTCCCCGTCGCCATGAAACAGTTCATGGCGACCGAACACGAAAGCCAATCGTTCATTCGGTCACCATGAGGCAGCCATGCCGACCGAATATCTTTGATACAAGCCTTTTCGGTCACCATGAAGCGGCTATGACGCCCGAACTCTTTCGATTCAGGCCATTACGGTCGTCATAAAACGGTTATGGCGACCGAACACGAGAACCGACCGCTTTTTCGGTCGCCATGAGGCGGTCAATTGTCCGGGTTAAAGGCCAGAAACAACTGTTGTTGACGGCCGAATGTCTTCCCCATGATCGGGTAATTAAGCCACCTTGCACTAGGGGCAATTATGATTGGTAGTGACCGCTACGGAAAAACACGACGCTTTCCGTGGGCCCCGAGCTCAGCCTCCTCGGATAAAAAGAAGTTCGCTTTTTTCCTGCGGAGTCTTCCCACTGCGCTTTCCCACAGGAGTCTGCGTGTTTTTCCTTCGCTAGCTAGTGTCATCACCATATTTAACCTCGAATATCAACCATTGATTTTAGTGTTGACCCCGTCTTAAAGCTTCCTTTTTGACCGGCTTTCGCCCCATTATGATTTCGATCGGAATGATTGAATGTATGCCTCAGACTCCTCATATGCCATCGGTAATGCCTGCATATCAATGACGATCATCGAAGGCTTTTGGCTAACGAATGCCTCTTCCAAGCCTTTTTTAAAACCATCCACGGAGACTACCTTCTCGGCTTCAAAGCCCATGGACCTTGCCATCATGATGAAATCGGGATTTTGCAAATCTACGGACGTGCGTCGACCGTAAGCCGCTTCCTGCAAATATCTTAAAATACCGTAGCCACCGTCATCGAATAAAAGAATCGTGATCGGTGCATCTTCCTGAACGGCGGTCATCATTTCACCGACATTCACCATGAAACCACCATCTCCCGCCATTAAGACGACAGGTTTCTTTTTCTGGCCAATCTTCGCCCCGATCGCCATTGGCAAGCCTTGGCCAATGCCGCCACCGGTTGCATGAATCGACGTCTCGGGCTCATAAATATCGATCAGCTTATTTCCCCATGTATAAGCCGGTATCGTCACATCTCTGACCAAAATGGTATCTACCGGCATACGCTCGCGCATTATATCCGCGATATCACCATATGAACCGATGGCACGACGAAGATGATTCCTGACGTCTTGGCGAATGGACTCAATTTCATCCACATAGGCCGGATCCGGGGAAATAGATTGATCAATCAAGGTGTTGTTTAACGCTTTTAGGATAGACCCCGCATCCCCCACCAATCCGTAAAATGTATCGAAATTACGATTAAACGCGTGTGAAGCCGCATCTATATTGATATGATTATTTGGTATCGGCAACGTCCAATCATTGGTTTCTTCACCACGAAAGCGAGTACCGATGCTAATCAGTAAATCGGATGTCTTCAACAACGCCTCGACTTGAGGTGTCGCTGCAAAATTTCCTATACATAACGGATGATTTTCAGGTATGGACCCTTTGCCTGCTTCACTGGTGATAACAGCGGGTTGTATCAAGTCCACAAATGTTTTGAGTTCATCGGAAGCGCCCGAAGCAATAACACCTTTTCCTGCCCAAATAACCGGTCGATTCGCTTCCTGGATTTTTTTTATAACATCTGCTGGAATTTCCACATCCATTTCCACTTTAGTTGTGTTGGCTTTCACCAACTGGTTATCCGGAATGATCTCATTTTGAAAATTAGTAGGGATGGACACCGTCACAGGTCCTGTCGGAATCGCTAAAGCCTCATTCATTGCTTGTTGGATAAACGGTGTGATTTGTTTCGGGCGCTTCAACACATAGGCTTGTTTACTGACACCATCCATCATTTTCAACTGATCTTTGGCTTCATGGATGTACCGCTGATCCGTTCCGATATAATACGAATCGGCCTCTCCGGTTATATGTAGAAGCGGCGTTCCGGAATTCCATGTTTCGGTCAGGGAACCGGCCGCATTGCCCGCACCGGCACCCGTACTTGTGATGACGACGCCCAGCTTGCCTGTGGCGCGTGCATAAGCGTCAGCCATATTGACCGCCCCACTTTCTCCTCGTGCTGTAATAAGGCGGATATTCCCAACCCGCAGAATCGCATCATAGATCGGCATGTTATGGATACTGACGATACCATAGACGACTTCAACCTCATACCGGACAAGTTCTTTTACAATGGCCTCTGAAACCGTAAACGGTGTTTGATGATTCATTATAAACCTCCCAAATAATTCATTTTATTACTTTGGAAAAGGGCTCTTCACCAAAATCTATGGCTGACAAACTAGGGGCAATTATGATTGGTAGTGACCGCTACGGAAAAACCCTACGCTTTCCGTGGGCCCCGAGCTCAGCCTCCTCGGAAAAAAAGAAGTTCGCTTTTTTCCTGCGGGGTCTTCGCCCTGCGCTTTCCCACAGGAGTCTACGTGTTTTTCCTTCGCTCGCTAATGGTGTCACCATATTTAATCACGAATATCAACCATTGATTTTAGTGTTGACCCTGGAAAAGCATTATGTAGAGAAGGAACAGAAGGGTCTACTGGGTATGATGCTAAGATTCATCGCATTTAATAGGAAGTGTCCATTTGGGATGGTTCCATGTATTCCAATAAACCGCTAGCGGACGGCCTGAATATCTCATAAGCGACATCTCTTTGATAACTGCTTTGCTCTTTACTTTTCTCAAATAAATGATGTGTATTTTTCCGGCACAATTGTTCAATATCATCGATGACAGCTTGCGAATTAGGGTTAATGAGTCCAAAAATAACGGTCTCATAAAACCTTATAGCCCCTAGATTAGCCACAAAATCATTGACAATATCAATTCCTCTTTGCTTAATAATTTCGTCCCCTTCTGAAGAAATCGGAATATTTGCTGCTTCCACAATCAAATTTGCTTTAACCATATCAGCATTATGCTTGTTAATAACATCTTCTAATGCTGATGGAATTAATATATCACAGTCCACATCGAGCCATTCCGTGTTAGACCTTACAGTGTAGTGGGATTTAAACTTGGTCTCATCCATCTCGCCGTATTCATTTTTATGATCAATCAGTTTCTGAACACCCAAACCCTCGTCACACGTAACTAAAAGATTTGCATCCGAGATCCCAACGATTTTATAACCTAATTGAGACAATTTCAATGCACAACTCGCGCCTACACTGCCAAATCCTTGAATAACAACTTTTGCCTCTTCTTGGCCTCTTTTTAATGTCCAAGCTTCATCTGCCGAGAATGCCGCCCCATATCCTGTAACAACATCATTTAACAGCAATCCGTCCATTCTGGTCGTCAATAATTCGTCATAACGCTTTATCCCTTGCAGAACGTTTTGATTTTGTTTCATAGATTTCGTCATGGGGATATCAATGCCAAATTCATGATAAATTTCGAGTATAGCTTCATAGTTTGTCCCTAAATCACTACCCAAAGATACTCCGATGTCAATATAGGGCATCATTGCAATCAGAAATCTTCTTAATACGGCTGATGCATCCGGTGCTTTATAATCATAGGCAATTCCCGATTTACACCCTCCGGTCGTTTCACTTTCACTGGCAACATATTTGTAAGCCATCGCTTCGGCTAACCGTACAACCTCTTCTTTCGTCACAGATGGATGCATTCTCGTACCGCCGCCTGTATAACCGTTTACGAAATTGTGAACAACCAGCCATCCTTGTGCATCTGTTTCGGTATCATTCCATTCCACAACTAGATATGGTTTTATCATCAAGATCCCTCCCCAAAGCCTCCGATATAATGGAAGTGTAAATAAGGTCACACACATTAGAACTCGTATACAACGAAGCTGTTATTAGGATCAAACAGATATAAATGAATGTCCTGATAACAGCTTCGCTCGTATTAGTCCTCTCGTTGACAACGCTCTTTTTTAAGCCTGCCCTATTTTCGGGAACAGGTTGGTGCTGTGTTGCGGCTGTAGACGGCTATTTGGATCAAGGTAGGCCGTCACATTGCTTATGGCTGTTGGTGCTTCTCCAAACCCGGTGGCAATGAGCTTAACTTTTCCTTCATACGTTGTTATATCTCCGGCCGCAAAAATACCCTCGATATTGGTCTCCATTTTAGAATTAACAACAACCGAATGCTTCCCGATCTCCAGCCCCCAATTTTTAATCGGCCCCAGGGATGATATAAACCCGTAGTTCACAATCAGATCATCAATTTCATGCCCTTCTTGCTTGTCTCCATTGGCTTCTTGAATGACGATTTTGTTCAATGCCTGATCGTCCCCAATAATTTCCTCAATTTTATAAGGGGTCAACACATTAACGTTTGATCGCCTAAGTTTTTCCACACTATGTTCATGAGCTCTGAATTTGCTTCGTCGATGACACAAGTGTACGTTTTTTGCAATCGGTTCAAGCATTAACGCCCAATCCACAGCCGAATCTCCACCGCCACAAACAAAGACATTTTTGCCTTCAAACTGGTTAAGGTCGTCAATAAAATAATGAAGGTTTTTGTTTTCATACCTTTGGGCATTATCCAATGCTAATCGGCGTGGTTGAAAGGCACCGACACCAGCTGTGACCAAGATCGTCTTGGAAAAGTGAACGTTTTCCTCCGTAGACAGGGTAAACAATCCTTCCTCGTCTTTTTCAATCTCTTGCAGTGTTTCATTTAATACGATGGCTGGTTCAAATTGCATCGCTTGTGCCTTTAATTGATCTACAAGCCCCTGTCCGGTTATCTCTGGAAAACCGGCCACATCATAAATATATTTTTCGGGATACAACGCAGCTAGCTGCCCGCCGAGTTCCGGCATGCTTTCAATAACTTTCACTTTTAATTGACGCATGCCGCCATAAAAGGCAGCAAATAACCCTGCCGGCCCGCCCCCGATGATAGTTACATCATAAATCTCCTGCTGTTGAGGCAACACTTATAACCTCCTTTCCAGGTTGTCGTATCCTCAAGGACTTTAACACCACTTATTTCTTCGTAGAAACGACCACATCATTTCCATCGAATGACACATTGAAATTCCCAAGCTTACGATTGCTATCGACAAGCATGCGCCCCTCATTTTTGATGTCAAATTCCATCCCGTGCCAAGGGCAACGAAGAATCTCGCCTTCTTTCTCGTAGCGGTATTCTCCAGGTGTATCCGTGGGAGCTGAGGCCCCACATAACACACCTTCCGACATAGGCGCTCCTTGATGGATACATTTGTTCGTATAGGCATAAAATTCTCCGTCAGGTGTGCGGCACAAAACGATCGGTATCGGACCTACATTGGCGCTCATGATGTTCCCGGGGGATAAATCTTCTTTTTTGCACACCACTTCTTTCATTGTGTAGCTTTCCTTTCTGGTAATTTCGGGTATAGTTTTCTGGCATTCTCTGCAAAAATCTTTTTTTCCAGCTCCTCCCCGAGAGGTGGAAGTGCCCGAAATGGGGAGTCATAATCCCAATGGGGATAATCTGTTGAAAAGCAAACGATCTCATCCGAACCCATAAGATCAATAAACTTTAGGAATTCATCCCGTGTTAGCTCATCGACAGGTTGGGTCGTAACGCGAACATGATCCTTGACAATATCGCTCGGCATCCGTTTCACCCATGGGACTTCATGACGAAGTTCTTTATATTGCTGATCCATTTTCCTTATAAAAGCAGGGATATATGTGAAGCCAGCTTCGATCATCGCCAACTTAAGATTTGGGTATTTTTCAAAAACGCCATTAAAAATCATACTGCTAATCTGAATCATATGCGTATTTGGCATGACGGAATGCCATTCAACAAAGTATCGCGGGAAATTGCCAAAATAATTCGGTGGTTCTTGATGATGCATACCGATCACCAAATTATAGCGTTCAGCTGCCTCAAAAATCGGATGATAATAAGGGTCTCCCCATGGCCGATTATCAATCGGCAACAACACTTGTACCATTTTCGGGTGGGAGCCAACCCGTTCGATTTCCCTGACAGCAGATTCAGGGTTCTGGGCCGCAACGTGTACAGACCCATACAATCGATCGTCTTTCTCTAGCCAATTTTCAATTACCCAATCATTGTAGGCGGTAGCTAGCGCTACAGCCATTTCATACCAACCATTCATCGATGATGGAGAGGGATCACCGGCTCCCGTTAAAATACCGGCTTCATGTCCAACATCATCGAGCAACTGTTGTTGCATAAATGAAAGATCGTTTCCTGCCGGACGACCGTCAGGAACTTTAGCATCTGCGCGATCCAGGCCGGCGGCTCCTGGTATAGGATAGGGAAGGTGTTTTTCCTGAACCCAATTACTATCGGTTATATATCTTTTCCAAGGGTTATCCAAGTAAGGTAGCAGGTCATTGTAAGTCGCCCTTTCGTGGATATCCATATCAATAATTGGACGTTTTTGCTGCTTGCTCGCTGCCATTTTTCAACCTCTCCTTTTATTCATTATCAAATGCCCGTAAACATATGCCGATGCTGTTTCCTAGTCAAATTGAGGCTCGCGTGAAAAGACTCTCCTCACCATTGGTTCAAAAAATTCAATCGGCAAATACTCATAGTCCGGATCAAAACAATTTTGATCGTAATCCCTGCAAAATTTCAAACAATCATCATAATAAGGATGATCTTTGAAATGATCTCGAGCGTTTCTGTCTTCCTCGGATAGATGGCTCATGTAATGTTGTTGAAAGACCGGATGCATTTTGATAATCCATGTAACTTTTTTTGATAGAAAAGGTTTCGTAATGGCGGCAACCATTTCTCCGTGCGTATGAGGCGCTAATTCGTCACCGATATCATGTAAAAGCCCGCCTACAATCATATCCTCATCTTCACCATTTCGATACGCTTTTGTAGCCGATTGTAAAGAATGCTCATAACGAGAGATTTGGTAGCCACTAAAGCTATGTTCAAGTGCTTTTACCGTTTCCAATAATCGATCCGGAAGACCTGTATTAAACCCATCTTCCAATTTCTCCAAATATATGAAATCTTCCTCAGTTCCCTCATTCATCTCTCTAAAATTTACAACTTTCTGCATTAATGAAACCTCCTTCAAATGTTTAAAAACTGTCTTCATTGCTTTTACAACATTACTTCAGTAAATCAGGTTGCGCATTGACAATACGTTCCCACAAAGGCTGGAAATTTTCCCAACCATCTTTTTCTCTGCCAACTTGCTGAGCCGTTAATTCTGCATTTGTTGGATCAATAGGATTAACGATACCGGCCGCTTCCGCTAGCAATTGTGATTGACAAGAACGCTCCATTGTAATGAACCAAAAAGCCGCTGCATCAACCGATTGACCAACGGTTAAGGGACCATGGCTTCTTAATAGCACGGCTTTATTGTTTCCTAACGCCTCCGCAACTTTTTCTCCTTCTTTTTCTTCATATACAACACCTGAGAATTCATCCAAAACGGAATGATCATTATAAAACGCACAAGAGTCTTGTGTAAGCGGATCGAGCAACCGTCCACTCACCGACCAAGTTTTCCCGTATATTGGATGGGCATGCGCTGACGCAATCACATCCGGCCTTGCTTTGTGAACAGCAGAATGAATCATAAACGCCGACTTATGAATCGAATAGTTTCCCTCAACGACCTCTCCCTGGTCATTGACCAAGACGAGATCCGTCGTCTTCATTTCACTAAAAGGCTTGCCATACGGATTCACCCATAAATGATCTTTAAATTCGGGATCCCGATATGTAACATGACCGGCTGTCCCTTCACTAAATCCAAAACGGGCAAATAAACGAAAAGCTGCTGCCAAGCGTTGCTTACCGTGTTGGCGTTCTTCGTTAACATCCGTAAACGTCGGTTGCTGCAAGTAGTCTTGAACTCCTTTTCCGTTTACATACTCTTCTTGATCATGATCAAGAACCAATTCCAAACCTCCTTTGCTTCGCTATGAATGAGACTGGTAATGGAATGAGACATATCATCCCTTTCGGAGATTATAATAACAGTTATTATATGATTGTCAACAATCTTATAATCAATCATTTATATCATTGACATGTATGCAATGAAGGGTTACTTTAATAGAGTGTTCAATTTAATAAAAAGGAGATTTTCATTGTGGCTTTTGTCATTACGTCGCCATGCTTACATGAAAAGAATGCTGAATGCACGGAAGTCTGCCCAGTGGATTGTATCGAAGAAGGCGATGAAATGTTCCACATTGATCCCAATGTGTGTATTGATTGCGGGGCTTGTGAAGCAGTATGTCCCGTGGACGCGATCTATGCTCAGGAAGATGTACCCGATAATGAACAAAAATATATCGAAGTCAACCAACGCTTTTTTCAATAATACTTCCACAGGAGGTTAGTATAGCGTGAATGATTTTGAACATGGATACGTAAACGTTAATGGCATCCAACTTCATTATGTCACTAGTGGTGAGAATGACGCTCCGGTTTGTATCCTTCTACATGGATTTCCACAAAATTGGTTCTCTTGGCGGTATGTCATTCCAAAACTTAAAAGCACTCATAAAGTGATAGCTGTAGATTTAAGGGGATATGGAGAATCTGATAAACCTGAAGCTATTCAGTGTTATGATAAAAAAATAATGGCAAGTGACATAAAAGATTTGCTCCATCACTTTCGTGTAAAAAATGCATTAATCGTAGGACACGACAGAGGTGCTCGAGTAGCAAGACGTCTGGGATTGGATTATCCCGATCTCGTGGATAAACTTGTACTTATTGACATCATGCCAACCGAATATATCTATGATTCATTGTCCGTCTCTGAGGCAAGTGATAACTATTGGCAATGGGTTTTCCCGCTGATTCCCAAACTGCCTGAAAACTTAATCAATGGAAAAGAAGAAGATTATCTAGCGTTCTTATTACACCAGGACAATGATTTTTTTAATTTATTAAAGTCAGATGGTGCTTGGGAGCACTACATGGCAAGTTGGCAAAAGCCGAGAGCTATTTCAGCGGCCCTCAATGATTATAGAGCGTCCTATCAACTAGACTTGCCCAGATATCGTGAAGAGGCAAACAAACATGTAAAATTAGACATCCATACGCTTTTATTATGGGGGGAGCAAGGAAATGTTGCCCATTTTCCCGTGCTCGATGTATGGCGTCGCTCGATTCCAAATGCGATTGGCCGTGAAATAAAAGGCTGCGGGCATTACATTCCAGAAGAAAAGCCAAAGGAAATCGCGCAATCAATCATTGATTTCTCACAAAATACTTTCACAAGCTAAATATGCTCACTGAAACCACCATCAGAGGGAGGTCCCGATGTTGGTGTACGTTGGCACTAGCACATCCTGTGCTTCGCAAACAAAGTGTTAGCCCCGTTTTTCCAGAAGTCAAATTTAAAATCCGATCTCCGGAATTACGAGGGATTACCATCGGGATAACTGAAAGAAAACTATGGAGGTGTTGTGCGTTGCTCACATTTGAGAATGTATCGAAAACCTATAAAGGTGGTACATACGCTGTAAAAAATCTCTCATTGGAAATTGAAAAAGGGGAGTTCGTGGTTTTCATCGGTCCAAGTGGTTGCGGAAAAACAACGACCATGAAAATGATTAATCGCCTCATTAACCCATCAGAAGGGGTGATATCCATAGATGGAAAGAATGCCGTTGACCAGGATGCCGTTCAATTACGTCGTGAAATCGGGTATGTCATTCAACAGATCGGTTTGTTTCCTCATATGACCATTCAGGATAATATCACACTCGTTCCGAAGTTATTGAACTGGTCAAAAGAAAAACGAATAGAACGAGCCAGAGAATTACTTCAGCTCGTTGAAATGGGTGATGAATATTTAACGCGTTATCCGAACGAACTTAGCGGCGGACAACAGCAACGAATTGGTGTTCTTCGAGCGCTCGCCGCCGATCCGCCTCTTATTTTAATGGACGAGCCTTTCGGAGCTTTAGACCCCATCACCCGTGATACGTTACAAGATGAATTTAAGAAGTTGCAGCAACACTTGGGGAAAACCATTGTTTTTGTCACCCATGACAT
Source organism: Salicibibacter cibi (assembly GCF_016495865.1). Taxonomy (NCBI): domain Bacteria; kingdom Bacillati; phylum Bacillota; class Bacilli; order Caryophanales; family Bacillaceae; genus Salicibibacter; species Salicibibacter cibi. The sequence goes on from NZ_CP054706.1 coordinate 2,671,800, forward strand.
GGACGAAGCTTTAAAACTAGCGGACCGTATGGTCATTTTAAAAGAAGGTGAACTTGTCCAAGTCGGTACGCCGGATGAGATTTTAACCGAACCTGCCAACGCATTCGTCGAAGAATTTATTGGCAAGGATCGTCTGTTGCAAATGCGTGCGAATGTCGAAAGCGTCGAAAGCATCATGAATGAGAATCCGGTCACTGTCCATGAACATGCTACAATCTCCGAAGCCATTCAAATGATGCGTGAAAAACGTGTTGATTCCCTTCTGATCGTCGACAATCAGCATATTTTAAAAGGCTACATCGATATTGGGATGATCGAGTCTGCCCATGGCGAAAAAGCCATTGCCGACATTCTTCTGAGCAAAGTTCATACGGTGCATAAATCAGCAAGACTTAGAGATTCAGTCCGTCGGATCTTAAAGCTGGGCACGAGTTTTGTTCCAGTTGTTGACGATGACAAACGCTTGCTTGGCATTCTCACTCGTGCCACCCTTGTGGACGTTGTTTATGATTCGATTTGGGGGGATCAAGTGGAGGAGGCAGCTGAGCAGCAAGTTGCAACCGTTGAGGAGTCGATTTTATGAACGCAGTGATAGAATTCTTTCAAGAGAACGGCGGAAATATGCTTTTACTCACATGGCAACATATTTATATCACTCTTGGCGCCCTATTTCTCGCTATTATTTTCGCTGTCCCTTTAGGTATTTTATTAAACAAAATGCCAAGAAAGGTGGGAAACTTCACCATTGGAATTGTAAGTATTTTACAGACTGTGCCAAGCCTGGCGCTTTTAGCATTAGTTATTCCATTTCTTGGTATTGGTCAAGGACCGGCCATTTTTGCCCTTTTTATCTATGGATTACTTCCGATTTTACGCAATACGTACGTAGGCATCAGCGGCGTAAGTCCGGAACTTGGTGAATCCGGAAAAGGGATGGGCATGACGGCGTTGGAACGTATCCGTCATGTCGAATTGCCGCTTGCAATGCCCGTCATTATGTCGGGGATTCGTCTATCTACAGTCTACCTTGTCGGATGGGCTACCCTTGCTTCTTATATTGGTGGCGGGGGTCTTGGTGATTTTATCTTTAACGGCCTCAACCTTTATCAACCTGAATTTATTTTTGCAGGTGCCATTCCGGTAACACTGATGGCTCTGTTATTTGAAATCATTCTTTCAAAATGGGAAAAAGGCTTAACCCCAAGAGGAATGAAACCGACAACGACTTAGGGAGGAATGGTCATGTTTCATAAAAAGCTAAAACACAGTTGTTTGGCCGGTCTTCTGGGTGTTGGTGTGTTAAGTGGATGTTCTCTCCCCGGAATAAGTGCAGGAAGTGGGGATGAAACCGTAACGATTGCCACGACAGACACATCTGAATCCCAGATCATCGGTCATATGCTTCGGCTTATGATCGAGAGACAAACAGATGCCAACGTAGAAATGCTCAATAATATCGCCACATCGGTCGTTGCACATCAGGCAATGCTGGATGGGGATGTTAATGTTTCCGCAACCCGTTATTCCGGCACTGATATGGCAGCGATCTTCAACGAAGATCCCACGGATTTAGATCCTGACGACGGGGGTTCCTATATGATGAAAGAATATGAGGAACGTTTCGATCAAACGTGGTTTCCTTCTTACGGTTTTGATAACAATTACGCATTTGCCGTCCATGAGGATCTCGCAGAGGAGGAAGACCTCGAAACCATATCCGATTTAGAAGCGATTGCCGATACGGCCGATACAGGGGTGGACACAAATTGGTTGAGCCGTGAAGGAGATGGTTATCCAGCTTTTCAGGAACAATACGGGTTTGAGTTTGAAAATATTAACCCGATGCAAATCGGCCTCGTTTACGATGCGCTCGCGAGCGGAAATATGGATATTGTGCTCGCTTACACATCGGATGGGCGGATTGATGCCTACAACCTCCAATTATTAGAAGATGATATGCAGTTTTTCCCGCCCTATGATACATCTGCCGTCGCAAACAATGATTTGTTAGAAGCCAACCCAAGCATTGAAGAAGCGATCCTTCAACTGGAAGGTGAAATAAGCACGGAACAAATGCAAACTTTGAACTATGAAGCGGATGCCGAATTACGCGAACCCGCAATCGTCGCGGAGGACTTTCTGGAAGAAAACAATTATTTCGAGTAATAATCTGAGCAGGAGGTGTACGCATGTTTGAAGTCATTGGCGATGTCGTGAACTACTACACACAGAATTTTGGTTATGTTTCTCAAGAATTTTTCCGCCATTTTTTAATGGCAGCATATGGTGTTTTATTTGCGGCAATCGTCGCAATCCCTATCGGCATTGTGATCGCGCGCTTCAGCCGATTACACAATTGGATCATCCAACTTGCGAACATCATTCAAACGATTCCGCACTTGGCGATGCTCTCCATCCTGATGCTTGCCATGGGATTAGGCGCGAATACTGTTGTTTTCGCTTTATTTCTGTACTCGATTCTCCCGATCGTGAAAAACACGTATACCGGACTAGTGAACGTTGACCAGGTGTTGCTTGATTCCGGTAAGGCAATGGGGATGACAAAAGGTCAACGCTTACGTATGGTTGAACTCCCCCTTTCATTGTCTGTCATCATGGCCGGTCTTCGCAACGCGCTTGTCATTGCGATTGGCATAGCGGCAATTGGCGCGTTCTTCGGAGCCGGTGGTCTGGGTGACATCATTGTTCGCGGGACTAACATCACGGACGGGACGCCGATCATTCTAGCAGGCGCGATTCCGACGGCCTTAATGGCTATTATGGCTGATGTGATTATGGGAACACTCGAGAAGATTTTGGATCCAGTAAAATCCCAAAAAAATAAAAACGTGGATCTTGATCAAGCGGAAGCGGCATAATCACAGGCATTCACTCTAGTGAGTGTATATTGGGATGAATACTCGGAAAAAGTATACGATCATCCGGGGAGGGTGAATGATTCGGCAGACGTAACCGTCGGGAGGCTTCACGTTATCCAAATGACTTCAACGTCATCCCGAGTAGTTAAGCTAATGATGATATCCATGATATTTATGAAAATACGAGAGCATATGTACCAATTCCCCGGAAAATCAGACATCAGCTGCGCCAAGCGATGGAAAAGCATGGCATATCAACTAAATTACAAGCGATATCAATCATGACGCCATAATCATAGACCTTCACCTTTCTGTCGCCATACTGTCAAAAATAAGGACGGGTTCTGTCATAACTCAGACGAATGGTTATACTTAAATAAGGACTGCTGAATAACGGAAAAAGATTGGCACATAAGCATTTTCCGTTGCTGTTGTCAAAGTTAGATGCAAGGAAATCCATCCTATAAACAAAAAAACCCTTGCACTTCTGGCGACGTATGGAGGGACGGTGCTGCAAGGGCGAGACTCCAGCGAAAAAACGGACGCGTCAAGATCCCGCAGCGTCGCGAGGAGGCTTGACCGTTCGTCCGCGGAAAGCGAAGCCATGGAAGCGGCATCCCGGCTTCAGCAGATATTTGCAAGTTGTTCTGCAATCCCTAAATAACTGCTTGCATAGTTTCCATGTGTTAGAATCGTTGATCATTAATCAAAAAATCGCCATGAGTCATGGCGTATCCCGTTTCAGGCCATCGCATCAAAGCGATGGCCTTTGCCGGTCAACTTACTCTCGGATTCATGGCGATGATAGGGGGTCACGTACACTCGAGAAGGGAATGGCTGTCCGTCTCGCTTATGGTAGTGACCGACGCGTTTTGCCCTGACACGATCAATCGGTGGATTTGCCTTGATTAACGGCGGCGCGGCTTGCACGCGATTGCGGTATTGGGAAGCAACATCGTTATGTTGCATCGGGACATAGCCCATCGCATAAACCCCCTTCCTCTCTCTATATATACCTATACCCCAAAAACGATGGCAATACGCCTATTTCTCGTTAAAAGCCTTATTCGCGTGTGGCAAGGATACACGCATTAGGTAAAACGTACATAAGATGTAACGAACCTGAAGGAAAAGGAGTGATGAACGTGAGCTGCGGTTGCAAAGATTATGAATCGGGCCACTGTGTATGTGACGCGGTGCTCTCCATAAAGGAAGCACAGGATGCTGTTGACAGAAAAGTAGATAACTGTGCAAACAGTTGCTACACAAACTTATTAAGCCCTAAAAGGCCCGGGATGGTTCAGGACACGGTTCCCTTCATGTTAAAAGACAAAAAGAGCAACTTGTTCTGGGCTACCGGCGGACTGACAGCGGATATGACGGACGTATTTGAAACGGTGTTTTTCCGGGTTGAGAGCATCGACGCAAAAACGTGCTGTGCCACCTTGTCGTTGCTGCGCCCGACCAACGACATCAAGTTTACGCATAACTGCTGTGTCGACCCAACGTCGCTTTCCGACGTCTATACACTTGAAAAAACCCATTTCTGTATAGAAGTCGACTTGCGCTGCTTCTGCGCGATCCAATGCCTGGATCCGCACTTGCTCGATAATGTTGTCAAGAAAGACAAAAAACATCATCATTACGAAAAGTGATCAAGGGATAATTCCTGCACATCGTCGTAATTGATCGTCACAAGATAAGGGGTTTGTTGGGTCTGCATCGTAAAATACTGCTCCTCCGCAGCAGTAACGGTGCCGACCCATGTTTGTTCTTTCGCTTTACATATACACGTCATGGGTGTGCGATTCCGCATTTTTAAAAGAAATTCCACTTTTTCTTGCACGGATTTTTCTACAAAGGCTTGAGGTTTTTCTTCCTTTTTGTCTTCGTTCTTATCATCGCCGATACCTAAATGATCATCAATAGGCTCTCTTTTAGCGGAGTGTTCCGACAATGTAGAAGCCAGGTTCTCTCGCGTACGATTGACATAATGCGATGGTGCGCTACTTTCCTGCCAATCATAGCCTAAATGCTTCGATAAATTAAAGGAACGTTTTCTTTCTTGTTCTTTTTTTCCTCATTTTGATCATCGACTTCATGATTTTCTTCCGCGGGTTCTTCTTCACCTAAATGATTACGTTTGTACAAAACTTCCACTTCTGTACTGCCTTGGCCAGCAGATTCATGTTGATCGGGGGTATCGATATATAGCAGCGGTTGAACACGATTCCTCCGTTTTCGTGTGCTCATCTCTTCTCCTCCCTCAGAAAACGTCTTGGTCCATTGTATTCAGTTGATAACAAGCTATGAATGAAAGGAAAAAAGAAACGTGCTTTATCTTAATATACGTTACCTTCGTTAAGAAAGACAGGGCTCCTATGCCACATAAACGAAAATTAGGTGATAGGCTGGTGCCTGTTTTGTCATTGAACGACACTCCTATGCGCATGACTGAATAACGTGTAAAAAGAACGATGGTATCGTTCTTCCAATGAAAAACTGGGAGGAGGAACTCAAATGTCTGCCGGATACGGATTTGGTGGAGGATTTGCGTTAATTGTCGTACTGTTCATTTTGCTCATCATCGTTGGAGCATCTTACTGTTAATAAGCGTAAGCTAAAATCATCCCCCGGGCTTAGGGATGATTTTTTTTGTTTCCCGGATACTGCTTTTTTTGTATCGTATCATCCGAACAATTTACATTTTCTGGTATTTAAAAAAGAGTAAAAGAGGGATTCCCCTTTTACTCTTTTTCGGCTACAGTGGTTTTATCATGTGAGGTACCATACTGCGCGATTTCTTCCATATGGTGGCAGGCGGCAAGGTGGTCGCCGCTCGAGTCGTCCGTCGCGCGAAGTTCTGGATCTTCCTGTTTACATATTTCCGTGGCGAACGGACAACGGGTGTGAAACCGGCAACCGCTTGGAGGATCCAAAGGCGATGGGACATCCCCTTCCAACATGATACGCTCGCTTTTCCTTTCGGGATCCGGAACGGGGATCGCCGAAAGCAATGCGCGCGTATACGGGTGGCGCGGCTCGTCAAACAAGGCTTTTTTATCGCCGATTTCCACGATTTTTCCTAGATACATGACGACCACGCGATCGGAGATGTGGCGAACAACGCCCAAGTCGTGGGAAATAAACAAGTACGTAAGGCCGTACTCCTTCTGCAAGTCTCTGAGCAGGTTTAATACTTGTGCCTGCGTGGAAACATCAAGGGCAGATACCGCTTCGTCGCAGACGATCAACTTCGGATCCACGGAAAGGGCACGCGCGATTCCGATTCTTTGCCGTTGTCCTCCGCTAAATTCGTGCGGATAACGCTCGGCTTGTTGCGGACGGAGACCGACAACATCCATTAACTCGCGAATCCGTTTCGGGCGATCGTTTTTCGGGACGACGCCTTGAATGGCCATTGCCTCGTCGAGAATTTGTTTCACTTTTTGGCGCGGGTTTAACGAAGCAAATGGATCTTGGAAAATGATTTGCATGTCTTTTCGTTTTTTCCGAAGATCGGTCTTATTTAGATTGCGAAAATCTTCCCCTTCAAAATAAATTTCCCCGTCGGTCGGTTCTTCCAACCGCAAAATCGCACGTCCGGTCGTCGACTTTCCGCAACCGGACTCGCCGACGATGCTCAGCGTTTCTCCTTCGTTGATCGCAAACGATATGTCATCGACCGCTTTGACATCGGCAAGTTTGCGATTGAGAACCCCACCTTTCACCGGAAAATATTTCTTTAAATTTTTTGTTTCGAAAAGAGGCGTTGTCATGATTCTTGGTGCACCTCCTTATTCATCGGATGTTCTTGTTCCCATTCATCGGTATATATCCAACAGCGTACAGATCCGTTGTCACTTTCCCCATCGAGGTTGTTTTTAGGCGTCCCCAGCGATGGATGCGTGTTGCAAATCTCAGAAGCGAACGGGCAACGCGAGGCAAATCGGCAGCCGTTTGGCATTTCCGCCGGGCTCGGAACCGTGCCTCTAATCACTTCCAATTCCTCCACGTCCACATCATGGCGGGGAATCGACCGCATCAACCCTTGCGTATACGGATGCAACGGACGTTTAAACAGCGTGTTCACGTCTGCTTGTTCCACGACTTCCCCGGCGTACATAACAGCCACTTGATCAGCCGTTTCCGCGATAACCCCAAGATCGTGGGTAATGATCATAACGGCCATTCCCGTTGATTCCTGCAAGCTTTTCATCAATTCGAGAATCTGTGCCTGAATGGTGACATCAAGTGCGGTCGTCGGTTCATCGGCAATCAACAATTCAGGTTCGCACGCAAGCGCCATCGCGATCATCACACGCTGCCGCATCCCGCCGGACAACTCATGGGGGTAACTTTTCGCCCGACTTTTCGGCGCGGGAATCCCCACAAGTTTGAGCATGCGGATGACTTCCTGATGGGCTTCACGTTTGCCCATTTTTTTATGAATCCTTACCGTTTCAGCCACTTGATGGCCAACGGTAAAGACCGGATTTAAAGAGGTCATTGGTTCTTGAAAAATCATGGAAAGACGATTGCCGCGATATTTTGCAATCTGCGCTTTTGATTTTTTGAGTAAATCTTCGCCGTTTAATTCGATCTTGCCGCCGACAATTTCTCCGGGAGATTGAATCAGCTGCATCACCGATAAGGAAGTAATGCTTTTCCCGGAACCGGATTCTCCGACAATGCCCAGCGTTTCATTCGATCCTACTTCAAAATCAACGCCATCGACCGCTTTTACTTCGCCGTCCGGTGTAAAAAATGACGTTTGCAACCCTTCCACGTTTAAAACAGGAGCTTCTTCGTTGTTCGCCACCGCACATGCCCCCTTTCTTTAATTCAATTCAATGCGTTTATTCAAGACGCGATAAAGGATATCAACGAGGAAATTAACGAGTACGAATGTTAGCGCGAGGACGATAACCGTTCCTTGTACAACCGGAAAATCCCGTTGGGAAATGGCATCGACAACGAGTCGTCCCAATCCGTTAATGCTAAAGACCGACTCGGTAAGAACCGCCCCGCTCAAGAAATAGCCAAATTGCAGACCGATCACCGTGACGACCGGGATTAACGCGTTTCTCAAGGCGTGTTTGTAAATGACGAGCCGTTCTTTGACCCCTTTGGCCCGCGCAGTTCGAACGTAATCTTCCCCGATGACTTCGAGCATGGCCGAACGGGTCATACGAGCGATGATCGCCGCTCCGGCTGTTCCCATTGTAATCGCTGGCAGGAAGATTTGCTGCCAATCCCCCCAACCGGAGGTAGGCAACCAGCCCAATTGGTTGGCAAACACATACATAAGCATGAGGCCAAGCCAAAAGTTTGGCATCGAGAGGCCGATAACCGCAAATGCCATCGTCCCAAAATCGCGGAAGGAGTTTTGCTTCGTCGCCGCTAGAATACCACCGATAAGACCAACGCTAACTGCAACGACAAGTCCCCAAAATGCGAGTTCCAACGTAATCCAGAAGCGTGGGGCTACCAATTCCATGACCGGTTGGCCGGTGCGTACGGATTCGCCGAGGTCAAAACGGAGAAGATCACCTAAAAATAATCCATATTGTACATATAAAGGTTCGTTTAAGCCCAGATTCTCCCTCATTTGTTCCAATTGTTCTTCCGAAGCCGCCTCACCGGCCATGACTTGGGCTGCATCTCCGGGGATCAGTTGTATGATCAAAAAGCAACGAGGGTCACGCGATGATGACGGATCAGTTGTAGAAAACGGCGAATGATAAAGATGTGCATGTTTGCGCCTCCTTACTTTTTCGATCTTGGATCCAACGCATCCCGCAAACCATCCCCCAGCATGTTGAAGCCAAGGACGATGAGCACGAGCGCGATCCCCGGAAACAGGGTCAAATGGGGGTTTTCCCACATATAACTTCTTCCCGAGTTAAGCATGGCCCCCCATTCGGATGTTGGCGGTTGGACACCAAGCCCGAGAAAGGATAAACCGGCTGCACTGAGAATCGATGTTGCTACCTGCAATGAAGCTTGTACGATAATCGGCGAGCTAACATTCGGAAGGATGTGCTGAAAAATAATCTTTCCATCCCTGGCCCCTAGCGCTCGTACCGCTTCTACGTACTCCACCGATTTTACTTCCAACACCGACCCGCGGGTGATCCTGGCAAAAACTGGGATATTATAAATCGCTAATGCGATAATGACGTTATTCAAGTTGGGACCGAGTGCACTTACGATCGCAAGCGCCAATAAGATTCCCGGAAACGCAAGCAATACATCGGAGACGCGCATAATGATGGAATCAATGATGCGCCCGTAATAGCCTGCAAACAAGCCGAGAATAATCCCAAACACCGCGCCGATCGCAACGGATAATACACCGACATATAACGTTAAATGTGTACCGTAAATAATCCGACTGTAGATATCCCTGCCGTTATGGTCCGTTCCAAACCAATGTTCCGATGATGGCGACTGGAAATCGTTGAGCACATCGGTTGAATCGGGATTATGTGTCATTAAATCAAATGGAAGAATCCGAAATTGTGACAGTAACGTGCTTAACGCGATAAGTGTAAAAAGGATTAAAATAATGCCGCCGATTAATGACGATTTGTTGCGTATTAATTTTTTCATCAAGTTCTTGAAGCGTGATTCCGGCGCTGCAAATTCTTCGTGTTCCGGTTGCTGCTTTACGGTTGACCCCATCCTCGCTCAACCCTTTCTCATATTCTTCCATCCTAACTATTTTCATGGGTAGGTAGACTCACCATGTTTACAATAATGCATATATGCGCTTTCGGCAAGCATTATTCGAACATTGTGTGACTTTTTTTATTTAAAATTAATGCATTAAGTTTACATGAAACCCTTGTTGTTGTAAATCGTATTTTTTTCCGTTTCTAATTATTATTTGCCATCAAAGTCGTCTTTAAATTCGTAAATTCGTAAGATAGAGTGGCGATTTGAAACGTTACGGTTGTTCTGGTTATTTTGGGGTTGATGTGTCGCCCTTTCTGTTTTATATTTTAATCTGATGTCGTTATCCTTCTAATTTTGCCAAAAAAAATGTATTGAAAGTTTTTAATTCGTAAGATATAGTTAATTTGACTTTTAATATTCCAAGGGGGGAATAACGTATGAAGCGTTACAAACGTACCGGTTACTTCGTCGGAACTGCTCTTGCTACAAGCTTGTTGCTCGCGGCTTGTACGGATGACTCAGATGTGGACGAGGGCGCCGAAGAAACAGAGGGCGAGGAAGAGGAAGAAGCTGATGATGGGGAGGAAGCTTCCGGTGAGCCTCAAGAAGGCGGGGACTTCATGATGTCTCTACCAGGGGAGCCTGTTACAATGGATCCACACGGTTCCAATGATAACCCGTCAGCTCAAGCCCGTACTTTAATGTATGAAACACTCGTAACGCAAAATCCCGAAACACTCGAGGTTGAAACCGAAGGTTTGGCAGAATCATTCGACCAACCCGATGATGACACTTGGGTTTTTGAACTTCATGAAGGGGTTCAGTTCCATAATGGCGAAGAATTGACGGCTGACGATGTTGTTGCCACATTCGAACGCGTGCTTGAAGAAGACCGCGCATCCGAAGCAGCCTTTCTGTTTGAAATGATTGAAGATATTGAGGCCGTTGATGACTACACAGTGGAATTCACGACCGAATATCCATTCGCTGCCTTGGACGCACACCTTGCACACAATGCTGCCGGCATTATGAGTGAAGCCGCGATCGAAGAAGAGGAAGAAGGCGATGAGCTCAACTTGGAAACGGAAGCTGTCGGCACAGGGCCATTTGAATTTGAAGATTGGACACAAGGGGATTCACTGACATTTACTAAAAATGAGGATTACTGGGGCGACAATGCTTACCTGGACAGCGTAACATTTGAAATTGTCGGTGAAGACCTTACGCGCGTCAGCATGCTTGAAAATAATGAAACACACTTTGCCGAAGACATCCAGCCAACGTTGATGGATCAAGTGGATGCCCTCGATAATGCGAGCGCTCTAACAGAACCGAGTCTAAGCATGACCTATATGGGTTTTAACACACAGGAAGAACCTTTCGATGATCCTCAGGTGCGCCAAGCCATTGCAATGGCGATAGACAACGAAATGCTGGTCGATGGCGTTTACGAAGGCTACGGAGAAGCGGCGAACGGTCCTATCAATGATCTCGTCTTTGGTTATAATGAAGATGTCGAAGATGCCGACGCGACAAATTATGATCCTGATCAAGCGCAAGAGTTGCTTGCAGACGCCGGTTATGAAGAAGATGAATTGGAAATTACATTGTGGACAAACAATGAAAGCGATGTTCGTGAACAAACCACTGAACTTGTCCAAGACCAACTCGGAGAAATTGGGGTTGACGTTTCCATTGAAAATGTTGAATGGGGTGCTTATTTAGACCAAACCGCTGAAGGTGAACACGAGATGTTTATCCTTGGTTGGGGAACGGTAACCGCAGACGCTGACTACACCATGTATGCCTTGCTCCATTCCGATAGCGTGGGAGCACCGGGCAACCGAGCCTTCTATGAAAACGACGAAGTCGACGACCTTATTATGGACGCTCGACAGGAAACAGATGATGACGCACGCGAAGAGCTCTATGCCGAAATTTTGGATATTACAGTAGAAGAAGCACCTTACATTTACACTGTCTTTGATGAGCTTCGTTTCGGACTCTCTGATTCTGTGGAAAACTTTGTCTTCCATCCAAACCGTACCTTTGATTTAAGCGAGACGTATATTACGGAAGATGCTGAAGAAGGCGGTTATTAAAATCGATTAAACCACGCACGGGAAACCGGCGTGGTTTTTATTTGATTCGTTGTGACACCAGGACTTTTTCCGGCAGATTCTGTTACTCTTCATTTCCCTTTCAGTCGTTCAACTTCCGAACAGATTTCGTGTTGCCATTCATAATCTTCTGTCGTATAAGCGATATACGACATGGCGGCTAGTTTTTCTTTTTCCCTATAAAAATTTTTTAAGTACTGTTTGCTTTCCATATATTCTTGTTGTTCATGATCGGTCAGCGGCCGATGATCAGCCTCGAGCACCAAACGAATAAGTCTTTCTGCTACGACAGAGTACAAAAGTCATCACTCACTTTCATTCATCACTCCTTGTAGCATCTCCCAGAGAATGTAAAAATATAGCTTTTTTTTAATTTGGCGGTGACCGGGTGTTTATTTTGACCGTATGCACGCTGCTCACAGACTTTATCAGCCAAACTTAAAAAACTGCCCGCAGGCAGTCTTCTAGTCTTTCCCCATTAGCCCAAACCGATAATGTGATAGCCTCCATCGACATGGAGCGTTTCTCCGGTCATTCCTTTCGACAAGTCACTCATTAAAAAGAGAGCGGTGTTGCCGACTTCTTCTGTGGTGACCCCCCGTCTCAACGGCGCCTTTTCTTCCATTTCCTTCAAAGAACTGCTAAAACCGGAGATGCCTTTTGCGGACAGCGTACGGATTGGACCTGCAGAAATGGCGTTTACGCGAATGCCGTGTTGGCCGAGGTCGTTCGCGAGGTAGCGGACACTTGCATCCAAAGCCGCTTTCGCAACCCCCATCACGTTGTAATTTTTCACGACACGTTCACCGCCGAGATACGTCATCGTCATAATCGATCCGTTTTCGGCCATCATCTCATTTTTTTGCACGGCGTTCGCCACTGCCGTTAATGAATAGGCACTGATATCGTGCGCGATTTTAAAGCCTTCCCGTGACGTTTCCACGAACGTGCCCTCAAGGTCTTCGGTTTTTGCAAACGCAATGCAATGGGCCAGCCCATGAATCGTGCCTACTTCCTCTTTGATTTGCCGAAACGTGGCGTCGATTTCCTCATCGTTCGTAATATCACACGGATATACAAATGTTTCCGTTTCCAATGTATCCGCGAGCTCCCGCACATTTTTTCCGAGACGCTCACCTGCATATGTAAAAACAATTTTTGCGCCGGCGTTTGCCAAGCTCCGGGAGATGCCCCAGGCAATGCTTCTTTTGTTTGCGACACCCATCACGACATAGGTGCGCCCTTCCAAAGATAAGCTCATTTTCAAAAAGTCTCCTTTCTCTCTCAACGTCCTTGTTCCGAGTATAGCACTTTTTTAAAAAACGGTCATTTCTATTTTAAGCAAATGTTTGCTATGATTTCAAAAGGTGATGCAAATGGTGAAGGGTTTGGATTTTATCGGTGATATTCATGGATGCAGACAAGAACTGCATACGCTCCTGCAAACATTGGGTTATGAAAAGAAAAAAGGGACTTACACGCATCCCAACGATCGAAAACTTATTTTTATCGGCGATCTCACTGACCGGGGGCCGGACTCCGTTAACGTCATTGACGATGTCTCCGCGCTAGTTAACGACCGCACGGCCTATTATATCCCCGGGAATCACTGCGATAAACTTTATCGCTATTTTCTCGGACGGCCGGTGCAGATCCAACATGGCCTGGAAACGACGGTCACTGAACTGCACGCGCTCCCGGAGACTTCCTATCAACGGATACGCCGCATGTTTATGCGTTTATTTGAAGAAGCGCCCCTGTACTTGCCGTTATGGAAGGATGAAGTCGTTGCCGCCCATGCCGGCATCCGTAAAAAAGACATCGGCAGGACAGACAAAGCCGTGCGGGCGTTTGTCCTCTACGGGGATGTGGATCGCAGTGGGCAACGGGCGGGAAATCTTCCGAAACGGCGGGATTGGGTGTTAAAAGAAACCAACGGTTTCCCTTGGATTGTTTACGGCCATACGCCTGTCCATACGCCGAGAGTGTTTCGCCGTACGATTAACATCGATACCGGCTGTGTTTTCGGCGGAGCGCTGACTGCTTTTCGTTATCCGGAACTCACTACCGTTGATGTCCCCTCCCGGCAACCGGAGCAACCCGAGAAATTTCGCATCTTCGAGCAAGCGGAGGAACTTATTTTAAAAGAGAAAGGAACACAATATAATGAAACATACATGGATCATCAGTTTAACAAGTCTTTTTCTCCTTTTAACGGCTTGTGCCCCTAAAGCCGATATCAGCCATATTGAAGAAGAAACAGACATTTTTTTATTTAACGAAGGGGATGATGTATCGATTTCTTTCAATGCTTTGATGAATAACCAGTCGGAACGTCCCTCGGACGAACTGATCCTTAACTGGGAAGTTAACGATGATGAAGCGCGCAATTTGTTCAGCGAACCTGAGTTGTTAACGGAATCCGAAGACGAGCCCTTTTCCATTGGTGGCGGGGAACGCTTCATGGTAAGTGAAACGTATTTGCTTGATGAAGCGCCGGAAGACACGGAAGCCCTTAGCGGTGTGATCGAGGGTGTCGTCATAAATGAAGATGGCGAGGAAGTATACCGCTTTACCTTCGATCAAGTCGAGGAAGTGTAAAAAGACGAAGCATTCACTTTCATTCGCCGATAAACGATTCCTTCACACGCTGCCAAAATGGGAAAGGACGAAAACGGGCAAATCGTATATGTTCCGTTGCCACACGGCACTGAATCGAAGCGATGTCTTGATGAACAAAAGATTTATGGTCAACGGTCAGCTGCAAACCTACATCGTTCAACGGCTTCAATAAACAAGTGTGGTGCTCGGGCAGGATCAAGGGTGAACCAATCGTCCGGTACACTCGATTGTTAATGGATGCCATTTCAGCAATTTGCATGGAGGCGAGGGACGGGTGCAAAATTGCCCCTCCCAGCGCTTTGTTATAGGCGGTGCTCCCCGATGGGGTTGAGATACATAGTCCGTCTCCTCTAAACGTTTCGAAGACTTCCCCTTTGATCTCAACATTGCAAACGAGCGAGCCTTCCGTCGTCTTTACGGTACACTCGTTTAACGGAAGATACCTGTCTGAATCATTGTTCTCTCCATGGTAGCGGACAACGACTTCCAGAAGGGGATATTCAACGACCTGGAAAGGTGTTTTCGCAATATGAATGATTAATTTGTCCACCTCATCCGGTTTCCAATCGGCATAAAACCCCAAATGCCCGGTGTGAACACCGACGAAACAAGTATCCTCCAATCGATGCTTATGCTCGTGAAAAGCTTCGAGAAGGGTCCCGTCTCCGCCGACAGAGATAACGACCTCCGGTGTTTCTTTGTCGAACGTCAGCCCATGTCCGATCAGTTCACTTCGGATTTGTCCGGTGATCTCATTCGACACATCATCTCCCCGAGACGTAACATCAAACTTCATAGCTTGTTCCCCCTTTCATTTATAGGCTCCTCTGTTTTCTTCCCGACGTTTCGTAATGATCGATTGCGCCTCTCGGACCTCATCTTGAATCTTGGACATCTCTTCGTCCAAATTATAGGCAGCTTCCGCGGCACGAACAAGACGCCGCTTCACATGCTCCGGAATTTCCCCGCTGTATTTATAATTGAGAGAATGTTCAATTGTCGCCCAAAAGTTCATCGCCATCGTACGGATTTGAATTTCCGCAAGGACATGTTTCGTTCCTTCGATAGTATGCACCGGATAATTGATCACCATATGATACGAACGATACCCGCTTGATTTTTTCTCTTTTATATAATCCCTTTCGTGCATCACCGTAATGTCATTTCGCGACCGCAACATGTCTACAATTATATCAATGTCTGTTACAAATTGACAGACGATGCGCAAACCCGCGATATCCTGCATCTCCGTATGCAGACGTTCCATAGATATATTTTTCCTTTTGGCTTTCTCTTGGATGCTCGTCATTGGTTTTACACGACCGGTAACAAATTCAATTGGTGTATGTTTGGAGGATCGTTGATATTGATCTCTCAAGCTTTTGAATTTTACTTTTAACTCTTCAACCGCCTGGTAGTAAGGAGATAGAAAAATCGCCCATCCGTTCATAAGACCCCTCCCTCAATCGTCTGTCGGAACCGGGAAATGTTTTTCAACAGTGCTAACCATTTCAGATCCATAATTATTGTTCCCTTGAATAATATCGAGAAACATGTCCAACTCCTCATGAATATCCGCAAAATCGACACTGGATGTATCAAGGTATATGGGCGTCCGGTCCTGATGGCTTTTGTTAATGTCCGGCCAAAAATCCTCCGGGATATGTACTTGGACAAACGCGCCTTCCCTATCAAAAATATAAACGAGCGCAAAATTATCCGAATCGGCCAGCAGACGGCCTGTAGGTGTTAGCGGTCGCTCCGTGTTACGGTCCGTTTCCAGATAAAGGCCATCTTCTTTATGCCGCGCAATCTTCACATTGATTGTATCCATGTTTATCCGGCTCCTTTTCTATCGTTGTTGCCCCATCATCTCTGTGTCATAATGCCGGCAGGAGGATGATCACATGAGTCGTTCATTTGACGAAATTGAAATAGAGGGCAAACGTCTCCTTCACGTACGAGAATTCAGGAAAATACAAGCGTATTTCCAATTAAACGAAGATGATTTTATCATCCAACACAATCACTATTTTGACACATCCGATTTCCAATTAAAAGAACAAAACGCCGCTTTGCGAATTCGTTATAAAAACGGGGCACATGTGCTCACATTGAAAGTGCGAAACGAGGCCGGAGTGCTGGAAAAACATCAGCCGCTCGGCCCCCGCGAATGGAGTGAAGGTGCACCGCTTACACAGCTCAGCGAGGGAGGCTCCGTCCAAACATATTTGGAAAAAGAATGGAAGATCCCTTTTCACACGTTACATCCTTTGGGGCGACTAACGACAAGGCGTGCAGAACTGCCATATGAACAAGGCCTCTTAGTTCTGGATGAGAGCCATTATTTCGAAGAAATCGACTATGAACTGGAATACGAGGGAAATTCCCAAGAACATGTGCAAGGAGTGCTAACACAGGTCGCCGTTCGTGTTGGACTCGATCCGCATAGCCCCGAACCGCAACCGAAAATTCAGCGGTTTTTTTCTGTCGCAAAAGGACGCATATAGGACTTTGATCTTTTTTTCGGGAAAGTCTTGTTTTTAACACAAGTTCTGCTATAGTCATATTATATCATTAGTTCGAGGAGTATTGGAAATGAACGACATGCACGCCTTGCTTTTAAGTCTTCAACAATCAGGACCTGTTTCAGAACCGACAAAAAACCTGGCGGAAAAACAACCGTCTATTGACTTCGCTACGCTGCTCGCCCGTATTGAATCCGAAGAAAAAAACGAAGAATCTTTCCCTTTGGATGTTGCGAGCGAGCGATCGCTTTACTACCATCCGATGAATGAACCGGTTATGCCCGCTTCCGAAGAAACATTGAACGAGGCCGAAACAGCTGATCCCAGTATTGAAGAGGGAAGCCAAGTCGACGGTGTTTTGCCTGATTCGCCGTATAACCAACTCATCGAAGCTTCGGCAGACAAACACGGCGTGGACGCCAGCTTGATCTATGCCATTATCCAGCATGAATCCAACTTTCAATCGGATACCACAAGCCATGCCGGGGCAACGGGGCTTATGCAATTAATGCCGGAAACCGCCCGTGGCTTGGGAGTGACAGATGCGACAGACCCGGCTCAGAACATCGATGCGGGGACCCGCTATATCCGCGATATGCTTAACCGTTACGACGATGATCCGGAAAAAGCCCTCGCCGCCTACAACGCCGGTCCCGGGAATGTGGACAAATATAACGGCATCCCTCCCTTCGATGAAACAACCGCCTATGTCCCGAAAGTCATGGACACTTATCAGAGCTTGATATAAAAGCAGCGGCGTATCGCTTACAATAGGATACGCCGTTTTTTGGTAGGTAAGAAAGTATAAATCAACTTTCATACCTACATAAGTGCAACGTGTTTTGCAGGCGAAGATCGCGGGCATGTGTCCAAAACGTATGCCTCGTTTCCCGGGCGACTCGGTTGTTTTAACAACCATGCACGGTTACCAGGTGAGGTGTATTCATTACGTCCCTATATCCCGCAAGCATAGGATTTGAACCTTTCATCATGCCTTGCTACAATAAAGTGAAACTATCGCTAAAAGTTATTTTCGCAGATTACAAAACCCGCACAGATCACGACGTTTATGTACGAATGAAATAAATTGAAAAAGTGGGAGAATGATGGAATACCTTAAAGGAACATTGTATGACGCTCTCGGTGGCGAACGTGGCATTGAGACCATCGTAGAACAATTTTACGACAGGGTAAGCGAGCATCCGGAATTAATCCCTTTGTTCCCTGATGATTTGACAGATACAAGGCGAAAACAAAAACAATTTCTCACCCAATTTTGCGGAGGCCCTGCACTGTTCACGAGAGAACACGGGCATCCACGATTGCGGGCTCGTCACCTACCCTTTCCAATCACACCAGTCAAAGCAGAGGCATGGCTAGATTGTATGGGACGCGCGCTGCAAGCATGTGAGCTTGAAAACGATAAAGCCGTTCAAGAATTGTATCAACGGTTAACTTTAACGGCACAACATATGATTAACTCGCAGGTATAAAACGGGAAGGAGCGCATAACCTTGGTGAAGACAAATCAACAGGGCTGTAATGATAGCCTCGGCGTTTGTGGCGTTGACATGAACGAGCAAAAGCAAACGATAGACCAGAAAAAATTGGAAATTTACATCTTTACAGATCCTCTTTGCCCAGATTGCTGGGGATTTGAACCAGTCATTAAAAAGTTCAGGCTGGAGTACGGCCATTTATGTAAAATGCGCTTTTTTATCGTTCCCGAAGCCGCAAGTTGGTGTGTGAATGAACAAAACCAAAAATCCCTTGCAGACCTTTGGGAAGAAACCTCATCACGTACCGGGATGTGTTGTGACGGAGACATATGGCATGAAAATCCGCTTGCACAATCAGAAACCCCTGCCATCGCTGTAAAGGCTGCCGAAATGCAGGGCCGGCAATACGGCCTGCGCTATTTGCGAAGATTGCGTGAAGCCCTCTTTCTCAATAAGGAAAATATTTCAAAAGAAGATGTTTTGCTAGACTGTGCGAAGCGGGCAAATTTGGATGTTCAGGAATTCCATAAAGATCTCCATTCAGATTTGGCACGCAAAGCTTTAGACGCTGACATCAACACAACACATGAGATGGGTGCCGGAGATGTGCCTACAATGATTTTTTTTAACGATTGCATTGAAGATGCCGGCATAAAAATTTCCGGCTTACACGACTTTCATGTATACGTTGATATACTGGGAAAAATGCTCGGATCCCCCCCGAAACCACAGGAAAAAATGGAAATCGATGAATTTATGAAAACCTATGAACTCGTTGCTACCCGGGAAGTTGCACAAGTTTACGATTTGTCCATGAAAGAAGCAACCTCCCGTTTAAAAGCATTACAATTACAACAAAAAATCGAAAGCGTCCCCGTAAAAAAAGGCACCTTTTGGAAAGCAGACAAAGCACTTTAAGATTAATATCGACGCGTGCATTCGCTCATCTTGTCTCGGTTCGGATTGAATCGGGACAAATTTTTTATCACTGTTTTGAGGACAAACATTCGCATCATCCGTAGTTTTGTATTTTTGTTTTGAATGCTCCCCTTCATAAGTGCTCTCCCAGAACCATCTTTTTTCAAGTGATGAAACCAGAAACGTCCATCATATACTTAGGACAGACGCAGCAAAGGGGGATCGATGATGCACAACTTGATGACAAGTATCCTTACGGTCTTAGTTGGATATATTTTATTTCTCGTATCGGTTCTGCGCTTATTTCCATTGTGGATCGCTGTACCTTTGTTTTTGGCCTCCATCATCATTAGCGTCCATTTCCTCAATGAGCGCGGGAGGTTTAAAGGTTTTTCCTAATTAGAAAACTTGGCTTTTCGCCAAGCTTTTATGGCGAAAACCTTCGCCCAACTTATGCAGATAAGAAAGTTGATTTAGGGATTGCTGAACAACTTGCAGCTATCAGCTGAAGCCGGGGGATGCCGCTTCCATGGCTATCGCTTTCCGCGGACGAACGGTCAAGCCTCCTCGCGCAAAACCGGCGCTGCGGGGGCTTGACGCGTCCGTTTTTCCGCTGGAGTCTCGCCATTGCAGCACCGTCCCTCCGTACGTTGCCAGAAGTGCAAGGGTTTTTTTGTTTATAGGATGGATTTCCTTGCATCCAGCTTCGACAACACCAACGGAAAATGCTTATGGGCCAGTCTTTTTCCGTTATTCAGCAGTCCCGATTTATGCTTTTTTATCTGCCAAAAAAACCCTCCGAATGAGGGTTCTCAACTACTATTTTGCCATTAAATCATCAGCAATTTGTTCCGCTTGTTCCAATAGCGATTCAAACTGGTTCATGGCCGCTTGAATGGGCGCCGGTTCGGTCATATCAACCCCTGCTCCCTTCAATAGTGCAATTGGATAATCGGAACTTCCGGACTTCAGAAACGATAAATACCGCTCAACTGCCGGCTCTCCTTCTTCCAATATTTTGTTGCTTAGCGCAACTGCGGCACTATAACCTGTCGCATATTGGTAAACGTAGAAATTCATGTAAAAATGGGGAATTCGAGACCATTCGTAGGCGATTTCATCATCATAAACGATGGCTTCCCCGAAATATTTTTGGTTCAAATCAAAGTATGCGGATTTCAGATTTTCCGGGGTCAACGCCTCCCCTTCGGCCACTTTTTGATGAATCAACTGCTCGAATTCGGCAAACATCGTCTGCCGGAAAATCGTTCCTTTAAACCCTTCCAATTGTTGATTGAGCAAATAGAGCTTATCGGCTTTGCTTTCGGTTTTTTGTTTTAACGCGTGGGAAAGCAAGAGTTCATTGACGGTGGAAGCCACTTCCGCAACGAAGATCGTATAATCGCCATATGGATATGGCTGGTATTTATGGGTGAAATAGCTATGCATGGAATGGCCAAGTTCATGGGCAAGAGTGTACATTTCGTCAATGCTGTCTTGCCAATTCATTAAAATATATGGTTGCGTCAAATATGCACCGGAAGAATACGCACCGCTCGTCTTCCCTTTATTTTCATGAACATCGACCCATCCGTTTTTTTCCAATCCAGCTGTCATGGCTGCGCTATAATCATTCCCCAACGGTTTTAAGGATTGGATAATTTCCGTTTTCGCCTCTTCATACCCGTAATCAAAAGCCTCGCTTTCCACTAACGGAACGTATAAATCATAAAAATGAAGCTCTTCCAATTGCAGTAACTTTTTTCGCAACCGTAAGTACCGCTGAAAAAGATGAAGGTGATCGTTAACGACCGTCACGAGCTGATCATAAACCTTTTCGGGGATATGATTCGTATGCATGGCCTGCGCACGGGCTGACGAATAATTTCGCGTTTCAGCGTAAAATTGATTTCGCTTCACCTGGCCGCTTAACAAACTGGCCAGTGTGTTCTCATGGTTCCGATACGAACGATACAATGACGTAAATGCATCTTTTCGCACGTTTCGATTTTTATTTTGCAACAATTGAATAAAACGACCGTTGCTCACGGCTGATTCGTTTCCGTTTTCATCTTCGATCGAATCAAAGGTCATGTCAGCATCCGATAGCATCGAAAAAGCCTGTCCCGCTTGGTCCGTCACCTCAGAAGCTTTGGCGAGCAGCCCTTCTTCTTTTTCCGATAAAACGTGGGGCCTGCGTTCGTTTAATAATGCCAATTCATGTGCATACAATTGCAACGGTTCATATTCGTTCGTCCAATGTGTAAGCGTCTCTTCCGATATGGACAAAATTTCCGGTTCGTAAAAGGCGATTGCAGCACTGAAACGAGTGATCAACGAACGCGCGCGGTCAAACAATCCTTGATAAAAACTGTCGGACGTATCTTCATCGTTTTTCAAATGAGCATAGACGACAACTTTTTCCAATTCCATGCCGGCTTCATCCCGTTGTTTTAACCCTTCATGCAAGGTTTCTGCCGAATTTGTGAGCTTCCCTTGAAATGATTGAAGTTTCGGCAATTGGTTTTCCACACTTTTATATGCTTGCTCCCATTCATCTGTATCAACAAAAATTGCTTCCACATCCCATTTGCGTTCAACGGGAATTTCGGATCGTTCAGGTACTTTTGTATTGCCGGTTGTCATGACGATCCCTCCTTTTCTTCTTTCTATAATACGGGAAAGGACCCACTCAGGGCAACGGAATCGTTCGTAGGACGAGTCAGCGATGCATAACGTTGATCCATCGCAAATCCTTCGTCGGCCGATTGAGGCAAACGTGGCGTCTGCACGAGCGTAAAAGTATCATCCGCGTGGCACATCAACACCCGAAGCCGCGTTAAAAACCGAAAATACGCAGTGATTAATAGCTGCACGCGCGCAATAGGGATTCGTAGGTAGCTTGAAAGCAATTGCTTTTCTCTTTCCAGACTTTGTGACGAAACAAAGGTTTGCCGTTTAAAATGGGAAAGGATTTGTAAAAAAAGCCAAGATTGCCAAAGGACTGGTGATTCACTTACCCACGTTTGCCAGGGCAGAAACCAACCTGCTTCTGCGGGATGTAAATGAAGGGGAATTTTTTCGCGAAGCAACTGAGTCTGGACAAAGGTTGAAAACGGGGTCGAAGGCGGCCGTTTCCCGTAGCGAGCCTCTTTTTTATAGGTGAGAAGCGCACTTCGTTGAACATTATCCGGAACGACGACGGACGTGCGCACACGTTCCAGTGTTGATTGCGGCAATCGATGGGCAATAAAACGGGCATGAGCTTTTTTCGGGGACAGGTAAGCGTTGATGTGTGCGGTCCAGAGGATCGATGGTGGTTGGAAATAAAAGAGAGAGGGCATTCTTGGCAAATCGATATCCGGAGCTTCTGGAGCATCACCGAAATAAGCAGCTTCCCACTGCCATTCCTTTAGATAGACTACGTTTTCTTTTCTCCGCAAATGATCGAATGGCATCACCCAGATGACTTGAACGCCAATGGATTGATACAATGTTGTGCGTCTCCGTATGAGTTCGCGGTCAACGGTAGAGCATTGGTATTCAAGGGCAATCGTTTCGTTTTTGTTTTTGACAAGGAGGTCGGCACGTTGATTGCTTTCGGGCAAAAAGGCCTCCAGACGAACGTCAGCCCCTTGGGCTTTCAACCATTGAAAAAGCAAAGCCTTCCCTTCAAGATGGCGTTCGGATTCAGGATTGGACGATGGGCAGACGGTGTTGGGATGGTGGGCAAAGTGAGTCCTTCGTTTCTTCCCTTTTTTCAACTGCAGGCATTCCTTGCAAATCGGGCAATACCATTCGGTGTTGGACTCAATATGCGCGCGATCAGCATCGCTTAATAGCGAAACTGTCCGCCCGGAAGAAGAGGTGGCGGTGAACAATAGGGATCATCCTTTCGTGGGGAGTTGTAGCGAGGGATTTCGTGCTTCTTTCTATATTCACCGCACGTCCTTGATTTTCCTTCTCTTTAATAAAAATTAATGAGAAAACTTGGCTTTTCGCCAAATTTTTATGGCGAAAGTCTTCGCCCAACTTATGCAGATAAGAAAGTTGATTTATACCTTCTTATCCACTAAAAAAACGCTGCCCCCAAAATTGGGATCAGCGCGTTGCAGTATTTATGTGAAGTAGGAGTTCAATACTTCCAACCCGTTTTCCGACACAACCGTCTTGCCGTATTCGCGAATGCGATGGATGGATACATCCGATTCATTGCCGTATTCCAATACTCTGCTCAAGATGTTATCTTGTTCTTCTTCATCATAATAATCATCAAAAACGATATGAAGGTAATAAACATTTTCCATCGCGTAAATTTCATTTTGAACATAGTCCAATTGCACGGCTTTGCTTAAGGAGAGCAGATCTTCCAAATCTCCGAATGCAATGACGATGCTGAGCGGATCTTCGGCGTTTGCGTCTCTGCCCTTATGCTTCGAACGCAACTGCTCGTCGAGCATGTCAACAATGTTGTCGTCTACATCATTATCGTCTTTATCTTTGCCTACCGGGATTTCAAGTTTCACATTTCCGTCACTCATATGGCCACGGGTGACAACGATCTCCAGTCCATTATTAAATGCCTGGACTTGAATCCACAATGGTCCTTCTATTTCAAAGTCCTCATGATCATACGCTTCGTTTATCATTTCAAAGAAGAACTCTTCTCCCCGCTCGCGGTTATACCAGATTTCATCGCTATCAAAGCCTCTGTCCTCAATATCCGCATACGTCACATAAAACTTAATGGTCGTATCATTGATTCTTTCGATTTCCACGATTTCTCCCTCCTCGGGTCAAAGTGGACCAGTAACTCATTCTTTAACCAAGCGTCCTTTCAGGGTTTGCGTCCATTCACTGTAGTATTCTAAATGATGTTAACGTAAGTGTACCATTTTATATGGGTGGAATGCCATCCTTTCGTATCCTCAGCTTGTCATTTTTCTCGTCCTTGACCGTACAAAGGGTTCTGGCAACGTATCTTTGTTTACTGTATAAAATTTCAGGTGTGCTTATGCACATTCTTTCCTGTTAAAAAAAACTTCTATCTGCAATCGATAGAAGTTTGGTTGTCGGTCCATTAATTCACGAGTTTTTGCGCTTCTTGCAAAAAGTATGTCCGTATTTTCCGAGGCAAGAATCGGCGAATTTCAGCTTCATTATAGCCAACTTGAAGCCGTTTATCATCATAAATGATCGGCCTTCTCAATAAGCCGGGATGTTCACTAATAAGCTCGAACAGCCGATGCAGGGACAATGTATCTACATCAATGTCCAATTCCTGAAAAATTTTCGAGCGTTTGGAGACAATTTCATCTGTTCCGTCCTCCGTCATGCGGATGACATCTTTAACCTCTTCCACGGAAAGCGGTTCTGCGAACACATTCCTTTCCTGAAAAGGGATATCATGTTCTTCCAACCACCCTTTTGCTTTTCGACAAGAAGTACAACTCGGTGAAGTCAGTAACGTCACCATCTGACCCTCTCCTTTCAACCCAATTGACGTTCAGCTGCCCCAAAAAATTGGCATTTATGAGATCTATCATAAAAGAGGTCAACTACAATATTGAGAACAATGTTGAATTCTCTTCAATTTATCCTAAAAACACAAGTTGCATGTATATCACTCACATTAATAATTATACAATAATGGTTCTAATCTAGCAAGAGCCCATTTGAAATTGCCCAAGATTGTTCGAATCGGCATTACTTCCCAAATACCCGGGACGTTTTCCGTTTAAACGTTTATTGTTTAAACCAAGATGATTTCTCATTTGTATCGGTGATCGGTTTATTTTCACCACGGCTTGGATTGTGTTTCACTCCTTGTGTATAAGTATTTCCGGCGTTCCATAGCAAATATTCATGAATGTCGTTTTCATATAAGGCTTGGATTTGCGCTTCCACTTCTTCTTTTCCGTAAGGAATATAATTCCCCGACCCGAGCCATGAGGCGGTAAAGTCTTGAATCCAAGGCCTGCTAAGCGGAGGATCATCAAGCCTTGCCAACAACGGATTTTCCACTTTTGTGTAGGCATCGATTAATTCGTACGGCGCTGCGTCAGGGGTGTCAATGCCGAAATGGGGGGTCCAATGGCTGGGGTAAATCATCGAAGATAAGACATCGGCATTTTCTGCGATTCTGGAAACGTTTTGACCGATGCCCGGTGCTTCTTCAATCATAGTTGCATACCCAAAAATATCCACAGAGATATTCACACCATAATCGGATAACGCTTCCCCTGCATAAGCGACAAAATCCGACACTGCATCTACTCGCCCTTGCACACGTTCTTTCTTTTCATCATAAGATCCAAAACTGTATTCCAATTCTTCATCTCGTGTTTCAAAACCTTCCGGAAACCGCACATAATCAAATTGTATGTCTTGGAAACCCAAATCTGCCGCCCTTTTGGCAACCTCCACATTATAGTCCCATACTTCTTTTTCAAACGGGTTAACAAACGATTCCCCTTTATTGTTCGACCAGACAGAACCGTCACTGATAAAAGATAAATCAGGCCGTTCATGCGCAAGAAGCGTATCCTTAAATACGACAATACGGGCGATCGGGTAAATGTTGCGTTCATGCAGTGCCTCCATTAACGCAGGAAGATCTTCAATCAAAGAGGTCTCATTGCCGAAATGCCCATCTTCCGATTGATAAGTGAGATAACCACGGTCATCTTTTATATCAATCACCATTGCATTTAAATCCGTTTGTTCAACGAAATCGAGCAACTCTTCCATGCGATCTCCGCCTGCCGAATGCCCGCTTACGTAAATCCCTCTGACGGCGTCCGGATATGCAAAAGCATCATCAGCATCACCAGCAAATCGCGTGATTTGTTCCGGAAGTTCTTTTTTCGGCTCCCCCGGCGCTTTCAACGCGTTATTTTCTGCCGCTCCCATCTCGTAATTGCCGACGCTAAGCAGAGCCACCATTAGCGTCGATGCCAAGGCGATTTTCCATTTTCCCATGCTACGACCCTCCTTTTTTCAGGATTAACGTTCTTGCCACAGATTATGTGAACCTCTCCACCTAAATCAAAGATTATGAAGGGGACTTCTCGGCAAAACGGGTAAACGAGGATAGAACAATTGATTTAATGTAAAACTACACCTATCCCATTCGGAAAAAGGTAAAGGGTGATCCCATGATCTATCTTATCTTTCTCGTCGCAGTAATCGTAACTGTCGTTTCCGCGACGAAGCTGTCTGCATATGCCGATGCCATCAGTCGTCTGTCTGGGCTCGGCACTCTTCTTATTGGCACGTTTCTGTTGGCGGTGGCTACTGCTTTGCCGGAAGTAACAACCACTGTGACCGCAATTTATTTGAATAATCCCGATTTGGCTGTCGGCAATATTTTCGGCAGCAATCATTTCAACTTATTGATATTGGCTGTATTCGATCTCCTTTTCCGAAAACGGAAACTGCTGTCCAATATTCACCGGCAACAACGGTACACGGCGTTGTTCGGGGTATTCATGACGCTTATCACTGCCATCGCCATCTTCACGACCATCGAAATCCCTTTTCTCGGCGTTGGCGCAGAAGCGCTTCTCATTGTTGCCCTTTATTTATTAAGTTTATGGATCATTCAACGCACGACCGGCGATGAAAGGGAAGGTACGTTTGATGAGTCACAAAAAGAAGAAAAATATACGCTTAAACACGCGATTATCGGGTTTATCATTACGGCAATTGTGATTTTCATTGCCGGGACCGCCCTCACTTTTTCCGGGGATGAGATCGCTGTTATCACAGGACTTGGTTCCAGTTTTGTCGGCAGTTTCTTGATTGCGGCTTCAACGTCCCTTCCGGAAGTGGTGACGGTATGGACAGCACTTAAATTGAGCAATGAAAACTTGGCGGCAGCGTCTATTTTTGGGAGCAACTTGTTTAACATGGTTATTTTGGTTATATGCGACTTGCTCTACGCAGGTTCCCTTTTGCAAGCCACATCGATGAGCCATGCGGTCACCGTTCTTTTATTGCTTATGAACAGCGCCCTTGTCTCCTACGCCGTATTTTCCAACGGGCATCGTCGCTTTTACACATGGCCTTCGCTGCTTATGGTATTGTTTTATGTACTTTCGATGCTTTGGCTGTATTTTTTTTAGACAAGAAACGCCCTGTCGAAGGACGCTTTAATTGAATAAAAGTTGTACCATATGAACGGGCCAGATTGTGGGGGAACTAAGTTAGGGTTTGCTGAACATATTAGTTGGAACCGGGATGCCGCTTCCATGGCTTCGCTTTCCGCGGACGAACGGACAAGCCTCCTCGCGCAAAACCGGCGCTGCGGGGGCTTGACGCGTCCGTTTTTCCGCTGGAGTCTCGCCATTGCAGCACCGTCCCTCCGTGTGTTGCCAGACGTGCAAGGGTTTTCTGCTTTTAGGATAGATTTCCTTGCATCCAGTTTTGACAACATCAACGGAAAATGCTTATGTGCCAATCTTTTTCCGTTATTCAGCAGTCCCTAAGTATGGGTTTGAACAGAAAAACATATCAGTTAATAGCAACTGTTTTCTCCCAACAGTCCAGTCATTTCACACAAACCATAAAGCTCATGCATGCCATGAAGTTGACTACGGTTTCGATGGTTAATGCTTTCGAGTGCTTCTTGGGTTACTCTTGTCGCCTGTTGAACTGGTCTATGCTCCAATGACTTGATCATTTCTTTTATGCTATCAAGAGAATAAACCGTATTTCGAACGGCACGAATAAGGAAAATTTGACGAAGGTGCCTCCGTGTGTATATTCGATATCCATTCTCTGAATGACGATATGGTGTAATCAGGTTTTCCTTCTCCCAGTGACGAATGGCCGATGTTGTCACTCCAGTCAAATGAGCTACCTCCCCAATCCTCATTTCATCTTTAACTTTCATATTGTCAATGTTCTCTAGATTTGGATGATGCAACATCTTTAGCGTATGTTCAGCAGCTACTTTCTCCTGATGTAATCTCGCTTGCTCTTCATTAACAACCCAAAACGCTGCATCTACATCCTTCTGCTGGATATAAAGAAGGATTTTTGATACGGCACGCATGTTAACGGCTGGAAACATGGCACGGATACAGCGAAAGTAGGCAAAATGGACTTCTGTATACAACCGGTATCCATTTTTGGTCCGTTCTGGCGCTGGAACGATGCCCCAGGATTCGTAATGACGAAGAGCACTTGTACTCACATTGAGGTGTTTAGCGATCTCTTTCGGTTTATAGTACATATATCACTCATCCTTCATTCCAATAAAATTATACTAAAACATTAAAGTTACGTGACGGATCGTCAAATTAAAATGCGTGAATATCAACTTCATTATACAAAAAACTTGGCACTTGCATAAATGTCATAAAATGAGGATGAAAGATCTTTTAATAAATCCAAGAAAGGGCGGAATGAAGAATGAAAATAAATCACCTTAATCTAACGGTGACAGATGTCCCGGCTGCTCGAAAGTTTTTAGAAATCTACTTTGGTTTGACGGGAGGCACCGATCGTGGAAAAGGCTTTGATGTGGTGTTTGATGATGGTGGTTTCGTACTCACGTTAATGAGGGGGCGTGAGGTACACTATCCAAAAACGTTCCACATCGGATTCTCCCAGGAAAATGAAGAGCAGGTAGATAAGATCAATCAGCAACTCAAAGAAGATGGTTTTGATGTAAATCCACCAGTACATTCCCATGGCTATACCTTTTATGTCGAGGCACCTGGAGGATTTACTGTCGAAGTGCTCTGCTAACCAATATTAGTGAGCAAAACAACATCTATTATTTGCGGAATATCATTTGTGATTTTCGATAGGTAGAAATGTAGAAAGGATGAGCTTATGACAACGAAAGGTCATTCGCAAAAAGAAGCACACGTCATTGAAGTCCATCAGCTAAAAATGCGCTATGGTCCGAAGGACGTATTAAAGGATGTCAATTTCTCCATAAAGCGCGGCGAGGTGCTGGCTCTCCTCGGACCGAACGGAGCGGGAAAGACGAGCACCATTGAAATTTTGGAAGGGTTCCGTATCCCTTCCGGAGGAGACGTCCAAGTATTGGGCGTAACTCCAAAAGAGGGCGATGAATCGTGGCGAGCGCAGCTCGGTATTGTCATGCAGTCCTGGCGGGATCACCCAAAATGGAGAGTACTTGAATTGTTAGAGCATTTAGGCCGATACTACGAGCCCTATGCGTCTGAAACTCGCATGAGACCAATGGATGCCGCTGATTTGATAGTGAAAGTCGGCCTTCAAGAGCAAGTGAATCAAAAGGTGAGTAGTTTATCCGGTGGTCAGCGTAGGCGGTTAGATGTGGCCATCGGCTTGATCGGCAATCCTGAGATATTGTTTCTTGACGAGCCGACGACGGGGTTCGATCCACAAGCCCGCCGGGATTTCCATGAAGTTATCCGGCGTTTGTCCGAAATAGAAGACACGACAATTTTATTAACAACGCATGATTTGCATGAGGCGGAGAAACTATCCGATCGCATTTTGATACTGGCAGATGGCCGAATCGTTGCCAATGGTAGTGCAGAGCAATTAGCTGAGAAAGTGGCCGGAACATCAGAAGTGCGCTGGGTAGTGAACAATGAACGTTTCCAACAAGAGGTAATCGATGCTCCCCGATTCGTCCAGGAATTGTTTGTAAAACACGGCGATACCGTGACGGATCTGGAAGTGCGTAAGGCAAGTCTGGAAGATTCATATATCAAAATGGTTCAACATATAAAAACGACTGATCGCTTGGAAAATACATTGGCCAATTTTGAGGAGGGAACCGAATGAGCCCTGTAGTACATGCGGCCAAACTTGGTGTCGTGCGCGGTTGGATTGAATTTAAACAAATGCTCAAAAGTCCACAGGATTTTGGTTTCAATATCGTTATGACGGTGATATTTTTGATTGTGTTGTATTTCCAGCGTGATCGGATGATTGAAGGGACCGATATGGCCTTAGCCATGTTTGTTCTGCCAAGTCTGCTTGGCATGTTGGTAGTATTCGGCGGCTTTATGGGTGCCGCTACTACATTAACGTTTGAACGGGAAGATGGTACACTGCTACGGGCTAAGGCAACACCGAATGGCATGGTCAGTTATTTAATTAGCCGGATTATTAGTGTGACGACCTATTCCTTGCTAAGCGTAATTATGCTGCTCGTACCCGGACTGTTCTTGATCCAGGGATTGGCGGATACTCCCTGGACCGGTTGGCTGATGTTGATCATTATATTTATCATTGGCATATTAGCCACCCTGCCATGGGGAGCGGTTATTGGATCGGTGGTGAAAAGCACGTCCTCTTCTTTTAACTTGACGATGTTACCCATTGGTGGATTGACGGCAATCTCGGGTATTTTTAATCCTATCACCAGTTTGCCAGACTGGCTGCAGATCATCGCTCAAATATTCCCCGTATATTGGCTCGGTCTCGGTATGCGGGCAGCATTATTGCCGGAAGCCGCTGTGCTAGCTGAAATCGGGGAATCGTGGCGCTATCTTGAAATGTTCGGCGTGCTTGGGATTTGGGCGATTGCGGGTTTCTTGATTGTTCCACGATTATTACGACGAATGGCACGTAAAGAATCTGGATCAACGATGGAGAAACGTAAGCAAGAAATGATGTCCCGTGGGTATTAAATGGCTTGCTAGGTTCAATCGATCAGAGTAGATCAGGTTGGAGAAAGAAATTGAGGCATTCCCTTTCTCTGTTCCACGAATGGGCGTTTCACTCGAAAGCCTTTAGTACTTCCTGTTTATTCAACGGTCCAAAAAAAGGTTTCACGATCTCTTGCTGTTCGTCGATGGCGTATGTGGTCGGGATGCCCTGTACGCCGTAGCTTTTTGCAATCCGTCCGTCGCGATCGATCACGACCGGGATTTGCAATCCGCTGGCAAACGCTTTAATATCGGTGTCTTTTCGTTCTGCAGTGGCCATGTTAACGGCCAGCACTTCAATCCCTTTGTCTTTCAAAAAATCATAGTTCTCGGAAAGCATGGGCAATTCTTGCTGGCAAACTTCACACCACGTTGTGAAAAAAACGAGCAGCATATTGTCTCCTTCATAATCCCGGAGAGAAACGGAGTCCCCATCCAGGTTCTCGGCGTCAAAGGGTACAGCTTTCATCACCGGAACAGCATCTTCCCAACCTTCCGCACTTGCATCACCGGAAACACTTACGGCAAGCCCGGCAACCAACAGAAACATAGCAATAATACATTTTTGCAAACGATTCCCTCCAATTTTTGTTATAATCTTACGGTAGGGGGGTGCACATGGTCATTCGATCGATCTCGATCTTCCTTGCCGTTACATTGGCAGGATTGGTGCTTTTTGAAAACCGGACAGGTATCGATACCGGTATGTTCCCGTACCTGATTCTTATTTTCCTCCTGCCGATGTTCGTCTATGATTTTTGGCGCCGCCGAAAGGCGTCTTAACTAACATTTACTCTTTTTTTATGATGCTCTAAAATAGGGGTATCATTCATACATAATGAGCAGAAAGGAACCGAACGAAAAATGAAAAAAATATTTTCAGGCATTCAACCCAGTGGCATCGTAACATTCGGGAATTATTTGGGAGCGATGAAACATTTCGTTGACTTCCAAACTTCGTATGATTGCATGTTTTGTATCGTTGACCAACATGCGATTACCACCCCGCAGGATCCGGTTGCTTTAAGAGATCAAAAACGGAAATTAGCCGCTCTTTATATGGCGGTCGGGATTGACCCGAATAAATCAACCATTTTTATCCAATCCGAAGTGCCGGCGCACACACAATTGGCGTGGATGATGCAGTGCGTTTCCTATATTGGCGAATTGGAGCGAATGACACAATTCAAGGACAAATCCGAGGGGAAAACCGGGGTTTCCGCCGCATTGCTAACGTACCCGCCTCTAATGGCTGCCGACATTCTCCTATACGGCACCGATATCGTGCCCGTCGGGGACGACCAAAGGCAGCATTTGGAACTGACAAGGACGTTGGCTGACCGATTCAACCGACAATATGCGGATATTTTCACCCTTCCGGAATCCAAAATTCTGGGACGCAGAATCATGTCCCTCCAAAACCCGGAGAAGAAAATGAGCAAATCCGACGCCAATACGAAAGCGTTCATTTCTATGCTCGATGATGAAAAAACGATCACCAAAAAAATAAAAAGTGCCGTCACCGATTCCGACCCGGAAGTTCGTTTTGACGAGGAAAAGAAACCGGGGATCAGCAATTTGCTGACGATCTATTCACTGTTGAATAATCAATCGGTCGCTGCCATTGAAAAAGAATACGACGGAAAAGGATACGGGGCTTTTAAAACGAACCTCGCAGAATTGGCGGTTACCGTGTTACGGCCAATTCAAAAACGTTTTTACGACATTTATGAGTCGGATGAAGTGGACAACGCCCTCGACGCAGGCAGCGACAAAGCCAATGAGCAAGCGCAGCACCTGTTGCAAAAGGCAGAGGGAGCAATGGGATTGCAGCGGAATTAATCGAGGGATAGGACATAGCGCCCTTTCGGTCGGGTCGATTGCAGTTTCGGTCGCCATGGGAGCTTCATGGCGACCGAAAGATCGATCTACTCTTGATTTCGGGCTTCATGAACGTCCCATGGCGACTGAAAAGCCTTGTTTCATGCATTTTCGGGACTCATGACCTCTTCATGGCAACCGAAAGATCGATCCACTCTTGCTTTCAGGCTCCATGAACACCCCATGGCGACCGGAAAGCCCTGCTTCAATCGAATTCGGTCGTCATGCCGCTTCCATGCTGACCGTTTCATGCTTTTTCCTTAAATTCGCTCGCCACGCCCCCATCTAACCAAACAAAAAAAGCACTGTCCCTTCACTCCGGGTTCAGTGCTCACCTGATTAATATTCTTTTCCTTGTTTGCGCCAAATTCGTCCAATGAAAACAGGAACAGCGATCGATCCGACAATGAGCACGGCAGTAGCCACTTGCATGATCGTGTAAACCAATCCGTCCATGATGTCCCTCCTCACTCCATTTCTCGTCCCTATTATAATTGAGGAAAGAGAAAGTGTAAATGAAGGAATAGTTTGCGCCTACAGGCTATTATTTATGCATTTCGCTTTCATGTTGCATATCCCATATTTTCTCAAAGAACGGCTGTCCCTTTGTCATCGCTTCGCATAAATGATAATGATCTTCGCTCCAGCCAACGCTTACTTCATTATACAACCGTTGCAATGCTTCTTCCCCACTCATCATTTGAATCTCCATGTATTTTTCAGGGACCCACTCCGTGTACCAATAACGGATTTCCGCCTCTTGACCGGAGGTGTCCAATTGATCGATAATCATAAACAACAATTGTTTTAGTTGCCGTTCTTTACGTGTTAATCCTTGCATATATTTCGGATGCGGGGACA
Source organism: Salicibibacter cibi (assembly GCF_016495865.1). Taxonomy (NCBI): domain Bacteria; kingdom Bacillati; phylum Bacillota; class Bacilli; order Caryophanales; family Bacillaceae; genus Salicibibacter; species Salicibibacter cibi. The sequence goes on from NZ_CP054706.1 coordinate 2,705,449, forward strand.
GGATATGATATTCCTTTTCGATCGGCTCCCCTTCTTCCCCACAAGCAGGTTCTTCGGACTGTTCGATCGCCTCGATCGTCAGTTTTTCCTGCCGGGGTGTCAGACGGCTTTTTCGGATCGGCGTTTCGTACCCAAGTGTATCCACGACCAATGTGGCTGTGCCGGTCGTTGCAATAAAACAATAATCGAGCGGAAGCTTGGACATATTTTTGCGAAGCGCACTTTTTCGATATACAGCATCGAGCAATTGTCGAGGAACCGTCTCTAGGCTATTTTCCAGTTGTTCATATAATCGCTCAGTGACCTTGACTACCTCGGCGATATCAAGGACTTCTATTTTGTCTTCACTTCGCCATTCATGGAATGGACAAATATTGTACCCATTTTCTTCGCCTTCAAACCAATTGACCCATACATCACGAATTCGGGCCATTAGTAAGCCCCCTTCCTATACGAGAAATCGTACCTACAGTATAGTCGGAGTTAAGGGATTTTATTCCACGATATCCTTTTTGATTTGTTTTTTCGTTTTTCGGGGCATGCGAAGAAAACTAAAGGCCGCCAGTAGCAACCCACCTGTGAAAAGATACAATTCAGGTTGCAAAATAATGAAATGCCAATACTCGTAAAAGCTATACCCGGATACGGTTAAATTTAAATAGCCGATCAGACCAATCGCTCCGACTGCAGCAATAAAAACACCGATGGCAGCGATAGACACTCGAATAGCAATCGTCATCTCCCCCCTTACCGGAAGTGGGAGTTTCCCCACTTTATCCAATGGTATGATCAAACTTTATGCGTATGACAAGCCGAGGTGTAAATAATATGAAAATCATCGCTTCCCATAAAAACACGGATTTCGACGCACTTGCTTCTCTCGTTGCAGCGAAAAAACTATATCCCGACGCGAACATTTTATTGCCGGCAAAAGTTAGCCCGAATGTGAAAAAGTATTTAGCCATTTACCGCGACCAGTTTCCTTATATCAACGAACAACAATTGCCTTCCTCCGACAAGATCGAAGCGCTGATTTTAGTCGATACATATGATCCTGTCCGTGTGAGCAATCATTTTCAGGACAACAATCCCGCGAGCGTTATTGTCTATGACCACCATCCCGAAAGTTTCCATCTTCCCCACCCTGGAGAAACAGCCCCGGTCGGGGCAACGATTACGATACTCCTCGAGCTTATTCAAGCAGAAGAAATCGTGCTCACCGATTGGGAACGGACGCTTTTCGCGCTTGGCTTATATACGGATACCGGCTCTTTCACCTACGAACATACGACAAGCCGTGACGTGCGCGCCCTTCTTTTTTTATTCAACCAAGGAATTGCCCTTGATGTTGTCAATCGTTTTTCCGACACTTCTTTTTCCGAGGAACAAAAAGCGCTGCTTATGCAACTTCTGCAGCAAGGGAAAGCGCACGACGTTGACGGCGTTTCGATCATGATTGGAACGATTTCCGCCGATGCTTTCATTGACCGGCTAAACCTCATCGTTGACAAGTGGCTTGATTTGGCAGAAGCAGATGCATGTATCGCCGTCTCGGAAATGAAAAATACGATTTTCGTTACGGCAAGGAGCAGACACTCACGTGTGGATGTATCAAAAGCTTTGGCTGCCGTTGGCGGCGGCGGACACCCCCAAGCTGCCGCCGCAACAATCAAAGACGGTAAACAAGCGGAAATAGCCGCTAACATTCAGACCCACCTTTCCACCGCAGTTTCGCCTGCTCTCGTAGCAAAACAAATGATGAGCCACCCGGTAAAAACAGTGAGCCCCGACACCCCTATTGAAGAAGTCGGAGAGGAGATCCGCCGTTACGGTCATTCCGGATTTCCGGTTCAAGAAAATGGTCAACTAGTCGGCATGATCTCCCGCCGTGATGTGGACAAAGCGGTCCATCATGGGCTTGGGCACGCTCCGGTAAAAGGGCATATGAACGAACGGGTCATTACGTGTGAAGCGAACGCGACCTCCGAAGACGTTCAACAACAGATGATCACGCACGACATCGGGCGTTTACCGATTCTCGCAAACAATGAACTGATCGGCATCATTTCACGTTCCGATCTTTTGCAATTGCTGCACGATGAGCACTATGAAAAAAAACAAAAGCAAACACGCAACATGATGGACAACATGGCACGTGCTCTGCCTGCCAATCATTTCGATTTGCTGCAAACGATCGGCCACATTGCCGACCAAAAAGGGGTCCAAGCCTATCTTATCGGCGGGATCGTCAGAGATCTGTTGCTCGAACGCGAAAATGAAGATATGGACATCGTTGTCGAAGGGGATGGCATCGCCTTTGCCGAAACGGCTGCCGATCAATTGGAAGGAGAACTGCATACACACAATGACTTTAAGACCGCAAAAATAATCCTCAACGACGGGCAGCACATTGATATTGCCTCTGCCCGGGCGGAATATTACGATGCGCCTGCCGCTCTGCCGAACGTCAGATTTTCGAACTTGCGGGAAGACCTTTATCGCAGGGACTTTACTTTTAACGCACTGGCGATTCACCTTAATGAAGATGGATTTGGAACGCTTATCGACCCTTTCGGCGGAGAAAAAGATTTACAAGATGGGATCATACGCGTCCTTCACAATCTCAGTTTCATCGAAGATCCGACGAGAATCTTACGCGCCATCCGTTTTGAATTAAAATTTTCCTACACCTTTGCCGCAGATACGCAAAGATTCGCCGAGTTGGCTACAGCTGCCATTTCCCACTTATCCGCCGAACGTATCAAAGCCGAATTTCAGCGATTATTCGTGGAAGTGTCAGCGGCAAAGACCTTTAAACGATTGGAAGATATGAACCTATTGGGAGCCTTCATTCCATTTGCCGGTTGGTCCAGGGAAGTCGGGCAGATGATCTCAACGTTAGAATACGAATCCTTGCCGGAAAACCTGTTCACTTTTTCACGACTTCTTCCGTTATTTGCATTCGACGGAGCGTTACAACACCTGACCCGTTTTGCGTTGACGAAAACCGAAAAACAACTGTTGAATGCCTTCGGTCGCTTGCAAGCTCTTGATGAAACAGCCTTCACTTCTCTCGGCACCCTTCATGAAAACGTCCATGAAGCCGAAGAGACTAGTCTGGTTCTTTTTGAAATGTATACGGAAGTTTTAAATAAAAACAAAAGCATGATGATCAAACGATACCGCGATAAACGGCGCCGCATGCCTGCTTTGCTTTCAGGTGAAGATTTGCGAAAGCTTCCCATGGCTCCCGGGCCGCGATACAAGCACTATTTGCTAAAAGCGGAAAGTCTATGGATGAATGATACATTAAAAAACCGGGAGGATGCGTTGCAATGGCTGAAGGCCCCCGACAAATAGGGGGCTTGCTGCCCCTTCATTCCTCCATTATGATAGATGTAAGCGATACCATTCTTACTCTTGAAGGAGGATTACACATGCCCCTTGATCCGCAAGCAAAAACAGTTTTGGATTTTTTGTCTCAAGGTCCGTCATTGGAAACATTGCCGCTCGAGGAGGCGCGGGCTTCGTTTGAAAAACTGAGCGCCACCGCGCAACCCCCATTTGTTGAAAACGTCGAAGATCGGAGCATCCCCGGACCGGATGGCGACATTCCGATTCGCGTTTACAACCCCTTTAAAGAAGGGACGCACCCTGCACTGATTTTCTATCACGGGGGTGGATGGGTGGTAGGGAGCATTGAATCCCATGATTCTTTATGCCGGTCATTGGCCAACCTCGCGCAATGCATCGTCATTTCCGTAGACTACCGACTGGCGCCTGAACATAAGTTTCCGAAAGCAGTGGAAGATGCATACGCTGCCGCTGAATGGGTTGCCAATAACGGAGCATCCCTTCATGTGGATACAGATCACCTTGCAGTAGGTGGCGACAGTGCGGGCGGAAATTTAGCGACGGTAACCGCAATGATTACCAAAGAAAAAGGGGAGCCTGCCCTTTCCTACCAGGTGCTTTTTTACCCTTCCACGGGCGCGGGAATTCCAACTGAATCACAACGGGAAAATGGCGAGGGATATTTTTTAACGACAGATATGATGACCTGGTTCGCAGGACAATATTTTGAGACATTTGATGAATTGCAAAACCCTTACGCCGTTCCTTTAAAAGCGGAAGATTTAAGCGGTTTGCCGCCTGCGCTCGTGATCACGGCCGAATTCGACCCGTTGCGGGATGAAGGAAAAGCCTATGCCGATAAACTGGAAAAGGCGGGCGTGGACGTTGTGCATACGTGCTACGGCGGGATGATTCACGGCTTCGTTAGCATGGTAGCATTCATATCCAAAGGAACCGAAGCGATCGAGCAAGCTGCCGAGGCGTTGAAGGGTGCGTTTCGGAGATGATCTGAAACGAAGGATATGGTTCACGTTGTCGCACCTCTATTTCGGAGCAGCTCGACCTCCGTCTGAGGGATTACTTTGCTTCTCTTGTTCCTCTCGGAGAAGTTCGTTCTCTGTCCGAGAGGATCGCGCTGCCACCCTTCGATCGGTAGCGACAACACTTAAGATAAACAATTTCCGAGATAGAGTGCTAGTGTAGGGTAGTTGAATTATCCGATCACACCCAATAGTGAGGCAACAAATAAGATGGCATGAGCGCTAATCAAGTGAAATCCGGCGCTATCTATGTATGGAGAAGACATTATTTTACGCTTTGCCTATTTTTTTGTCCTCACCCACGCCCGGTGAGGACTAATATCCTTCTTTTTTTGATTGATCATTTATTTCAACCATTCGGCACTACTGTACTGTTTCAAAAGTTCCTTCACGGCGTTATACGGACAAAATCCTTGTTAATAGATGATTATTCCCACTCTGGCGGGACGATTTTTGCGTAATACTGAACCAAAAAATAACCGCCCTTACATCTGCAACGATTAGGGCAGTTATTGCACTCCGTGCTATTTTGTCGTTTTTTCAACTACTACTTGAGTGGAGGCTAGACTAACCTGATTGGCAATGGTGTCTCCAACTGGGCAATGAGCCTCAATAAATTCCTTGTATGCAGGTATTTTTTCTTCAGAGGCATTTGTTTCAATATGGAAGGTATATCGAATATCAGAAAAACCCGGCCGCACATCCGACTTGCAAAAAACCCATCCAGATCAATATCACCCTCTAGTTCAACCCAACCAGGAGCCGGTTAGAGACCCTTTAAACGGTTTACCCCCCGCTGTTCGGGTGCCAATTGTATGATTAGTGACCCTTCGAACGTGTTTTTAACCTCTGTTCGGGTGCTAATGACACGGTTAGTGACCCATCAACCTGGTTTTCACTGCTGTTCGGGGTCCTAACTAGTTATTGTACTCCTCCATTCGAGCGTTACATGTGGAAAACCACCGGTGCGTATGCCTAGTGGTCTGGAGCAGGGTCGGAAAAGTCCTCAGAAACGAGATCTGCGGACTCCGAGGTTGACTCAGGAGCCAGATGAGTCCTCAGGCTCGGGTTTTGGGGATTGATAATGGGTGCCGAACGGCAAATTCATCCGCTAAAATAACAAAAAAAGGAAAATTCACCATTGTATACATCTTTAATGGGGTGTATCAAAGCGCCGCGGTTGGATAAACTTTTGCCCACTATATCAATGAACCGGACGTTCGGCTTATCGGCGCAGAACCGGCAGAAGCACCTACAATGTCACAAGGTTCTCCCGCAATCATTCATGGTTATAAGTGTTTAACGCTCGTAGACGAAAACGGGGAGCCGAAGCCGACGTATTCGATCGCTGCCGGTCTCGATTACCCGGGAGTCGGACCTGAACACAGCTATTTAAAAGTAAGCGAGCGAGCCGAGTATGTGACGGTCAGCGGCGATGAAGCACTGGAAGCATTTCAAGAACTGGCTCGCGAGGAAGGGATCATTCCGGCTTTGGAAAGTGCACACGCTTTAGCAGAGACAATGAAACTTGCCAAAATCTTATCGCCGGATGATAGCATCATCGTCAACCTCTCCGGAAGAGGAGACAAAGATGTGGATCAGGTTTTTCAACTTTTAAAAGCTAAATAATCGAAAAAGCAGGGGCAAATCCCTGCTTTTTTATTTTTCACAGTACACCCTAATTTCTTGATTCACGCAAAAACTTCCGGTAACCAACAAATGCTAAAACAAACCCAACACCTGTGTAACCAAGTAATATGAGTAAGGCTATCCCTACGTTTTCCCCATCGGGTTGTCCGGGAAGCGTTGAAAGCAACGCTTGGTGCGCCCAATATTGGGGGGAGAACGTACCGATCGTTTGGATCGTTTCGGGTAACGTTTCAAACGGCATCCATAGCCCACCAAGGATGGCTCCGGCAAAAGCAATCACTTGTGTGAGTGCAAGCCCCGTGTTTTCCGTTTTGGAGAACATTGCAATAGCCACACCCCAGGATGTCACCATCATAGCCACAAAACAGGCAATGAGCAGATAGAAAAAGGGTTGATCAATGCTCATGCCATAAACAACGATTCCCAAAATCGCGAGTACTATGATTTGTCCGACAACGATAGCACCAAAAGGCAACCATTTGCCGATAAAATAACCGCCCGGCGTGAGTGGCGTGCTAGCCAGACGTGCCACAAATCCATTTTCCCGATCTTTGACAAAACTGATGACCATGGAAATGATAATAAAAACAGCAAAAAAGACGCTAAATCCCGTGATAATTTGATTGGCAACCGCTGTCTGATCCGGTGCGTCCGCAGCAAAGATGGCCATAAATCCCATAATAAATACGATCGGCAAAGCCAGGGTCCAGAACAGTAAAGCTTTGTCTTGCAGTTGTTTTCTCGTTTCTATATTTGCTACAGCCCACATATGTTCATACCTCCTATGCAGCATCCCGCAAAGCAGTGCCGGTTAATGTGAAAAATACATCTTCCAAACGTGGTTGCATCAATGATAATTGCGACGGCGTGATATTGTGTTCTTCGCAACGTCTCGCTAAATCACCGAGGAGTTGCATAGGGTTCGATGACGTGAAAAGCCACCCGCCATCTTTTTGCTGAATGACGTTCTCGGAATCTAGCCACGCTTGCGGAAGATCTCCTTTGATAAACACTGCCGGTTGTGCATAGCTGGCCAGTAAACCATCGATGCTCCCTTGTTCAACAATTTTTCCGCCATCCATAAACGCAACCTCATCGCAAAGCGCTTCAATCTCTTCCATATAATGGCTCGCATAAATAATCGTTTTTCCCTGCTGTTTTAACGTACGAATCAGTTGGAAAATATGGTGACGGGATTGGGGATCAACGCCAACGGTCGGTTCATCCATAATGACAAGATCCGGTTCATGCATAAGTGCACATCCAATATTAAGACGGCGTTTCATTCCACCTGAAAATGTCTTCACTTTTGATTTGGCACGGTTGGTTAAGCCAATCTCATTAAATACGGTTTTCACCTGCCGAGCAAGTTTCTCGCCGGTTAATCCATGAATTTTTCCATAAAAATGGAGGTTGGTGGTTGCTGATAACGTTTCTTCCACACAAATTTCCTGGGGAACATAGCCGAGAGGAGGCGAAGTCGAATCAGATACGTGAATCGATCCTTCATAATCTTTAATTACCCCCGCCAGAATTTTAATTAAAGAGGACTTCCCTGCACCATTTGGACCGACGAGCCCGTAACACACGCCTGCCGGAATTGATAAGTCAATATTTTGCAATGCCTGAATGTCTTTATAACGTTTGTTTACATTTTGGATAGTAATCATATTCATCCTCTCTTTCACTTTACCGAATCATTCATATCGGCTTCTATCTTTTTAAAATAAGCCCTAAAAGCAAACCAGAAGAACACATAGAGGGCGGTGAACATGCCAAAAGAAAGCACAATCGAGCGCAACGTAAAGGGAATCCACCCCGCCATAAAAATGGCGATGAGAAACCAAAGCATAATGGAAAGACCGAAATGGACGGCGACTTGTTTCAAAGGACTCCATTTCTCAATTTCAAAGAAGAATGAGGAAACGCCAAAATAAACCCCAAGTATCATGCTGCCCAACATATAGACCCATACTTGTGCAACGGGCACTTCAATATCCTGAACCGTGAGGATGGTCAAAGCAACAAAAGTAATCACGCAGGCAAAACCGAGACCGCCAAGACTTCTTTCTACCATTTCACGTAGCATTCGAACCACCCCCCATCACCAATTTTTCCTTTAACGGTGCCACGTATTTTCGGGATACATACTCCTTGTTGCCTGAGTCGAAATGAATACACAAATTGCCGTTAAACGCCAATTCAAAACGCTGAATATGATGAATGTTGCCGATTACCGATTTGGAAAAACGTGTAAAATCATAACCTTCAAGCAACGCTTCAACTTCATACAGTTTCATTTTCAATTCAATGTTCTGCTTCGTTGTCGTCGCGGCAAACACCTTCCTTTTTTCCGCATACACAAAGTCAATGTCATTCGGGTCGAGCACAATCGATTGCTCTTCACTAACACCGACAATGCGCCCGCTTGTTGTGTTATTCAATTGTCTGACAAGCGCCTCCAACTCGGGCGACCACTCCCTGGCCTGAATGATGACCGTCGTCTCCTCATGCTTGTCGCTAAGATCAATGTTCACATTCACTTGTTATACCCCTCTTCAGATATAGTAAAGGATCAACCGTAACGTTGTGTTAAACATAGCATAACCCGTTGCCAGAGGTGTTCAAGATGACTTGATCGGTGTACGAAATGTTTTTTTTAAATATGACAATATTACCCGTTCCGAGCTATCCTGAGCAATCTTCTGCCCGTTAACACAATTACAACACTTGTTATCCACAATATTAACATAGAACCAAACCCAACCAATGACCACCATGTATTGACCTGGTGCTGTCCCAGACTGACCTCTAGTGGAACAAAGAGCACTGTCCCAATGGCAAGCAAACAAAGAAGCGTTCCCGTAATATAGTAAGTCTTCACTTGAAAAAGATAGGCCAGAGGAAGGAAGTGAATCCCTACAATAATAGCCATAATCGGGAAAAACCAATCGAACTGTCCAATCGCATTGCACACGAAGGCAGCAATAATAATCAACACAAATTCTGCAGCAATAATAATATTAAACCACTTGTCGACATTCTTTGAGCTATGAACATTTGTATTAGACAAGTTTCGGGAACCCTTAATCAATGAAATTCCCGAGCAAAATAAAACAGTACCGATCAATATCGCCAGAATCAGTATCCAGATGGAAGCCGATTCCTGCAAACCGCCAATCCCGACATTCGCCCACACTGTTCCAAAAAAGGCCATAAACATAACCCCGGAAGCCGTCCCGCGCACATCTGCTTTAGAGACAACCGTTCGCGACACACACATCCCCCTTTCCTGCTATGCCACCAAATAATACCTTTAAAAAAAATTATTTTCCCCTTGAGGTTAACGTTACGTAAAGGTTTATAATAATTATAGTCAAGGGATGGATAATCATGAAATACACGGTAAATCAACTCGCGCACTTGTCAGGTGTAAGCGGGCGAACATTACGTTACTATGATCAAATCGGGCTGCTTAAACCCGCCAGAATCAATTCATCCGGATATCGGATTTACGGGCATAAAGAGGTAGATCTTCTTCAGCAAATCCTATTTTACCGTGAATTGGATGTCAGTCTTTCGGAAATCATGAAAATCATTAATCAGCCAACATTTGATCAAACAAAGGCTCTAAAATATCATTATAACAATCTGAAGGAAAAGCGTACCCGCCTTGACAAAATAATGGCGACTGTTGAAAGGACAATTGCCTATAAGGAAAGAGGAGCATTGATGCTTGATAAAGAAAAATTCGAAGGATTCAAGGAAAAATTAATCCAAGACAACGAGCAAAAGCACGGGAAAGAAGTCCGGGGAAAACATGGCGATGCTGCGGTAGATGCAAGCAATGAAAAGCTTAGGGAAATGTCTCGAGAGGACTACTATGCTTTCACTACGTTGGAAGAAGAAATCCATTCATTACTTCCAAAGGCATATGCAACCGGGGATCCCTCATCTGACCTAGCACAAGAACTTGCTGCCAAGCATAAAGAATGGTTGATGTATTCATGGGGAAGTTACTCCAAAGAAGCACATGCCGGATTAGCAGAAATATATGTTTCCGATGAACGTTTTACGGCTTACTATGACAAGAGCGTCAAAGGCGGAACCGCATTTTTGCGAGATGCCATTTTGGTTTATGTAAGATACTGATGTTAATAATTAATAAAATCGCTGGTATGAAATTAAATCAATATTCATTCAAATCGTTCCGTTACCGTTAAAGGAAAAAGCGAAATCATTATTCCTGTTCGGAAAAGATGCAGAGAGAACTGCTGTTGCAGCCAAAATAAACAGTATAATCTGAGTAAAAGGAGATATCCAGTGACCATTATTGCTATGAATGGTAGCCCACGATGAAGAAAATCAACTCATATCCTAAAAGTTAATTACATTTTTACAAACATGCCTGATAAAAGCACCAATGTATATTCCAACTTCTGATAAAACGTTTCCTTTGCTTCTTGTGGGAGCGCATAAAAGTTCCCCTTCTTTTCAACATTATAACTCATTTTTATTACGTTGAAGCAGAGTACAAAACCTGCGAATATATTAAAGCAGAAAAACTAGGGCAAGGTGGCTTAATTACCCGATCATGAGGACAGCGACCGAACGAGCGATTGGTTTTCGTGTTCGGTCGCCATAACCGTTTCATGGTGACCGGGGAGCCCTGCTTCGCGAGAAGACATTGGGTCATTGACGATAGCCTTTGATACCTTCACTCGGGCTGTGGCAGTTTAATCCCATCGATCACTAACCCCAGTTTGAAGTCCTAATACGGTCTTCCGGTCGTCGGTGTGATCGCTTATTTCCGACAGGCTGCACTAGTAGTCTATATCAGAAGTTCTGAAACTCCTATTCAAATATCTCCCGATTCTTTGAGGACTGATCGGGGTCAAACATTGCGTTTTGAGTCCTCAGTTGTCCGGTCTGAGGACTGATCGGGGTTAAAAACTGCATTTTGAGTCCTCAGTTGCCCGATCTGAAGACTGATCGGGGGGTTAAAAACTGCATTTTGAGTCCTCAGTTGCCCGATCTGAGGACTGATCGGGGTCAAACATTGCGTTTTGAGTCCTCAGTTGTCCGGTCTGAGGACTAATCGGGGTTAAAAACTGCATTTTGAGTCCTCAGTTGCCCGATCTGAGGACTGATCGGGGTTAAAAACTGCATTTTGAGTCCTCAGTTGCCCGGTCTGAAGACTGATCGGGGTCAAACATTGCGTTTTGAGTCCTCAGTTGCCCGGTCTGAAGACTGATCGGGGTTAAAAACTGCATTTTGAGTCCTCAGTTGCCCGATCTGAGGACTGATCGGGGTCAAAAACTGCATTTTGAGTCCTCAGTTGCCCGGTCTGAAGACTGATCGGGGTTAAAAACTGCATTTTGAGTCCTCAGTTGTCCGGTCTGAGGACTGATCGGGGTTAAAAACTGCATTTTGAGTCCTCAGTTGCTGTGGTTGATCATCGTTTGGCCGGATTTTTGTGCAGGAAAGCATTTTTGAAACGTTATACTAGGACGAGTATAAAACCCGCCCAAGTTCTTTTTTTTCGTCCTTTATTTTCACACTTCCACCACAGCATTTTTAGTTAGCTTACGCATGAGCGTAACCAACAGAATGATTAGAATGACACTCGTACTTATAGCCAACCCCACGGAAAACTGCTCAACCGGCAGAAGCCAATGAAAAAATGTCAACGTGCCAGCTGTTTCACCCCAAACATAATCATTAATGGTTATAGCGACAATACTAACAGCAATAAAACCGAAACCAAGGAGCCAATGATGGTAAAAGCCTGCACTAATGAACCAGCCAAGAAGATACCAGATCACGAATTGGAAAAAAACCATTCCCAGTGTCAATATGACAGTCTCATCCCCGGCAACCGCTGCACCGGAAAGCCATTGATCCCAACCTGTCAAAGAAAAAAGCAAACGTTCCAGTCCATACAAGCTCCCCGCAAGAAGGGTCATCACAAATCCAAGGAAGAAGAGAGTATAGGTTGCACCGAGATAATAATCTCTGCGGGTGACACCATTGGAGACAAACTCGCTCAGGAAACCGCCCATTGACAACACTCCCGTGACAAATAAGAATACTCTTGCCGGTTGCATGGCGGCATCCAATATTGTCGTTTCCATCATTCCGCTAACATTTATAGAAACAATTTGAACAGCAATGTAAATCAACAAAAATATTCCGACCACCCACATCGTCCACTGTAAAAATGTCCCGAACATCATTTTAGAAACGAGTACAGATTTATTGTTCATGCTTCTCCTCCTCTGTCAGATGGATGAATAACTCTTGCAATGCAATCGGGCTGAATTCCAAGCCAAGCGATTTTCCTTCTTTTCGCTCATCATCGGAAAAACCGTCGTAAATCATCACTGATTTTGTTCCGCCCAGTGATTGTTCGTTTAATACCTTCTTTCCGGCCGTGAATTGATCCACTCGTGACTTTTCACCGATGACCGTCGTTCCTCGATCCAGCAACGTTTCCGTATCTTCATGGAGGAGGAGCGAACCTTCTTTTATAACAAGGACTTCTTCAAACAACCCATCCATTTCTGAGATTAAATGCGTGGATAGAATGATCGTCCGCGGATGTTCCATGTAATCCTTCAACACTTCTTCGTAGAAAATTTTCCGTGCCGGCGCATCCATCCCCAAATATGCTTCATCAAAAATCGTAATTGGTGCACGACTGGCCAAACCAACGGTTACCCCTAGCGCCGATTGCATCCCGGTCGATAGTTTATTTACAGCTTCATGAAGAGGAAGTTTAAACCTTCGGACAAGCTGCGCAGCGTAGCTATGGTCAAAGAGAGGACGAAATTCGGCTATATACTCGATCCACTTCTCTACGGTTTCTGTTTCTTCCTCTAACTTCACATCACGAATGAACATAATGCTCTCCATGACACGAGCATTTTCAAAAGGCGCTTCGCCATCAACCGTAATGTTACCGCTCGACGGCTGATTAAAGGCTGCAAGCAGTGATAATAACGATGTTTTGCCCGCTCCGTTTCGACCGAGCAAACCGTATATTTTTTCACCTTCCAGTTCAAATGAAATGTCTTTTAACACGGAATGTTCGCCATACTTGAGTGAGAGTTCCTTAGCTTTAATCACAGGTCATCCCTTCCTTTCATCAATCGAACCATTTCTTGTACCTCTTCGTTGGAAATGCCAATCCTGTTTGCTTCGCGCATCATTCGCCAGACGTACTCCTCTTTAAACGCTTCTTTCCGTGCTTGTAAAAGTTGATTTCGTGCCCCTTCCGCGACAAACATTCCGACTCCTCGTTTCTTATATAGAATCCCCTCATCCACAAGTTGGTTAATCCCTTTTAAAACCGTGGAAGGATTAATCGTGTAATAATCGACAAGTTGATTGGTGGAGGGGGCCTGTTCACCTTCCTTGATCCCACCCTCCACAATTTCGTTTTCAATCATCTCCCGTATTTGTATGAAAACCGGTTGATGATCATCCAATGATTGCCACACCTACTTGCACCACCTCTCATCTATTATGGTTAGTTGGTTATGTGGTTAACCATATACCAAACAGTCTTTTTTGTCAATAAAATAAACCGCCCGAAATTCGAGCGGTGTTTAGTCTGCTAGATCTCATTCAATTTTACATTTTTATTTTTTAAAGTGGCAACGCTGTCTCGAACCTGATAGGAAGTGAAAAGTTTATCTTCATTAAATGAAAGAAATACCCCATTATCAAAATCAGTACCCGATTCTTTAAAGAAAACACCGTTTTCAACTGTTGTTTTCGTTTTGTGCTCTGTAAGATAATAGTGATCATTTTCCTCCATCGGTTCAAGAAACGCATAAACGCCCTTATCATAAGGCAATTTTTCATATGGAAACGCAACATCTTGAGGGATAAAATGAAGTTCCAAAAAAGTCATCCGCTTCATCAAAAGGTTCATAAAAGAACCATGGATCATTTCCTCCCATCGGCTTTCTGCTACATGTGCCAATACGAGCTGCGTGAACCCCGTATCCCTTGTAAATGCTTCCAAAAATTTAACCAGCCTCTGATGGTTTCTGAATTCTTTAATCTTAAATTCACTGGCTCCTAAATCTTTACTGAGCTTTTTACTCTCAGCGAAGGCAAGTTCTATTTCCGGTTGATCAAAATTATCTCTATCAGACTCGATCAAAAAAAGAACTTCAAAGTCACTGTTTAACGCTTTGGCTAGCTGTGCGCCTCTGAGTATTGTGTTTGGACTGTATAAATCAAAGTCCAGCAACACAAGAATCTTATCCTTGTTCATCAATGGAAAAACCATTTTTCATCACCCATTTCCTAATCAGGGATTGCTGAACAACTTGCAGCTATCAGCTGAAGCCGGGATGCCGCTTCCATGGCTTCGCTTTCCGCGGACGAACGGTCAAGCCTCCTCGCTAAAGGCGTGCGGGGGTGTTGACACGTCCGTTTTTCCGCTGGAGTCTCGCCATTGCAGCACCGTCCCTCCGTACGTTGCCAGAAGTGCAAAGGATTTTGCTTATAGGATGGATTTCCTTGCATCCAACTTTGACAACACCAACGGAAAATGCTTATGTGCCAGTCTTTTTCCGTTATTCAGCAGTCCCTAATTATTCACTTAATAATGCTCTTCCTTTACACGAATAACCAGAAAGGCTATAATGAACATTGTCTAACGATCGATCGGTAGGCAGACAAATTATAACCCACCTTGATTTTGTTGTAAATACCTTAATGAAAAAAAGGAGCGCATCATGGATACGAAAGAGAAAATTTTAGCAGAGAGCATGGAACTTTTTGCGATCAATGGCTATGATGGTACGTCAATGACAAAAATTGCGGAGAAGGTTGGGATTAAAAAACCTTCCTTATACGCGCATTATAAAAGCAAAGAAACGTTATTTATAGATGTAACGAAGGCAATGGCGGACAACAACGTTGACTTTGTCAGAAGATCCCTTGATGTGCAAGCGCCGAATGTAAAAACAGTGTTATATCATTCATTTAAAACGCATATTCAGGATTTGATCAGCGATGATGCGAGTAATCAGTTTTATAATCGTTTTATGCATTATCCGCCAGAAGGATTGGAAAACGAATTAACCGCTTACGTGGAACAAAGTGAGAAACAAGCAAACAGGCTTTTGGAGAATGTGATCGCTAAAGGTCAGGCGTCACAAGAAGTAACAAAGGAGCTCCATGCCAAAAGTATGGCGCATACGTATTTCTGCTTAATCGAAGGTCTTGCTGACGAAACCACCATTTATACGTCCGATGAAATAGAACGGCATGCTGAATCGGCTTGGATGGTCTTTTGGCGCGGAGTCAGGGCTTAATAAAGATACAAATCATCTTGCAAGTCAATCCCCATCATCCGACTCCTATATTTTTGATACGACGTCCAGATATCGGTCGCTTTCCAGTTTTAAATTCCTCATATTGTCATGGCGTCTCTGCATTTCTTTTAGAGACGTGGAGAATCATACCTATTTTCGAACGCTCAATCAGCCTCATCTTCTTTTTGCTCTTGAAAAATATTGACACCCATTCCCTCAAGAATTCCTATGGCCTTTTCGACAGGCAATTTAGGGAGCTTGAATTCTTCCTCGATAACGTTTCGAACCTCGAAACGATCTTTTAATGTTTGCTTCTCGACTTTTCTATTCCTATATCGGATGCTCAATACATTATTGACCAAAGATAATGAACGCTTTTGACTTAATTGCCAAATTTGACAGCGTAAAACCGATGTAAATGCACCATTGGGCTGGAAATATTTTTGTATGGCCGGTTGAAAATCATCAAATTGATAGCTTTTCTTTGTGTCAAAAGACCAATCCATATCCGTGAGTAACGTTCCATCTACATACCGGTAATATTTATACGTTCCGAATTCATCTCCCGGACGAAGTCTCACTTCAATTCCCCCATATTCCGAAACATTTCCCGGGTCTGTCTCTAATCGAATAGGTTCAAAAAAGGGTGCACCATTCCCTATATCAACATACAGTTCTTCCTTTTCACCGGGAAGTCGAACAAGCAAAGCTACATGACCTCCGCCTAAGAAAGTGTAACGGCTATGAAAGCCAAGCTGCTTTAACAATTGATGAAGGCTGCTGTTCAACATATAACATGTTCCGCCCATATGATGCTGAAATAATTGTTTAACAAACTTTTTTTCATCCTCCACAAGCTTTCTTTCCTCGTGGTATGCCTTGTAATGCAACAAAGTGCTAATATTCTCAAAAGGTATTTGGTTTAAATGTGCAGTGCTAATTTCTTTTAAATACGAATAGGAAGGTTCTCTAGCCGGCACTTGAATATATTGTAAATAATCCTTTGCCCATAGAGGTAATTGTTTTTGAGTCATTATTCTTCTCTCCCTCAATAATAAATTTTTTAGGGATTGCTGAACAACTTGCAGCTATCAACTGAAGCCGGGATGCCGCTTCCATGGCTTCGCTTTCCGCGGACGAACGGTCAAGCCTCCTCGCGCAAAACCGGCGCTGCGGGGTCTTGACGCGTCCGTTTTTCCGCTGGAGTCTCGCCATTGCAACGTCATCCCTCCGTACGTTACCAGAAGCGCAAGGGTTTGTTTATAGGATGGATTTCCTTGCATCCAGCTTCGACAACACCAACGGAAAATGCTTATGTGCCAGTCTTTTTCCGCTATTCAGCAGTCCCTATTTAAGTGTACCTTTGATTTACTTAACTTAACCTCACCAACTACTATGGTCTTTTTCTCCAGGGTTGTAACGTTCCAACAACGGTGTTCTTCTTATCATGATGAATGGCTGAAATAACACCCTTGGAAATCTCTTCATGCGTTAACCATCGTGAAACATTCTCCTCAATTTTAAATCCGAGCTGCACATCACGATATAAGCAATTTTTAGAGACAGTGATTTGTGCTTGTATCGATGAGAGATCGTGACTGCTCCCTTTAATGTGAACAAAGCGCCATTGATCCTTTTGATAATGATTCATTTCTTCAAGGATGATAGGAATAGCATCAGGCGCAACGTTATGAATCCAGGATACAACAAGATTAACGGGACCATACGTTTGAATGGTTTGTCGTAAAAAATGGCTCAACGCCTCATTATCCTTGTAATCTAATGTGACGAGCCGTAAATCACTGTTGTCATGATCCGGATATAGCTGTTCCAACCTGTGTTTGTTTCTCCCGATTACTGATATATGGTTTGTACTTTTCATCAACCATTTTGTCGCCCCTGCGAGCATTCCTGTTCCACCAAATACAATGGCATGTTTCATAACGATCCTCCTATCGCCGTTTTCACAACGCGTTGACATATTCAATGTCTCTTTGTTTACTTTTAAACTTTTGAAAGGTGATCTATCTTTACTGTACGGCTTTTCATGTTCAGTTGCCTCGTACGACAGTCTAAATATTCCATACAAAAAAGGCCTTATCATCGATAAGACCTTTTCTACGACCATTGTCGTACGTTATGTTTCAAAAATATTACGGCTCCTCACCAAAATCTATCGTTGATATTAGTGAATAATGATGGTAATAACTCTAGCCTAGCAAAGGAAAAACAAGGAGACACCTGTGGGAAAGCGCAGTGTTTTTTCGTAGCGGTTACCATCGTTATCATTACACCTATTTCCAACCATAGATTTTAGTGTTGATCCCTATTTTGTTTGAGAGAAATGCTAAGTCTTTCTCATAATCATCAACAAAAACAGCTGCTACCTCACGAGATACATCTCTTTGATTTGCAGCTAATTGCGCAATTTCAATTCTTTTTTGTTTCTCCATTTTAAAACACCTCTCTAAATTATTTTAGGAATTTTGACAATCAAAGACCGCGCACATTTATTCCGTTGCGTTTTATTGTTACTATCCCCACTATGCTAATTCCATTACAAAATCTCATTCGCCTTTATGACGTTTGAATAGAAACGTCGCGATGATCATTGACACAATCAATAATCCACCAAACCAAGCAATCATCAACCAATGATTATGACCAATTGGAGTTCCGAGCAAAAGGCCGCGCAATGTCTCTATCAGCGGAGTCATCGGCTGGTTTTCAGCGAATGCATGGAGCCATGAAGGCATAGTTTCGGTTGGTACAAAGGCACTGCTCAAATAAGGCAGAAACAACATAGGAAATGTAAGAGCGTTAGCTGCTTCTACACTTTTTACGAGTAAACCAAAAACAACAAATACCCAGCTAATGGATAACATGAAAAGGGTCAAGACCCCAATCACACCAAGCCATTCCAGCCACCCCGCATCTGGCTGAAAACCAATAAGCAAGGCAACGAGAATGGCCACTGTCGTCGCGATCACATTGCGAACGAATCCTCCGATAACATGGCCAACCATTAATGAAGATGGGAGAAGCGGCATGCTGCGGAAACGCTCAAATAAGCCACCGACCATGTCCTGTGTAACACTAACCGCGATGATCGAACTCCCAAAACCGACACATGTGATGATTACCCCGGGGACAACGTAATTCACATAATCGGTCCCCGTCTGAATCGCTCCTCCGAAAACATAGACAAACATAATCATGATGGCTACTGGTAATCCGATCGCCATCACCAGTGACTCTGCTTCTCGGAAAATATGCTTTAAGCTACGTTTGGACATCGTCCATCCGTCTAAAATGGCCCAATACCACTTCGATTCACTCACTGACAACAACCCCTTTCTTATCATCACTTGTTATATCCATAAACACATCGTCCAGTGTCGGATGACGGAAGGTAAAAGATGCTGGATCTGTGCCGTATTCATGCAATGTGTTCAACAGCCCGCGCATATTCTCCGGTGAACCTTCCGTTGTAACGGTAATACTCATTTCATTTACGTCCATTTGCGCATCCAAAAGATCCCGAGCTTTACGACACGATGGCAAATCATAAAAAGTGAATGCCACCTTTTCTTCTCCGACCATGCGTTTCAACTCCTCAGCCGTGCCCTCTTCGACAATTTTACCTCCACTGATCACGGCAATCTTGTCTGCAAGCTGATCGGCCTCTTCCAAATATTGCGTTGTTAAAAAAATGGTTACGCCGCTCTCCGCAAGCCGCTGAATCATGTGCCACATATTCTTCCGACTGCGTGGGTCCAGTCCGGTTGTCGGCTCATCAAGGAAAATGACCTCCGGGTCCGCAATCAGACTGATGGCGATGTCAAGCCTGCGGCGCATTCCGCCGGAATAGGATTGTGCACGTTTTTTAGCTGCATCTTGCAAATCAAATTGTTGTAACAGTTCTGCTGTGCGCTTTTTTACTGTCTTGCGGTCCAGGTGATTTAATCGCCCCATCATGATCAGATTTTCTTCACCTGTTAATAATCCATCTACTGCTGCGTACTGACCGGTTAAACTAATCATTTTTTTTACAGAAGCGGATTCACGATCTGTATCGTAACCGCCAATGGTTGCAATACCCCCATCTGCTTTCATCAAGGTTGATAAAATACGAACCATGGTGGTTTTTCCCGCTCCATTCTCTCCAAGTAGCGCAAAAATAGAGCCCTTGGTCACTTCAAAATCGATGCCATCCAAAACCATTTTCTTCCCATAGCTTTTTTTAATATTTTTCGCTGAAATAACAGGATCGGGCATAAAATCGTCCCCTTTTATATATTGATTGATTAATTCAGTCAAATAAAATGAGAATAAACCTCTTAAATTCGATTGACTAATTCAATTAATATAAGTGTTAAGTGAAAATAAAGTTGTTTACTTTTGATGATGAGATGCCGCATTGTTCCGTTCAAAAATGCGGCTATTTCTAAAAAATAGTTCTTTACTTTTCATATTCGTCCAGCTATTGCATACGAAATTTGTTATAAAAAAATTGTTTAATCATCCTCCACAATCGCGACCGTTTGTATAATGTAATAGTCTTAATCCATTATCGGTGTTCCATTATAATCATCTTTATTAAAAAGGCTATTACTATTTTCAGATTAGGCGTTTTGAACCGTTCCCCCATATTAAGTTTTATCCTCATCAATCCTTGTATGGAAGCGAAATAGTAAACAGTCATTTCCGAAGCACGCTTCTTTCGCTATTTGAGAACACCGTCTTAAAGCCATCGTCTCAGAGGCTACGGTGATGGCTTATCTTCGCAAATTTATTTTTCGCATGTTTGCCCTACAGCCGCATTTATCCATAACCAAAATAATTCAAATGAAGAAGGAAATACCTGATTCTGACGATGATTGGCTGGCTTCTTAAGCTTGATGACTTTTGACTGTCCAGTTATTTATTGGTTGTGTTAAACTTAGCAATTTCATGAAATGCCTCTTTAGGCTCCCAATAGCCACTTTCATATGGTTTTTCAGAATTAGGCGGGTAAACCTTTACAATACTATATCCAGCCATATCTAAATCATATCGTGTATCCGGAGAGTAAGGATGATAAGGCTGAATAAAATCATATATGAATGCGCCGTAGATATTTTCTGATTTGTAAATTTTGAGAAGGTCAATAATATAATTCGCTTGTACTCTCTCGCTTCTTTTAACATTTCCTTTAATTTGGGGAATTGAAGTACTCCAATCTATAATTTCATGACTTTCTGGCCCCTTTTTATCCGCACCTTCGTAGGTGGCACATCCAAATTCAAAAATAACAATCGGTTTATTTTGTCGATGAAACTTCCTGAGGGTTTTAACATATCTTGATTCATTGTAAGGTACTTTGTAAAGATTCAAACCAACTACATCGAACTCTTTCCAATTAACACGTTCCCAGAGTGCTGCTCCGTAACTTATCTTACCCTTGAATTTCTCCCGAACTACTTTACATGCTTTACTAAGATAATCGTTCAATTTTTTGTTATACCATGGAAGTAGCCACCACATCGTACTCAGCTTCGATGCCCTCTCGGCGTAATTATTTCCTGGTATCATACCGGAAGAAAAAATTGAAAGTTCACAGCCTAGGTTTAGATCGATTCTCTTGTATTTCTTTCGCAATTGTTCGGTCGCCCGTGCGACTTCCGACAAATGTGCTAATGTTTCTTCTTGATTTCCCTCTACCAGTCGAGGCTGAAGCCATACGTGAAGACCATTCTCTAAGGCAGTCTTTGCACATGCTATCAATCTATCCACATCCGTACCATAAATTTGGATTGAAGTACAATGCAACTGGTCGCGTATCGCGCGGATTTCTTGTTCCATTAACCTCTCTAGCCATTCACGAGTCAGAGAATCCGGGCTGAAATTGGTCCCCGTATCATAATTTACTCCCTTTTGCATCAATGCTCTTTGATTTTTCATTTATATCTCCTTTACATACAAACCAGCCTCAACCTTAGATCTTGCCCTTCAGATTGAGTTTCAACAGTAATGTGTATGAGTTTGATCACCTTCATTCACTTATTGCTATGACATAGGTTGATCCATTGAAGCAAATGACGCCCCTCAAAGGAAGAAATTGCTTGTTCCAATCGTTTTTCAAGCGATTGATCTGATCCCTCAGTTAAATGGTCCAGCAATTGTTTTCCAACAGCTTTCTTACCGTAACTTTTTTTAATACTTTTTACTGAATAACGGAATCTGTCATAAAATCGTCTCATTTCAAATATAGATTGAACAAATCAGTCAATGACGCTTCAAAAAATATAATTGATTTGATTGATTAAATCAGTCGATATAAGATTAAAGGTATTCTGCCGATATGTCAATGTTTTTTTGAGAAAAATATTTAACGAACCGAGATCATCCGTGAAAGGATTTCAACTTTCCATTCCGTGTTTTCTTTCCAGAATGACGGGTCATCCGCCATAATACCTGATAAAACAGTTAAATAAACGCCCAGCAGCTCTTCAGCATCTCCTTGAATGATCTCTCCGGATTTCTGTCCTTCAAGAAATATAGGGTATAATGCTTCTATGTATAACTGCCCTGTATTGTTTACGAGTTCACTTATATGAGCTGGTAAACCATCCGCTACAGTTAAATGTTGCATAATCCGAAAAACTGATTGAGTTACCCACCTATCGCTTTCTGAAAATGCGAATTGGGTAAACGCCTTGATTTTTTCCAAGGGGCTTTTCCCGCTTTCATTCAGATCATTAAACACTTGTGCTACTCTATTTTCTTCCGTCCCCCATTCTATACTCTCATACAGTATTTCATCTTTTGAATCAAAATAATGATAGACCAATCCATGACTCACTTTTGCTTCTTTTGCAATCATGCTTATTTTCGTGAGTTTAACCCCATTATCCGCAAACACTTTTAAAGCGGCTCGCATAATTTGTTCTTTTCGCTCCCTCTTTTTCTGGTCTAATTGTTCCTCATTTAACGGTGCCATAATATCCTCCCTTATATTTTGATTGAATCATTCAGTCTTTTTAAGAGTAGGACTTATTCAAAATAGAGTCAAGTCATGTCATTTGCACGGAAGTATCCGGGTATACAACTTCCTCAGACTTCTACTCACCCGAAAGGTGATTTAAAGTTCACAACCGATATTGGAAATGTTAGACAAAGGTTTCACCGTTTGCATTAAAGCTGACAAATCTATGACAAGCCTATTAAGAGTCAAATTCGAAATGTTATATTATGTGTATGGAGAAACCTTTAGTATCTATTTAATTTAAGGAGTTGTGTTTTCTGTGAATAAATTATTAATGATTCTTGGCAGCTCAGTCATGCTACTTGCTGCTTGTGGCGGAGAAGAAGCAACGGATGAAGGAGATGAAACTGAAGAAGATCAAGAATTTACATTGGAAGAACTCGGAGAATATGATGGGCAAGATGGAAACGATGCTTATGTAGCGGTTGATGGAGTCGTTTACGACGTTACAGATGTTGCAGAATGGGACGGTGGAGAACACGCCCCCGCTGGTGGATTAGAGGCTGGTGAGGACCACACAGAAGAAATTGAAGAAGCTCCACATGGGACTGATGTATTAGAAGACTTACCAACTGTCGGTACACTTGAAGAATAATAGGAATGAGTTGCGAAGTTTAACCCTTTGGATAAGATGATGCCAAAGGTTTTTTTATGGAATGTTCCACAGTTATGCCCTTTGTATTATGAATTCAACGAGAAATGACTATTCAAGAAAAGAGGCACACGTTTATGAAAGAACATCCTTTACGCAAAATTCCTTTATTTCTGTGATATAATAGGGGCAAATGGAACGGAGGAGTAAAATGCGTTGGCAGGAAGTAAAAAAACGATTCCCAAATGAATGGGTTGTCCTGGAAGTAATAAAAGCGCACTCAGAAAATGGATATAGGTATATTGAAGACGTAGTAATTATAGATAGATTCGAAAATTCCTTAGAAGCAATGAATCGATATGAGGAATTACGAAAAGATCAACCACAACGAGAATATTGTTTTTTCCATACTTCCAGACAAAATTTAGTGGCTCGCGAAAGGTATGCAGGGATTCGAGGCTCAAGATGAAAATTAACATTCAGTATGGACTTCCATTTGTCGAACTTGAAGTAACATTTCGTGGAAAGACATTGAGATTAGATAACGTATTATTGGACACTGGATCCGCAGGAACAATTTTCAATGCAAATGTTGTAGAAAATATAGGCGTTGTACCTGAAAAAAATGATATTGTTGATACAATTAGAGGCGTTGGCGGTGTAGAATACGTTTACGTAAAGAATTTTAATTTGATACAGCTCGAGGAAATTAGCCAAAGAGACTTCGAAGTTGAAATTGGAAATATGGATTATGGGATGAAAATGGATGGTATCTTAGGATTTGATTTTATCAGTTCGGCAAAGCTTGTTGTTGATACGAATAAAATGCTAGTTTATACGTCGAAATAATATGGGCCTATGTTAAGATTAGCCTTTTTATTGAGGAAAGCTGGATAGTATAAATTGTCAAATAATAAATGAAATTAAATCTAAAACAACACATCTAATATCAGGGGGACAACTATTTCCTTAAACGGAGCGCGTTTGTGGAATGAAAAGATGTTTGGAAACAACTTTATTTGTATTGAACAGGAGCTCGAAAAAAGTAGATCACCATAAGCGATCGGTGGTTGCGCCACTACTGCTGAGTACAATGCGTGCATTAGGAATGTGCAAAAAGTGCTCCTTTAAAAGGAGTGAACAGCACCTATTCCTTCTATATACTTGGCACAAAAGAATTTATAACTTGCTACAAAGCCGTTTCTTAACCTTTTTTGGCTCCTGATTGATCTTAGCAATAAAAGATTGGACGGCTTCGCGAATCTGTTCAACAGTCTCATAGAATACATTGTAGATCACTGATTTTTTCAGCCAGCCCCACAGACCTTCGATTAAATTCAATTGTGGGCTGTATGGCGGGAGAAACATGAGTTGTAGTTGATGGGAATGTTCCTCTAAAAATGGCTGAATAAGCTTCGCATGATGAATCTTGGAATTGTCTAGAATCATGACGATTTTTTGATTGGGATACTTCTTGAGCACACTTTTTAAAAATGACAAAAACACTTTTGCGTCATAACGTTCTTCTTCGACACAAAACGTTTCTCCAGTTGCATAATCCAGCGTCCCCAGTAACTTGACGCCTCGGTGTTTCCCATAAGTTGGGATAATCTTCTGTTGTCCTTTTGGAAACCAAGTATTGGCTAGTGCTTGATAATCTCGAATCATGCTTTCATCTTGGAACAGAATTCGATCAATTTCGCCATTCTTCATTTTTTTTAGCCGTTTCAAAGTCTTGTTTGAAGGCTTCTTGTTTTTCCGGATCCGCTTTTTTCAATGTGTAGGTTGGCTTTGTGTAACTAAAACCAAGGCGGTGTAGCAAGGCGCGCACACCGCGATCTGAATAATTGATATCAAACGTTTTTTCGATCCAATCTCAAATCAAGAATCTGTCCAATTCATTTCAGGTGGGAAACCAACATCGGCGGGCTTTTTTTCTACAATGAGCTGATATAATTCCTGTTCTTGGTCATCCGTCAATAATCTAGGGCGACCAGGCGAGTGACCAGGGATCAATCCTTCTAATCCATCTTTCCTGTATGCACGAACGTAGCTGCAGACGGTTTGCTCGGTGCAGTGGATCATTTCGCCAATCTCTTTGTAGGTACGCCCTTTTAAGTACATCAATATCGCTTGGTATCGCCTAAATATGCGAAGGTCTCTTGGTTTCTTCTTCATAAGATCATGTATAGCGCCCTTGATTTCTTGAATCGATGGATCCCGGTCTTCGTTTTGGATTTTGACTTTTATCATTAGGAATCCGCCCCTTTATAATTATTTTCCTTACTTACTGGACAGTGAAAACTTCTGAGCACTATGAAGCCAACCAATCATCGTCAAAATCGGACGAATGACGCTTTTCTTGAATTATTTGCGTTAAGGGTAGATGCGGATTTCGGGCAAACATGAAAAAAATCGACCGGCGCAAATAAGCCATAACTGTAGCCTCGGAGACGATGGCCTTGGACGGTGTCCGCAAATAACGGAAAAACAAACGCGGAACACGATGAGAATAGCGCACCGCAATGATTTGTAACAGACCCATCGCAATACAGTTGCACATGACGAATCCTTCGATGGCTTTGATCGTCAGACGGATGTTCTCCTTGTCCTTCACGTGTTCTAGCGGGTGGGATTCTCCCTTTTTCAGATAACGCTGCAGTTTGGGCATAGATTTACTCCAGAACCGATAGCCAAAGCTACCGATGGCCTGCTTCATTTCACGGAACGTACATTCAATCTTGAACCGGTGCCCATACAGTTGGATGATGTCCGTAGCCGCAAGCGTCCGGTCGGTGCTCACCAAAATAGCCAAACGCCCGTTATGTTTAACCAAGACAAAACGCAGTTCCTGATAGAGCCCTTGCCCCCATAGCAAATCCAGGCAGAGATATTGGACCGTCTCTTCCTTGCCATACATGATGACGGTGGTGGCTTGAAATTCGGACGCGCGGGTTTGAAACAGATCGTACAACTTGACGCGATCGCCTTTCTTCCGCGGACGACCCCGGCCTTTTTTCCGGACGGGGCGTTCATAGGCCACCACATTTGATTTGGCTTGCGTCACGATATGCATATGAGCGTCTCCTGACTGATTGCACTGATTCAATCGTTTCAGCGCAGGCGTGGTCAGAAAATATCGATCCAACAACAGCAGTGCTTGTTTGAACGTGTTTGCAGCCGCAAAACCTTGATCGATCATCTGCACGACATGAGACGCCTGCCGCTCTGGTGAGGCATCGTCCCAGCCAAAAATCGTCTTCACGCCATCTTGCAGATTCATGACCAACGGCAAACAGAACCATTTCTTCGGGGTTCCCATGAGAACGCCGACGGCACCAAACAAATGGCCAAAGATGTACGCGGCTTTAGAGGAATTTTCGGAATCCTGATGGCGTTTTTTGACGCCGGGCATCCGTTCAGCTTCCTTGGACTGCTTCATCCCATCGCCGATAAGCACCACCTTCCCTTTGACATAGGAGAGCGGGGCCACACGTTTAACCACCTGTAGCCATGTTCTGCGAAGGGATTCCAGCGACCACGCGGAGGAACGAAAGAAATGGATCAACGTTTCGTAGCGACGAACAGGCAACCCGAGATCGCGCATGATAGAGGTAACCCCCAAATGATCCGAACGCATCATCATGCCTATAATAATGACGACAAACCAATGGAAAGTAGCAACACGGTTAAAGCAGGGACGAAATGACGCCAAAATGGTATCGATAAATTTTAGCATAAATATGGACAATCGCTGTGAAATCGGATACAATGTTTCGTATAACCCTTTCAGCGATTGGTCTCCTTTCTTGGAATGTTTGGATACCATTTCGCTAAAAAGGGTTATTTTTCCTGCTTTTACGCTAGAATTTTTTTATGCAGTTATGCAAGAACTTTTGACTGTCCAGAATAGTTATAAATTGTTTAATAAATAGATACTTGATCAGCTTGTTCTGTTCACGCAACTTAATAAGCAAAAGAGGGGGCATCCGCCCCCCTCTTTTGCTTCTTTTTCTTAACAGGTATCCAAATTTCCGTTATATCGTTGATTCCTCTAACAAATTCAGGATCTTCAGCTAGTTCATAACCAGATGTAGGGAACCACTCGGTATACACTCGCTCCCATGTCGTTAATAATGCCTCTGGCATTTCCCCTTTTGCTTCAAATACCGCCCATGTATGGGAAGAAATCTGCAATTGTTCAAATTCTTCGGGACATGACTTCGTCGTCGCTGTAGCTATATAGTAATCGATGTCTCCGTCCTCTTTAGTCAATGAAACATGTAATATGCCTGAAAACGAGGTATTGTCGTATGGCTTTACATTTTCCTCGATCTCTTCGAGATGCTCCCACATTTTCGGATTAAATTCAGTTTCACTAGACGCTACTGTTTCTTTCTTCCCTACGACGGTAAAAGCTTCTTTTTCAACAAATCTGTAGTTCATTTCTACATCTCCCTTAATCGCAATTTGGAAGGTCATTCGAGGATAAGCTTTTAATGGAACATCCGAATTTTTGGCAGAACTAGGCGTTACTTCGTGGAGCGTTTGAAATGCCCGTGAAAATGAATCGGGTGAATGGTAACCATACTTAACAGCGACATCAATCACTCTCATATTGACTTCTTTTAAATCAAAAGCCGCTAAGGTCAAACGTCTTCTACGAACATATACCGTCAAGGGTATACCGGCTATGAACGAAAACATTCGTTTAAAATGATGTTCAGAAAAGCAAGCGATCTTTGCAATCTCTTCATAGTTAATCTCATCATCCAAATTGTTTTCAATATAATCTAGGGCTGCGTTCATATTTTCAAGCAAATCCATTCGATTAACCTCCCTTCGCTTTTAAGAATAACAAGTTAATCACTCAATCATCCGATAAAATCTGTTCAGATTTGTTGGGTGAGCCAGAAAAGCATTACTCCGAAAAATGGCCTTTGTTTCTTTATTTCGTATACCATCAGTTTGCTGTTCGTTTTGATCTTTAGTTGTTTTTTATAATAACCATTCACTGTGTATCAGATTGCCTTTAATGCAACCTTTTAGCTTTTGGTTTATTTTAAATACCAAGGTTTATTCAATTCCGAATTTGCATAGCAGGCTAGTTTCTCATACGCCATTATACCGGCTTGGTTTTATCAATCTTGCCTCTTTTCCGCCATTTACGTTTCTCTTTGATCGAAAAATAGGAAATCAGCGGTGTGATCACAATCGCTGGTGTGAACCATAACCAAATAGGCGCTTCATCAAGGGCAAACATTTGCGGTGCCCCAAATACAACAAACGCCGTTACCGTCGCAATCCCGCAGCTGAGCATACCGGACAGGTGTTCAACGACCCAACTCTTTCGAAAACGGGGCTGTCGCCACCAGTATGTCAATTGAGATAACGCCAGAAAAACGCCCAGCAATGGAAACCAGGTTAGCAAAGAATCAGCAACCATAAAACCGTAAACACTCATGATTATTGCGCTCATGAAAAGAACGGCCGGAATCAACCAATCGATTCCATGTCGGTGTTTCCCTCTATGATTTTTAAATCTCAGCACCCGTAATCCGTACATTGCCGTGGAAAAACTTAATATCGCAATAAAAATCAAAAAGATGGAAAAAGAAAATTGTTCAATTGTCACCGTAGGATCAAACCAGATTCTGTATAAAGCCAGATGTACGGAAGTTCCACTGATGATGAACATACTGATCGTAAAGATCCAACCGGTAAAACGGTGGCGCCTGCTGCCCTTTCGAAAAAATAACGGCATCCATAACGTAAATAAAGCCACGAAACCCGCTACAACATGAATAATCAACGAAAATGAAAACATCAAAGCCCCCCTCTTTCTAAACATTCAATCGTATCCACACACCAGTCAATGGCTGCTGACGTGGTTTTAATGCCATAATTCAACGTGAACACCCAATAATCGACATCGGCTTTCTCACTTTCATACGCATAGAGTCCTGTTTTTATATTCTGATAGACCTCTCGTTGTGCTTTTAATCGTTCCTCATAATGCTGCAAATGTTGAATCGTCACCGACGTAGGCAAATGACGTGCAAAGAACAGTTTCGCGAGCAGTTCATTACGTTGGGTGGCCAATTCCTCCACAGGTGCACGAAGCCACTTATTAAGTTCTTCCCTTCCCAACTCTGTGAGGTGGTATTCCTTGCGATTCGGCGTTCCTTCCTGTTGTATATCATGCGCTTTTGCTAATCCTTCCTGTACGATTTTTTTCAACGTTGGATAGATCTGTCCGTAACTTAGTTTCCAAAAATGAGAAAAACTTTGATCCATCAGCTTCTTTATTTCATATCCCGTACGACAATCCGTTGTTAAAATTCCTAAAATAATGTACTTGGGTTCCGTTTTCATTTTGATCACCTATATCTTTTAGATATATATTATTATGATATATGAGAAATGTCAACTCTCCATCCAAAAAGATGAGGTATTCCCTGTAAGCCTGCGAGCTGGATACCGCCGTTGTTCGGTATAGCGTGTTTCAGAAGGCACAGTTTTACTCCACACCACTCACCCCATCGTTGGATGGCTGATTAGTTTCCATTTACAAGAAACACAAAGAAAAAATAACGGTTTACAATTCAAATCCATTTATGTATACTTGATTACACAACTAATCAACCCATCATCTTAACGGGAGAAAGGAGCGTTTAGTGAAGGCTGTTTTTGATGAATCAAAACCTATATTCCAGCAAATTTTCGAAATGATTGCTGATGATATTGTTGATGGGGAGTTGCGTGAAGGGGAGCAAATTCCCTCAACGACAGAGATATCCAAATTTTATCAAGTGAACCGGGCAACGGTGCAAAAAGGGTTATCGATGCTCGTTGATGCCGGCTATGCTTATAAACAACGAGGCGTTGGGGTTTTCGTAAGTGAAGGAGCGAAAGATCGGTTGCTTGCTGAGCGTAAAGAAGAATTTCATGTGCAATATGTTAAGCCCACGCTGGAAGAAGCGAAGCGACTTAAAATGACGAAAGAAGAATTTATTCGATTGATTGAGGAGGATTATGATGATTGATGTACAAGACTTATCGTTTTCCTATGGGAATAGAGCGGCATTGAAAAACGTTGCCTTACGGGAGAATGAACCGGTGATTACAGGTTTATGGGGGCGAAACGGCTCCGGGAAAACAACATTGATGAAGGTCATCTCCGGGATGGAGAAGCCAAATCAAGGAACCGTCAGCGTAAACGGAATCACCCCGTATAACAACAGTGAAGCAATGAACCATGTGACGTTCATGCAGGAAGATCATCCCTTTTCTGATTTATGGGATGTCGAAGACGCGCTTCGTTTTGGTGCTTATTTCAATGAAAATTGGGATCAGTCATTTGCCGAATATTTGCTGGATGTGTTTGACTTGCCAAGGAAAAAGAAGATCAGGCAATTTTCAAAAGGCATGAAAAGCATGATTAAGATTACGCTGGGGCTCGCGAGCAAGGCACCTGTAACGGTCATGGATGAACCTTCAAACGGCCTTGATGCCAGTATGCGTAAACAATTTTATGACGTATTGTTGGATACGTACGAAGAACACCCACGTTTAATTATGTTATCGACACACCACATTGAGGAACTGGTGCCACTTTGTGAAAAAATCGCGCTGATTGATCAAAAAACAATCATTCGATATGAAGAAATAGAAAATTTGAAAAGATACGGCGTGCTTTTAACAGGATCATCGGAAGCAGTGAAGTCAGTGATTGGCAATAGCCAAGTCATTGACGAACAAAAAATCGGGAAGCAATTACATGTCATGATGGACGAGGTTTTCCACGCTGATTTGGAAGCAAAAGCAAAAGATGCCGGTGTTACTATTGAAAAAGCACCACTTCAAGATTATCTCGTTAATCTGACAAAAAAGGAGACGAAAAAACATGAACACGCTTAAAGGGCCGCTCCGAGTCATCATTAAAGAGGTGAACGTAACTTTTTATATCAACGTTGGTGTAACGCTCGGTTTAATGGCTTTGTATATATTCTTAAGCTTCTATCTTGGAGAAAATGAAATGTTAGGGATAACGTTCGGACCGTTTTACGGCATTTTTCTCATTTACCCTTTTATCCTTTTTAAAGGGTACAAATATATCCTTTCCTTGGGTGGGACGAGAAAACAGTTTATGATCGCGACTTATCTGTCAATAAGTATCTATATTATACTCAGTGGAATACTTTTAAATGGACTGCATTTCTTAAGTCCCTATCTACTGAACGAAGGATATATTTTCCACATGGCAGACCTTGTTAGCGGATCGAACCCGCTCTTGTATGTTTGGATCGATGTATTATGGATGATCATCCTTTTCGGTGTGGGGCTGATCGCGCAATCCGTTTATTTTAACCTTGGCACAGTAAGAACGTTAATT
This sequence comes from Salicibibacter cibi, assembly GCF_016495865.1. Lineage (NCBI taxonomy): Bacteria > Bacillati > Bacillota > Bacilli > Caryophanales > Bacillaceae > Salicibibacter > Salicibibacter cibi. The sequence goes on from NZ_CP054706.1 coordinate 2,736,842, forward strand.
GGCGGCGCAGCATTGTTAATCGCGGTACTCGCTACCTACTTTTTTGCCGACCTTCAGCCACTGATCGAATTTATCATCGTTGACCATCTCTTGTTCGTTCACATCCTGGCAGGGGTTTCAGTCCTGTTCATGCTATTTTCTTACCTCTTTATGAAAAACGGCCCGTTAGAGCGCGGGGATAGACATTTCTTTATCAGGAAGCAAGCAACGGGATGAAAATAAAGGAAGGGCTGTTTTAGTCAAAAAATATACCCCCTTGCGTTTTTTCCAACCGACGAGCTATTCCGCATAGAAGTGGCATTTCAGGAGACATAATCCCCTCTCACCTGGCCTAATCACAGGAGAGGGGTACTTTTCCGCATCGTCCGACACCTATATTTTTGTTACGATGTCCAGGTATCGATCAACATAGACATCTTGATTATAATTGCGTTGAATCGTGGATAATGCATTTTTAATCATCGTATTGCGAAACGGGGCATCTTTTAACAATTTCTCTACACAGCCGGTGCCTTTCTTTATATTGCCTAGCTCATAAAGCATGCCGTTAGATTGATGCGAAATGATCTCATTTTTGCCTGGTTTATCTGAACTGACAACCGGACATTGGCATGCCATCGGTTCCAAAATCGAATTCCCTAATCCTTCACGTATCGATGTTGACAATACACATCCCCCCGAATCAGCAATCGTGGAATATACTTCCGGCATATTTTCATTGTAGACATGAAAAACTTTATAGTTTACATGATTGTTGTTACATATTCGGTGCAGTTCTTGTAAATCACTAGATGTTTTTGGATTACTTACAAACCAGGCTTCCACTTGATATTCATCTGATATATTTCGGAAAATTCTAATAAATTCTTTCCAATTTTTTTGCGTCGTAATTCTTCCAACAAATGCAATGACAGCGTGACCTTTTTGAGGTTTAAGAGCTGCTTTCTGAACTTTTTTAGCATCATTTACATAATAAAACAGTGAATCAACCGTATTTCCATCTACAAATATAGGGATGTCCTTTCGGAAATAGGGCCTCACCAACGGGACGATGTAATGTGCTATACAAATAATGGCATCGACAGACTTACTGATGTTCTTTTTACTCACTTGTTTTTCTGCTCCTGTGGTCCAACCCCGGAGTTCATATACCTTCTTGCCTTTGTAGCTGCTTGGTAAGTGTTTCAAATAATTAAGGGAATACACGAAAATAACACAATCATAACCCCCCTTTGTCACTCTCTCCTGAAAGTCTTTAACCCGATTCGAATGATAGTGCCGAATATTTTCAAACATTTTTGCACCGTCACCGCGATACAAGAAAAACACTTCGGCTTCAATCCCTTTTTTTCGAAAAGCATTGATGCGACTTCGTGTTGTGCTCACTACCCCGCCATCGGTTGATTTATTAATGACATACAGAATTTTCATATTCTATCTTCCTTTGCTGCCTATTTCTTCTTTCCATGACCTATATCGCTGTAAAAAAATCTTCCCATTCCTTCCAGCACACATCCCATGTCCATTGGTCAAGAATGGTATGACGAATGGACCTTCCCATCGATTTGCGCTGATCAGGATTTTTCATTAAATAAAGAAGCGCCTCCCGAATGGCACTCGCATTTCGCTGAATAATGATGCCATTTTCATATGGTTTTATAACCTCAGGAACAATCCCTACTTGCGTGGAAATAATTGGAACCCCACAAGCGCCGGCCTCTAAAACTGGTAAGGGAATATGCTCAGACTCACTAGAGCAAATAAAACAATCGAGTCCTTGATAGAATTCAACCATTTTATCTCTTGAAACATTATTTTTGGTAAACGTTCGAATATCCAGTTTCATATCTAAGCCTTTTATTGCGGATAAGACGATATCATATCCTTTCAATTCACGATGGAGATGCCCGTCTATTCGACCGACCCAGCCTACAGTAAAAGTAGATTGGCTTGTATTGTCTGTTGATGGTTTAAATAGATTTTCATTAATTCCTGTACGTGTTTTATAAATGGGACGATACTTGTTGAATTGTTGAACAAATTCATTTGAAACAGTATTAACACCACGCAAATTCGTAAAGAAATCAAGAAATTCCTTTTTATACGTACCTTTACCTCCTTTATAACGATTAAACTGCCGTGAAGATGTGATTCCGGCGGCTAATTTGTTTAATGGAATACCTTTATGATGGAGTCTGTTTGCAATCAGTACGGACATCGCATAAATAATGTCATATTGATTATTGTCTTTAGCAGTTATCTGGTCACGATATTTCAAGTCAACTTTAAGATTTTTACTAGACGGTAAAGCCATCATTTCCTTTGCACGATGATGAAATGCCCACCCAGGGTGATCAGCGACTAATAAAATCTTTCGCGCCTTTCCGTTTGCATGTTCCATACGAATCAGTCCGTTCCTTAAATCAGATGATTACTATATATCCAACTATTTCATTTTATTCACCATGCAACCAAAATGTTATAGGACGCAGATACAAAATTTGTCTATTTTTCCTCAACATATGCCGTTCCCTTTTCATATATCAATCATTCAATAATAAATAATGCTTTGGGGAGGACTGTCTAACATGAAAAAACCACTTTGTATGTCCGTTTATGTATTCGGCAATTATACAAAGTATATTCCTTACTACGTCTATAGCATTTTGAAAAGCTACCCAAATTATTTTGTGAAAGTTTTTGTTATGGATCGTTTATCAACAAAAGAAAATGCTTGTATGAAAATGATCAAAAAGAATCTTTCAACAAATTTCGAGATAAAAGAAAACTATTTTCCATACACTCCATTTAAAGATGGGAAAAAAGGAAAACCATTCAGATTTCTCATTCCTCAAACTGAATTCTCGGAATTTGAATATGTATATATCGGCGATATCGATTTCTTAATAACGAAAGAAACCCCCTCTCTTTTAGAAGGACACGTGAACCATTGTGAAAAAATCGGCCTTCCATATAGCAACCAAATCCGTTCTAATTCGGAGAGATTAACCGGCTTGCACTTTTTCAACGTAGACGAATATTACAAGAAGATGAACCCGATCATTGAATATTATCACCATCATTTGGATGAGGTATATTCGTTTATGAAACGATACCAGACGGATGAGAAGTTTCTTTATCATATCATCGAAAAAGGGATTGGCTTCGGCAAGATTAATCAGTTTTCCTACCGACCGCATCATGGTTTTCATTTAGGAATTCTGAGAATCAATGGTTTCGATAACTATGTAAGGGAAGGTCAAAGCAATCCATTTCATCGCCTCCCTCCCTATCCGGTTTTAAGAAAGCAATTATTGGAATTCTTTCATGATCCTTTATTTCAAGAAATTTCACGGACAAATCAAATAAAAGAAATCACTATGCTGAAGAAAAAGTTACAGTAGGGACTGCTGAATAACGGAAAAAGACTGGCACATAAGCATTTGCCGTTGGTGTTGTCAAAGCTAGATACAAGGAAATCCATCCTATAAGCAAAAAACCCTTGCACTTCTGGCAACGTACGGAGGGACGGTGCTGCAAGGGCGAGACTCCAGCGGAAAAACGGACGCGTCAAGACCCTCCGTGTAATCAGGATGACGATTGAAATAATCCCTATCACCATGGTGGTGAAGAGATCATCAGTATCAATCCTTGCTACAAAGTAATCACTTGTGGCAACACCTCCTTCCCGTTTTGACATGACGAATGTCAAAGGACGGTCAACAAGGGGGCACCACCTCATCCTGCTTATGTAGCTCATATAGAATATATCATATATATTTTTTTCAGAAGGCTTTACATAGCCTTTTTTTTATTCTCTCTATATTAAAAAATCCCCATATCGCCGATCTCGACACTTCACTTGCCGCATTCCCAACATTTTAAGAGGAAATCTTAAGGGGCCAAGCCTCCCAATGCTTCCATTGATTGATTCTGTTTTTTATGAACCCCCTCAAGATTTAACAGCTGCATCGGGCCGTTATTCGTGTGCATCCGTATAGTAGGACAGCCCGATGGCTCCTTCGCCCGTATAGGTGCTGATGACGGGCGTTGTTGTTTGAATCATGACATCCTTAAGACTGCTTTTTGTTAAAAGGGCATTCTTTAGTTTATGGGCAAGCTCAAACGCATTGGCGTGAGAAATGCTAACGCCCCTAATGATCCGGTCCTCGGCATCACTTTCAAAATTTTTCATGAGTGTATGAATCATTTGTGATTGTGTTCGCACTTTTGATATCGGTGAATAGACCCCATCTTCTAATGTCGCGATCGGTTTTAATTTGAGAAGCGAACCTAAAAAAGCTTTCCCTTTACCAATACGCCCACCTTTTACTAGATTATCCAATGTTTCAAGGACAACATATAGTTTTGAATTTTTCCTAATGGTTTCCATTCTTTTTACAATCTCTTTCATTGAAGTCCCGGTATTGGCCATTTTCGCAGCTTCTACAACTTGAAAGCCTAGGGCTGACGAAATGTACGTTGAATCCACAACGGTGACATCGGCACTCACTTCCGTAGCCGCCATGCGTGCGGTGTCATACGTTCCACTCAAACCTGAAGACAAAAATATCGCTAATATTTGACTCCCGTCATCACCTATTTCTTCAAATCGTTGCATCATATCTCCAATTGCCGGCTGTGATGTTTTTGGAAGGCTGTCGGCAAGTGCCATCTTTCTTAAGAAATCCTCGGGTGTAATATCCACTTGATCAACATAGGACTGATCGTCAATTTGTATCGATAAAGGCATAACGTGAATGCAATATTTCTCCAAAATATCCTTGGGTAAATCTGTTGTTGAGTCTGTAACAATCTTTATTTTGCTCATATCTTCGCTCCAATCCACCAAAAGCTTATCAACACTCACGTAAACAGTAAACTAACTCAATTTCCAATGGGACAAAAAACTCCACAATCCCCTCTTTATTGACATTCCGTATGCCCTCTATTATATTTACAATACTAGAATAACCTCCGGGGGAATCTCTTCATCTATGAAAAGTCTATTTTTCTTCATGTGTCTCTTTGCAATCTTTTCAACAGTCTTGCTGTTTGACTTCGAGCAAGATCACGAACAACAAGCCATGGCGGAGGATGTTATCTCCAGCGACGAAGAACTCCATCCATATGTTAAAGAACAAAAAGAAACACTGATCGAACAGGCAGAAAACGTCGGGATTAATGTCGTTATTACAGAAGGATACCGTTCCCATGAACGCCAAGATGACCTATACGCACAAGGTCGGACGGAATCCGGGGATATCGTGACAAATGCGGCGGCGGGTGAATCGTATCATAATTACGGTTTGGCCATCGACTTCGCAATTGAAAATGGCGACGGAGAAATCATTTGGGACATCGAATACGATGGCAGCGGAAGCGGCGAACCCGATTGGCTGGAAGTCGCAGAAATCGGAGAAGCGTTGGGATTTGAGTGGGGCGGCCACTGGAATGATTATCCCCATTTGCAAATGGACTTCGGTTTATCTATTGAAGAGCTTCAAGAGGCAAAACAACAACTGGAAAACGAATAACGCAAAACATCTATCAGAGGGGACTTCTGAGGCTTTTAAGGTACGCTGGCTAAATTCGCCACCTCCTGTTGCAATGCCGACATTAATGGCGTGTTTTAAAAAATTCTTTATCTCCCTATTGAAAATAAGCATAAATTTGTATAATCAACGTGTCTGGTCTAAGTTGAATTTTTCCCACTCGGAGCAGCCCGACTTCCATCTGAGGGATTACTTTGTACTTCCGAGCAGAACGTGATTCGTTACCTCCGCACGCATCGGATAATCGAATGGTCTGAATCTGCCAACTGACAATCGGAGACTCCATTAAATTACCAGTCTTGACGGTTGCTCCCAGACACTTCCATGCCTTTCGGAAAAGACTTTTTTTCAAGAAGAAAGGAATGATTTTCCATCTTCCAATTTCTAACATTCTGGATCACCGAAATACAAGGAAGGCTGTCACCATAAAGGATGACAGCCTTCACCTTTACCCATTGAACGTTTGAAAAGCAAGTGTTGCATTGTGCCCTCCAAAGCCAAATGAATTGTTCAGGGCGACATTGGTTTGGACTGGCTTCTTTTCGTTTGCCGCGTAATCCAAATCACATTTCGGATCGGGATTATGCAAATTAATGGTTGGGGGCGCCATCTGATCAACAAGCGATTTAATGGTAAAAATGGCTTCAACGGCGCCTGTTGATCCCAATAAATGCCCGGTCATGGATTTCGTCGAACTGACGACAAGATCATGGGCATGATCGGAAAAAACACCTTTGATCGCAGTCGTTTCATATTCATCATTGTATGGGGTGCTCGTCCCGTGGGCATTAATATAGCCAACGTCAGTTTTTTCAATCGCTCCATCGGAAAGTGCCTGTGCCATTGCTCTGGCCGCGCCTTCCCCTTCCGGCGCAGGTGCTGTCATGTGATAAGCGTCTCCGGTTGATCCATAACCGATCACTTCCGCGTAAATGTCTGCCCCTCGCGCTTCAGCAGATTCCAATGATTCCAAAATAAGAATACCGGCTCCTTCGCCCATGACAAATCCGTCCCGTTCCGCGTCAAACGGGCGTGAGGCGGTGGCGGGATCATCGGAAGTCGTTATGGCTTTGGCCGCGCAGAAACCGGCGATCGCCATATTCGTAATCGGCGCTTCCGTTCCGCCGGTTATCATGGCGTCCGCGTCTCCTCGTTGAATGACTTTGAACGCATCGCCGATGGAATTCGTTCCCGATGCACAAGCGGTAACGCTACAAGAGTTTATCCCTTTTGCGCCGGTGAAAATGGATACTTGACCGGAAGCCATATCCGGAATCATCATTGGCACAAAAAATGGACTTACCCGTCTAACGCCTTTTTCGGTAAATTGCTTGAATTGTTTTTCGTACGTTTCCATGCCCCCGATCCCGGAGCCAATCCAGACACCAACACGATCCGCGTTGTCATCGGTAATTTTAAAATCGGCATCTTCGAGGGCCATATAAGCGGAAGCGACGGCGTAGTGGGTAAACCGGTCCATTTTCCTGGCCTCTTTTCGGTCCAAATAATCTTCCGCTTCAAATCCTTTTATTTCACCCGCGACGTTAATCGGGAATTGTTCCGCATCCAACCTCGTTACCGGGCTGATACCCGTCTCTCCTGCAAGTGCTCGCTTCCAAGCCTCGTCTACATGGTGCCCGAGCGGATTCACCGTCCCCATGCCTGTGACTACGACACGTTTCATCTTCAATTCTCTCCTTTTTTAAAACTTGGCTCTGTCTTCTTGCGCATTTCATCAAACCAAGTTTCGCATATTTTGCGGATCGGACCTATCGCCCCCAGCGAAGAGCGAGACCGCCCCATACAAGACCGGAGCCGAATCCGACCATCACGACTAAATCTCCATCTTTTATTTTACCACGATTTAAGTCTTCAACAAGAGCGATAGGAATTGAAGATGCAGACGTATTTCCGTATTTGTGAACGGTGGTTGCCATTTTTTCTTTTGGGAGCTCCAATCGTTGCCGGGCAGCTTCCATAATGCGGATATTTGCTTGGTGAGGAACGAAGTAATCGACATCATCTTTCGTAAGATTGGCTTTTTCAAGCAAGTTCATACACGTATCGCCCATTTGGCGTACCGCAAACTTGAACACCTCTCGTCCATTCATATAGAGATAAGGATTTGCGATAATATGGGAGCCACCACTTCCATCTGCTCCCAGTTCAAAGGAGAGCAATCCGCGATCGTTGCCAACGGGACCAACTACTGCAGCCCCCGCGCCGTCCCCAAAAAGAACAGCTGTATTGCGATCGGTAAAATCCGTTACTTTTGACAATTTTTCGGCGCCGACGACGAGAATCCGATCATAAGTGCCGGTAGATATGAATTGACTGGCGGTTACGACTCCGTACGCAAATCCAGCACATGCGGCACCGATATCCATTGCCGCTGCCTTATGTGCGCCGAGGCGATCTTGAATCATGGATGATACGGAGGGAAAAGGATAATCGCCTGTCACGGACGCAACGATGATCAGATCCAAGTCCTCAGCTTTTTCCTCGGCATGTTCAAGTGCACGAACAGCAGCAAAATAAGACATATCCGAGGTTTCCACATTATCTTCCGCAAAAATTCTCCGTTCGATACCCGTGCGTGTTTGAATCCATTCGTCACTCGTATCCAACGTCTCTTCGAAATCTTTATTTGTAACCTCTTTTCCTTCAATAAAACTGCCAATTCCATATATGCCCGTGCGTCTCATACAAATTCCCCTCCTGTTTAAAAAAGAATATTGGTTCATATTATGACCTAGTACTAATTGTATCTTAGCTTACTTCTGAAATTTTCGCAACAAAAAACCGCGGCCTTTTCAACGATTAGCCACGGTTTTTTGCCATGTTCTTTTGTTATCGAAGGGGGTCCCCTGTAGACGATCCATAAGCACCATATGGTGGAACAGGTGCAAAACCGCCAAATCCCGGTTGGGATCCAGAGCCGACAGGCCCACCATAGCCAGGGCCAAGGATCGGTCCATAATTGGGCCCGTAACTCGGCCCAAATTGTGGACCATAACTGATTTGAGGCGGTCCGGCGAATCCACCGGGACCATAACCGCCATATCCCCCATATCCCCCGGCTAACCAAGGGCCAATCGCAAGGCCTGCGACAAAAGGCAGAAAGAATCCAATGCGTTCATCGCCTGCATGTGTAGATACCGGATAAGCTGGGTAACCCGTTCGGTAAGGATAAATGGTTCTCATCAATCTCTTCCTTTCCTGCATAGGCTACTGCATATTCTATGGCAGCCCTATCACGTATGTGCGACGAATCAGCCATCTGCCCGTATTTTCATATACGTGAATTCTGCAAGAAAAGCAAGAACAAGCGCCAAAATGACAATAGCCGTCTCGGCAAAAGAAGTAAAGGCCAACAAGAAAAAATAGCCGGCGACTGCAACAATCGTGAAGATAAGTATACCAAAAAGAAAATGCATCCGATCAACTCCCCAGTACTTCGGACATTGTTATGGTGACTTTTTTTACGTTCCGTAAGCAAATTCGGTCGTCATGGATCTTCCATGGCGACCGAGCACTCCATTCTTCTCCAACTTCGGGCTCCATGATTCCTTCATGGCGACCGAACTCTACATTCCCCACTGATTTCGGGCATCATGAGCAGCCCATGACGACCATCCCGCCTAATTTCAGCTAAATCCGGGCGCCATGGTTACTCAACCCATAGTAGAAACTTGGCTTTTCGCCAAGCTTTGATGGCGAAATCCTTCGCCCAACTTATGTAGGTAAAAAAGTGGCTCTTCACCAAAATCTATGGCTGACAAACTAGGGGCAATTATGATTGGTAGTGACCGCTACGGAAAAACCCTACGCTTTTCGTGGGCCCCGAGCTCAGCCTCCTCGGAAAAAAAGAAGTTCGCTTTTTTCCTGCGGGGTCTTCGCCCTGCGCTTTCCCACAGGAGTCTACGTGTTTTTCCTTCGCTCGCTAGTGGTATTACCATATTTAATCACGAATATCAACCATTGATTTTAGTGTTGACCCAAAAAGTTGATTTATACTTTCTTACCTACCAAAAAATCCCCCCCCCGAAAGAGATTCAACGTACCACCGCTTGCAAGATTGCTTTTTGCACGTGCAAACGATTTTCCGCCTGGTCAAAGACGACCGAGCGCGGGCCGTCAATCACTTCGGCGCTTACTTCTTCCTCACGGTGGGCGGGCAAACAATGCATGAAGATGGCTTCCTCGTTTGCCTCGGCCATCAAAGCCTCATTGACTTGATAAGGTTCAAATTCCCGGTTTCGAGTGTCTTTTTCTTTTTCCGCGCCCATGCTTACCCAAACATCGGTATAAATAATATCGGCATTTTTCACGGCTTCATGCGGATCGATGACGTGTTCCACCTTGCTTCCCGTTTCCGCAGCAAAGGCTTTTGCTTTTTCCCAAACCTCCGGCGCGCCCTCGTATCCCACAGGAGTGGACAGTGTAATGTCAACGCCGAGCTTAGCGGCGATGATCATCAACGAATGAGCGACGTTATTGCCATCGCCGACATAAACAACCTTCCGACCTTTAAGGCTTCCCAAATGCTCTTGGATCGTCAACATATCGGCGAGCGCCTGGCAAGGGTGATAATCATCGGTGAGGGCATTGATCACCGGGATATCACTTTCTTTCGCGAGCGTTGCCACCATATCATGATCGTTGGCGCGAATCATGATCGCGTCCAGGTAACGGGAAAGGGCGCGGGCGGTATCCTCCACCGGTTCGCCTCGTCCGATTTGCAAGTCCGAACTGCTCAAAAACAACGCGTGGCCGCCGAGTTGTGCCATACCTACCTCAAATGACACCCGCGTACGCGTGGACGCATTTTCAAAAATCATTCCGAGAGAGCGTCCGGTCAACGTTTGATGCGGAACGCCCTGTTTTTGGTTTTCTTTGAGTTGACGCGCATTCTGCAAAAGCTGTTCAATATCCTCCGGGGCGAAATCGACCCAAGATAATACATCTCTTCCCTTTAGAGAATGTGCGGTCAACTCCTCTTCTTTTTCCATTTTTGTCACGTCCTTTGTAAATCTTCCTGCTTCCAAGTTTCAACAGCACACACATGGTGCGCTTTGTTGCGGGCAGCGACCAATTCGCGCAAAGTTTCCGGACCGGTGACGACCATTTTTCGATGGCGTTCTGCTGCCAACCGTTCGTCTTTTTTCTCCCGACTACCGATCGGTGGGATATTGATATAAAGAAGCCCGTTGTCGTCTTCGAGCCAGCGTGTAAACGGATAGGTTGTTTCATCATAAATGGTAAAGCCCGCTTCTTTCAACGCTTCCAACGCCGGTTTGCATGTCGCCTGCTGATCCGTGGCAACGTGGCAATAGATGCTCCCTTTTTGTTGATAAATGGCCGGGATTTTATCATCTTTCCAGGCAAAAGCCTGCGTCATCGCTTCTTCTTTTGTTTCGCCAAAACTAAGCAACTCGCCCGTCGATTTCATTTCCGCCCCCAATAGCGGATCCAATCCCGGTAATTTTTCCGTTGAAAATACCGGCGCCTTCACGGCAAAATAAGACGTCTCCACTGCCAAGCCCTGCTTTTCTCCGAACACTTCACACCAGTCTTTGCCCAACAGTAATTGTACGGCTTGCTCAATCAAGTTATTGCCGCTTGCCTTTGCAAAAATCGGAACCGTGCGCGAGGCCCGGGGATTGATTTCAATGACATACATCGTGTCATCCGCTAAAACAAATTGGATATTGAAAAGACCGACAAAATCAATTTCCCGTGCGATTTTCTCCGCATAAGTCACGATGCTCGCTTGATGGGCACTTGAAAGCTCATACGGTGGGGTGATCGCGATGGAATCGCCGGAATGCACCCCCGCTTTTTCGATATGCTCGAAAATGCCCGGAATAAATACATATTCCCCGTCTGTGACAACATCAACTTCCAATTCTTTTCCCGCAAAATAAGCGTCGATGAGAATCGGATAGGCAATGGCTCCCTCATGCGCTTCAACATAGGACCTTAATTGTTTTTCCGAAGTGAATACGGACATGCCCTGTCCCCCGATGACGTAAGAAGGGCGCAACAAAACAGGATAGCCGATTTCCTTTGCTTTTTTCATCGTATCATTGGCATCGGCACCGGTCTGTCCCGGAATATGGGGGATGTCCGTTTTTTGCATAAGTTCATAAAAGCGCCCCCGATTTTCCAGTTGATCAATGACATCAAATGGTGCGCCGAACAGGTTGAGGCCGGCAGCTTCCAATGCTTCCGTGAGCGCGATGCTCGTTTGTCCTCCAAGCTGCAACAAAACACCTTCCACGTTTTCACGTTCCGCCACATGAATGACATCTTCGGCCGTCAACGGCTCAAAATAAAGCTTGTCGGCGGTTTCGTAGTCCGTGCTTACGGTTTCCGGATTATTGTTCATCATAATCGCTTCATAGCCAAGGTTTTTCAGCGCGTTAGCACCGTTAACCGAACAATAATCAAATTCAATGCCCTGGCCAATACGGATCGGGCCCGAACCAACAATTAAAATTTTCGGTTTGTCTCCGGCACCGGATGCTTCATCCATGCCTTGGTACGTCGAATAGTAATAAGGCGTTTCCGCTTCAAATTCTCCCGCACACGTGTCCACCATATGATACGCAGGAACGATTCCTTTTTGGAAACGGAAATGTCGCAATGCTTCTTCCCGGATTCCCCAACAAGTGGCAAGCCAGCGGTCGCTAAATCCTTCTTTTTTCCATGTCTTTAGCATATCAGCATCAATGTCTGCAAAAACGGTTGCTTTGGCTCTTTTCTCTGAAGCAACCAACCGCTCAAAATGATCAAGGAAAAATCGATCGATAGACGTGAGCGCTGCCAGTTTTTCCGTGCTGTCCCCACGCCTCATCAATTCCAGCAGATAGAAAAAGCGACGATCATCTGCCTGCGTCAATGCCGCTTCCAGATTGGCGCTTGGCATCTTTTCAACGCCAGGCCAACGCAACCCATCCACCTTGATTTCCAACGAACGCACTGCTTTTTGGAGTGCCCCTTGCATATTCCGTTCTATTGCCATCACTTCCCCCGTTGCTTTCATTTGGGTGCCGAGGGCGCGATCTGCATCCATGAATTTGTCAAATGGCCAGCGGGGAAACTTCACGATGACATAATCAAGGGCGGGTTCGAAACTTGCGTACGTATGCGCCGTCACCGGATTTTTCAACTCATGAAGATCGTATCCGAGCCCGACTTTTGCTGCGAGGCGGGCAATCGGGTATCCGGTTGCCTTGGAAGCAAGCGCAGAAGAACGGCTGACGCGCGGGTTCACCTCAATCAAATAATACTGGTCGCTGTGCGGATCAAGGGCAAATTGGATGTTGCATCCCCCTACAATGCCGAGGGCGCGGATCACCTTAATGGACGCGGTTCGCAACATCTGGTAATCGTGATCGCTTAACGTCTGGGATGGGGCGACAACGATAGAGTCCCCGGTATGGATACCGACAGGATCAATATTTTCCATATTACACACCGATATGCACGTATCATTGGCATCCCGCATGACTTCATACTCGATTTCCTTAAAACCGGCAATGCTTTTTTCCACGAGGCATTGGTCAATGGGGCTGGCGTCCAAACCGCCGGAGACGATGGAAGCCAGTTCCGTTTGATTATCCGCGATACCTCCACCTCCGCCTCCGAGGGTGTAAGCCGGTCGCACGATCATCGGGTAACCGACGTCACCAGCAAAATCGATGGCTTCTTTTGCAGATGTGACAATCGTGCTTTCCGGAACAGGTTCGTTTAATTCCTGCATTAAACTCCGGAAAGCTTCACGGTCTTCGCCCTGCTGAATAGACGCCATCGGGGTGCCTAGCAGTTCCACCCCGCTTCGTTCCAACAGCCCTGATTCATAAGCGGAAAGGGCGAGGTTGAGGCCGGTTTGTCCGCCCATTGTCGCGAGCAATCCATCCGGTTGTTCTTTTTCAAGAACATTCGTTAACGTTTCGAGGGTGAGCGGTTCAAAGTAAACTTTATCCGCGCACGTTTCATCGGTCATAACCGTGGCCGGGTTGTTGTTAATGAGTACAACTTCGCATCCTTCTTCCCGAAGGGCCAAACATGCTTGCGTACCGGCATAGTCAAACTCTGCTGCTTGCCCGATCACGATCGGCCCCGAACCGAGCACGAGGATTTTTCTTAGGTTTTTTTGCTTAGGCATGGACGCTCACTTCTTTCTCTTCTGCAATCATGCGGAAAAACATTGAAAATAAATGCCGGCTATCACTCGGTCCCGGGTGTGCTTCCGGATGATATTGCACGGTTTGGATCGGCAAACGTCCGTGAGCCAATCCTTCAATGGATTCGTCGTTCACGTTGACATGTGTCACCTCGAGTTCGCTTCCTTTTAATGATGCGCGGTCAACCACGTAGCTGTGATTTTGGGCGGTCATATCGACCCTCCCCGTTCGCTTGTCGATCACAGGTTGATTGGCGCCGCGATGGCCGAAAGGCAATTTCGCCGTATCTCCGCCAAACGCAAGCGCAATCAATTGATGGCCGAGGCAAATGGCAAACGTAGGATATTGCGTGATCGCCGCTTTTATGGTCGGGAGTTGTTCTTGTAGTTGCTTCGGATTTCCGGGGCCATTGGATAAAAGCAACCCGTCAGGCTTAAGATCTTCAATGGTTGAGAGGGTTGTGTTATATGGAACGACGGTTACTTTGGCACCGTGGGCACAAAGGGCATCGACCATCGCTTTTTTGTGGCCGAAATCCATAAGCACGATATGGGTATCTCCGGTTCCAAATGTTTCTATCGTTTGCGCGGATACCTCTTTGACGAGTGCCTGCTCTTCAATAGGGGGCACGTTCTCCCAAGTTACGGAATCAGGATCTGTGGTGATTATCGCTTGCATGGCACCCGATGTTCGAATGCGTTTGACGAGGGCGCGGGTGTCCATATCTGTCAAAATAGGAGCTCCACCAGCGCGGGAGACGAGTGATTCTTTTGATTGATAATGATACCCATCCACTGCGCATTCTCCCATCACTAACGCGCGGGGTTGCCATTTCTCGCTCTGCTCTTGCTCCGTGTCACTGATTCCATAGTTACCGATGAGCGGGTAAGTGAAGACAACGATTTGCCCCCGATAAGACGGGTCGGTCGCAACGTCCTGATAACCTGTCATACCTGTAAAAAATACCGCTTCTCCATAAACATCCGTTGCATTGGATGCGCCTAGCAATTGTCCCGGAAAAACATCGCCGTTTTCCAATATCAAGTACCCTTTCATCGTAACCCTCTCCTTCACGCCTTCGTTTTCGCCGTTTCTTTGATTGCTTCTGTCACTATGTCCAAGCCCTGTGTCAATCGTTCTTCGCTGATCGTTAACGGGGGAAGCAATCGAATCACTTTTTCTCCGGCCGGCAAGGCGACAACACCTTTTTCCTGCATCTTTGTCAAAATAGGCGCCACCGGCTGTTCGCAAGCAATGCCGATCATTAAACCGGCACCGCGAACCTCGGTGACAATATCACTGGCTTCGCATTGTTTCTGTAAGTGTTGAAACACGTGCTTGCTTTTATCTTCAACCTCGGAAAGGAGGCCGGGCGTGTTCAATACGTTTAACGTTGCCTGAACGGCTGCCATCGCGAGGGGGTTGCCGCCCAGCGTCGTGCCGTGGCTTCCGGGGCCGAAATAGGATTGCAAGTCTTCCCTGCCCATCATCGCGGCAACCGGGAAGCCATTCCCCAGGCCTTTGGCAACGGTGACAATATCCGGGCGCAAACCATATTTCTGATAAGAAAACGGTTCACCGGTCCTTCCTATCCCCGTTTGCACTTCATCAATGATGAGCAGTGCCCCGCGCGCGTTCGCCACTTCATTCACTTTGTCCAAAAACGCCTGCTCTCCGGGAACAACACCGCCCTCTCCTTGAATCGTTTCTACGATTACGGCCGCCGTGTCGCTCGTGATCTTTTTTTCTGCTTGCTCGGCGTCATTGTATGGCGCATACGTGAAACCGGCAGGAAGCGGCGCATAGCCTTCGTGTATTTTCGCTTGCCCGGTAGCGGCCATGCTTCCGTACGTCCGGCCATGGAACGATTGGGTGAAAGAAACGATTTCTTCTCGCCCCGTCGCTTTTCTCGCCAGTTTGATCGCCGCTTCATTGGCTTCGGTTCCGCTATTGGCGAAAAAGACCCGGTCGAGCCCCGACGCATCCGCCAATAGGGCCGCGACTTGTTCTTGCTGATCATATTGAAAAAAATTCGATCCGTGCCAACCCCGATGGAGTTGTTTTTCAACGGCTTCGACGATCTCAGGGTGATTGTGCCCCATGTTCACCGTTCCGATCCCGCTCATCAAATCGATAAATTTCCGGCCATCGGTTGTGGTGATCTCGGATCCGTGTGCCGAATCGAACGTTAAATCCCAACGTTTATAAGTAGGAAAGAGGTGCTTGCTCATCTTTTTCACCTTCCATTGTTTTCACGATAGTTGTTCCGCCGCTTCCCGCTTGATTGCTTTCGCCGTCAATGATCGTTACCTTTTGGACAGAAGGTCCTTCGAGCACTTGCAACGCTGCCTGCACTTTCGGGATCATCCCTCCGTACACCGTACCGTCCGCGATCATTTTTTGAATATCGGTTTCGGTGGCATAAGGCAACACCTCACCGTTTTGTAAAATGCCGGACACATTCGTAACGAACATCACTTCTTCCGCTCCCAAACTTTCCGCGTAATGGGCGGTTGCCGTATCCGCGTTCATATTCAGCCTTGCTCCGTTTTCTCCGGCTACAAGCGGGGAAATCACGGGTATAAGGCCGATGGACGTCACTTGATGAATGAGCGAAGTATCGATATGCACAGCCTTACCGACGAGCCCTAGTTTTTCTTCATCGAGGAGTTTTGCTTTAATCATCGGACCGTCACATCCGGACAAACCGATCGTTTTTATTCCCGCTTCTTGCAGTTTCGAGCAGATCATCGGATTCACCTTGCCGTTAAAAACCATGTCCGCAACGTCCAATACGTCTTGGGTCGTTCGGCGCAATCCGTCGACAAAGGATGACTCCACGTGCATCATCTCAAGCATGTCGTTTACCGCGCGCCCGCCGCCGTGAACGATAACCGGCGTCTTCCCTTGTTGGGCCAAGCGGGCAATGTGCGCATAGAATTCATCGGAAAGAGCATCGACAGTTGCTCCTCCACATTTCACAACGACAAATGAACTCATGTCCGGTACCCCGCGTTAATGCGGACGTAATCATACGTTAAATCACATCCCCATGCCTTCCCGCTGCCGTCGCCGATGTTTAGCGCGACGTCAATGAATACTTCTTCTTGCTGCAGATGCGCGGTGACCGCTTCTTCCGAAAAATCGACCGGTTCGCTTTGCGCTAACGTGAGGTGCGGGCCGATGGCAATATCAATCGTTTCCGGATCAATCGTTACGCCACTGTACCCGATCGCGCAAATGATTCTCCCCCAGTTGCCGTCCGTGCCGAACACTGCCGTTTTCAAAAGGTCGGAACCGACAATTTGCTTGGCGATTTTGCCTGCGTCTTCATCCGTCGGCGCCCCTTTGACGTTCACTTCCACGAGCTTTGTCGCTCCTTCGCCGTCACGGGCAATCTGTTTGGATTGCTCTTCACTAACGCATTGAAGTGCCTGGATAAAGTACTGCCAATCCGGGTGTTCAGGATGCAATGGATCATTTCCGGCTTTCCCGCTCGCGAGTGTTAACACCATATCATTGGTTGACGTATCTCCATCGATCGTGATTCGGTTATACGTGCGGTCGGTGATTTCCGATAACGCCTGTTGCAAATGCTCCGGTGCGATTGCCGCGTCGGTCGTCACGAAACTGAGCATCGTCGCCATATTCGGGTGAATCATGCCGGACCCTTTGGCCACACCGCCGATATGAACTGTTTTTCCATCAATTTCGGTCGCATAACATGTTTCTTTCGTACACGTATCGGTCGTGAGAATCGATTCAGCAAACGCGTTGGCGCTCGTTGCATTTGCTTCCGGATGCAATGCTTCAATCCCGGGAAGGATTTTGTCCATTTTCAAACGTTCTCCGATCGTACCTGTCGAGGCAACCGCAACGTCCCGGGGCTCCAAATCAAATGCTTGCGCCATTTTATCTCTCATTTCATAAGCGTCGGCGACACCGACTTCACCCATAACAGCGTTCGCCTGCCCGCTATTCACAACCACTGCGCGCAATGTTCCCCCTCGGCAATGCTCTCTCTCGTTACGTCAAGCGGCGCCGCCTGAATTTGGTTCAACGTATACACAGCTGCCGCAGATGCGGGAACGTCGCTGACGATAGCCCCTAAATCTTTTCGTTTTCGTTTCACTTTCGTATGCAATCCTGTCGCTTTAAAACCGAGCGGCGTATGCACACTTCCATCCGTTACTTTATGCATTTGACCACATGATGCCGTGCTGTTCGACATGCGCTTCCCCTCCTGTTATGGATAAATTGGAACGAACTCCAGTCCTTCCGTTTCTTCAAAACCGTTCATGAGATTTGCATTTTGTATCGCCTGCCCCGCCGCACCTTTTACAAGATTATCGATGACCGAAACAATCGTGAGGCGGTTCGTACGAGCATCATAATCCAGGAAAATATCGCAATAGTTGCTGCCGTAAACTTCTTTTGTCGCCGGAAAGCCATCTTCCCGAACACGGACGAATGGGTGCGCTTCATATGCAGCTTTGTATACATCGATCCATTCTTGAGCACTCGAGTATGACGTGCATGTTGCGTACATCGTTGCCATAATTCCCCGGCTCATTGGAACAAGGTGAGGGGTAAATGTCACCGCATCCGCTTCTTCGCTCCATTCGGAGAGTTGTTGTTCAATCTCCGGTGTATGCTTATGTTCATTCACGTTGTATATTTTCATAGATTCATTCATTTCGCTGAAATGCGTCATCGGCGCTGGATTTTTCCCGGCACCGGTCGTACCCGTTTTTGCGTCAATAATCACTGATGTCATGTCAATGCCGTTATTTTTCACAGCCGGTGCAAGTCCGAGAAGGATCGCCGTTGGGTAGCACCCAGGGTTGGCAACAATCTTCGCCTTACTGATCTGTTCTTGATTCCATTCCGATAATCCGTACACCGCTTGCCCGGTGATCGTTGCATCCGCTGCTTCCCGTCCGTACCAAGCTTCATATATACTTGGCTCTTTTATTCGGAAGTCACCGGAAAGGTCAACAATTGCCGCTTTCCCTTCAAGCAGATTGCCCGCTAGTGTCGCTGCAACCCCCGGAGGTGCAGATAAAAATACGACATCGTATTCAGTTGCCAACTCTTCGGTATCCATTGATTGTAAAATTCCTTTATACACATCTTGAAGATGGGGATAGGTGGACGTTAAAGGCGCTTCCGCCTGCGTGGAGGAGAACACCGAAATCTCCGTGACATGCCGGTGTTG
Source organism: Salicibibacter cibi (assembly GCF_016495865.1). Lineage (NCBI taxonomy): Bacteria > Bacillati > Bacillota > Bacilli > Caryophanales > Bacillaceae > Salicibibacter > Salicibibacter cibi. The sequence continues at coordinate 2,755,807 of NZ_CP054706.1, forward strand.
CCGCAGTAACCTGATTAATTCAATTCCTCCGTATCCCGTTGCCCCGACAATTGCCACTTTCATAATGTTGCACCCCTCTTAATATTTATGCATTATCGTGCATTCATTGTAACGGTGAATAAAGATAAATTCAAGTGTATTTTTATAATTTTTATGTCATCAGGCGCTTTGATTATCCATATTTACCCAACAAAAGGGCTTAGACGAAAGGATATTAAACATACCGTGTTATGTTACATACATTTGCGGACTAAATTGGCATTCAGCAGCCATTACGTGGCCACCAAACCCGGGGCTGAGGACTGATTTGGCTTCTTAGCACCTTTTTGAGTCCGCTGTTCAGGTTCCTGAGGACTACTCTGGCTCTTGAGCACCGTTCTGAGTCCGCTGTTCAGGTTCCTGAGGACTTATCTGATACTAAACAGTTTTCTTTTTTCATGCCAGGAGGTATTTTAAGGTAAATCAACGCGCCTGTTATGCAATAAAAAAATCCCAACCCACACGAACAGTGGGGTGAGATTTTCACATTCATTGTTTGGAAGTCTGCGATCGAACATAGACTTCCCCTTTCATTATCAGTCGCGCCGTTCTGTTTAGTCCAACAGAGGAGATATCTTCTCCATCATCGGTGAGGGAAACCATCACCTCTGCGATGCCGTCCGGATGGCCAATACGTACAACCCCGTTTTGCTTTACACTGGCAATTCGGTTGGGAACCGTACCCGGAAGAAGTGTCGACGCAGCAAGATTATACAAGCCACTTCCGGCAAACGTTCGGTGCACTTTGCCCATCGATATCATTTTAGCCGTGATATCAATATCTTTTTTGTTAATCGTTGTTCCCGATGTTGTAACATAGGTCCGCGGGGGTGCAACGAGCGCAACTTTCGGAACAGCAGGCGCTTTCCGCGCTTGCTCGATCGTCTCCTCCATCCCGGAGGCAACTGCAGATCCGCTCCGAACGGTTTCAAGATTAGCCAACAAGTCTTCGTTGCTGCTCATCCGATCATTGCTCTCCGTCCCATCCAGATGAAAAGCACTTGCTTCCAAGTGGACGAAGGGATTAACGAGGTCAACAAATGAATAGGCCAAATCATTTTCCTTATGCACACTGCCCAGCGGCAACGTTTTACCGGTCTTTCCACCCCCTGGATCGAGAATGTGAACGGCATATTTTGCCCCGGGATTTACGGCTCCCGGCATTTGATAGGAACCTTGAACCTTAGCCAGACCGTTTTCCACCGGTACATGAATAGCGATCATTTTTCCTATATTCGTATTGAACGCTCGAACCGTTCCCTCAGTGTAAGTAGATCCTTTCACGAGGTTTTCATTAACGGCAAACGAGCCAACGGCCGCCATTAAGTTCCCGCACGTTCCCTTATCATCGACAACTTCTTGGCCAATCCCGATTTGATAAAACGTATAGTTTACATCCGCATCTTCCCGTTCGGAAGGGGAGATCACGACAACCTTGCTCGTATGGCTTGTCCCGCTGCCTAGGCCATCGATTTGCGAGGGATTATAGGCATCAATCGCTTCCAAAAAAACACGGTGTTTTTCCCGTCGGTTCATAGGCAAGTCTTTCTCATGAAAAAACAGGCCGCGGCTCGTTCCTCCACGATAGACACTACAAGGAATGGCATATTGTGCCATCAGAAGCCCTCCTAATGCTATTTCATTCCGTTTGGTACGATTGGCATTTTTGTATGCGTGCGATCTATAACTGACGTGATTACCGAAAATAGAACGATGGGCGCCTACATACATTCTAGATCGGCACATCTCCCAAAAAAGAACGTACGGACCTCCGACAAATCACAACCTGCTATATGGAAAATATGCCCATGAAGTACGCAATCACAAGCATAACGATACTGAAGCCCCATATCCAGAAAAAAGAATATTTAATGTGCTGCCCCATATTGGCGCCGGAAAGACCTATGGCAAGCCATACGGCCGGGGCAAACGGGCTCACGAACGTACCAATAACATTTCCGATCAAGAGCGCATATGCAGTTGAAGCAGAAGACACTCCGAATTCGGCAGCAGTCGATTCGACGATCGGCATGATCGCGAAATAGTAAGCATCCGTACTCGTTAGCAAATCCATCGGTACACCGAGCACACCAACGATGACGTGTAAAAAAGGACCGACAGCGGCAGGGAGAATGCTAACCATAGCCAACGCAATGGAATCCAACATTCCCGATTCATTCATGACCCCGAGAAAGACACCGGCAGCGAGAATGACAGCGGCCATCATCAAGGCGGCGGGCGCATGCGCGCGCACGCGTCCCATTTGATCACTAACGTTTGGATAGTTAATCGGTAAAGCAATGGCTACACCAAGCATAAAAGCAAATTCAGGAGGGACGATATCAAAAAGCATAAGACTCACGACTGCAATGGTCAGTGCGAAGTTTACCCAAATCATCGCCGGATGCCTGAACGGCTTTTCCTCGGCTGCTTCCGCTTCCTCTGCCTTCCTTCTAGAGAAGTCATCAGCAATCGATCGAATATCCACACGATCATTACCTTCAATTTCTCCGTTGCCCACTCGCTTGGCAATCCGCTTCTTTTCCCGTATTCCCAATAAGGCGGCAAACCCAATGGCAAGAATAAAACCAACAATTTGCAAAGGGATTAATGGATACCACAATTGAATAAGGTTAGCGTCAAGAACAGAGGCTGTTCGTGCCATAGGCCCTCCCCAAGGCACCATGTTCATGATCGCTGCACTAAACGAAACGATAAGTAACAGTAAGTACTTGCTCATATTGAGCTCTTTATATAAAGGAAGAAGTGCCGGGATCGTCAATAGAAACGTCGTGGCTCCGGCCCCGTCAAGGTGTGCAAATGTACCGACCACAGCCGTACCCATCGCCACGATGACGACGTTCCCTTTCGTGAGAAGAATCATTCCCCGTACGAGCGGGTTAAACAACCCACTATCCTGCATGATGCCGAAGAAAATAATGGCGAAGATGAACATAATCACAACGTCCATCACCTGATCGGCTCCGGAGGCAAAGAATTCTCGCAATTCCTCGAATCCGAATCCGAGAACTAATGCACCAAGGACCGGGATGAGGGTCATTCCCACAATTGGGCTAACCTTTCCCCAGATAAGCAGCCCGACAATCGTAAAAATAATCACTAGACCAACGACTGTCAGTGCAATAGAAAAATCTTGTTCCATTTCTCATTCATCCTCCCATATTCCGAAAGCGGATACAATCCCTATTAAAAAATACGATTATCGAATCCTTTTGATAGATCTATTATCAATACGTGCAAATTTAGCATATATATATACATCATAGAAATGTTATCTCCATAAGCGGCATAACGTTTATTCTGTCTATTTTGCTCATTTTGTTCATTGGGTTGAATGTTTAACCGAAGGTAGTTCAAAATGACTTCAGAACTACGCTAACCACTTATAAATGTGTTTCGCACTTCTTATGAAAAAACATACCGACGCTCCGGCCTTCCTACATCGCCATATTTAAGCTCGGCTTTCACCACATTGATCGATACCAAATACTCGAGGTAGCGCCTGGCTGTTGATCGGCTCGCGCCTATTTTTTTGCCTAAGTTTGCAGCTGTTATGCCCTGGTCTTTCGTATTCTCCAATATATCTTCAATATTATTTAAGGTGATTTCATCAATGCCTTTTGGCAACTCCTGATTGGAAGGTCTTGACGTCTGTATGGCATCGGCTGATCCGATCACACGGTCAATCTCTGCTTGATCCATTTCTTCTTTATCGGTGAGCAACCTTCGCTGTTGGTCATATCGCTCAAGCGTCCATGCAAATCGTTCAAACTCGACGGGTTTTACGATATAATCAAAGGCCCCGCCCCGTATTGATTCTTCAATGATGGAAACTTCTTTGGCAGCGGTCATCATAATCACGTCCACCTCATGATAGTGATTGCGGATGGTCCATAATAGATTCAACCCTTCAACATCCGGAATATACACATCGAGCAAGATGAGGTCGGGTAACGTTTGACTTTTGTTTAATTGTTTCATCGTCTCTTCTCCGGTTTTCGCCATCCCAACAACCGTAAACCCATCTATTTTATCTACAAATTGACGGTTGATTTCGGCTACCCGGAAATCATCTTCCACGATGAGCACCTTATAAATATTTTTCATTTTACTCCCACCTTAATTTTTGGGTACGGTGACGACGAAACAAGCCCCTCCAAGCTCTCCATCTTCAAGCAAAACAGTGCCGCCTATTTCCGATATCATCTGTTTACTCAAAGCAAGTCCAATGCCTCTATGCGATCCTTCTTTCGTTGAAAAACCTTGGTTGAAAATTTGATTCCCCAATTCAGGCGGAATGCCTGAACCTGAATCTTCCACTTCAAAGACGAGGTCATTGCCCAAATCCGTAAAGAAAATGCTTACGTGCCTTTTTGACTCCGGTTCCTTTTTCACCGCTTCCAATGCATTTTCCAACAAATTGCCCAACACCGTTAAAAGTACATCTTTCTCCTTTTTTGATAAGCGATACGTTAACTTACTTTCCGGGTGAAAGGTCATGTCGATGCCCAATTCATTCGCTTGGTTACGTTTGCCGAGCAACACGGCACTGATCATCGGGTCAGGTACTTTTTGAATCAAGAATTGGAGCCATTCTTGTTGCGTATGACTTTCTTTTTGGATTAGCTCGATCGCTTCTTCTTTTTGGTCCAACTGCAAAAGCCCCGAAATCGTGTACAATTTATTTGAGAACTCATGCGTTTGTGCCCGAAGCGCTTCCGTATACTGTTTAACTCTCCTCAACTCTTTTGTTAAGCGTTCAATTTCCGTTTTGTCACGAAAAGAGGACACCGCTCCAATGAGCTTATTTTCATAAAAGATCGGAACGCGGTTCACATAAACGCTATGGTTTCCAATCAACATTTCCCGATCATATTGGCTTTCCCCACTATCGAGGACTTCCGGCATCCTCGTATCCGGGAGAACTTCCCGTATGTGTTTGCCAACATACGATTCTGTCTGTTTTTTGTTTGACAAAAAAAGACGTTGCGCCGTTTGATTCATTAACGTAATCAGCCCTTTTTGATTAACCGCAATGATGCCTTCATGGGTAGATTGGAGAATGCTTTCTTTTTGCAAAAACAAATGGGCAATTTCTTCGGGCTCCAGGTCAAATAATGATTTTTTGATATGATGGGCGATCGCTACAGCTCCCAAAATCCCCACAGTAACGGTTGCTAATAAAACATACCATAATCCTTCCGTATAATTTCCAATGATTCCTTGAATGTCGTCCACCAAAAACCCGACGGAAACCACCCCGATAATCTCTCCGTCATCGGAAAAAACGGGAACCTTCCCTCGCATGGACGTCCCCAGGGAACCAACGGATTGAGAGACATAAGCTTCCCCATCAATTAATGCGCGATCATTATCTTCCCCGACCATTCTTTCCCCGATGCGATCCGGCACAGGATGGGAATAACGAATCTCGTTCGTATTCCCGATAACAATGAATTCCGCTCCTGTATCTTCTCTTATAGGCTCAACAATCGGTTGAATGGTCGAGGCAGGATCTTCTTCCGCAAATGCTTCCTGCAGTTCCGGTATGTTCGCAACACTTTGCGCCACATTTATTACGCGTTCTCCCATTTGGTCTTCCAAGGAGTTTGTAAAAAAATAATGGATGAAAAGCCCTACGATCGCAAACATCCCAATAATCAACGTGCAAATAAGCAGTATCATTTTTACTTTTAAATTGATCGCAATCTTTGGTTTGGTAAGATGCTTTTTTATGTGTTTGCTTTGCAGCTTGTCCATATCTATGGCAGGCTCCTTGTCCACTCGACTTCCTAAGAGAATTATACATTGCAGACATTCGAAATGATAACCCATCGATTTCTGGTATAATAAAAATAAAGGCTAAAAGGAGATTGATACACATAGCCATGCCGAATCCTGTTAACCGTTACACGTATCGTGATTATTTGCAATGGGATGATGGTGAACGCTGGGAGCTGATTCACGGGGTGCCTTACAACATGTCACCGGCACCTTCAAGAATTCATCAAAAAGTGCTCGGAGAGATATTCGGAGAATTCAGGGACTATTTAAAAGACAAATCCTGCGAGGTTTATTTGGCCCCGTTCGATGTACGGCTCCCTTCGCAGGATCAGGCAGACGACACTGACAACGTCGTGCAACCCGACATTTCCATTATCTGCGATCCCGACAAGTTGGACCACAAAGGGTGTAACGGCAACCCGGATTTAATTGTGGAAGTGTTGTCCCCATCAACGGCAAAGCACGACCGGCTCCGCAAATTTACGTTGTACGAGGAAAATGGGGTACAGGAATATTGGATCGTCGATATCAGCAATGAAACTGTCGAAGTGCTCTCGTTAAATCAAGGACAATATGAAAGGGTTAATGTCTATGGAAATGAGGATGAGGATGAGGATGAAATAACCTCACAGTTGTTTGATTCTTTTTCGCTGGATTTACAGACGGTGTTTGAGTAAAAAAAGTGATACCATATTCCGGGTATCACTTTTTACTCTATAAAACCCGTCACCCCTGCACCGCTTGAATATCCTCGGCAATCGGTTCTGTATCCGTCTCCATTCCGTCATATTGGCGAATGACCTGTCCATTCGGATCGACCAAATAAAACTGCGTGGAATGAATGATATCATTCCCGTCCGGATCCATTTCAACGACGCTCGCAAATGTTTCTTGCGCGATTGCTTCAATGTCTTCTTGCTCATACCCGGTGAGAAAATGCCAACCGGCAAAATCGGCGTTGTAATTTTCCCCGTACGACCGTAATGTTTCCGGGTCGTCAAATTCCGGATCGACGGTAAAAGACACGAGTGTCGTATCGAGACCTTCGTCTTCAAGGTCCGCCTGCAAACTTGACATATTCGGACTCATTACATTGCAAACGGACGGACAGCGGCTAAATACCATATTGGCAACCCAGTAATCCCCTTCCAAATCTTCATTGGTCACCGTTTCTTCATCCTGATTCGTAAAGGAAAAATCATCCACATACAACTCTGATTCCGATAAATCGGTACCATTCTCTGCTCCCGTCTCATAGAGCCAAGCACAGCCGCTGCAAAACAATAGCAGTGCTCCAAAAGCAACTGCTGTTTTTTTTATCATTTGGGTTTCTTCCTCCTAACGGTCGCCCATTTTCACATGTTCGGGGATGTCACTGATGGTCGGCCCTTCGTTGTCTTGTTGATTATCCCTTTGGATCCATTGTTTAAACGCCACACCGATCGCGGTACCGTATACGATTTCCTGAACCACTTTCATTAAAATCCCGGCGAGCTGTTGGTCACTGTACGCATCCAGATTCCCCAAGAAGCCAATGCCGCCAAACATGGATGAAGAAACACCGGCGTTCGCCGGCAGGCAATAAGCCATGACGCTTGCCCAATATTGCATATCTGTGTACGTATCATACAGAGGGTAACCTGAAAAAATAATAAGGGCGCATGCAGGTGTAATTAATATGCCATTTCCAAACGTATAAAAAATCCGTCTAAAATCATGAAGGTATTGTTCTTTCGGCAACGGGGCGATCATATGCCACCACATCATCCACGCGGCAATGAACATCGCGATTTCATACACGCTGTGAACGCCCGGGCGTAACATTAAAAAATCAAAAACGACGGGAATATGGTAAAAAGAAAAAAGTGCATTGAACGTGAACAACCCGGCAATCGGATGAAACATTACGTTTCTAACCACTCGGGCATAGTTTCCAAACCCCTCGAAAGCCGCGCTCAAAAACCATTTCGGCAACGCAATGATCATGAGCGGAACAGCAAAGAAATAGGCAGACACCATTTGAAACATATGGATCGTGATCGTCATATGTCCTGTGCTATATAAAGGACTTCCCCACCCCATGTATAGACATAGGAGGGACAACCCAAACAAAAAGTCACGTCGCAACCGCGGTTTTTCGCCACCTTCAAACCGAACGTACCACTTTCGTGTCAAAAGGATGTACAGGGTTGCCACAACTGCTAAAACGACGATTAGTTCAGGCGTCCATAACGCTCGAAAAGTCAATTGTTCGAATAGCTCACCCATCCGAAGACCTCCTAAGTATCGTTCCGATTATATGTTATCACAGATAAAGGACAAGATGTCTGAACAAGATGTTACAGATTCCAAGATTCCTCGCGCAATTCCCATCCTATCATAAGCTATTGTTTCCATATACAAGGACTGCATACAAAGTTATAATAAAGGCGACTGCAAAATTGGGGTCAACACTAAAATCAATGGTTGATATTCGTGATTAAATATGGTAACACCATTAGCGAGCGAAGGAAACACACGTAGACTCCTGTGGGAAAGCGCAGGGCGAAGACCCCGCAGGAAAAAAGCGAACTTCTTTTTTTCCGAGGAGGCTGAGCTCGGGGCCCACGGAAAGCGTAGGGTTTTTCCGTAGCGGTCACTACCAACCATAATTGCCCCTAGTTTGTCAGCCATAGATTTTGGTGAAGAGCCAAAAAATTGCTATGTCTGTTATCAGGAGGTCTTTTTTAATATGGAAGTATACGAATTAACGAAGGAACATACCGATGAGCATATTCATAAAACCGCAGATCTCCTTATGGGACAAATGGAATCCATCGGCGGACCCGACGCTTATGAAAATATGGTTACCGTTATCGGCATGTCCATGGAGGAATGCTCTCATGCATACACGTTTGTTGCCCAAGATGGCGATAGGATTCTCGGGGCTGCGTTTCTTAATGTTCAAAAAAGCTTAATGAAAGGCGGCAATTTTATATGGTTGAACGATCTGTATGTAAATGTCGATCACCGAAATCAAGGGATTGCAAAAAAATTACTTTTATATGTCATTCATTGGGCTGAACAACATGACATGAAAGGAATTGAATTGGAAACTGGGGTGAACAACCAGGCAACAAAAGCACTGTACAATTCCCTCGGTTTTTACGACGTCGTTTCCAAGAGGTACGGATTTCAATTTTGACGTTAGAAAAACTTGACTTATCGCTAAGCTTTTATGGTGAAAGCCTTAGCCCAACTTATGCAGGTCATACAGTTGATTTACACTTTCTTACCGACTAAAAAAGGCTTCCCGATATGGAAAGCCTTTTTTTTAGATAGCTGCTAACAAAAAGAATCTCTCGGTTTCGGCACCGATAATCCGAATAACGGCCGTAGAAAAAGGGCCAAAAATGTTCCTGCTAGTGCCATAATGCCCCAAATATAACCATGGGCACTAAAAGAAGCAATGCCACTGAAGTAAGCGCCAATATTGCAACCAAAAGCAAGACGCGCCCCGTAACCCATCAATAACCCGCCAATAACGGAAGCGACGGCATTTTTTAGCCTGATTTGCGTGAAACGAAACAGCCCTCCGGCGGCTGATGCGAGAAAAGCTCCAAGGATGACACCGAAATTCAACACCGTTGTTGTATCCGCAAAAATGGAAGCTTGCAGCACCGCTTCATCACCTTGCCAAAAACCCCAATTAGCCACGTCAAAACCAATAGCATCCGCTGCTTTCGATCCCCAAAGTGTTAACGCGTACGTGACACCCCATGGGCTTTCGCTCGTCATTAACGTTATCGCGTTGAGCACCGCTAAAACAATTGCGGCGGCAAACAACGGCCAAGACCCGCGGAAAATTCTTTTCCACCCAATGGCAGAAGGTTTCGGCGCTTCTTTCGGGGGATTCTTTTTCTTTTCAATAACTTTCGTTAGCCAAGCAATCCCGCCAAAGATCGCCAACGAAACGAGAAGCGCACCGCCATACCCGAGACCCGTGGAAGTGGCTAATGAAAAAGGTTCAGCAGCCGGCATATCTTCCATCCAGAAATTAAAATGCGCGGCACCAATGGTGGAACCGACGATGAAAAAAATCAACGTGATAAACATGACCGAGCGGCCGCCACCAACGGCGTAAAGCGTTCCCGACGCACAACCGCCTCCAAGTTGCATGCCGATGCCGAATATAAATGCGCCGACGATCAAACTTACGCCAACCGGGGAAATGTTCCCTGCCGCTTCCCCGCCAAAAAACGAATAACCGGTGGCAAGAATGGGCGCAAACAATAGACAGGCCACCGCGAGCATCAACATATGCGCGCGTAATGATTGTCCGTTACCAACTGAGGCCAAACGTCTAAACGCGGACGTAAAGCCAAAACGTGCGTGGAAAAGTGTATATCCTAAACCTACTCCAATGATTAAAAGTAAAGGCTGAACAATGTTTTGGGTAACCAAAAGAAAAATGGCTAATGCCAACGTCACTGCAAGTGCGCCTACCACCAATTTATTTTGCGGCGGATTGAGCGCTGGTGATGATTCTTTTTTAAAGGCCGACTGTTGTTCATTTATCGGCTGAGCATAAGTCGACATTTATTAAACCCCTTTTTCTTATTAATTTAATCAGGATTTATAATATGAGGTTTCCTCATAAATGTCAACCGTAAAAATGAAATAGGATCGGGATGAGTATAGACGACGGCTAAGGCCATCGTTTAAAGAAGAGGGACGGCAAGCTTGATCTTCCCCTCAAATGAATAAACCAAGTTGAACCTTGCACAGCTCGATCATTCCCTCCGCCTCTCCCGTGTCGTCCGGAAAATATCTTTTACACATCAACCGTAAACAGGCCGGATGGTTTTGTCGCTACATCCTCGTCATCAATGCTAACTACTGTTATTTGAACTTCTCCTTCGTAACTGCCTCCATCTGTTATGTACATCGAAGGGATCTCTTCATTGAACATTGATTTTTCACCCGGGGCGAGCGTTAGCCTGCCGAGGACTTGATTATATATCATTTCTTGGGATGATCGATATACCGGCTGCTCCGGTTTCCCCGTTTCAAACAACCGCACTTCGATCCGTTGACTTGTCTTAAACCGAAGTTCAACCGCTTCATCCCCGCCATTGCCAACGATTACCTCGACCATGATCCCTCCATTCCTCCCGTGGGCGTCCGCATGTATATAAAGGCCAGCTTCCGTCATTTCCCCTCGCCTCCTTTCCGATTGTTCGAGCATTTCCCCTCCGTTTAGCCATCTTTTCGAAACGATCCGACAATATCGGATGTCGGAACAATATTTGTGAACGCATCGGGATCCGTTGCTTCCGTCACTTGCCGCAAAACATAGAGTTCATAACGGGTAATTGTGATCATCAATACTTCTTTTTCAGACTCATCATATCCACCTTTGGCCGGCATGCGTGTAATCCCTCGCGTTACATGCGCGTGGATTGCTTCCCTCAACTCATCCGCCCTTTTCGTGACGATGAAGGCTGTGCATTTGACATGTCTCGTATGTACCATATCGATGATTCTTGACGTTGCATAGATGGAGACGAGCGTAAACAATGCCTGTTCCCAATCGTAGGCAAAACCCGCAGCAAACACAATTAAAGCATTTAAACTAAAAAAATAAACACCGAGCGGGCGGTCGCTCATTCTGGCCAACACGAGTGCGATAATGTCCAAACCACCGGCTGAAGCCCCATACCTCAACGGCAAGGAGACACCGATAGCCGTAATAATACCTCCGAAAACAGCATTAAGCATAATGTCATCAGCAAGCGCCTGAGGGGGAACGACTTCCAGGAAAAACGTCGTCAATGCCACATGTAAAAAACTATAAAACGTAAATAAGCGTCCAACTTTTTTCCAGCCGAGAATCGCTACGGGAATATTCAACACAAAAAGTAAGACACCTGTCGACAGAGGGAGAAAAGCGGAAAGAAACTGGGCAACACCGGTTAGTCCGCTCGCGAATATATTGGCCGTTTCCAGAAAAAAATTAAGGCCAATGGCTACAGCGAAGGCGCCAAAGATAATAATTCCGATTTTCTGTAATTCCATCCATAATGTTGTCTGTCTTGTTATCACGCTCGGACACCTCTTGCAAGGTTATTCGGCTCCATAGCAAATAAGCAAGGGGAAAACTACCCTTGCTTATCACTGATCCATACTTTAATGATGGCGCTGCTCTATATTGTTGTCAAGGGACATCGAAGGATCGCCATTTTCTCCGTATTCCTGATTATAATAATCCACAGCATACGTAGAACCTTCCGCAACCATCTTGTTATCCCCTATATCCATGGGGTCCGGATGACCGATCCGTTGTTCAAGCGGAATATCTTCCCCATCTTGGCCGGTCAATTTCGCCAACTGTTTCTTTGTCGTTCCGATTAGTTTTGCACGTTGGTCGGGATTTTTCATTAAATAACCCGCGCCCGCGGTTGCAGCGGCTGCCACACCGAATATTACCTTTCCTTTCGCCATTATCATGCGCCCCTTTCTAATTCTTTTGTATAACTAATATTTCCCTGTCGTAAAAGATTTAAACGTTAAAATCCATGACTTTGAGATATGCTTCCCGCGGGTATTTACATATTTCCCGTGGGTATCGCGATATTTCCCGTGGGTATTCGTAATTTTTAAGTGGAAAAAAACGTCCGCAGTTCATAGCGAACGTTTTTCTATCCGATAAAGCGAACCGTACCTCCCCTCGGGAATGTACGGTTCGCTTTATTTAATATAGATCCGACGTCTCCTGCACTCGTTTTTCTTCCCCGCTTTTTGTTTCACCTTTCCAAGAGAGCATGCCACCTTCAAAATTAATCGCGCGTTCCAGCCCTTGTTCGTTCGCATATCGCGCTACTTTCTGGCTCCGTCCGCCACTGCGGCAAATGAACACATGGGTTTTATCCTTGTCCATCCGGTCAATGTGCTCCGGAATCTCTCCCATAGGAAGCAGGGGAACCCCGGGAATATGTCCCTCATCGTATTCATCAGGTTCACGAACATCTACAAATGCAATGGACTCGTCATCCAAATGTTTTTTGATTTCTTCATCGTCCCACTGCGGAATTCCGTCTTTTTCATTTCTCATTTCGTAAACATCTCCTTACGTATTATTTTTGTCTCCATTCTCTTTATACCGAAGCCGAATAAGGCGATACGTGTGCATCACAACCACTTTTCCGACCGCGTACGTCGGCACTGCCAAAAGCAAACCGATGAAACCGGCGATATTGCTCGCCACGAGCAAAACGAAAATCACCGTTACTGGGTGCAGTTTTAGTTTGTGTCCCATCACTTGCGGGGAAATAAAGATGCTTTCAAACTGTTGGATGATAACGACAGCCCCAACAACCAATAACGCTGTGAACCACCCATCAAACAGGGCGACAATCACCCCGGGAGCCGTGCCGATCCAAGGTCCGATAAAAGGAATGAGATTCGTTACCATCGCGATCAATGCCAAGATTAGTGAATAATCAACGCCAATGATGAGATAAGCGATGTATACAAGGATCCCTACACAAAAACTGACAATAATTTGGCCTTGAATAAAAGAAGCAAGTGCCGTATCCATATCGTTAAGGATTCGCTTGCCTTCCTCCTCCTGTTTTTTAGGCAAGAGACGCAAAATTTGTTGCGGCGCTTTTTCCCCTTCTTTTAACATATAAAAAAGCACAAACGGCACAATCACAATCACAATCACCGTGCTCGTCACCGTGCCCACAACATTTATGATGTTGTCGCCGATGTTTCCCAACGAGTCGGTGATGTAACCTCCGATCGTTGCTCCGATCTCCTCGAGATTAAACGATTCATCTTCCATGATATTTTGCACAAGTTCCGTTTGCATGATCGTGTTGAACCACCCTTGAATCTCTTGTAAAAAGAGCGGAGCACGATTAACCAAACTGTTAAATTGGTTCTGAATTTCCGGGCCGATCATAAAGACGAAAAGCGTAAGCAAGCCGGCAAACATTAAGTAAAGAAGTAAAATCGCAACACCTTTGGGCATCCAACGGTGCAAAAGATTGACGACCGGGCGAAATAAATAAAATAATACCCCTGCAAGTGCGATCGGAGCGAACACCGTTTGCAAAAATACGATCACCGGTTGAAAAATAAAATCAACGAGCGTACCCAGGTAAACGATCAACAGAATAAGCGCGATGGCGTATCCGATCTTGAAATATTTTCCTTTGGGCATAGCATCACCACTTCTTCCCCGAAGATTGGGACGTTTCGGTTTATGTTGGGAAAGGAATGGTTTTTAATTCCCCCCTAAACAGTAATCTAATGTACATTATACGCAAGTGCTTAGATGATCACAACAACGTTTATGAAGGATAAAGTAAAACAATGAAACATATACCTATGTTAACTTACGGCTTTTGCATCTGTTTCCGCCTCGTATTGGGAAATAACTTTCACTATAGGGTAGGCTATTCTTTGACTTTTGTGTTACATTTTGATTAAATTAAGAAGAACTTATAAGGGAAAAAGGGGGAAATGACGTTGAAAAAGAACAAGCTATTCATGTCGATGTTTTTGGTACCGGCTTTGGCACTTGCCGCTTGTAACGGGGAAGGAGAGGCCCCGGAAGTGGACGATGAAGATCTTCCGGATGCTGGAGACGAAGCAGAAGAAGATGATGTTGACGATGGCGATGAAGAAGCCGATGATGGCAGTGCGCTTCAGATGGGTACCGGATCCACCGGGGGAACCTACTATGCACTCGGCCAGGAAATGGCGAACGTCATCAATGATCATACCGAACAGCAAGTAAACGCGGTGGCCACAGACGCATCAGTGGAAAATATCGCGAGAGTCTCCGACCAAGACTTGGAACTGGGGATGACGGTGCATATCCCTGCCGTTGACGCCCTCGATGGGGAAGGCGATTTCCAGGGAGAAGTAATGGATAACTTCGGTTTCATGGGTTATATCTATCCGGAAACAAATCAAATCGTCGTTCTCGCCGATGACGACATTGAATCCGTCGAAGACCTGGAAGGGGAAAGAGTGAACATTGGTCCCCCCGGCTCCGCCTCCCATGCAGCATCTGAATTGGTCCTTGACGCGCACGGAGTTGAAGATTACGAATCTTACGAAGAAGGGTTCGGCGATGGCGCGAGCATGCTTCAGGACGGAAACGTAGATGCCACTTTCGGCCTGCTCGGTTTACCTGACACCGGTATTGAAGAGTTGGCTGCACAGCAAGACGTTGAATTACTAACCATTGAAGATGAGTACCTTGATGAGATCGAAGCCAACAGCGAATATGAGCGCATCACCATTGAAGCCGATAATTATGACTTCATGGAGGAAGACGTGGAAGGCATTGCCGCCTATGCAGTTCTTATCGGATCTTTGGATGATGTGGATGAAGAGACGGCTTATGAGATTGTCGAAGGGTTGTATGAAAACGCGGATGACGTTTCCCACGCTCAATCCGAGCATATGACAATGGAAGATATCATGCTCGGATCCGAGGATTTGCCACTTCACCCTGGAGCTGAGCAATATTTTGAGGAAAATGACCTGTTAGATTAATAATGAAGATTATGTTAATGTAGGCGGGCCGGGCATCGATGTCCGGCCCGTCTTTACCGATAAGGTCGCTCGACTGATATCTTTTTAGGATAGGTGGTGTTCCCGGTGGCAGATCACATCCAAAATGATGCCGTTGAAATCGATGAACAAGAAAAACGAGAGATTATGGAAAAATACGATAAAGAATCCAACAATCGATACAACTTGGGGAAGTGGATCTGGGTTATAGCCATCCTCGGCATCTCGTTAACTTCTTTTCATTTGTACACAGGATTTTCGGGGCCTTACGGCGCATGGGTTCAGGGGGCCATTCACGTCGGCAGCGCCCTTTCAATCATCTATATTTTATATCCGATGAACCGCAAGGCGAAACGAAAACCAGGGGTGCCGTGGTATGATGTGCTTTTATCCCTTGCAGCCCTTTTTTCCTACCTCTATGTGGTTTGGCATTATGACCGCTTGGTTAGCGATGTATTAATCTTTGGTTTTGAACCGATGGACCAGGTTATTTCGGTGCTCGCGATTGTTCTGTTATTGGAAGCAACACGTCGCGCGGTAGGCATGCCTATTGTCACCATCGCGATTCTGGCCCTTTTATACGGTGTATATGGAAGTGCCAACTGGCTCGGAGTCTTTTCCCATGCCGGTTTTTCCTGGACGGGGATGACCACACAGTTGCTGTTCTCAACAGAAGCCATTTTCGGCACCCCTATTCAAGTGTCATCAACGTTTATCTTTTTGTTTCTCTTTTTCGGCGTCTTGCTCGTCCGCACGAACATCGGGCAATTTTTCAACGATGTTGCCTTCCGTCTCACCGGACGCTATACGGGCGGTACCGCGAAAGCGGCGGTTGCTGCCAGTGGATTGCAAGGGATGGTCACCGGAAGTTCGGTTGCGAACACGGTAGGTTCGGGGTCATTTACAATTCCAATGATGAAACGGGCAGGCTTTAAGCCGGAATTCGCCGGAGCTGCAGAGGCTAGTGCATCCACAGGTGGACAACTCATGCCTCCGATCATGGGAGCTGCCGCGTTTATTATGGCTGAATATATAGGAATCCCGTACAATGAACTCATCGTGTATGCCATCATCCCCGCCATATTGTATTTTCTCGGTGTATTTCTGGGCGTCCATTTTGAAGCAAAAAGAGATGGGATCATCGGCTTACCAAAATCACAGCTGCCTTCAATCGCTTCCTTTGCCAAGCGTTTTGATATGATCATTCCGTTAGTGACGATTATCGGGCTTCTTCTCTATGGGTTTACGCCTACATATGCCGCGCTTTGGGGAATTGGGTCCGCTTTTGCCATCAGCTTCTTGCGCAAAGATACGCGCCTCAGCCTGCTCGGCATCCTGCAAACGATGGAACAAGGTGCACGCGTCGCTTTACCGGTCATCGCGGCATGTGCCAGTGCCGGGATCATCGTTGGCATTGTCGTGTTCACCGGTCTCGGCGGCGTTCTCGCGAATGGGATTATTCAAATCGCAGGCGGAAACTTCTTCCTCGTCCTGTTCTTAACAATGATCGCCTGTATCATCCTCGGGATGGGATTGCCAACGACGGCCAATTACGTCGTTACCGCCTCCGTCGCTGCCCCGGCAATCCTGGCGTTTGACGTCCCTCCGGTAGCCGCGCACATGTTTGTGTTCTACTTCGGGATTGTCGCCGATATTACCCCGCCGGTTTGTTTGGCAGCATACGCCGGTGCAGGCATCGCGCGAGCCAATCCGATGCGAACAGGGATAACCGCCTTTAAACTAGCGATAGCGGCCTTTATCATCCCTTACGTGTTCGTTACCAATCCTGTATTATTATTACAAGGGGACTGGGCGGTTCCGGAATTGCTCGGGCCGCTTATCACCGCGATTATCGGTATGGTAGCCATTAGTGCGTCCTTTATGGGTTACTTTTTTGCCAGAAATAAGATCGTGGAACGTTTGCTCATTTTCGCCGCAGGCATCATGGCCGCCTATCCACTTGATATTTGGGTTTCTCTTGGCGGTACAGCGATTTTGGTTATTATTGCTGTCATCCAGCATTTTCGCAAGAAACGGCAGGGACAAGGACCGGAAACAACGACAGCATAAAGGTAAAGCCAGCCCGCTTACATTGGGCTGGCTTTTTCATTCCTGAAAAACATCAAATGCGTCCCATAAATGTTCGAGTTGCTCGAGTCTTTTCTCTACCTTATCCTGTTCGGAACGAGTAATTGCGGTTATGAGTGCACTCACAATGCTTTGTGGCGCCGAAAACGAATCAATAAAAGAATTTATTTCGGTAACGGCAAGCAGTTTCCGATCTCCGTATGGCGTAAGGGGCGATAGCATATGATCGGTGATCACGAGCGTTTTCGCTCCTTTTTGTTTCACGTATTTCAAAACTTCAACGGTCCGTTTCGTATATCGTGAAAACCCGAAAGCGATCACCAGATCATTCTCTTCGATATCGAGGATATGCTCTGATACCCCGTCCGCGGACCGAACCATTTCCGTATTTTGCAAAACAAGATCCAAGTAAAATTCCAAAAAGAGTGCTACACTCGTCGCGCTTCGATATGCAACAATATAAATCCGCTCGGCGGCAATAATATCTTCGACCGCACCCTGGAATTCTTTCTTATCCATTTGCTGCAACGTTTGCTGCAAATTGTTAATATCATCCGACAACACTTCACTAACAGTATCTTCGGGCTTATCTCCCCGCTCGGTCGTTCTCGCAAACACTTCCGCTGATGTCCATTTGCGTTGCAACGCTTCCTGCATATGCCTTTGCAGATCCGGGTACCCTTCGTAATTTAAAAAAAAGGCAAAGCGTACGACGGTCGCTTCACCCACTTCTACATTTTTTGCAAGTTTGGAAGCTGTCAAAAAAGGCGCAGTTTCCTGGTGGCTGATCAAATAATTGGCGATTTTGCGTTGAGATTTGCTCATCTCCTGCCGCTTGGCAATCATCTGTTCATAGATATCATTCCGAGACACGATGCTCACCCTCTTTCTTAGAAAAACTTGGCTTCCACCAAGCCCTTATAGTGGAAGCCTTAGTTTTACTTATACTTTAATCGTTTACCAAGATTAAACATTTTTATAAAATGCAAGAAGCAGGAGGTTTTTTATTCTTTTATTAACGAAGCACTTCCGGGATCACACGATCGTAAGCCTCAAGGGTTTTGGTTAATACCTCGTCATCATGAACGACAGAGAGGCTATAGCGATTCCCCGGCTTGGTGTACACTCCTGCTTCAAATAGTGCTTTGTCCAATTTTTTTCTAGAGCCATGGTCACACATTTGCAGGTCCCGATAGTGATTAATCTCCTGTCTTTCCGTTAATAGTACACTAAACATTGCCCCGTTGCCAACCGTTTTCATGGGAATATCGTGTTTTTGAAACAGGTGGGTAAGCTCCTCTCTAAAGCGATCGGTTCGCGCGACAAGTGGATCATACGCTTGCTCAAGGACATCCAGGGTCGCAATTCCCGCTGCCAAAATAAGCGGATGTCCGTTATACGTGCCACTGTGGAACAACGCCTTTTGTGATGTTTGGCTCCCTTCACCGGCAAAAACGTCCGTCCCACTCAACGGTGAACTTTGCTCCATAATTGCTGATTTTCCACCGACAACTCCAAATGGAAATCCACCGCCCACAACTTTTCCGATCGTCGTTAAGTCCGGCGTCACATCATAAAGTCCTTGTACGCCGTCCATTGACGACCGAAAGGCCGTTTTTACTTCATCAAAAATGAGCAGAACCCCAATTTTTTTGGTGAGCTTTCGCAATTGTTGAAGGAATTGGGATTTCGGCGCAATGATCCCGCCCTCCATTGGTTCGATAATAACAGCTGCCAGTTCATCTTTATGTTGCTCCAAAATACGCGCACAGCTTTTACTGTCGTTAAAGGGAAGAATAATCGTATCATCGGAAGCATTCGGTGCCATTCCGCCCGAATCGGGGACAGCCTGGGGGTCTTCTTGATCGCCGGCATCGCTTTTCGAGGGATGAATGCTTAAAAGAAGGGAATCAATTGCACCATGATAGTGACCTTCAAATTTCGCGATTTTATATTTTTTCGTATGAGCCATCGCCAAACGCATCGCTAATAAATTTGCTTCGGTTCCGGAATTAGCATAGCGTATTTGCTCCATGGAGGGAAAATGTTTTTGAATACGGGCCGCCATTGTCACTTCACGATCATGAGGGGTTCCGAATAGCCACGTACCGTCTTCTTCGATTTGGCGGACGATCGCTTCGCGAACGTGGGGATGGGCGTGCCCGAGAATTAATGCACCATATCCCATTAAATAATCAATGTATTCATTGCCATCAACGTCATAAAATTTACTGCCGTTTGCACGGTTGATCGTAATTGGATAAGGTGCGAAATGTTTAATGTTGGCGGTCATCCCGCCCGGCATAACCGTCCGTGCCCGTTCCATATGCGCCAGTGACTGTGCGGTTCGTTCTGTGTAAACCTCGTCAGGATGTGCTACTTTTTGCATTGTCATCGTCTTTAATTCCTCCGATAAAATATTCATTTCACATTTTAAATATATGAATGACTTCTTTCATTATACACAGAGGACAAGATTTTGTGAACCTTTTGTTTCATTTTATTCTTTAAAAGAAATTTACCATTCATTTTAAAGGGACAAACAGCAGCATTCGGCACTTTCCCAATTTTAAACGTGAATTCCTCATAGTCCTACTCCGGCACACGAGTAACTGGCGAGTCGATGATATGCCGAGAAATTAAATGATCGGCAAACTGATTTTGCTTTCGACTTATTCTTGTGGGGATGTCATTTAAACGTTTTACAATACTTATTTCCATTCCATGCCCTAATTTGTCCGATCCAATCGCGTGTACGTCTTATGAAGGGGATCTTTCACTGATATTAGTTTTTTGAATCTTTTAATTCTTTTTTGACCTATCGAAAAGCAGCTGCTATACTGTCGTTGACAGATGAGCCCATATTTTTCAATTTGAAAGGAGTGTTTCCATATGGCTCAACCAAAGTACATTACAAAAATTGACCAAATTGAGCAAATCCCTGAAGAAGAAAGAGAACGATTAAAGGAAATAACGGAAAAATTTGTGTTCCGTGTCAATGAATATTACGTAGGGTTGATCAATTGGGAAGACCCGAATGATCCGATTAAAAATTTAGTGATTCCAAATGAAAATGAACTTTCCGAATATGGACGCTGGGACGCTTCGGATGAAGATACCAACTATGTCGTTCCCGGTTGCCAACATAAATATGAAACGACAGCCTTGCTGATCTGTTCCGAAGTATGCGGAGCTTATTGCCGTTATTGCTTCCGTAAACGTTTGTTCAGGAATGATGTAAAAGAAGCGATGTCCGATGTTGATCCGGGGATTGAGTATATTCGCAACCACCCAGAAATCAACAATGTGCTGCTTACCGGCGGAGATCCCTTGATTCTCGCAACGAAAAAACTCCGCTACATCATTGAAGAGCTAAGGTCCATTCCTCATGTAAAGATTATTCGAATCGGTTCCAAGCTGCCGGTTTTTAACCCGATGCGCATTTATGAAGACGAGGCTTTACTTGACTTATTCCGGGAGTATTCCACGCCGGATAACCGGATTTATGTCATGGCACACGTTAACCATCCGCGGGAAATCACGGACGAAGCAAAACGTGGCTTTCAAGCGCTTCACGATGCAGGTGTTATAGTCGTGAACCAAACGCCTGTATTAAAAGGGATTAATGACAACCCGGACGATCTTGCCGAATTGCTCGATAAACTATCCTGGGCAGGTGTGACGCCTTATTACTTCTTCATTAATCGTCCCGTTGCCGGAAATACGGATTTTGTGCTATCTCTTAAAGAGGCATACGAAGCGGTGGAAGAGGCAAAGGCGCGTACAAGCGGGCTCGGGAAACGGATTCGTCTATCTATGAGCCATACATCCGGGAAGATTGAAATTTTGGCGATCGAAGACGGAAAAGCCTATTTAAAATACCATCAATCACGAGACGGAAAGTACGGAAAGTTTATGATCCTGGATTGCCCCGACGATGCCGGTTGGTTCGACGAACTCCCCGGAAACGAAGCCTACTGGGAAGCACCGAAGAAAAAAACAGAAGAAGTCATATCTGTCAATCAAATGTCCGACATGCCACAAAAAGGCAAACGGCGAGCTCCACGCAAGCAACCAACGTCCTAAGTCAAAAATCGAAAAACCCGAAGGTGCTGTTCAAAGCCTACCCTCGGGTTTTCGTTATCTTATTCGCTCATTTTATTTTCCAGCGTCCCAATTAACGGCATATGAATCGACACATCGTCTCCCGGACGTAAGTATTGGGGAGGACTCATCCCTTTGCCAACGCCGGAAGGGGTGCCGGTTGCAATAATATCCCCTGGTTCTAATGTCATTCCCCGGGAAATAATATGAATTAAATCCGGGATATCAAAGATCATGTCCGTTAACGGCGCAGACTGTCGGACTTCTCCGTTCACCTTAGTCATAAGCCGTTGTTCGGCGATCACAGCCTCATTCACATTTGTTGCAATCACTGGACCGATAGGGCTAAAGCCATCTAATCCTTTACCGAGAAAAAACTGCTTATGCCTGCTTTGCAAATCCCTGGCTGTGAGATCATTCAACAAGGTGATACCGAATACATAATCCCATGCTTCTTCCCTTTTGATCTTTGCCCCTTGGCGGCCAATAACGACAGCAACTTCCCCTTCGTAATCCACTTGTTCACTTACGTCCCGTTGTAAGCTAATCGGTTGCCCGTGCCCGGCAATACTTGTATGCGGTTTTGTGAAAATAAGCGGATGGTCAGGGATATCTGCATCACTGCCAAGTTCAATGGCATGGGCAGCATAATTTTTTCCTACACACATAATATTCTTCGGCGTTTTGGCAATTGGTGCACACCTTTTAACCATCGCAGGCTTCACCCAAAAATTCTCGTCGGGCATAGCTTTTGCCTGTTCCAGTACTTTATCCGCGTTTTTTAAGAAAGCATCTCCATGATGAATGGCTTCCAACATATCAGCTGGGCAGTCTACACTTGGGAAAATTTTTCGAAATGCTTCTTCAAGCACTAAAATGTGCTGGCCATCTTCGCGTTCGACCCCAAGCTGTGTTTTATTATTATATACCATTGAAAGTAATCGCAGCATGTTTACCTCTCCCTAAAAGATGGAAATTGATATGCGTATGCACGAACTAATGCGAACATACAATCTCTTTCGTTATCATCGGCAAGGACCGCGTGTCCTAGATGCAAAGGCGGGACTTGCCTAAATCCGCAAAAATCAGCGATTGCTGTTTTAAATAAATGTTCCATCCATTGCTTTTGGCCTTTTTCCCATACGTCAGAGGGTGCGCCAGTTGTATAAATCATTCCAATCGGCTTGCCTGCCATTTTCGGAATTGGTCGTTCATTTTCCAGTTCAAATGCAAACCCATACGTGAGCACGCGATCCAGATAGCCTTTCCCGATCGCCGGAAAGCCTCCCCACCAAACCGGAAATAGTAAGGTGATTTCTTCTGCTTGCTCCACATATGCTTGCTCTTTTGCAACATCATCTGCGTAACGATTCATCAATGATTTTTCATACTCCGCTTGCGTTAACAGCGGATCGAACCCAAGCCTGTACAAATCACGTACCACGACTTCTTTCCCCGATTTTTTCAAAGCTTCGCGATAAGTAGCCAAAATTGCATGATTAAAGCTATCTTTACTCGGATGCATGTAAACGATCAAGTGCATGTTTTCGCCTCCTATTGGAAGCAGTTAATCCGTTCCCTTTTTAACCAGAAATAATGGTTGTCCATAATCAACGAGCTCCCCGTTCTCGACAAGAATCTCCTTGATTTCCCCTTCGATTTCCGCCTCAATTTCATTCATCAATTTCATCGCTTCTACAATGCATACCACATTTGATTCATTGATTCGGTCTCCGGGCTGAACATAGGGATCGGTATCCGGCGAAGGCGCGCGGTAAAAAGTACCGACCATTGGCGAAGTGATTTGTTCAAGATTCGGATCTGCCGATGGTGATTCTTGTTGATTGGCTCCCCCTTGCATTGCTGGCCGTACATTTTCAGCCGGCGGTGCAGCTTCCTGTGTCGCTGGAACTGCCACTTGTTGCATCACTCCATCCGGTTTTTTGCGGATGACCAGTCCCTCATTATCCTCGCCTGTGACCTCTAATTCGGAAATACCCGAGTCATCAACCGCTTTAATTAAATCTTTAATTTCCTCGATTTTGTACATGATGACTTCCTCCTCCTTCTTTGGACATGTATCGTTTAGATTGTCTCCTTTTCCAAAAACGTCGTATCAAAGTCCCCTGATGCAAACGCTTCGTTGTCCATGAGCGCTAGATGGAAAGGAATCGTTGTCTCTACACCTTCCACGACAAATTCCACTAGCGCGCGTCTCATGCGTGCAATCGCTTCTTCACGGTTCGGGGCAAAAACAATTAATTTCGCGACCATTGAATCATAATAAGGCGTGATCGTATAGCCTGTGTAAACCGCACTGTCTACGCGCACACCCGGACCTCCCGGCGGTAAATACATCGTAACTTCTCCCGGGGAGGACCGAAAATTTTTCCTTGGATTTTCAGCGTTGATTCGGCATTCAATCGCATGGCCACGTACGGTAACTTCTTCTTGCTCGATGGATAAAGGATGTCCACCGCCAACCAGGATTTGCTCTTTAATGAGATCCACACCCGTCACTTCTTCTGTAACCGGATGTTCCACCTGTATACGAGTGTTCATCTCCATAAAATAAAAACGATGATGTTTATCAAGTAAAAATTCAACGGTTCCGGCACCGACATAGTTCACTGCTTTTGCTGCTTGTATGGCCGCTTCTCCCATCTGCTTGCGGACATCCGTATCAATCGCCGGTGACGGGGCTTCTTCCACTAGCTTCTGATGACGACGCTGGATGGAACAATCCCGTTCACCGTAATGGATGATATTCCCAAACCGATCGCCCATGATTTGGATTTCAATATGTCGAGGTTCCTCGATAAATTTTTCTAAGTAAACGCCTGCGTCTCCGAAATTGGTTTCTGCTTCTTGACGTGCCATCGTAATGGAACGAATCAATTCATCGGCATCGTATACAACACGCATGCCCTTTCCGCCACCGCCGGCTGTCGCTTTTATGATAATGGGGTATCCAATTTCTTTTGCCGTTTTAAGAGCTTCTTTTTCATCTTCAATCAGCCCGTCACTTCCGGGCACGATCGGAACCCCTGCCTCGTGCATCGTTTCGCGCGCTTGTGACTTGGCACCCATTTTATTAATCGCTTCCGCAGACGGCCCAATAAATGTAAGGCCATGATCCGCACAAATGTCAGCGAATGCTGCATTCTCCGCTAAAAAACCATAGCCGGGATGAATCGCATCTACGCCCGTTTTCGTCGCGGCTGCGATCAGATTTGTTTTGTTCAAATAACTTTCTGCCGCGGCATTCGGACCGATGCAATAGGCTTCATCAGCGATAAGCACATGCAAAGATTCCTGATCCGCTTCTGAATAAACAGCGACCGTTTCGATGTTCAGTTCACGGCAGGACCGGATGATGCGAACGGCAATTTCACCGCGATTGGCGATTAAAACCTTATTAATCATGCTGGAGTGTCTCCTTTATTAGAAAACTCGGCTTTTCGCCAAGCTTTTATGGCGAAAGCCTTCGTTGCACTTATGTATGCCTATCCTTCTAAATTTTAAATAAAAACGTATCGACCGTCAATGTTTACCATCGTTCCATCGTCTTCAGCAGGTGTTTTCACATTCAAAATACCAAATGGAACATGCATATATTGTCAAAGGGACAGAGAGAAGACGCAATTGATTTTTTCTTTTCCGGCAAAATTGGACAAAGAAGGGTTTGAGTCCTACCCGAAACAGGAATAGATAATAAGGAAATTAAATGGAGGTGAACGATTATGAACGACGTAAAAGCAAAAGCCCAAGAATTGACAGGTTGGTCATTGGAAGGAGAGAAAATACAGAAACGTTTTTCCTTTGACAGTTATTTTGAAGGAATTTCTTTTGTGAATAAAATTGCGGTCTATGCGGAAGGCGTTCAGCATCATCCTCATGTGACCATTGACCATACAAATGTCACCGTGCAATGGACGACCGTGGACCAAGGAGCACTCACGGAAAAAGACATTGCTGCCGCTAACGCTTCCGACAATTTATTAAAAAGTGGTCACATTTAAACGAGAATAGGCACGTGTGGCACACAAACCGCAAGTTGCCTAAAAGAATCGCGGAAATCGCACGGCGAAGGGCTGGCGCTCTCGGCACGGCTGCCTTGTTGGCCCTTCCTCCCGGATTTATCCTCGCGCACACCGTCTTTTTCCATTAATTGGTGATTATCTTGCTAAATTTTTGGATATCGTAGATAATCAAAGTGAAACCCCTTAACCTGAAGGAGCGATGAAAAAATGGATTTACTTGGAATTGCAGCTTTAATTTTCGCGATCGCATTTGCGGTTCTCGTCGTTTTCTTGGCAAAAACCCTCGGAAACTTGGCAAATGTGCTTTCCAAAACAGAAGTCACAATCGGAAAACTTCCCGATCAGTTGGATGAAATTACGAGAGAGACGGGAACAGTTCTCCACAATACAAATGAAACGATTTTGGATGTCAATGAAAAAGTGGCCAATTTGAACCCTTTCTTTGACATGATCGGTGATGCAGGCGAAGCTTCCCGCAAGTTGTCATCCTCGCTCGTGGATATAACCGAATCGATGAAAAGTCAATCACAAGAAGCGACAGAAACCTCGCATCAAAAAGGGCTGAGCGGCTTTTACGGTCTGGCAGCATTTATGTATTTTTTAAATCAAAAACGCAACCAAAAAATGAATAACATTTTAGGCCGAGTGTAGACATTTCGCAATGCTACACTCTTTTTTTCTGTTTGTATGAAAGGGATCATTCATGACGTCCGTAATCAGTTGAGCTACTCGGTTTCAGGCTCCATGAAGCTTTAGTAACAACTGATCATGCCGAATTTGAACGATATTCAGTGCTATATAGAAAACTTGGCTTTTCGCCAAGCTTTTATGGCGAAAACATATAAGAAAGTTGATTTATACTTTCTGGTATGCCAAAAAAAGATAAGGACAACCGCTGGGCGTGCCCTTATCTTCACAATAAAAACAGGGGGTGTTGTTTATATCTTCCACTTCCTGCCCAATGTTAAACCTGTTATTTCAACGTAAAGCCTTGATCTTTTAAAAATGTGGTCACATGCTGGCGTCGGGGATTGCCAAGATAATTGACCATGTTTGCCCCCCAACCATCGGTTTTCTTTCCATTCGTCCGTTTGTCATAGTATTCGCTTGTCACGCGTTCGTATTCGTCCAGCCCTTCGTGATAACGATCCGCCTCATAACGATCTTCGTGTAAAATCATCGGCTTCGGAAAACGCGGCTTTTGCCCGGGATCTTGATCCGGATAGCCGAGGCAAAGTCCCATCACCGGAAACGTATGCTTCGGAAGTTCAAGCACATCCGCCACACGGTGCAAATCGTTACGGACACCGCCGATCATTACGCCGCCCAAGCCGTAGGAACGGGCCGTAAGCAAAACATTCTCGGCAGCTAGCGCCACATCGACCGCGCCGACGAGTACATTTTCCGTTTCTTCCAACTGATAATCGGCATTCATTTTTTCGCTAGTGATGACATGCTTATGCCAATCCGCTACAAATACGAGAAATAACGGACTCTCGCGCACGTACTTTTGATTGGCGGCCACTTCCGAAATGGCATTTCTTTTTTCTCGGTCCCGAACGCGGATGATCGTGTACGCTTGCACATGGTGGGACGTTGGCGCCCAGCGAGCAGATTCCACCAAATTCGTCACAATGTTTTCAGAAACCTCCGTATCTTTAAACTTACGTATAGATTGGTGCGCTTGAATAAGATCGCGTGTATTTTTATGATCCA
This sequence comes from Salicibibacter cibi, assembly GCF_016495865.1. NCBI lineage: Bacteria > Bacillati > Bacillota > Bacilli > Caryophanales > Bacillaceae > Salicibibacter > Salicibibacter cibi. Next base: position 2,783,175 of record NZ_CP054706.1, read on the forward strand.
TGATGTCTCCCTCCAGGTGTCACAAGTTTTCCTTCTTTCTGATCATGCACAATTTCCCCGTCTTGCATGATGGTTATTCCTCCAACAATGGTGCGAACGGGCCAACCTTTCACCGAACGTCCATCGTAAGCACTGATTTTACTTTTGCTATGCAGCGCTTCTTTACGGATAGTCCCCATCTTTTCCATATCTACGATCGTAATATCGCCGTCGCTTCCGGGAGTAAACGTTCCTTTTTGATCGGCAATCCCGTACAGGTGCGCAGGATTTTCCGCCAGCAGTGCCACAAGACGGTTGAGCGTCAGTTTCCCTTCACTGACCGCGTTAAGCATGAGCGGCACAATCGTCTCGACCCCACACATGCCCGCGGGAATCTCGCTTAATTTTCCCTCGTATTTTTCTTCTTCGGTATGCGGCGCATGATCGGAACAAACAACGGTGATCGTTCCGTCATTGACGCCTTCCCAAATTGCTTTTTGGTCTGCAGCAGTTTTAACAAGTGGGAAAATTTTCATGTCCTTGCCAACCGTCTCGAAATCTTCGTCACTCAAAAATAAATAGTGGGGGCACGTTTCCACGCTCACACGTTGCCCTGCCGCTTGTGCGCGCCGTACGGCCGCTACACTTTCCGCCGCAGATACATGCAAAACATGAAAATGAACATCGGCCGCTTTAGCAAGCGTAATACCCGTTTCCACGGTAAGTTGTTCGGCAAGCCCCGGCCTTGAAGCCAACAATGCTTGATATGACTCATCTTCCGGGTCTTTCTCCTCGCCGAGTCGGCGAATCAGTTCGTGATTTTCCGCATGAACCGCGAATAATTGTCCGGTTTTGGCTACTTCTTTCATCATCGCGTACACTTCACCGTCATCGTAAGGCTGGATGACTTGGTCGTCTGCCTCACTGACATTGTAAAGCAGTTGAAAGGTCTCCCGGTGGATGCCGTATCCCCAGAAATACTTAAAACCGATGACCCCTCTGCGATGCATGTCCATAAAATCGGCTCTGTTCAAAGGACCGAGGCAAATACCCCAAAGGCCGAAATTGACCGCTGCTTTATTTTGTAAATTGTCTACCTGTCCGTCAAAAGAAATCTCATCTCGCACCGGCGGTGTCGTATTCGGCATCTCAAAGACCGTCGTGATTCCGCCGGCAGCGGCCGCACGCGTAGAGGTAGAAAAATCTTCTTTATGTGTCGGGCCAGGGTCACGGGAATGGACATGTGTATCAATTAGTCCCGGAAGGACGTGTTTCCCGGCAGCGTCAATGACCTCGCGGGCTTCATCCTTTGCCCCCGGAGCTTTCACCGCGGCAATTTTCCCATCTTGGATAAGAACCGTTCCCGAATATATCTCTCGACTTGTTACGAGCTGGCCGTTTTCTATTTTAACGTCGTACATCCATTATCAACTCCAAAAAGCCATTCCCAATGCGGGAACAGCTTAATCAATATCATCATAAATGCGGCTTCCCACTGCGTAGCGTTGTTTTTGATATTTTCCATTGTAAGGGGCGGTTGCTTGTTGGTCCATACGGGCAAAAACGAGTTGGGCAATTCTACGGCCGGAGATTAAACGAATCGGTAAACGGTTGGCGTTAAAGAGTTCCAGAGTGATCTCGCCTTCAAAGCCGGGATCAACCCAGCCGGCGTTTTGGATAAACAATCCCATGCGGCCGATCGAGCTACGGCCTTCCACAAATGCGGTTAGATTTTCCGGCAGTTTTATGTACTCATTGGTCGTCGCGAGCAGAAAAGAATTCGGGGGGATAATGACCTCCTCCGCTTCAAATTCGACATATTGCGCCGGGGTGTCGAGCGCAATTGATTCGATCGCATTTTCATCAATCTTTAAATAATGGCTTCCGAGTCGGATATCAACGGACGCGGGTTGGATTTGCACATCGGTGACAGGCTCAATCAAAAGTTCATCACGCGCCAACATCGCTTTAATCGTGGTATCTGATAATATCAAAGGGCTTCCTCCTGAACGCTTTTTCATAGTTCAAGTATACCTGATTCGACAGCGCTCGCCAACCGGTTAGGCTTAAAAGGGGATGCGAGGGTGCCCAGGAATGGGGAAACCAAGATATTGAGCATGTTAATTAGGGATTGCTGAACAACTTACATATATTAGTTGAAGCCGGGATGCCGCTTCCATGGCTTCGCTTTCCGCGGACGAACGGTCAAGCCTCCTCGCGCAAAACCGGCGCTGCGGGGGCTTGACGCGTCCGTTTTTCCGCTGGAGTCTCGCCATTGCAGCACCGTCCCTCCGTACATTGCCAGAAGTGCAAGGGTTTTTTTGCTTATAGGATGGATTTCCTTGCATCCAGCTTTGACAACAGCAACGGAAAATGCTTATGTGTCAGTCTTTTTCCGTTATTCAGCAGTCCTTAATTATAGGGAAAGTTCCCGGAAAGGCTATGTATGCCGATGGACATGTCGTGCACTGCACTTTAGCAGGGGCGTAAAGGATTTATTGTCTGCGCTACCCCCCTCTTGTCGGGGGATCAGTCTATTGCGACCGTTCCATGTAGTAGCATGGGCGGTCGCTATTATAGCATGCACTTATAAGCTTTCTATGTTAATTATGCCATTTGTACACATTGATTTTCACTTTTACATTCCGTCCCATCCCCTATTCCTGAACCGTCATTTCTTTATTTTTTTTGTTTTTTACAACTAACATTGCAACTAACCAACCAAGTTGAATGAGCAAAGGGATGACAAAAGCCATTGCCAAAGTCAAAATGCTTAACATAATGATTCCAGGCGTTTGAACTGCACCAGTCGCATCTACGTCTCTTTGTGCTAAAAAAAACGATCCTACTGCAAATAAGGTTAACCAAAAAGCATTTACGATCCACCAAGCAATCCAAGCGAATTTCATCAGACACACCTCTTTATGAACAAAGTAAAATACAAGCCATCCGGCATTAACACGTTCAATTCAAGAATAATGCCTCAACTAATGATGTCAGCTATAAAGAATAGTATAAAGGCAGCTAAAAGAAAGGGTCAACACTAAAATCAATGGTTGATATTCGTGATTAAATATGGTGACACCACTAGCGAGCGAAGGAAAAACACGCAGACTCCTGTGGGAAAGCGCAGGGCGAAGACCCCGCAGGAAAAAAGCGAACTTCTTTTTTTCCGAGGAGGCTGAGCTCGGGGCCCACGGAAAGCGTCGTGTTTTTCCGTAGCGGTCACTACCAATCATAATTGCCCCTAGTTTGTCAGCCATAGATTTTGGTGAAGAGCCAAAAGAAAAGCAAAAGAAAAAAGAACCTCTCCTGTTTCGAATATCAACAGGTTCCTTTTTATTAGAAAACTTGGCTTTATCTCGAAAGTTTAAGTAAAACATCGACAGCCTCAGCTGTCGATGTCGGTTTTGTCTTCAAAGTTACATTCCATCTCGTAACCATGCTCGGAAATCGTACACCCGGATTGGTAACGGGCACACCATTCGCTATATTCGTTACTTAGCGCGCGGAAACGTTCCTCATCTTTCGCATCCAGCGCTTCATCAATTAACCGTTTATAACGTTCTTTAGTAAACGTATAAACGGAATATTCCAACATCATACGGGCATAAAGCGATTGCACCACTTGCCTGGGCGCCCGATATCCTTTTCGAATCATTTTCAACTTTTCAAACAGTTCATGTTCATATGTTGACGCTGCCATTACTATCCCCCCTGATTTCCTCATACAGGTATAATTCGACCGCGGCCAATACATTTCACTTATTTTTAGTTCAATACCCGCCTGGCTGCACATTTAAACCCTTTCCTAAAACATTTTGCAAAAGTTCCCTCTTGAATGTACGAATGTTTATTCGATATACTGACGTTGCATTTTCCGAAAAAACATGTTCGTACGTAAAACCGACCTCACCTTCATCCATTACGCCCTGATTTTGCCGTTGGTGAAAAAACATTCGAAAAAGACCAAGGGCACCCTGCAACAAAACATGCACATCAAAAACTCCCTACATGGCCATCGTTCAAACAGCGCTCGCTTCTCTTCAGAACGACCTTCAGCAACTCAAACGCGTGCAAAAACAACGAAGCATCCGCGTCTATCTATCGATGTCGATGAGACATTTTCCACTTACGGTTATCTATGCAACCGTTACGAAGGTCAGAACCGCTATGTAAATGCCCATTTAAAAAGACAAACGGGACGGTGTATGACCCGTTATCTTCAAGGTGATCGTTTGTTTACGGAAGAAGGGAATTTACGGAAAAACCACCAATAAAAACCGTACATCCCGATAAATACAAAAAGCGCCACTACTTGCAATGCGAAAATATAATACGGCCAAGGGCCAAACCAATCAAATGGGGAAGGACCCGGCGGTTTTTCCATTAAATACATGTAATTCCCGTCCACCCACAGATTAAAGATGAACATGCACGCCGCATAACCGTTTAAATACAACCATACGCGGAAAACCGACCGAAAACGAAGCTGCATGTTTTCCACCGCCATCATATAGACAACAACTACGATTACAAGGGCATGGGTAATAAAAAAATGAAAAAAGCGAAAATGAGGAAAGCCATAGTTGCCGACATCCGGCGTCACAATGGTTAAAAATGCACTGCCGGCGCCTACGAAAAACGTGATTTCAAACCACGTTTGGTTGCGAGTCAACAACATGAAAATCGCCGCGATCCATGCGATGCTGCTTAAATGCAACGGCAACGCGAATGACGGATCCCAAGCACTTGCATCTATGTACCAGATCTGCAAAAGCACTTCCCCGGCAATGAAAATCGCAACGCAGCCAAAGCGAAAGAGATTTTGCTTTCTAATTGACCCTTGGAACCAGTTTCTTGCCAACACAATTAACACGCACGCGAGAAGTAATGAAACGATCACTCCCATATGCGCCGGCCCGAACATGGTAAACCCCGGTCCGTCGTGGGTATACGCCCACCACCACATACAAATCTCCCTCCTTGGTGAAAACGCGCCTGCAAGAAATGTTGCAGACGCCGAAGGTCACCTTTTTTAACGCCGCCCTGTGATCATTTGGAAAACGAGAACGATAAGCGCAATCACAAGCAGAAGGTGAATAAGCCCGCCTGTCCCGCCGATAAACCCGAGCAGCCAAAGCACAATCAACACGGCAATGATCGTCCATAACATTTGCGTCTCCGTTACGAAAAACTTATAAAAATCTGTAAAGAGTCAACACTAAAATCAATGGTTGGTATTCGTGATTAAATATGGTAATACCACTAGCGAGCGAAGGAAAAACACGTAGACTCCTGTGGGAAAGCGCAGGGCGAAGACCCCGCAGGAAAAAAGCGAACGTCTTTTTTTCCGAGGAGGCTGAGCTCGGGGCCCACGGAAAGCGTAGGGTTTTTCCGTAGCGGTCACTACCAACCATAATTGCCCCTAGTTTGTCAGCCATAGATTTTGGTGAAGAGCCTCTGAAAAAAGAGATTCTCTGTTTTCTTCCCTGTTCAACGTGTCCGATTTTGTATGAAGAATACTACTCCCATTTGATATAACACTCTGAGGGCGTAAATTCGGATGTAACTCACCCTACTTATTAGCGTTATCTTTTTCAACGTAACGTTAGTCATTGCAGGATCGGTGGTTTCCTTCTTCTTTAACATTCCTTTGACATTTAAATCCTCAATCACGATGTGAGATGGTTTGGTTCTCGCGATCTCACTCGTCATTTTGTGAATGTAATCTTTCCGAATGTTATTTAAACGTGTTCGTAGCTTTATGATCTCTTTTTCGGTTTTTATAATGTTGCGTGTTTTTCGGTAACGGTCCCCCTCCTTATTCGTTTCATATTTTCGAGAAACAATACGTTGCAACCGACGACATCATTTCTCGATCTTGCGCATCTTATCACTTTTATTGATATTCTTGTACGTTTTCGCGTTGCTTATCGTCGCCAATGTTTTTATCCTTAGATCAATCCCAATAGGCTCAAGATGTGATACTGAATAATCGTTAGTGTCAGCGACTTCACAATTGATACTAACGAACCAGTCCCCTTTAACAACTTCTTTGCTTTACTCGCTCGTTTCCTTGCCAATCATAACTCAAAATCCTCACCTCATTTGTTATATCGGCAAGAATGGTATAAGTTATTTAGGGAATGCTGAACAACTTGCAGCTATCAGCTGAAACCGGGATGCCGCTTCCATGGCTTCGCTTTCCGCGGACGAACGGGCAAGCCTCCTCGCTAAAGGCGCTGCGGGGGCTTGAAACGTCCGTTTTTCCGCTGGAGTCTCGCCATTGCAGCACCGTCCCTCCGTGCGTTGCCAGAAGTGCAAGGGTTTTTTGCTTATAGGATGGATTTCCTTGCATCCAGTTTTGACAACAGCAACGGAAAATGCTTATGTGCCAGTCTTTTTCCGTTATTCAGCAGTCCCTATTTCGTGTTTTGTAGCTCTTTTTATATAAGAATCATGACAACGAACTCCCTCCCCTTGCCCCCGAATGCTACAAGTATATTAGGAAAGCGCAATGATTATTAGGGTTATTTTGTCCATTCTCCGCGGGCAGCCTGATTATACGCTTTTTAATGCCTGTTCCTCCACTTCCGTAAAGAGTTCGGTCAATTTTTTCATCCCAAAATCTATTTGGTCATCGGTGGCATGGGTGAAATTCAAACGCAGCGTATTATAGCGCGGCGTCTCCACGTAAAAAGGAACCCCGGGCACATAGGCAATCCCCCGCTTAACGGCTTCATTCAAGAGCGCTTCCGTGTTTATGCGAGGATCGACTTCCAGCCAAAGAAACATGCCACCTTCCGGTTCAACGAAGTCCAGCGTGCAACTTTCGGAGCGCCGCAATGCATGAACCATCACATCCTTGCGATGGGCGTACAATCGGCTTATGTCCTGAATATGGCTGTCCAGGTCAAAATGCTGGCACAGTTCATATAATGCTTGATGAGCCAGTGAATTTGAATGCAGGTCATTCGCCTGTTTTGCCTGGGACATCACGCGGATCACCTGGTACGGCCCGACAATCCACCCCGTACGCAAAGCGGGAACGGCCGTCTTTGAAAAGGTGCTTGTATAGACAACATGCGTACCATTATCGAGCGCCGCCATCGGTGTATAGCCCCCGTGCGTAAACTGAATATCTCCATACGGATCGTCTTCAAAAATTAGGATATTGTGATTATGGGCTACACGAACGAGCTGTTTGCGCCGTTCCAGCGACCAAATCCGCCCAGCAGGATTCGAAAACGTCGGGACAACATATACGACCTTCGGCTTAAATGCTTTCACTTTTTCCTGTAAATCATCCATGTCCATTCCGTTTTCATCACAACGCACCGGCACGATTTTTGCTTCATAAGATTGAAAGACTTGCAATGCTGCCAAGTACGTCGGTTCTTCCGTGAAAATTACATCCCCGGGACCAATCATCACGCGTGAAAATAAATCAATCGCTTGCTGCGAACCGGTTGTCAATAACACATGCTCCGGTGTAAAACTGGTGATCTCTTTCTTTTCCATCCGTTCGATGATAACTTCACGCAAGGGAAAGTAACCTTCGGTTTCCCCATATTGCATGGCTTTTTTCCCCTTCGCCAACGCACGCGAAAACGCATCCTCGATCGCTTCCACCGGAAAAAGGTCATCATCGGGCAAGCCGCCGGCAAATGAGATCACATCTCCTTGATTAACAACTTTTAAAATGTCACGCACGGCAGATGACTGCAAGTGACGAACGCGTTGGGCAAAGGCATATTTCATTGTAATCATCACTCTTTCAAATAAAAATAAATTCCTTCAATTTTAGCGTATTTGCCGGAAAAGTCAATGAACAAACACAGAAAAAACCCGATGTTTCTACACCGAGCCCTTGTAAACGATCATTATTGCTTCCTTCTAATACCCATAGGTTGATTAGCCGCGTCGGGCCAATCATCTCTTTCAAGAAGAGGTAACTTGCCAACCGCTTCGTTTACTTTTTTTGGAAAAGGGGCGGGTCGGCCTAATTCATGCTCCATTCCCATGGTCATTTGTTCACTCGTGGCGATCGTATCGTCTTGATCATTTTTCATGACAAACCAGAGATGCATGCGTTTGGCATCTACATCGAGTAGCTGCACAAAGACACTCAGCTTTTGACCTTCGTATGCCTCTGCTAAATACTTGAGTTGCGTCTCCAACGTGAAAATCGTATAGGCTTCTTCGAACCTGCCTTTTTCATCTAGGCCAATGTATTCCATAAGGGCATCCAAAGCTGTACTAAATACCTGCGCATAGGCTGCATCATTCATATGACCGTTGTAATCAACCCAATCAGAGCGAACTTCACCGTGCCAGACCTCTTTAGCTGTCATGGGGCGTCATCCTTTCCGAAGGCCAGAACCCTTCTTCTTCCAACAATTGCATCAGTTTAATGAGAAAACGATCACGTCGCTGTTCCATTTCTTGCACACTTTTGCCATCGCTTTGATCACTCGTACCTTCAATCACTTTCCGACTTAGTTCTTCCGTTAACTCAGGAGCCACAAGCCGGGTCCACGGGAGTTTGAGCGCGGGACCGAACTGTTCCAACATGTGCGCCATTCCTTTTTCCCCGCCGGCGAGATGAAGCGTCAAAAACGGGCCCATAAGCGCCCAGCGAAGACCCGGACCATAAACAATCGCTTTATCCACTTCTTCTGTCGTTGCTACACCGTCATTGACGATATGAAGACTTTCCCGCCAAAGGGCTTCCATTAATCGATCACCGATATGACCGTCAATTTCCCCAGACATGACGAGCGGTTTCATATTTAATTCATCGTAAAACCCATATGCCTTTTCTAAAATCAAGCGCTCCGTCTCCTCTCCTCCTGCCAGCTCTACGAGCGGAATTAAATAAACAGGATTAAAAGGGTGCGCGACAATCACTCTTTCCGGATGATGCGCACAAGTTTTTTGCAGGACAGAAGGCTTATATCCTGACGTACTTGATGCGATAATAGCCGAAGCAGGTGCTGCCGCATCAATCTGTGCCAGCACTTTTTTCTTTACGTCTTCCCGTTCCGGTACATTTTCCTGGATGAGATCCGCGTGTTGAACCGCTTCTTCCAATGTTTTAGTGAAGGTCACATTCTCAATGGAAGCTTGATCGGCAACCCCGTGAGCGATAAGCGTTGGCCAGACTTCATCCAGTAACTCCCGTGTTTTCTCTTCTGCCCCGGCCGCTGGATCAAAAGCAAGAACTTTGTGCCCGTTGGCGATAAAACGAGCAATCCACCCGTTCCCGATTACGCCTGTCCCCACGACAGCCATTGTTTTTTGTTTCATAAAGCACCTCTCTATTTTTCAAACGTCCGAAGATTCAAGGCGTCCCGTGCTTCGCCCGGAGTCATGGGCTCTATGCTTAAACTCTGAAGAACATCAACAGCCTTATCCACCAATTGGGCGTTGGTCCCCAGCACACCTTTTTCGAGATACAGGTTATCTTCCAAACCCACGCGCACATTTCCACCGAGGAGGGCGGACTGAGCAACCATCGGCAATTGCAAACGCCCGATGCCGAAAGCAGACCAACTTGCTCCTTCGACGATACGATTACGCAAATAATTAATCGTCTCTGCATCTGCCGCTGCACCCCAAGGAATTCCTAGGCAGAATTGGTACATGGCGTCCCCATCGATTAATCCTTCTTGAATGAGTTGGTTGGCCATACGGATCTGTCCCGTGTCAAATATCTCCAATTCTGGCTTCACACCACTTTCCCGGATCATCACCGCATGTTCACGCAACCACCCAGCCGGTCCAAGATAGACTTGATCACCGAAATTCAAACTTCCGCAATCCAATGTACAAATTTCCGGAAGCAATGCTCCTACAGGTTCGTGACGTTCTTTTGGCGTCTGGATATCCGTCCCCTGCCCTCCTTGGGTGGGATTTTCAAGATCAGGAACGAAATCTCCACCGCCACCTGCGGTGATATTAATGATCACATCCGTATCCGATTCGCGTATACGCTCTACAACCTCCCGAAACAGTTCCGGATCATGACTCAAACTCCCTGTTTCCGGATCACGCACATGAATATGGGCGATCGCCGCCCCTGCTTTTGCAGATTCGATCGCAGCTTCCGCGATTTCCTTTGGCGTGACAGGAACATGAGGACTTTTCTCTGTTGTGTCCCCCGCTCCTGTCACTGCAGATGTAATGATCGTTTTTTCAGTCATTCAAAGTACCTCCTTGTTGATTTTTATTGGTAGAGTCGGTCTCATGCACTGGCACAGCCTCAAAAATTTCACCACTCTCAAAAAAATCAACCAATCGTTGAATCCAGTTGTAGTAAGCGGACCAATCATCAAGTTCTTGCTTTAACGCTAAGATTCTCTCCTCTGCTTCCTTGCTCGGTTCCGCTTCCGAGGAATTCTCAAGCTTCGTAATCCGGTCACGCAAGCGTCTTTCCAGAGCCATGTTTTTGCTGACAACCTCTTTCCAATTCGTTGTAAAAAGTGAAATGAATGTTCGTGCATAGTCATTTTCTACCGCATAATGCTCTTTCCGGCTTCCTTTTATAAATTCCTTCTCCGCAATATTGAGCGCCATCATCTGCCGCATCACTTGGCTCATTCGTGTCTTGCTCATCCCGGTACGGTCTGCCAGTTCGTCGAGTGTCATGGCGTCGCGGTTCATATAGATAATTCCAAGTAAGCGTCCAACAGTCGAAGACACTCCAAATGTATCCATATTGTCTGCGATTCGGTCCGCAATCATTTGTTCTGCCTGTTTAACTTCCTCCAATATCTCTTCATTTGATAGTCGACCTTGCACAGCAAACTCCCCTCTTTTTCAGTACTACAAGACACTTTAGCATGGTTTTCATCAAAAATAAAAATTCAAACTTGGTATATATAAAGAGAAAAAACCTGAAATTGTACGATATATATATTCGCGAAAACTTATAAAGTATAAATTGCATAAATTTCACGATAAAAACACTCCTCCCGCCTTTTTATTTTTTCGAGTAAATTAACTATACTTAAAAACAGTTTAAACAGACAGCTATCCAACAGGAACGGAGGCATTCGATGAAATTTCGCTCGTTGCAATAACAACATGTCATTGCCCCATAAAGAATTAGGACAGTGGATAATTGAACAGGTCGATAACCCAAAAATTATTTATCACTTAATTGATTGAGAAAAGTAAACAAATATGAAAAGAAGAAATTTTAATGATTAAGCAAGGATTATTTTAACTAAAAATTGCTTATAGCACTCTTTACAGCTTCCTTTAAATAACTTTATAACGAGAGGAGAATTATTTTGAAAAAGTGTATTTCCTATGTATTTATAGTTACATTCCTTTTAACTGTAATAACTGCTTGTGGTTCAGGTGAAGAACCTTTGCAAGTTTATACAACAAATACAACAGAAGAAATGGATGAAATTGCAACTGATATTGAAGACGCAACTGGAGTAGAGATGGAATTTCTGAATATGTCCACAGGTGAATCTTGGAGTCGAGCAGAGTCAGAAGCTCCACACTTTGGTGCTGATATGCAAATTGGTATGATGGAAAGTTATGCACTTATGGCTGAGAAAGAAGATTTCGTTGAACCATATCTATCCGAAAGTTGGGAAGACATTCCCGAACAATATAAGGATGAAGATGGAAAATGGTTTGGCACTTCTTTCTGGTACAACGAGATTATTGTTAATAAGGATTTATTAGAAGAAAAAGGGTTGGATGTTCCAGAGTCTTGGGAAGATCTGTTAGATCCGCAATATGAAGATGAAATTATTGCACCAAGTCCTGCCAGCACAGGAACTGCCTACTTGTTCGTGTCCTCTATTTTACAGCTGTTTGGTGAAGAAGAAGGATGGGAATATTTAGAAGAACTTGATGAGAATGTTGTGGATTACTCACAATCTGGTTCTGATGCATCATTAAGGGTTTCTCAAGGAGAATATGCGATTGGAATTGATTGGGACCAACCGATCTCTGATTTTATCGAACAAGGCTATCCAGTTGAAAGTATTATTCCGGAAGAAGGAGTAGGCTACAATTTGGATACAACATGGATTTATGAAGGAACAGATAAATTAGAAGATGCTCAAAAAGTAGTTGACTATATGGCTACAGATGAATTTATGGAGAAGAATGCTGAACTGCGATCCATGGTTACCAAGCCAGGTATTACGGACAGTAAAGAATTGGAGGAAAGTTTTATCGATTATGATGCAGTATGGGCAACCGAGAACAGAGAGCGCGTAACGAGTGAATGGGAAGATAGATTTCATAATAGATAAAAGGTGAATGAAGGTAATATCTATATTTCAGATATTACCTTCTGACACTTTTGAGAAAGAGGGAGGTTTATAATTGAGTACAGAAGTTACGAGTATTCAACAAAAAAACAATTCTTTTTGGTCTAATTGGAAAAAATTCTGGTCCGAACCAGGATTTGCTATATTATCCCTGATTCTTGCTCTGGCTATTTTATTTTTCATTGTCGCACCTGTTTTTGCGGTTCTATTAAGAAGCTTTGGAATCGGAGCAGGAACATTGACGTTGGATTATTATGAGCAATTCTTTTCAACGTCACTCTATTTAAATTCTTTATGGAATAGTGTCAGTGCCGCATTTATTACCACTATAGTAGTGATTTTTTTAAGCACTGTATTTTCTCTTTATGTCACTCGCTCTCATAGCTTTTTGGCAAAGAGTTATCGAGGTGCTGCTCTATTACCGCTAGTAGCTCCGCCATTTATTTTTTCATTGGCATTAATTATTCTATTTGGCAGTAATGGCGTTATTACTCAATTCTTGAATAACTGGTTCGGTTGGGAATTCAGTATTTACGGTTATTGGGGAGTTGTTATCGCACAAATACTTGCCTATTTTCCAGTGGGCTTCATGTTAATAGAAAGTACCATGCGAAATATGAGTCCAAGTTTAGAGCAAGCGTCTAGTGATCTTGGTGCGGGACAGTGGAGAACATTAAGAAAAGTCGTATTACCTTTAGCGAAGTCAGGTATTATTAAAGCTGCTTTATTAGTATTTGTAATGGGATTATCGGATTTTTCCAACCCCTTAATAATTGGAGAATCTGTCCCATTTCTGGCATCTGAAGCTTATTTAACCGTAGTTGGTCAAAATAATATGGAATTAGCAGCTGTTTTAGGTGTGTTTTTAATTATACCGAGTTTTATCGTTTTTCTATTTCAAACATACTTTTTTAAAGATGCTAATCTTGAAACCATCAGCGGGGAATCAGGTGGCAACAATATACCTTTAACGAAACCGGTGAAATTTGTATCATCTTTTATTAGCACACTATTTGTATCTTTTATTTTACTAATGTTCGTGATGGTTGTACTTGGGGCATTTGTTAATATTATTGGTGTCGATAACTCATTTACACTTGATCATTTTTCAGGTCAAACAGGTTGGGATACATTAAATCTAAGTATTATAGTTTCCTTACTAGCAGCTCTTTTAGCGTCAGGTCTCGGGATGTTACAAGGATTTTTACTTGCCAGAAAACCAATACCCGGTAAAAAAGCATTGGAATTTTTAACTTTATTTGGATTGGCAGTTCCCGGAACAGTTATGGGGATTGGATATGTCTTGATATTTAACGGTCCCCCGTTGTTCTTAACAGGTACAGTTCTATTGCTTGTACTCAATATGACATTCCGGAAAATTGGTGTCGGCCTCGAAGCGGGTGTCAGTAAAATGCATCAAATCGATTCATCGATGGAAGAGGCTTCAAATGATTTAGGTGGCGGTCCTTACCGTACATTCTTGAAAATCGTCATGCCTTTATTAAGCCCGGCATTTATTTCTGGCTTTGTCTATACATTTATGACAGCGATGGTTTCTATCAGTTCAGTTATATTCATAATTGCACCAGGTACTAACCTTGCAGCTGTTTATATATTAGATCTTGCCTCATCTGCCCGCATTGGTATGGCGTCTGCGATGTCATTTGTTTTAATTGTAATTGTTATAGCGTGTATGGGAATCTTGAAATTGATTGAAAAAAGAACAGGTTTCAAAATTTAGCCTGTTAACGTATCATTTCTTCCTGTTTATCAGCTTCTGACGTGATGCTCACCCAAAAGATGGTTCATCGTCTAAATAATAAACTATATGCTTTAAATGACGAAAAGGAGGAAAATTTTTTGACACAAAAAGAAGACTTCATCAAGTTGGAAAACCTATATAAATATTTTGGGAAGGTAAAAGCGGTAAATGATATATCAATAAATATTGAACGTGGTGAACTCGTTTCATTTATAGGTCCGAGTGGTTGTGGGAAAACCACATTACTCCGAATAATTGGCGGTTTTCATGAACAAGATTCAGGTAGCATAACTTTAGATCAAGAAAAAATAGATCATTTATCCCCTGACAAGCGCTCAACTGGAATGGTGTTTCAAAATTATGCGTTGTTTCCACATATGACAGTGCACCAAAATGTAGAGTATGGACTAAAAACCCATAAAATACTAAAAAATGAACGGCAAAAACGTATAAAAAAGGCTTTAACTCAAGTTCAATTAGATGGATATGGAGATAGGAAACCAAGCGAATTAAGTGGTGGACAACAACAGCGAGTTGCAATCGCCCGTTGTCTTGTTCTCGAACCAAAGGTCCTTTTATTAGATGAGCCATTATCTAATCTTGATGCTAATCTACGTATGATGATGCGTGAAGAAATACGTAGATTGAAAGAAGAGTTAGATTTAACAATTGTTTTTGTTACCCATGATCAGGAAGAAGCATTAAGTATTTCAGATCGTGTGATTGTCTTAAATCAAGGTGAAATTCAACAATTGGATGAACCAAGTATCGTTTATAATCACCCTCAAAATGAATTTGTGGCTAAATTTGTTGGGCAAGCGAATATTTTAAAAGGGTCTATAAAAGCTGATCAAAATACTACTTATTTTCATGCAAAACAATTTAAATTTCCAGTGAAAAATATAGATGTAGAAGATAACAGTGATGAGATTACAATTATGATTCGTCCAGAGCGCCTTACCATTGATTTAGATGCCCCTCTTCAGGGAGAAGTTATTAGAGTAGTATATAATGGAAATTACGTTCGTTATTTTGTTGACCTGAATAACACTGAGGTTATGGTAGATGAGTTCAATGTAAGTACGAATCGCTATAAAAAAGGAGATAGAGTCGGAATCCAATTTCCAGTGACACCTCATTATATTCATACTTAGTTATTCGTATAAATAGCTTCTCGAAATTAGCAGGCGATGAAGGTTCAAGCGTTCAAGCGAAGGAACAAGGGATAATATCATAAAAAGTCAAAAACACCTACCAGAGATAGGAGGATAGTAAAAGCATGCGCTAAGATATCCTTGTTGATCAACTATATTTATTTTAATGCGAGGAGAATGTAAAATGGCTAAACAAAAAAAAACAAAAGAAGTAAATTTTTCAGTAACACCCTATGAAATGGCTGTACGTTTTCAACAGAAGAGTGCTGAAATGTATGCAGTGCAGATACAAGCTTACAATGTTGCAAAGGAGCGATTGACCCATCATGTTAAACATCATAAGGAGGAGAAACCTTTAGCTGTTATTCTAGATTTGGATGAAACAGTTTTAAACAATATGCCACTGGTTGCTAAAGGTATACAAGAAGGTTTTGCTTTTACAAATTGGGGTAAAAATTGGGAGGAATGGGTTGATTCTGCAACGGCTGATACTATTCCTGGTGCAAAAAGCTTTTTGGAAGAGGCTGATTGCCGTGGTGTTGAAATTTTTTATGTTTCCAATCGCCTTGAAAAAGATGTACATCCAACGATTGCGAATATGCAAAAACTTGGACTTCCCCAAGTTTCAGAAGACAAAATTTTGCTGCTAGGAGAGAGGGGGACAAAAAAAGAACGCCGAGATAAAATCAAGAAAGATTATGAGGTTGCATTAATCATCGGAAATAGTCTATATGATCTTTCCTCTGTTTTTATTAATGAATCAACGGAGGAGCAAATTGTCACTGTAGAAGAGTTAGCTGACAAATTTGGAGACCAATTTATCCTTTTACCGAATTCCGCATATGGTGATTATTGGGTGGATGCTGAATTAGACCCTTGGAAAGGCAGATAGCTTACAAATTAATGGTGAAAAAGGAAGAAGCGAACATTATCCATCTAAAATTATCGTACCGTTGGAAAATAAGTAAAAAACAAAACCGAAAGCAAGGAGGATTTCCTTCGCTTTCGGTTTTTACATTTTTTATAAAAACTGCAACAACATCGTGGCCATGGAAAAATAAATCGTTATTGACACGACATCAATGAAGGTTGTAATAAACGGTCCCGAGGCAATGGCCGGATCAAGGTTCAGCCGATTAATAATCAACGGAACGACGGAACCGATCACTGCCGCGACGCCCAAAGAGAGAAAGATCGAAAACCCGACAATAAACGCTAAAAAGAGATCCCCGTCGTAAAGGAACGGAATCAAAACGATGAGCGTCAATGCACACGCGAAGCCGATGACGAGGCCCGTGCCTAATTCCCTGATTAGCGCCCAAAAAAGTCCCTTTTTTTCAAAGTTGCCAAGGGCCAAGCTGCGGACAACGACCGCCAAGGATTGTGTCCCCACATTTCCGGCGGAGCCCATCAACATTGGGATAAAAGCCGAAAGCAAAACGACTTGTTCCAAGGTCTCTTCAAACTGGCCGATGATACCTGCGGTGATCATTCCTAAAAACATAAGCAAAATAATCCATGGTGCCCGCCGCTTTGCCGCGGTAAACGCCGAAATATTCACATCTGTCGTCCCTCGCGTCGTCGAAAATTCTGCAAGATCCTCGGTTGCTTCTTCTTCAAGTACATCGATCACATCATCAACCGTAACAATGCCCAACAATTGATTGTGCATAGAAACAACAGGGGCCGCGAGAAAATCATATTTCTGGATTAAGCGTGCCACGTCTTCCTGATCATCATTGACATGCACGGAAACGACGCGGCGACTCATCACATTTCCCACCTTTTCATCCAAAGGAGCGACCATGAGATCACGCAAAGAGACGACACCGGTTAATTTTTCGCTTCCATCCACGACATACAGATAATAAATCATCTCGGCATCCGGCGCTTCATTGCGCAACCGGTTTAAAACGTCACCGACTTTTTCCGTTTCATGAAGATGAATGGACTCTTTCGTCATAATCGCGCCGGCCGTTTCCTCTTCATAAGTGAGCAACTCTTTGACATCTTCGGCCTCTTCCAAATCCATGCCGGTCAAAATTTCTTCGCGCTCTTTTTCTTTCAGTTCCCCGAGAAAATCGGCGACATCATCCGCATTCATATGGTTAAAGACATCGCTCATGTCTTTATTTTTCCATTCATGGACCATATCCTTTTGCTCTTCAACATCCAGTTCCTCAAATATATCCGCAAGTTCCGCAGCCGTCATTATCTCGTAAAAACGATTGCGGTTCTCTTCTTCCATTTGTTGGACGACTTCCATTTGGTCAACGGGATGCAGGTCAAGAAACTTCAAGCGAAAAGCGGTATCTTCACCTTCTTGAAGCAACGCCAACAAATCCCGGTTGTAGGCAGCACGCGTTTCATCATTCAATTTTACCATCGTTATCCCTCCTGCAAGCCGCCTCTTGCTGTCACACGGCAAGGGGCGGTTGATGAATGGTCTGTTCCTGTTCTGTCATGTGTGCATCATTATGATTGCTCGAATCGGGAACCAAACGCCCCTCACCTCCTTTAATGAATATCATTAGACAACTTGACTTTTCGCCGATCTTTTATGACGAAAGCCTTCGCCCCACTTATGCGGATAAGAAAGTTGATTTATACTTTCTTAGCTACTGAAAAAAACCGCCTTCTTTATTTCGAAAGGCGGCACACTTAAGCAACGATTGCTCCATTACGTTCGCCTCCGTCGTAGAGCTTTAGCACTGTGCGGCATAGACAAAAGCCAGCTGCATTAAAGATCACCTTAGCTCGATAACCTCTGTTTACCCATTGGCGTCTTTAGACATTTTTGGGCAGCAGCATTTCTCCGCACAGGAGCCTCACCTAACGAGTCATTTCATTTCCTTTTCCACCGTTTTTGACTATACAGAAGGAGAAAGGCACTGTCAACCAGCTTCCCGTAATCTTATAGGTATGTAAATGCTTCATATGCAGACAATAAAGTGAAACTTCCATCAGAGATGACTTTGTTCTGATGGTTAGTTGAACCAATCGGGGTGTTAGTCGCCCGTTAACTCCCGCTTACGGGTTTGAAGCGGGAGTTAACGGGCGCTTACCACCGAGATAAATCCTAAAAGGGGGAGGCAGAGAATGCGCAAGCGGACAAAAAAACAACTTGGCGACGACTATGAACATAATGTTTCGTTAGTACAAAAAGAACTACGTGCCGATAAAAATTTTGACATCATTGAACAAGAATATCATTTTGGCGGCAAGAAGATGTCGTTTTATGCGGTCGATGCATTCACCAACGATTTCGTCGTTACTCAAATTATGGAAACTCTATCTGCGCTTGACGAAAATGCGCTCGCAAAAGATCCCCTCACCCGTCTGGAAGAACGAGTGACCCCCATTGCAGAGTTAGAACGGGAACATGAATTGGATGAAGTAATCACCCAAATCCTTTCCGGCCAAGCTGCGTTTATCGTGGAAGAATGCAGCGAAGCTTTGCTTATGGACGTGCGGGAATATCCCGTGCGAGAACCGCAAGAACCCGATATGGAACGAGTGGCCCGCGGAGCAAAAGACGGATTTGTGGAGACCCTTATTTTCAACAGTGGTCTCATTCGCCGCCGTCTGCGTGATCCTTCTTTAGTGATGGAGTCCATGCGGATCGGTCGCCGTTCGAAAACGGATGTTGTTATCAGCTACATTGAGACCGTTGCCGATCCGGAGCTTATGCGACGGCTAAAAAAGAAAATCAACGCTATTGATATTGACGGTTTACCTATGGCCGAAAAAACCATCGAAGAATTTCTTATTAAAAAGAACCTGGCACCATTTCCGCAAGTTCGTTATACAGAGCGGCCCGATACGGCGGCTGTCCACCTTATGGAAGGGCATGTGCTCATATTGGTTGATGGCTCGAATGTCGCGATGATTGTGCCTACAACCTACTTCCATCATCTCCAACATGCAGAAGAATACCGACAAGAACCATTCGTCGGCTTTTTTTTGCGGTGGGTTCGTTTCTTAGCTGTTTTTGTTTCCATCTTTCTTCTGCCGATATGGTTTCTTTTCGCCGACAATGAAATGCTCGGACCGGATGCGTGGGGGTTCCTCGGGATCGAAGAGGATTTTAACACGCCTATATTTTCGCAAATTCTCATTGCTGAATTTGGTCTGCAAGTCTTAAGAATGGCCGCGATTCACACGCCGGACGCATTGGCTACAGCCTTAGGGCTGGTTGCTGCCATTCTCATCGGTGAAATTGGCGTTGAGGTAGGGATATTCTCGAATGAAGTCGTCATGTACGCAGCCGTCAGTGCTATGGCCGGCTACTCCACACCAAGTTATGAACTGGGGCTATGCAATGCGCTCATTCGAATTGCTCTCGTTTTTGCCGTCGGCTTCTTCTCATTATACGGCTTTCTGATCGTCGGGCTTTTGATCTTTTTGGCGCTCGCCAAAACGAAAATATTGAATACGCCTTATTTGTGGCCCTTCCTTCCTTTCAACGCTAAAGCCCTTTTGGATTTACTGATACGTATGCCGCAACCATATAAAAATTTTCGTCCCACTTTCGTCCATCCGTTGGACCAAAAAAGACAAGCAAAAAAGAGATAGCGGGTCGGCAATGGGCCGCTCCCTAACGACCGGCGGTGTTGTTCCATTCGCTCCGTTTCCCGATTTCTTCGATTTTTCGTGAATGGTTTGATACATTCTTAGTTAGGGGTCTACCCTTAACTAAAAAACCGCTTACTTTAAGAGGAGGAAAAACAATGGAACACGTCATTATCACCGGTGCCTCAAAAGGGCTGGGAGATGCGATGAGACGGGCATTCCTCAATCGCGGAGCGACGGTTCATGCCCTGGCCCGCTCGAAAATTTCCGAGCAAAAAAATCAACATAGTTATCAAGTCGATGTCAGCGATGTCAACGCGCTCACCCAAACGTTTCAATCAATTTTTTCCGGAATTGATCAACAAACATGCAAGGCTCTTACATTAGTGAACAACGCAGGACTTATCTCTCCCGTCGGTCCGGCTGCTGAAAATGATCCGCATGAGATCGCAAAAAGCATTGCCGTGAATGTGAGCGCGCCAATGATTGCATCGAAAGCGTTTTTGGAACACAGTGAGCATTTATCAGTCAGCCGAACCATATTAAACATCAGTTCCGGTGCCGGCAGGAGTCCGATGGAAGGTTGGAGCGCGTATTGTACCGGAAAAGCGGGGCTTGATATGTATACAAAAACCGCCGCCCTCGAGCAAAAAGATGCGGTCAATCCCGCTCGTTTTCTTTCTGTAGCGCCCGGCATTATCGACACGGATATGCAAACGACGATTCGCGGCACATCAAAGGACTCGTTTAAACACGTGGACAAATTCCGGACCTACAAAGAACAAGGGGCACTCGTTGACCCGAATGACACGGCAAAAGCCATGCTTCGGTTGCTCGATGACCCGAAAGCAAGGAACGGAGAGCTGTTCGATATAAGAGAATACCTATGAGCAAAGGATTGCGCACAAAAGGCGCAATCCTTTTTTCAGTCGGCCTCGGTACGCATTTGCCAGCCAAGAATAGCGTTATAAAGCGCGTGAGCGGCAATCGGCGCCCACAAGGTGTGACTCAATAAAAATAAAGCGCCTAGCCATATGCCCATGACAAAAACGACGATGTGCATAAGCGTTTTCCCCTTATATTGCGGCACATGCAAGGCGGCGAAAACGAGCGCATTTAAAACGAGCACCAATCCCGTATTCCATTCATCAACACTCAAACCCATAAGCACACCGCGAAAAAGGAACTCTTCGGCAACACCTGCCCCCAACGCGATCGTAACAATTCCGCCACGTGCCCGGATAATTTTTTTTAAAAGCCGGGTCAGGTCATTATTGGGCAAATCAATGTTCGTTATCTTCATGATGATGGTCACAACAAGCGCCATGAGCGCACCACTGCCAAGGCCGATCAACCCATCACGGATAAAGGATTCCGGATCGAAAAGCCCTGCCAAAAAAGGCAGCACCTCACCCCAGCGAAAAATGATCGTTAACAACAGGCCGGCAAGAACCATAAAACCAAATCCTTGCCACACCGCTGTAAATAAACGGGCATTGGTTGTTTCCATCAAAACCCTCCTTCGGCTTAAGCAAAAAAGAGCGACTGCTTCTTATTATGAAGCAGCCGGATCAATATCAGCCATAAAATCTTCGACATGTTGCTCGCTCATTCCGCCGGTTCGGATATGTTGGACTTCGCCATTTTCGTCAATCAAATAGGTGGCGGGAAGTTCTCCGACGCCGTATTGGTCAAGTACATTACGGTTTTCATCCATCAGGATCGGAAAATTCAATTGATGACGCTGAGCAAAGCGATCAATCGTTAATTCAGACTCTCCGACATTGACAGCCAAGATTTCCACATCTTCATCTGCATATGCTTGGTACTGATCTTCCATATAAGGCATTTCATCTTCGCATGGAGGGCAGAAAGTTCCCCAGAAATTCAGAAATACGCCTTCACCTTCGTAGTCGGCAAGTTCCACCCGCTCGCCATCCATATCCATTAATGCAAAGTTGGGCGCCTGTTCCCCTTCGGAAACCATACTCGGTTCCGCTTGAATAAAATTCGTGTAAAACACATAAAAAACCCCAGCGGTAAGTGTGAGCAATATCGCCGTACGCATCAGTAGCCGGCGGCGTTTTCTTTTATACCTTTCCTGTTTATCCATCTTCCCACCTCTGCGCTAATTTTACTTAGTATTAGCATCTCACAAGCTTGGGGCGTAACGCAAGTGAGACACAAGACTGTTGGTGTATTGTCATCGTTTTGGAAACTTGCCTCTCACAGGCTTTCGAGCAACGCTTCCCCATTCGTTGTCGGGCGCTTACAAGCAAAATTTTCACAGAGATAATACGTGTTTTTTCCATCTATAGCCGTAAAATCCTTTGCAAATGCCGGCACATCCTTCTCGCCTTCCCTGATCACGAGTGGCTGAATGTGCGGAGTGAAGGAAGTTCTTAAATGCCGGATCACGGGATCATCTTCCAAACCATCGTCACCGGTAACAATAACGAGTGTTTTCCCGCGCCATTCACGCATGAGCAACGCCTGCAATAAATGAAGATGCCCGATCGGATAACGCTCTAAGCGCCAACTTGTTGTTTGTAAAAGCTCATGCACGTCATTGAAAAAAGACTGGTCAGCCGTGATGTCCGCCAAGCGTAACAATTGAACGGCAGCCACCGAATTACCGGCAGGCGCAGCTCCGTCCGACCATGATGACGGGCGTGTAAGGAGGGGTTCTGCGTCCGTGCCTGTGAAATAAAAGCCGCCGTTCTCAGCCTGAAAAAGCCGCTTCATTTCTTGTGCCAGATGATTGGCCTGTTGCAAATACTCCTCTTCATACGTCGCATCATACAGTTCCAAACATGCCCACAAAAGATTAGCGTAGTCATCGATGAAGCCTTTTTCCTTCACTTCTCCGTCGCGATAGCGAACCATTAGGCGACCTTCCTCGAACATTGTCGACGTCAAAAACCGATAGGCATTTTTCGCACGGTCAATGTAGTCAGGTTCAGCAAATACCGCTCCCGCTTTTGCGTATGCCGCGATCATGAACCCGTTCCAACTTGTTAAAATTTTATCGTCTTTATGCGGGTGGACCCGTCGTTCACGGGCATGAAACAGTTTGGTGCGACTTGCTTGCAATCGTTGCTCCAAGGTTTCCGTCGACACGCCGTGCTTCGAGGCCACTTTTTGCAAATCAGCATCGATTTGATTGGGAATGTTCTTCCCTTCAAAATTTCCCATGTCGCTCATGCCATATGCATCGCAAAATAATGCACCGTCCTCGTCACCGAGAACGTCCATGATTTCCGTCTTCGTCCAAACGTAAAATTTCCCTTCTTCCCCTTCCGAATCGGCGTCTTCCGCAGAGTAAAACCCGCTGTTCTCATCGCGCATCCCGCGTGAGACGTAATCAAGAATTTCTTTTGCCGTTTGTTTGTATGACGCATCGCCGGTAACCTGATACCCTTCCGTGTAGGCGATCGCCAGCAACCCGTTGTCGTAGAGCATTTTCTCAAAGTGGGGAACGAGCCAACGATGGTCAACGGAATAGCGGGCGAAACCGCCGCCGATATGATCGTAGATGCCACCGTCGCGCATTTGCTTTAGCGTCCTTTCTGCCATTTCTAGCGCATTGGAATCATTCGCCCACGCCGCGTATCGGAAAAGATAAAAAATGTGTTGCGGCATCGGGAATTTAGGCTCCCCTTCCAGCCCACCATACGTTTGGTCGAATTGCTCTTTCAATTGGTTGTATGGATTTTCGAGGGTATGCGCGCCGATCGCTTCCGGATCCGCTTGCATCCCCTCGGCCAGCGCTAGCTTCACTCGATCGCCAATATCCGTAATCCGGTCCCGGTTCTTTTGATACTGTTCGGCGAGCTGCGGCAACGCATCGAGCATCCCCGGCATTTGTTGCATGCTTTGTTTCGGCATGTACGTCGCCACGTAGAACGGGGCTTGGTCAGGCGTTAAAAACGCGGTGAGCGGCCAACCTCCGTGGCCGTTCATCGCCTGGCAAGCATCCATATAAATGGAATCAACGTCCGGCCGTTCTTCCCGGTCGACTTTGATGGAAACATAATCGCGATTAAGCAACGCCGCTACTTCCTCGTCTTCAAACGATTCGTGGGCCATAACATGGCACCAATGGCAGGTACTGTAGCCGATGGACAAAAAAACCGGTTTATTTTCCGCTTTTGCTTTCGCAAATGCTTCTTCCCCCCATTCATGCCAATCAACAGGGTTATAAGCATGTTGAAGCAAATAGGGAGATTTCGCATGGATGAGCGCATTCGGTGTTCCTTGATCACCAGACATCGTATCACACCTTTCTCCTTTATTATCCGTTGTACCCTTAATGTCTACGTATAAAAACAAAATACATCATGGGATATGCGGACATCATTAACCATTATTGAATTTACGAAGGAATATCTTGCCGGCAGTATTAGAAAATAAGCCCCCGCATTCAAGTAGGAGCGAATTCTCATTTTAACAGCATTCACGTAAACCTTTTAATAATTTTCAACACGAACGTACAATTGCTTTCTGCCGTGCGACAATCGTCTAATGAGGAAGGGGGTGGTTGGATGACGGCATTCGAAGCAATAAGTTTAGTCGCACAGGCGACTATAACACTCATTGTATCCATTGTCGTCTTCTAAACAAAAAGAAGAAGTAACTGCCCCCGACCATGGTAGCGATTACTTCTTAGGATTAAACATCTTAGTGGTCAACCGCTCTTTATGGAGCCGGATTGTAGTTGCCGGTACCGGACAATTATTTCTGTTCGATACCTATTTCTAAGCATAGTATATAATGAACTCATTATACTATCAATTTATCATTGCTGGTCAGTCACGACTCTGATTTTTGATTTTTTCCAAATCATCTTCAGTGATGTTCGTCACTTCGGTAATTTCTTGAGCTGAATAACCTTTTTTAAGCATTGCTTCAGCAATTTCCTTTTTTTCTTTTAGTCTTATTTCCTCTTCTTCCCTTCTCAACTTTTCAAATACAGGTTTGAACGTCGGTGGGTCGGGAAATGAAGTATTATGCATATAGTTCACCTCCTCTTCTGCTGTTGAGCTAAACTCGTCTTGTAGCTTTTGCTCCATTTCCTTCGGCACGGTGAGTAAGAAGTCGACAAACGATATCAACGAAGCGGTATATTCTTGCGAATAGTTCTTGTGACAAATGATCAACTCGAAAAGTTGCCGTTTGAATTGATAGCGGTCATCAGTGTTCTTTTCACTCTTTAACGCATATTTGCCGGCTAAGACGACAAGAGCAAAAGGATTGTTCGATTGCAATAACGTTTCTTCATCCTGAGTCCAAATTTTATACGTATTGTAGGCATAGGTTAGCTTTGTTCCGTAGAAATAGTAGTCGTAAGATGTGGGGTGGAACGATTGATCGGTGTCTGTGAGAAGAGCAATGGCAAAAATCTTTTGGTTATACTTGTCGAAAATACGATAAAAATATTGAAACATGCGCTCCGAAAAATGATCCTCTTTGTCGCGTTGAACCTCCACATGAGTAAGAATCCATTGTTCTTTTCCGTCTTTCAGATGAACTTTCATGAGTTTATCCGAATATTTTGTCCCTTTTTTCTCCGGGAAAGTTCGCTTAAGTTCCTGTTCCAGGGCGTCTGGCTGTTTGCTCCAATCCAGTTGTTCGTAAAGATTGGGAGCAAAAATAACATGAATGGTTCAAACAGATCGGTGATCACTTTTTTCCATAGGCCGTCATGGTCAAATACGACGTGGGTTCTTCCTGGACAAGTATGGGCATCGCATTTGTCATTATATTACCACATCCGTTTAATTATTATAAATGAGGAATAACTTATATGTAGTATACCATGCCCTAAATTCGAAAACAAGTGTTCCCTTTTTCTGGTTGTAGTATAAAATGAAATCATTATACTCGCAAGTTATCTTTACCGGTCAGTAGTGATTTTCTTTTATCCTCTACCCTTCTTTGTTCATGGGACAGTACGAAGATTCAGAGAGAATTATTGAAACCGGTGACACGGTTACCTTTTCTATATTCATGGAAGAAGCAGGCATTCAGCCGTACACTGACTTACTGATGGTTCTTCTTTTATATAGCGTTCTATGGTTCTTTTGTCGAAAGAAATAGAGCTGTGATGAAAGTGATTCGTAATCAAAAAGACGCCTCGTGAAGAAGCGTCTCTTTTTTATAACCCTTGATCCACTGAATGCCATAGTAAAAGGAATGCGTCGCTAATTTTGTTCAATTGTAAAGCAGTCTGTGCGCTTTTTACATAAATATTAAGTGGGCATCAAGTATGGAAAGTCAATCCCTATACAAGTTCGATCCCTAAAATGGCATAAACGATAGTTCCTAATTCCAGCGTCCGACCCTCATTCATTCAACGCCGTCTCCAGCGTCTCTATATTTTTTTCCATCATGCTAAAATAATCTTCGCCATTTGCCATGTCTTCTTCAGAGACGGATTCCAGGTTGCGAAGGATCAAGCTTTCTGCGCCGATTTCCTCTTGAATGACTTCGGTCACTGTGCTGCTTACGTTATTTTCGAAAACAACGTATCCGATATCGTCCTCATCCGCGATCTCGACGATTTCGGCCAGCTCTGCCTGGGACGGCTCTTCGTTTGAAGAAAGGCCGAGAACGCTCAATTGCTCCAATCCATAACGATCTTCCCAGTAACCATAAGCGGCATGGGAGACAATAATCTGATCATGCTCAGCCTCTGCAAACGTCGATTCCAGCGTTTGATCGAGCGCTTCCAAATCGTCTCGAAGCGTTTCATAGTTTTCCGTGAAATATGCTTCCTGTTCGGGCCGCAACTCTATAAGCGTATTTTTAATGTTTTCCGCAACGTCTATACTACGGCTCGGATCAAGAAAAATATGCGGGTCGCCGTCTCCGTGCTCGGCATCGTGATCGTTGTCAATGAGTTCAATGCCTTCTCCCGCCGGAACCATATCCACATCCTCATCGGCAAGCATCTCTTCTGCTGTCTCAACAAAGCCTTCCATGCCCACGCCGGAGTAGATAAAGGCATCGCTTTCCGCAAGTTCGATCAACTCATTGGCTGTTGGTTCAAAGGAATGCGCGTCTGCATTCGGCGGGTAGATGCTTTCGGCTTCCACTTCACTGCCGCCAATTTTGGACGCAAAGTCTTCCAACGCAAAAACAGTCGTGTGAATTTCTAAAGGATCGCCTTCTCTTTCGTTATCCGAACTTTCTCCTTGACAACCGGCAAACGCAATGCTGGAACTTATCATCAAAATAAATATTTTTCGCATCTTGAACATCCTAATAAATGTAATTGTTACGATTTAAGATTAGAGGAACAAACCGTTCATGTCAATGCCTCTCTACATTTTTCCGGTCATCTAGTATACTAAAAATAAGCAAAATAGCAGAAAGGGCTCAGTTTATGGATGTAGCAACTGTCACGCTCGCGATTGCGACGATGGCGCTTATCATTGTGCTTGGGGCGGCCGTCGCTTTTCGCTTTCCGATTACAGACAATACGAAGCAGCTTTTCATGGGTATCATCATTAATATCGCTGTACCGGCCATTATCTTAAACGGCATCTTCAACACGGACATATCCGGACAAATCATGCAGCAAGCCGTTACGATCTTTATTTTTTCGATTATTTTTCATGTAAGTGCCGTTTTGTTTGCTTTTTTGATCGGCCGCATATTTCGCTTTCCGTCCTCTTGGGCGAAAAAACTCGCGATTCTTTCCGCGTTTGGCAACACCGGGTTTATTGGCATCCCGCTCAGTTTCACCATTTTCGGTCCGACAGGCGGTCTGCTCGCTTCCATATTTAACGCCGGGCTCGATTTGATCATTTTTTCCCTCGGGATTTTCATGTTGCAGTCTCATGGACGATTTGACTTCCGGCAATTAAAAGCGTTGCTCAACGCGCCGTTAATCGCCTTAGTCGCCGGAGGCCTGTTTGCATTTAGTGGTCTGGATGCCCCTGTCATCCTCCAAGACTTAACCGAGATGTTGTCCAGCCTTTCGGCGCCGCTTTCGATGTTATACATCGGCTTTTTGTTGCCTCCTTTTTTCAAAAAAGGACAAAAACTTGTATTTCCGGAGCTTTGGTTTCCATTAGCGATGCGTTTGCTCATCATCCCTGTCATTAGCATCACCATCATCACTTTTTTGCCAATGGATGATTTCTTAAAACAATTGTTCATTATCCTTGTACCTTTACCGACATTTACATTGGCAACGGTTCTTTTTTCAAGGTATACGGATCATGAAAATGAATCGGTCATGACGATCATCTATTCAACGATGCTTTGCCTGGCCACGATTCCGATCATTGCGGTCTATGCCAATTTTCTACCTTAACATAGGAGGGAGATTCATGCGTGAAGCGTTAATTGTTATCGATTATACGAATGATTTCGTAGCACCGGAAGGAAAATTAACATGTGGGGAGCCCAGCCAAAACATTGAAGAAAGGGTTACATCCATCCTGAAGCAGTTCCATCGGCAGGAAAAAGAGATTTTCTTCGCTGTTGACGTGCATGAAGAAAATGACCCTTATCATCCTGAAACCGAATTGTTTCCGCCCCACAACATCCGCGGAACGAGCGGGCGCGACCAATATGGAAAGGTACAGACGTTTCTCGATGAACTTGGCGCGGATTGGCCGGCGCATATCCATTGGCACGACAAAACACGCTACAGTGCATTTGCCGGCACACCTTTGGAACTAAAATTGCGGGAAAGAGGCATCGCTCACCTCCACCTCATCGGCGTTTGCACGGATATCTGTATTTTGCACACTGCCGTCGATGCTTATAAACGTGGGTTTGCACTGACGATTCACGAAGACGCTGTGCAAAGCTTCAACGCCGATGGACACACATGGGCACTCGGGCATTTCAAACATTGCCTTGGCGCGAATGTTGTCACCGATTAATACCGTAGAAAGCGAGGATTATAATGAAACCATACGTTTATATTGCACATCCTATTGCACCAAAAGTAGAAGCTTACATCGCCGAACATTGCGAATATAAAATCTGGAATGAAGCAAACGAGAAGATGCCGAAAGACCAATTAAAAAAGGAATTAAAAAGCGCCGATGGCGCCATTCTAACAGGATATGATGTCGATGAAGCGTTGCTCGCGGGCACAGAGAACCTCAAGGTTGTAAGTACAGTCTCTGTTGGGTATAACCGCTATGACACTGCTGCGCTAAAAAAACAAAACGTTTATGGCACCCATACGCCCCATGTTCTCGATGAAACGGTCGCTGACTTGATTTTTGGGCTCGTTTTATCCGGCGGACGCAGGATTGCCGAACTCCACGAGTACGTGAAAGGGGGACATTGGGGCGAGGAACCGGACAGCGCTTTTTATGGCTATGACATTCACCAACGCACGATCGGGCTCATCGGCATGGGAAGAATCGGTGAAAAAGTCGCAAAACGGGCACGTTTTGGCTTTGACATGGACATTCGTTATTATAATCGGTCCCGGAAAACGGAAATAGAAGAAAAATACGATGCCGTTCGTCTCGAATTGGACGAGCTTCTGAAGCAAGCCGATTTCGTCGTGCTCATCGTTCCTTTAACAAACGATACCTACCACTTAATCGGCGAACGTGAACTTAAGTTAATGAAATCCAGTGCGGTTCTGATCAACGGGGCGCGAGGACCGGTTGTGGATGAATACGCGGTTGTCCAAGCTTTACAAGACGAAACGATCTTCAGTGCCGCACTCGATGTTTTTGAAAAAGAACCGCTTCCGCAAGATCACCCACTGTTATCCTTGCGTAACGTAACGTTAACGCCGCACATCGGATCCGCTACCCGAAACACAGATGAAGCCATGATGATGCGAGCCGCTGTAAACATGGTCCAGGGCGCTCGCGGAGAGACGCCGCAAGACGTGATTAAAGAGTTACGTTAGAACAAAAATACGTGATGCTTGCTTATTAATGGGTGGACAAAAATACTAATGCAGCGCGGGCTGCAATGAAATCTCACACCTGCAAAGGCCACTGGGATACGGATTCGATTTGGTTTACCCCTCTCCGGACAGGCTTCCTTTCGTTTGAGGGATTGGATCGGCGCTCTTGTTCCTCTCGGGGCAGTTTTTCTTCCGTTTAAGGGATTAAGTCAGGGCTGTAATCCCTCTCGAACCGGCTTTTCCTCTGTTCGAGGGACTGGGATGAAGAGCCACTAGTGCAAGATAGATTAATTATCCAATAATGGATACAGTTGGAATAATTTCGGTCAGCAAGGCTTCTGGCTCCCTAACGGACAATTTACCGCATCATGGCGACCGAAAAAGCGGTCGGTTCTCGTGTTCGGTCGCCATAACCGTTTTATGACGACCGTAATGGCCTGAATCGAAAGCGTTCGGGCGTCATAGCCGCTTCATGATGACCGAAAAGGCTTGTATCGAAAGAATTCGGTCGGCATGGCTGCCTCATGGCGACCGAACGAGCGATTGGTTCTCGTGTTCGGTCGCCATGAACCGTTTCACCGGGGAGCCTGCTTCGCAAGAAACCATTCGGTCATTGACGATAGCCTTTGATACCTTAACTCGGGCTGTGGCGGTTTAATCCAATCGATCACTGACCCCAGTTTGAAGCTCTAATCCTGTCTTCCGATCGTCGGTGTGACCGCTTATTTTCGACAAGCTGCACTAGTAAAAACGGCTAAAATTTGGGGTTACACCTGTGTAGGGAAGTCTTCTACACATCCATTTTCTATTTTAGTGCCCGCCTCCGATGCTGGATGACCGACTAATACAAGCCCTCTGCACTATAGACGTCCGTCCCGCGTGATATTCATTCATCTAATCATCGAACTGAAAAAAGCGTGCAATAATGCACGCTCTATTTCTTCCTAAATCAATTGATAAACAGACTTGCGATTCTCCACTTCTTCATTAATCATTTAATGCAACTTCCAATGTTTCAATGTTCATTTCCATCATACTGAAGTAATCTTCACCTGCTTCAAGGTCGTCTTCAGAGATGCTTTCCATATTCCGCATGATCAAACTTTCCGCTCCAATTTCATTTTGGATCACTTCGGTTATGTTACTGCTCACATTGTTTTCAAAGATAACATATTCCAAGTCATTCGCTTCAGCGGTATTGACTAATTCAGCCAGGTCGGATTGCGAAGGTTCTTCGGTAGAAGAAAGACCGTGAACGCTCAGTTGCTCGAGCCCGTACCTTTCTTCCCAATAGCCATATGCAGCGTGTGAGACAATGATTTGGTTATGATCAGCTTCATCAAAAACGTGTTGCAATTCTTGATCAACATTTTCTAACCCTGCGCTCAACTGCTCAAAATTATCTTCAAAATAGGCTTCTTCCTCCGGCATTAATTCAACCAGTTCATCTTTAATGTTTTCCGCCAATTCAATGCTTCGTACAGGGTCGAGGAAAATATGCGGATCACCATCGCCGCCTTCCCCATCATGGTCATCGATCTCAATGGTCACTGGCGCCGATTGGGCATAAGCTTCGTGGTCATCATCAAACAGCACAGCCATCAGCTCTTGACCGTTTTCGGCCGGAGCTTCATATTCTTCGGTATCTTGGTCCGATACTTCCTCCCATTCTTCATCTTCACCATCACGGGAGTACCAGTGCCAATGGTCATAGTCAACGTCTTCATTCACCTCAGCAGTTAGCGAAACATCATCGCCCGTATGGTAATGATCAAGTAATCCTTCAATCTCTACATCTTCCGATGCTTGCTGATCGTTGCCATTCCCATTGTCGTCATCGTCTTCTTCATGGCCGTGATCATGGTCCTCTTCATTGCCATTCTCGTCATCATGATCATCGATCTCAATGGCCACCGGCGCCGATTGGGCATAAGCTTCGTGGTCATCATCAAACAGCACAGCCATCAGCTCTTGACCGTCTTCGGCCGGGGCTTCATATTCTTCGGTCTCTTGGTCCGACACCGTCTCCCACTCATCCTCCTCATCATCACGGGAATACCAATGCCAGTGATCATAATCGACGTCTTCATCCAACTCGGCAATAAGCGAAACATCATCGCCTGTATGATAATGATCCGCTAAG
This sequence comes from Salicibibacter cibi, assembly GCF_016495865.1. Classification (NCBI taxonomy): domain Bacteria; kingdom Bacillati; phylum Bacillota; class Bacilli; order Caryophanales; family Bacillaceae; genus Salicibibacter; species Salicibibacter cibi. The sequence goes on from NZ_CP054706.1 coordinate 2,814,985, forward strand.
CCTTCAATATCGACATCTTCCGGCGCTTGGTGATCGTCATCGTTTCCATTCGCATCGTCTTCCCCATCATCGTGGTCTTCTCCACGTAAATCGATGTTTTCTGCGGCCGGAATGATGTGAACATCTTCGTCAGCAAGCGCATCATCCACCGTATCCGCGAACGGTTCCATCCCTGTTAAACCAGAATAAATAAAGGCATCTGATTCCGCAATTTGCACCATGTCATTCGAAGAAGGCTCATAAGTATGGGCATCTGCATTCGGCGGATAGACACTTTCTGCCTCTACAAATTCTCCCCCAATTTTTTCTGAAAAATCTTCCAGTACATAAAGGGAAGTGTAAATGGAAAGCGTATCTCCGGCATTTTCTTCGGATTCAGTCTCCGCACCCTCTTCCTCCGTTTCTTCAACTTGACAACCGACAAGCATCAATCCCAACGCTAAAAATATTACGTATACATAAGGCTTCATAAGGCTTCCTCCTCCAGTTTCAATCCTTCTTTATCGCTTCTTTCACACCTGGTATCTGTCCTTTATATGTGTACCCGCGAAAAGCAATTCTTGCCATCTTAAATTTTCGAAAATAGACCACGCAGTCGCCCTGTTATCTCAGTTATATGAACGGGGCAATGAAGAATCTCGTGGTAGCTTTGCAATGCTTCATAATCACCTTGTTGTTTTTAATTATTACGCTTAAAGATTAGGACAAGTTCTTTTTATTGCCAAGCCACTACAAAAAGAAAAGCGCGTCGCAATCTATGATCCTGCGTGAACCGGACGAATAATCCAATCAAACGGATCCTCCAATTCCACCCAATCAGCTTTCCAACTCCTCATCGGAAAGCAGGCACGAATCGAGCTCTTTTCGAATGTGTGCTTCATCCATATCTGCCCCAATGATGACAAAACTCAGTTATCCGATCCCCGTAGTTCTCATGCCAATGCGGGAGCATTTCTTCATCCGATCATTTCACCAGCTCGCTTTTTTAACGCCCGGGAGCTGCCCTTTATGCGCGTACTCGCGAAAAGCAATACGGGACATTTTATATTTTCGAAACACGCCACGCGGACGTCCCGTAATCTGGCATCGGCTCGTCAATCGAGTTGGCGATGAATCGCGCGGGAGTTTTCGCAAGGCTTCATAATTCCCTTCTTCCTTCAGCTTTTTGCGAAGCTCCGCATACTGTGCAACGAGTTGTTCCCGTTTTTGTTCTTTCACGATCTTCGATTTTTTTGCCACTCATCGTCACCCTTTCAATTATTAAATCGTAACTATTACGATTTAAGGTTAAAACACCTTTTTCCTATTGTCAAGCCGAAATGCTTTTTCAAAAACGCACACATTTTATTTGTTTTAGTCCCTGTAACCAGCTTATGAAATGTGTAACGGCATTACGGGGTATACCATCATCGAACAAAATAACATTTTTATTTCCTCCCCCTATTGTGTTCCTTCAAAGATGATGGTAATATACAAAACGTAATAATTACGATTTACATAAAAAAAGGAGTGATCTTGTATGAGTAAAAAACTGCTCAGAAGTTCGGGAATCGTATTTGTAGCCCTGATGCTTGCATCATGCCAGGATTCTGCTGCAGACGAAGAAGATACCGAATCGGAGGAGGTGGAAACAGCAGCCACAGAAGAAACAACAGAAGATAAGGAGGCAACCGAAGAAGGGGAGCACGACCACGATCATGACCATGAGTCCGAAGAAAATGCAGAAGCAGGCGATGCCGAAATTGAAGGATTCATCGACCATTACCACACCGGTGATACAGTGGAACTTACGGCAACAACTGAAGAAGATGAAGGCGATGGCCATTGGCACTGGTATATCCGAGGCGGAGAGGAAGGAGAATGGGAAGAAGCTGACGGCGGAGATGGAGATACATTTGAAGCTGAAGCGGTAAACCACCAGCAGATAAAAGCGACATTATACGATGATGATCATGAAGTCATCAGTGAAACCGAGCCTGTCACCGTCATCATTGATGACCATGATGGCGATGTCTATGAAGGATATTTCGACGATGAAGATGTCGAAGACAGGGATATTTCAGACTGGGCCGGAGAGTGGAAGTCTGTCTATCCTTACTTTCAAGAAGGTGAGCTTGACGAAGTATTTGAACATAGAGCCGAAGAAAGTGACGACATGTCAGTTGAAGATTACGAGGCGTATTATGAAACAGGTTACGCCACGAGTGTAGATAACATCGAAATAACAGAAGATGGCGAGTTTACATTCCATGACGACGATGAAACATATTCAGGCACCTATGACTATGACGGTTACGAAATCCTTGAATATGAAGCAGGCAACCGTGGTGTCCGCTACATTTTTGAATTGGATGAAGGAGACGATGATGCGCCTCAGAACATTCAGTTCAGCGACCATATCATCGCACCGCAACCTTCTTCCCATTTCCATATCTATTGGGGAGATGACAGAGACGAGCTTCTGGATGAAGTGGACCATTGGCCAACCTACTACCCTGTAGATTGGAGCGTCGATCAGATCGTAGATGATCTGCTCCTGCACTAATCATTCAATGAGATTGTGAAAAGAGTTATTAGCGTTGTGCTGCCACTCACGAAAGAAAGCTTCCCTTATAAGGGAAGCTTTCTCATATATCTTTATGATGTGTGTATGTTTAATCTATATCTATCATGTTTTTCATTCCCTTTTTGCACCAGAATCAAACTTATATAAATGTTCCAATTCACTGAGCGTCATTATTTTTGAAATGATTTTGTTTTAATAACTGCTGAATGATTCTATCTTTTCGTCTTTCGACTACCTTCTATAATGCTCCCATCCCCCCGTAAGTAAGTCTAATATTTAAGGCTCTTCACCAAAATCTATGGCTGACAAACTAAGACAATTATGATTGGTAGTGACCGCTACGGAAAAACACTACGCTTTCCGTTGCCCCCGAGCTTTCCCACAGGAGTCTACGTGTTTTTCCTTCACTCGCTAGTGTTTTTCCCATATTTAATCACGAATATCAACCATTTGTTTTAGTGTTGACCCATACTTAGGGACTGCTGAATAACGGAAAAAGATTGGCACATAAGCATTTTCCGTTGATGTTGTCAAAACTGGATGCAAGAAAATCTATCCTAAAAGCAGAAAACCCTTGCACGTCTGGCAACACACGGAGGGACGGTGCTGCAATGGCGAGACTCCAGCGGAAAAACGGACGCGTCAAGCCCCCGAAGCGCCGGTTTTGCGCGAGGAGGCTTGACCGTTCGTCCGCGGAAAGCGAAGCCATGAAAGCGGCATCCCGGCTCCAACTAATATATGTAAGTTGTTCAGCAATCCCTACTTAAGACAGAATTTTTTAATGCCCATTTATATACGCTGTTTATTGACCCAATGATAAACGAACAATTTTCACCATAGGAAATCCTACCATAAGTATAATAAAAGATGTTTTTCCTGTAAACAAATATTTTTCATTAAACCAAATTTAGTGTGTGAAATGCAATCGCATATTTTCCAAAGCGATCACTGTTGCTTTACCGTTCAAAAAGAAAAAGGCCGTTTTGCTTCACTCCCTCGCCTGTTGTGTTCATTCCTGAAATTTTTGTTATTGACTAGCTCGGAGTATCCGCTAATTTTTATCTTTACTTTTAAAGTTTCTTTAGGTAAACTTATTTTTATTGAGGAAAAATAAGTGTTTTAAGCCATGATTCTGTGAAAGCTGCATTTGATAAATATTAATAGTCATTTAACAATAACTATTTTAAGAAAGGGTTGCTAAAAATGGTTTTGTTCATTCAATGCATTATTCTCTGTCTATTATTTACTCTCGTTGTATTTCTTCAACTGGTTAAAAATGATCCTGTGAAAGCATTGTACAACTATCCCCCGAAAATACAGGAAAGAGTCAAATCGATGACGGAGTATGAAGGAAGAATTCCCACCAGGAATAATAAAATATCGGTCAAACTAATTGCTGCAGTCGTGTTTATCATCATTGGCGTTTTGCTTGCCGGAATGGCTGGTGCAGATGGCTTTCTGGATGCATTCATTCATATGTTCATTTTGTTTACGGTCGGCAATCTCTATGATTTGATTGTGATAGACTGGTTGATCTTTCGTCATGTCAAAAAGTTTCGTATACCGGGAACTGAAGATATGGTTAGCGAGTATCATAATTACTGGTTCCATTTCGTAGCCTTTATGAGAGGGATAGTTATTGGGTTAGTCATATCAGCAGTTGTTGGGATCATCTACATGTTGGTTTTTTAAATCCTGTCATTGAGGACTTGCGCCCTATAGCTGTATGTGCTGTTACACGCAAAGAAAGCCACCTACATTCAGGTGGCTTTCTTTGAGAAAATATTTTTTCTTGTCCTTCTCTCAACCAAAATCTTTTTGTTCTCATACCTGCTAAGCCGTTCAGAAAAAATCGAACTCATCGTACACATAGGGTTGATCAGGCTCAGGAATTTTCTCAATTTCAGCCGCTTTTACATAAGGATCGGAACCTTCAGCATTCTCGTTATTCGCTAATTCTCCTTTTACGCGAACCCAAGAATCCATTTCATATAATTGGGCGTCTTCTGCGCTTACATGAAAAGCGTACACAACGGCATCTGCCAAACAGCATGTAATCACAAAACGAGCGACAAGAAACTCATCATCATTCATGGCAGGATCCTTATAAACAAATCCGGTAAAATCCATATCTTGACCATGAAGGCGCTCTCCGCCTTGTCCAATCCCTCGCATGACATCGACATAATTTCCATCGTCCAAGACAATCTCTGTTTGCTCTGCCAATTTTTCGGCCATATCCTCCCCTTGCTCTTGCCTGACTTCTTGTTCACTGATCACGGCTGAATGCGAATCACTGGTCGAGTTGGTTTCTTCTTGTGAGGAAGGTTCAATGGTTTGCGTACCCCGATTTGCAACAATTTCACTATTGAGCGTTGCCGATGGAAGCAGTATACCGGCAAAAATGGGAATGAGAAACAAACTATACGCGATCATATTGATACTGGTTGAAGCAGGAATGTGATGGTCTTCGTTGCATGAATGAGGATCTTTGGGGTAGGCACTTCTAAAAATTTGGAAAAGCCCAAGGACAAAAAATATGACGGTCGCCAAATAGCTAAATCCAACCATGCTTGGAGAGATATAAAAATAGATCGATTCGGTCAGCAACAACGAAAGTAGCAATATAGCAAAACCTAGCATAATAATGCCTCGCAAAAAAATGTGGAAAGTCACATCAATCTTTTTGGCCATAGCACTCTCTCCTCATTAAAGCAAAGGATGTAGGAACATAATTGCAGTGAAGACAATGACGGTTGTTGTGCCAATAACGACAAACACCACGCGTGCTTTAAATAAAGCCAGCATCATGATGGTATTTTTCAAATCAATCATCGGACCATAAACCAAGAAGGCAAGCAAGGATCCATTGGTAAATGTAGACCCAAAAGATGCAGCCACAAAAGCATCGGCTTCCGCACATAGAGATAGAAGATAGGCTAATCCCATCATGGCGATCGTTGAAGCAACCGCATCATCCCCGATGGAAAAAAGCAACTGACGATCAAAGAACGTTTGAAAAACCGAAGCAATGAAGGCCCCGATGATAAAATATTTTCCGACCATAAAAAACTCATCGATAGCATGATACAATCCTTGGGTTAACCGATGTTGCGAATGATCATGGTCGTGTTGACAACCCGTACCATGAACGGGTGGTTGAGACCTTAAAGGTTGCCGATTTTTTAACAAACGATAAACGATGCCCCCGATAAGGATGGAAAGAACGATCGCCAACCCCATACGCCAGTATAGGATCGATAAATTGTTTTGAAACGCGAAAAACGTAGAGGCAGCCACAATAGGGTTTAAGATTGGCATCGACATCATAATAACGATGCCGAGATGTAACGGCAATCCTTTCCTAATTAACCTTCGCACAACCGGAACCACGGCGCATTCACAAATGGGAAGAAGAATGCCCACCATTGTTGCCGGCAGTAACGCAACCATTGGGGATCTTGGTAATACACGATGAATCCAGTCTTCCTTAACGAATACTTGGACAAGAGAAGAAAAAAGCACCCCCATAAGCAAAAAAGGAAACGCTTCTAAAACAATGCTTAGAAAAATAGAGTGTGCCTGCAACAAAGATGTTGGAATGGCTTGAACTTCTTCAAGTGATTGAAATGGCTCCGCAAAAATGAGCGCTGCAAAAAATAAAAAGAGAATGAGTATGCCTAATGAATCTTTTAGAAACGTGCCCCCATGTTGATTTCTCATAGAATAGTAGCCTCGTCTTTTTCGGATTTTACTAGATACTATGAGAGCAGATGATAGGTTATGACTCGTGCACGGTTGCGGAACGATCCACGCACACCAGCATTAGAAAACTTGGCTTTTCGCAAAGCTTTTATGGCGAAAGCCTTCGCCCAACTTATGTAGGTAGGGATTGCTGAACAACTTACAGCTATCAGCTGAAGCCGGGATGCCGCTTCCATGGCTTCGCTTTCCGCGGACGAACGGTCAAGCCTCCTCCGCGCAAAACCGGCGCTGCGGGGGCTTGACGCGTCCGTTTCTCGCCATTGCAGCGTCATCCCTCCGTCCGTTGCCCGAAGTGCAAGGGGTTTTTCGCTTATAGGATGGATTTCCTTGCATCCAACTTTGACAACACCAGGCTTTTCCCTTTATTCAGCAGTCCCCAGTACTACAGCGAAAGATTGGCTAAAGAAAGTCACTAGACGTCTTTATTATAGTCGAAGACAGCCATGAGATTAGGGATGTTGCAGGCTTTTCTGGAAGAATGTTTATAAGTTTCGCTGTAGTACTAGGTAAGAAAGTTAATTTATACTTTCTTACCTATCAAAAAAGCCACCTATGAAAAATAGGTGGCCCATAAATAAATAAGGGGATAATTAGAGTATAAAACAAAGTTATTTTCCTGTAAACAACTTTTTTTCTCTTGGTAAAATGTTGTTTTATACGGTGGTCAACAATTCGTCCAGAGCGTTTATGCATCTGTCTGGCCTTCACCGATTCTTTTTTGCGAAACAGCCTTTGCAATCAACCCATGCGTTGGGGAGAAAAGAAACGCAAGCAAGAAGAGTACGCCTGCCATCGTCGCCATCATGCCGGCAATGGAAGCATCTAGCCAGGCAGCGATGTAATACCCTGAAAATGCAGCGAGTACGCCGAAAATAGCACTAAGGACAAACATCATGCTTAAGCGTTCCGTCAACAAATACGCAGTTGCACCCGGCGCGATCAACATGGCAACAACAAGAATAGCGCCAACAGCGTCGAATGAAGCAACCGCTGTGAGGGATGTCATGCCCATGAGGAGATAGTGCAGCACTCCGACGGGCAATCCAATAGCAGCCGCCAGTTCAGGATCAAATGTGCTTACCTTGAATTCTTTATAAAAGAGAAGCAGCAGGATCACGTCGATAACGAGGACAATGCCAAGCATCCAAACCGCCTGCGGAATCCCTTCAATGCCGAACCAGTCAACCGTCTCCCAGGGAATAAACGCGATTTCCCCCATGATGGTGTGTTCCACGTCAATGTGGACATTACCCGCAAACATGGATACGAGAATAACCCCGATAGCAAACAATGTTGTAAATACGATGCCGATCGAAGCATCGGATTGTACGCCGGCAGAATGGAGCATTTGTACAAATACGGTTGTGAGCAAGCCGACAATCGCTGCCCCGATAAACATTGTCCACCCATCCAACGATTGGGTGATGAGAAAAGCAGAAATAATTCCCAGCAACACCGTGTGGCTAATGGCATCGGATAGCATCGCCAATTTCCGCAAAATAAGCAGTACGCCGATAATTCCGCAGGTAACGCCTACAAGAGAGGCGGTTAAAAGAATCCAAAATGTATAACTCATTTACAACCGACCTCCTTCTTGCCGGAACATCTGCATTAATTTGGGCTCCAATTGATGCTCCTGCAATAACACGTGAAGACGTTCCTGTTCTTCTTCAGGAAGGGATAGGAAGTCCCAGTTCCGTTTTTCCATTTGAAGATTGGCGAAGCGGGCTTCGTGCATGGAATACACTTGCATGTAGCGATTGTTGAGTGTAATCTCATGCGCCGTTTCTCTCCCGGACGTTGTCAATGCATACCCTTCTCCCTCCACACCAATCGTTCCGGATCGTTGTAGTTCGGTTATCGCTTTCCGGAACCTGCGTTCGGATAACGGACGCAATGCCTGGATGTCTTCCCGTGAGAAAGCCTTAAGCGATCCGGATATTTGATAATGCTCTTCGACAAGTTCATAGATGCTTTGTAAAATTTGTTCCCTCGCCGTTTGCTTGCGCAATTGCTGCAGACGGTAAGCTTTGACAATCAGTCCCCTTTTTGGGGCAACGATCAGGGAAACAAAGAATACCGTAGAAGCGGCAATAATAATAACCGGACCTGTAGGCATACCGGAAATCGGCGCCGAGGTCACCGTGCCCAATATACCGGACAAAGCACCGAAAAAACCGGACAAGATGACCATCAAGTCTAATCGATCTGTCCAATAGCGGGCGGTAATCGCAGGTGCAATCAGCATCGCGACCATTAAAACGACACCTACCGCTTGGAGGCCGATCACGACAGCTGCGACAATCATCGTCATTAAAAGACCATTGAGAACGGTCGTAGGCAAACCAATGCCCTGCGCAAACTCCCGATCAAAAACGAGCAATTTCAGTTCCTTAAAAAGTAAAATAGTAATAATGATCAAAACCAAGGCGACTGAAGAAATAACACGGACATCCGAGCTCGTCATGGCGGCAGCCTGCCCAAAAATGAATTGATTCAAACCGGCTTGGCCCCCGATGGGAAGATTGTTGATAAAGGTGAGAAGAACGATGCCGATGCCGAAAAAAACAGATAGAACCAAACCGATGGCAGCATCTGTTTTTAGGCGTGTATAATAGGCGATCGCTTGAATGCAATACGTTCCCAAGTAAGCCGTCAATCCCGCCCCCACCAACAAGGCGCCCATCATTTTTTCACCGACGATGAGAAATGCGATGCAAATGCCGGGGAGGGCAGAGTGGCTCATGGCGTCGCTGATCAAGCTTTGCCGGCGCAACAGAGCGAAACTCCCGAGCACCCCGCCGGCAATTCCGAGTGCGGTGGTCGCAAATAGAACCCATTGGACATTCGGGTAAGTGAGCATTTCAAGCAAGCGGGGTCACTTCCTTTTCTTCTTCCTGATCGAGGAGTGTTAACTTGCCGCCATATGTTTTTTGCAAAAGATCTTTTTTAAACGTTTCTGCCGTCGGCCCGAAAGCGATTTTACGAACATTTAGCAACATGATCCAGTCAAAGTAGTCTTGGACGGTTTGCAAATCGTGATGAACGACGAGAACGGTTTTTCCCTGATCTTTTAACTCGCTTAATAACTGGATAATCGCTCGCTCCGTAGCGGCGTCCACACCGACAAACGGTTCATCCATAAAGTAGACTTGCGCGTTTTGGGCGAGTGCGCGGGCGAGAAACACTCGTTGTTGCTGACCGCCCGACAGCTGGCTGATTTGTCGGTTTGCGTATTGATCCATGCCGACTTTTTCAAGGCAGGACATGGCTTCTCTACGGTCATTCTTTTTTACTCTGCGAAACATGCCGATCTGGCCATATCTTCCCATAAGCACAACGTCGAGGGCATTCGTCGGAAAATCCCAATCGACCGAACCTCTTTGCGGAACATAACCGACCATTTGCCGTTGCTTACGGTAGGATTTTCCATAAATATTAACTTCCCCGGTAGCCTTTGGCACCAGGCCGAGAATCGATTTCAACAATGTTGATTTCCCCGCCCCGTTGGGGCCGATGATACCAATGAGTTTGCCTTCCGGTGCCTCAAAATTTATACTTTGAAGGACCGGTTTACGATGATAAGCCACGGTAACGTTCGTTGCAGTTATCGGATCCATGATGTAACGCTCCTTCTCATAATTAAACGTGTCCGTAAATAGGCAGGAGGGAAAGCGAACGACGCACGCTTTCCCCCGCTGCCATTGATTTTATTCCAAGGTATCTACGATTTGATCGACATTTGCTTCGTACATTCCGACATACGTACCTTCTTCCGTGTCGGGTTCTCCCATTGCATCGGAATAAAGGGCACCGCCGTTGTCAACCTCGTGTCCTTGCTCTTCTGCGCCTTCGATGACGGCCTCAACGGCACTGTCTTCAACGCTCGTTTCGGAAAAAAGCGCGGTGACATCCCGTTCAATCATTTCATCAATAACATCTTGCACATCGCTTACCCCTACCTCAGCCTCTGTACTAATGCCTTGCAGACCCATTACATCCATACCTACGGCTTCACCGAAGTATTGGAATGCGTCATGGGCGGTAACGAGCACGCGACTGTCTTCGTCGATGTCATCGACCCGATCTTGAGCCCATTCTTGCAGTCCATCGATTTCATCGAGGTATTCTTCTGCATTTGCTTGATAATCTTCCTCATTGTCAGGATCGTGCTCAACTAAACCGTCTCTTACGCCTTCAACCGCATAAGACCATAATTCAGGGTCGAACCAAATGTGAGGATCGGGGGTCCCGGCTTCTTCTTCATCCTCTAAAATATCCTCCTCGGGAAGCTCTTCCCCCAATTCATGCACCGGTTGATCATTTGCCATTTGCTCCAACATATCCGCCATTTGTTCTTCCAAGTTCAACCCATTCCAGAAAATGATATCCGCTTCGTCGAGCGTTTCCACATCTCCCTGGGAAGCTTCATAATCGTGAGGGTCAATACCCGGTCCCATCAACCCAGTATTTTCCACATGTTCACCGCCAACATTTTCCACGATGTCACTGATTTGGCTTGTCGTCGATGTCACTTGAATGGGTCCATCCCCATCTCCAGATCCGGAATCATCCGATTCTTCATCCTCCGCAGTTTCTTCCCCATTGGAGGCTTCTTCACCATCTGCACTCGATTCTTCATCGCCACAGGCAGACAGCAACAACCCTAAACTTGAAAAGATAGATACAAAAATAACCGTTGGTTTCTTCAATTTCCTTTCCCCATTTCTTCTATGTTTTGCAAGTTGAACACGAAATTAACGTAATAACTTTCTTTCGGACAAACAATTTTGCATAAGCAATAAATGTTTCCTATGCACAACTTATATCTATATAGTATGCCTAGGAGAACAATTTGTCAATACAAAATGATCAACTTGTATAAAATTATCGAGATGCTTCATTGAAAAAAGCTGCGTGCCTCAAGAAGTTTATTATCCTATATTGAGAGCTAAAGATAGTCATATTCAATCATCACAAATTTTATCCCGAAAAACGAGCTCGCACAAAAAGAGAAGCATTCACAAGAAAATCTTTCCCATAACCAAAATAATTGTTTACAGCCAAATTATTATCCGTTATACTATTATTGGGTGAACTCTCCTCCAATTGATGGATCTTGAGAAAAGAGCTTTTAGCCATAGCTCTTTTCTCATTTTCCTTTTACAACCCAAAATCCAGTGAGAATAATTCCGATCCCCACCCCTGTTCGCCAAGTGGGTATTTCTTTAAAGAAAATATAACCAATTACTACACTTACTAAAATTTCCAAACCTTTTGAGACGATTAGTGCGAACGTAAGATGGTTAGAACTACTTGTTAAAAATTTAACGCCATATCCAATCATCAATATGGCACTAAGCAACAATGGAATTATTTTTACGTAGTACCACAGGGTTGAAAGAAAATGAGCATCAATGTGTTTGGATTGATAAGCATAAATGCCATTAATAATGAGCAATCCGCCAATCATCAATAATACAGAAACGACGACCATCAGAACACACTCCTATATCGTTTATTTGAATTTTGCCCGTGCGCAAAAAAATTATACTATTCGATAGGGATAGGCGCGAAGCCCTTATGGGGAGGATTTTAGATGATCTCAAAAAAAGTAGGCATTTTTCTTTATGATTATGTAGATAGTATAGACTTTCTTGGTCTTGCAGAAGTGTTAGCTTTCACTTCATGCAATAAAGAAGATGAAGTTGAGGTATTCACTATTGCTGAGTTCGGACAACATATAAGAACCCATTCAGGAGTAAAAATCAAGCCTGATTTTAGCATTGTTAATGCTCCCGAAATAGATATTCTCATCATTCCAAGAGGACCTTTGAAGGTGGTGCAATCTGTGGCTAAGAATCAAAAAGTAAAAAATTGGATTATCAAGCACAAGAATAGTGAATATATATGTTCCGTTTGCACTGGCGCGTATATCTTGGGAGCAACTGGATTGTTGGATGGAAAAAAAGCAACAACGCATCATCTAGCCGTGAATGATCTACAAGCAAAACATCCTAATATTCAGGTTTTATCGGTCAGCAAAGTCGTTCATACTCATAATTTCATATCCTCGGCCGGCGTTTCATCCGGAATAAACATGGCGATGTATCTTGTTGAGCAAATTTTTGGTAAGCCTACTGCCGAAAGAACGGCTCATACCCTCCTGGATTGGAAGAAAACACTTTTCCTGCCAATCTAGGAGATTTTCTTGTTCCGTTGGTCGTGTGCGAACTCTAAAGTCACACCCCACTTTCATTTCCATTAAATTTTATTTTCGTAATATTAAGTAAAAATAAAGCAGAGAAATCATAAGCTACATTTGCTTAACGAAATCCAAATACGCATAATTCGACACGGATGTACATATTCTACACCTATATAGGGACTGTTGACTAACGGAAAAAGACTGGCACATAAGCATTTTCCGTTGGTATTGTCAAAGCTGGATGCAAGGAAATCCATCCTATAAGCAAAAAACCAATGGCGAGGCTCCAGCGGAAAAACGAACGCGTCAAGACCCCGCAGCGCCGGTTTTGCGCGAGAAGGCTTGACCGTTTGTCCGCGAGCCATGGAAGCGGCATCACGGCTTCAGCTGATAGCTGCAAGCTGTTCAGCAATCCCTATATAGATCAACCGCATATGCAGACTTGGAGGCAGAATAAATGGAGCGCCGTATATACATACGTTTACACCCACGGATAAAGGTCAAGCCTGATCAATCCGTCTATTTACAAGATATCGCCCAATATATTCTTCCTTCCAATGAGCCAGGAGAACTGTTGGAGACTCCGATTTATACAATTTCCGAAAATGATGAGCGAGTTGCCACCATTGACTCCCTGCAAGTGATTCGCTTTATTAAAAAAATGTTCCCGGAAATGGATGTTGAAAGCCTTGGCGAAAATCATACGATATTGGAAATTATGTCATCTTCAAAATCTCCCACTTTCATGCGTGTCGGTTTTGTTTGGTTATTGTTGTTTTTCGGTTCAGGGCTAGCCATTATGCATTTTCATGAAGACGTTAATATGGCTGCCGTTCACCAAAAAATGTATTTCATGCTGACAGGGCAAGAAGATGAGCATCCCTTAATACTCCAGATTCCGTATTCACTTGGGATTGGATTAGGTATGATATTATTTTTCAACCGAGTATTTAAAAAGAAATTCAATGAAGAACCAAGCCCATTGGAAGTCGAGATGTTTAATTATCAACAAAATATAGACGAGTATACCGTAATGGATAAGCAATGGGAGGACAAAAAACAAGAATGAATGTTCTCGATGAAATTTTTATTATCGTTTCCGGATTCTCCGAAGGTTTAATTATAGGGGCGGGAACGGTTGCTTTTTTGACTATTTTAGGTGTTATTCAACGTTTGACGCAATTAACGAGAACACACGCTTATGCCCATGCGTATCAATGGGCCGTTGTCCTTGGATCTTTTATTTTCACCGTTCTTGGACAGTGGAATATTCATTTTCCTTTTTCGCTTTTGATCACCATCATCTTTGGAATCTTCTCCGGCATGTTTGTAGGAGCGCTTGCGGCTGCATTGACGGAAGTCCTTAATGTGCTTCCTGTTTTGGGCAAAAAGAACAGGCCTTGTTGATCGCATTATGTGGCTCTTATTCGCAGTCATTTCAGGGAAGATCACGGGGTCTCTCTTCCAATGGATCATTTTCAGTCCATTTCCTTACTAAGGTTTCTTTAAGGTAAAAATGGAAGCCACCTACATCTAGGTGGCTTCCAACAAGGCAATAGAGGACATGACAAACTAACAACAAACAACCTTACTTTAAAGTATAAAAGTAAATGATTTTCCTGTCAACAATTATTTTTCCTTAAGGAAACTTATATGTATTCCTAACGATACTTAGGGACTGCTGACTAACGGAAAAAGACTGGCATATAAGTATTTTCCGTTGGTTTTGTCAAAGCCGGATGCAAGGAAATCCATCCTATAAGCAAAAAAACCAATAGGCGAGGTTCCAGCGGAAAAACGGACGCGTCAAGACCCCGCAAGCGCCGGTTTTGCGCAAGGAGGTTTGAAAAGCGAAGCCATGGAAGCGGCATCCCGGCTTCAGCTGATAGCTGCATGTTGTTCAGCAATCCCTACTTAACTTTTCCCCTGATAAGATTCGCCCCAATATGATATTTAACTCCTGTGTGAGTGATGTATACATGCCCGGCATGGCGAAAGCCTACGTCCAACAAAAAAGCACCCTCCATTTGGAGCGTGCTCATGCAAAGCCGGTCAAGACTCATTATCCGTACTCTCTCCTTGTGTCAATGCGGAGTCACTGATTGCCTGCTGATCCGGTCCGACATATTTGACATCGGCATCCTCGGCAAATTCTGTCCATTCCTGAACATACGGAGCAGGATCAGCCGCATTTTCATAGGAAGGGATCTTTAACACAGGATATCCTTCGAAGCCATTAATGATCTCTGTTGTCATTGCCATCGATTCTTCCAAAGAAGTATCATCACGGTGAGCGAGCGGCTCATAAATGACCAAGTCCGGCGTTTGATCGTTTATGACCGTCCATTCTTCAAGTTCAACGAATTCCGCAGAATTACTGCTCTGAAAATCATCAATATTAAAGTTGCGAACATCAAATTCATATTCGTCTTGTGCTTCTTCAGGAAAATACTCTCCCCATTGAATGTCTTCTTCTTCACTGTTTGATGTAAATACAGCCAAATGAATATCATCGCCAGGTTCGTGTTGCTGTAACATTTCATTGGTATCATCTTGAAGCTCTTCCTCATCGCCACTTGAAGAATCTGTACCTTCAGATACTGATGCATCCTGTTGAATGGTGGAGAACTGTTCAATATATTGTGCTTCTCCTACACTTAATGTCTCTTCATGTTGCAAGCTATATAGGACGGTGACGATGACAACAACAATCAAATATGGAAGTGTTCTTTTTAATAGATTCATCGTTCTCTCCTTCATTTCTTCCAGGATTTAGCGACGTTCATCAGGGATGTCTTCAACTGTTTCTTCCTCATAATCAACTTCCAGCATTTGGATCCCACCGAAGAAGACCGTGGTCACACGTTCTTCCGCATAGTAACCCATGTCCATTAATTCCTCTAATCTCTCGACGTCTTCCCATTCATCTTCATAAAGGATTTGGTCCTCTTGGTGATCATAAACAAAGCGCGGAACGTTCATCGCTTCTTCCAGATCCCCATCCAAACGTTCATTGTTAATGAGTACTTGGCTCATGATTTGCGGAATTCTGTTGCCACCCGGGCTCCCCATTCCGGCAACAACTCCTTCCTCGTCATTGATGAAAATCGAGGGAGCAATAAAACTGCGCGCCCGCTTGCCACTGTCATAGTCATTGGGCGGCAAATCTTCCGGAGCGAAATTACTCATCTGGTCATTCAGAAAAAAGCCTAGATCCGTCATTTTACCCGACCCGAAAAAATTACTCAATGTATTCGTTGCCGAAACCATGTTGCCGTCCTCATCCACAACGACGAAATGTGTCGTATTTCCATCATCATCGATTTCCGGCGCTGCGACTTGTTCCTCTTCTTCGGAACTGATCGGATCGGTATCCACTTCACTCGCCATCTCTTGTGTGTATTCTTCACTCGTTAACATGTCTACATTCATATCCGTCGAAAAATTGGGGTCTCCAATATTTGAAAGTCTGTCCGAATACGCTTGCCCGGTTATTTCAGCGAACAAATGCGCAAACGGTGCTCCATCGTCCTCTAGATCGTTTAACTGCAATTCCTCAGCCATCTGGAGCATTTGGATAAATGTCACCCCTGAAGTTGGCGGACCTGATGAATAAACACGATTTCCGTTAAACGTTCCGGAAGCGGGTTCGTCCTTCTCCACTTCGTAATTAGCCAAATCCTCTTCTGTTATGCTTGAACGGTCCCCGGCTACTTCAGACGCCAGTTCCCCTGTATAAAAGTCCTCAAGTCCATGCTCTTGAAGATGGGTCAACGTTTCTGCCAGCCTGGGTTGCACAAGTTCTTGCCCTTCTTGGATTGCCATGCCATCAGGATAAAATTCTTCTGCTGCCTCCGGGTCGATACGTCCATCCTGGCTCTCCTCAATGCTTCCTGCGTATTCCAACCGGTTTGCCAACATCGCATCGACTTCAAAGCCATTTGCCAACTCAATCGCAGGTTCGATCAACTCTTCCATCTCTAGAGCACCATGCTCCTCGTGGATGTGCGCCATTCCTTTCAAATATCCTGGAACAGCTGCTTCGTTCTCCCTGCCATCTGCAGGCGACGTTTCCCGATAATCATAATAATCAGGGGCATCCTCGGGATCCTCAAGGACCAACATCGCTCCGCCGCCTCCGATACCCGAACCGTAGGGTTCTGCAACACCAAGGGCAAACGATACGGCGATGGCCGCATCCACTGCGTTCCCACCTTCTTCAAGAACGTCGAGGCCTACTTCCTGTGCCTCGTCATTGGAGGTGCTCACCCCATAATCTCCGTCGAATTCGACAGTCTCTTGCATTTCTTCATCCGTGTCGGTTTCATCATTATTAGGAGGCTCATTTACCTCTTCCCCGTTATCGTCATTTTCACTCATTAAAAAAGCGGCTATGATCATAAGTACAGCTATAATCGACATAACCACGATCATGTTTCGTGACAAAACCCGACCTCCTTCTCCAAAACCCTACTACATACCGGTTATTCTAACACATGTCCATGGTCAACTTCGAATACTAAGCTTCCATCGGACTTTTCATATACGGATTCATCTGAGACACCTTTTGTCAATTGTTGAAAAATACGCTCGCGATAATACGGCTCAGCGACTCCATCAATGGGTCTCGGTTGGGATTCATGAATCCGAAATGGGACGAGTTCAATCTCAGCCATCCCATCTTCTCCCAATTCATAATGAGCCAAGACAGTATCTCTCGCTCTCGTCCATCCCTGGTCGAACACGAAATTTCCGAGGGAGTAAAAGATGATGCCATCATTATAAACATCAACGGGTTGCAATACGTGAGGGTGACTGCCGACGACAATATCCGCACCGGCATCCACGTACGCTTTCATCAAATCTTCCTGACGGTCCGTAATCGAACTTGTATACTCCACGCCGCTATGAATATGGGCAACGACGAGATCCGCTTCTTCATTCGCTTGCTGTATCACACCCAGTGATTGGGAAGGATCAGAATCAGCAATCCCTTCCCTTCCCGATGGTGACCAAACATCATTGAAGCCGACGGTAGCTACGGTTAAACCATCATACTCTTCGATGGATACCGCTTCTTCCTCTTGCCCGAAATAAGCGCCTACCGTGTCTACATCTGAACCTTCAAAAGCCGTGAGTGTATCTTGCACCCCTTTGGAACCATAATCGCGGATATGGTTATTGGCAAGGTTAACATTTGTAAATCCCGCTTCCGAAAGGATATTCACGGCTTCTTCCCCTGCATCGAGATGAATTTCTTTATCTTCAGGCTCGTACTCGTCGTCTTCAAGCAAAATCGGGTTTTCAAAATTTCCGGTGACGTAATCGGATTCGTCAAAATAAGGCTTGGCATGCCGGAATACGAATTCCGGGCCATGGTGGTCGATCACTTGCTCCACGTAACGTCCGGCCATTATGTCCCCGACAAACGAAGCATTGAAGGCGGCATTTTCGCCATTACCGGCATCGGTTGACTCCACCTCCGGAGCTGGCCACATTTGGGCGACAAACAAGATAAGCAAGGAAACGGCAATCCCAATGATTGAATGGGGCAACACCCGTTTCTTATGTTTTTTCGTACGTGCAAGCATGTATTCCTGCACATTGAAATTGCGGTTATGTCTTGATCGCATCTTTCTTCCACACCTTAGATAAAATAAAGAATTGTAACGATGAAGAAGGTAATCCCACTGATCACCAACGTACTTATCAATGTCGGCATGACCCCTTGCCGCTGAAACGAATTCGCGACTAGTCCGGGTACAATGACCCCAAGCCCTCGAAATTCGACCGTCTCAAACGGAAATATGGGATAAAAATAATCAAAAATCATCTTCAACAATATTCCCACCGTCATCATCGCCGCAAATTTTCGGCGCCCATACAGAACCGTTAAGCGCCCGACCACTTGCATCGTTATTATGTACGTTAGGAAACTGAGGAGAAAAATCATGACCAAAAAGATCGGCTGGTCAAATACCAAAGCAATATATCCCGGGACAATGAGACCTGCCGGCATAACACCGGTCCGTTCCGTATAAATCAGGCTTAATATGGTTCCTATCACGAGTGCGATATATAATTCTGTTCCAAACAATGCTTACCCAACTCCCTGTTAAACAGTCGACAAATCTTTATTTTTTTCCATTTCATGTATGAGAGGCTCTGCCGAACCATGAAAGTTTCCGATGCCGAAAATCGTCGACCGATCCATTGAAGAGACAATGAATTCATATATTTTGTCGGTTTCTTCGTCTTCCAGGTTACAAAGTTCATTCACATCCAAATAACCTTGCTCATAAGCTTGTACAATCGGGTTCGTACCTTCACCGATTAACACGAGTTTATCGATCGCAATATTAGGAAGAAGTTGATCTGCAAATTGCTTTGTTCGTTCAGGACGATCTTCGCGGCAATTCATAACAACAATGGGGTTATCGGTAGGGTATCCAAGGTATCGCGCGTTTTCCCAAATATTCAGCGTTGATGTCGGTTCATTGGCTGAAAATCCATTTACAAAATAAGAGGTGTTTTTATGTTTATCTACGATTGGCATCACTCGCGTCACCCCGGGAGCCGCTTTCGCTTTCAGCATCCCTCGGCTTGCCGTATCTTCGTCAATGCCCAGTGCCCTCGCCACTGCCAATGCCAACGCAACATTCTCGGGGAAAATCATATACTCAAATTTTGCAAGAAAATGGTCGGGAACTGCTTTTGTATCTGCAACAAAAACTTCCGTATTCCGCATTGCCGCTTCTTTTTCAAATTCCTCAAGAAACGGCGACGGCGATGTAATGAAAACCCCGTCATGGGGAATGGTACTCTTATAAGCATCAACGACATGTTCAACCGTTGGCCCCAACACTTCCATGTGATCTTCCACAATATTAACGACGACTCCGATATTCGCTTGCATCCAATCATCCTGAAAAATTCTTTGATACTCGGGATGAACGGCCATACATTCACTCACAAATGCTTCGGCACCGGTATCGGCGGCTTCTTTCATCGCTACTTTTTGTTCACGAATATTCGGCCCCTCTAACCGACGTACAATCGGTTTTTCCTCTTCCTGGTACCAATAAAACATTCGAGCCTGCGTGCCGGTCATTTTCCCGACCGTTTTAATGTCAGCTTCCATAAGTGCTCCGGCGATGAGACGCGTGACCGTCGATTTGCCGCGTGTACCATTAACATTAACGCGGATTGGAATCTTGTTCACATTTTTCTCATGTTGTTCTTTTTCCCACATTCCTAACGCGAGCATAATGAGCAAGCTGATTGCAACAATAAGGGTAAACAACTTTCAACCCTTCTTTCTGACTTTAGATAGAGAATGGCGATGCATTTCGACAACGAATGACACCATAAAAAGTATAAGCCAAATCTAGTGAAAATATCTACCGTCAAACATATCAATTTGGTTACAATCTTTAGTCATATCTTTTTCGTTATGTAATTGTCTTGACGTCCTTTGGCATTTTATCCGTTAGCATGCCCAATTTTGCCAACCGAAAAACAGTGGCCATCAAATATACGGACACATAGTAAAATTTCCACCAGAAGGGAACTGATGGAAGTTTCACATCCTTTTTTCATGCATTTTGCAGTGCCGTTTCAACGGTGTCTTCTCCTGTGGTAAGGTCATACGCTTTTCCAATCGTTCTTTTATCCTTTAACGATCCGATAATTGTATTCGCTACGTCTTCACGGGGGATTTCTGCCCGGTCAAGATCAACGCCCACCTTAATTTTTTCTTTTCCTGCATCGTTGGTGAGGAGCCCGGGGCGAATAATCGTATAATCAAGAGTACTGGAGGAGAGCCATTCATCGGCATAGTGTTTCGCCGCACTGTAATACGGCGCTTTTTCCATCCATTTTTCCCGGCGATGAACACCGATCGCGCTCACGATGATAAAACGCTTGGCACCAGCTTGCTCAGCCGCTTCCATAGATTTCACTGCGCCATCGAAGTCAACCATCATCGTTTTATCCGCACCGGTATGGGCACCTGAACCTGCAGTAAACACGACGGCATCCATTCCTTTTGCGGCAGCGGCCAAATCATCGAGCGGACCCTCCACATCAGCCAGCACCGTATCCGCGCCCATATCTTTAAACAGTTGCAGTTGCTCTTCTTTACGAACCATCGCTTTCGGTGTATAGCTACTACTGTTGGCAAGCTTTTCTACGAGTTGCTTTCCTATTTTTCCGTTTGCTCCAATTACTAATACATTCATCCTCAATGCACTCCTTGTGGTTCATGGTTCCTAGAATAGTTGTACCCTGTTGGTCAAAAAAACAAACATTCTTAATGGGCTCTTCGCCAAAATCTATGGTAGATATAAGTGATTAATTATGGTAATAGAGCGGAGGAAAAACACGGAGACT
Organism: Salicibibacter cibi; assembly: GCF_016495865.1. NCBI lineage: Bacteria > Bacillati > Bacillota > Bacilli > Caryophanales > Bacillaceae > Salicibibacter > Salicibibacter cibi. Next base: position 2,835,915 of record NZ_CP054706.1, read on the forward strand.
CCTGTGGGAAAGCGCAGGGCGAAGACCCCGCAGAAAAAAGCGAACTCCTTTTTTCGAGGAGGCTGAGCCTGGTGCCCACGGAAAGCATAGTGTTTTTCCGTAGCGATTATCATCAATTACACCTATTTGTCAACCATAGGTTTTAGTGTTGACCCTCTTAATGGAGTCAGTATCTCAACGGGATCGATACATGTTTTGACGAAAGCGAAATAAGTTGTACAGGATCGGGCAAACTGCGAAAATCCCCGATTTACACATGAAGAGTTGAATTATCTAGGGACTGCTGAATAACGGAAAAAGACTGGCACATAAGCATTTTCCGTTGGTGTTGTCGAAGCTGGATGCAAGGAAATCCATCCTATAAACAAAAAAACCCTTGCACTTCTGGCAACGTACGGAGGGACGGTGCTGCAATGGCGAGACTCCAGCAGAAAAACGGACGCGTCAAGACCCCGCAGCGCCGCGAGGAGGCTTGACCGTTCGTCCGCGGAAAGCGAAGCCATGGAAGCGGCATCCCGGCTTCAGCTGATAGCCGCAAGTTGTTCAGCAATCCCTATCTATGCAAAACATGGACCCTACAATGATTGGATTCCTCCTTGAGAAATTTTAATAAGCTTGTTGTTCCTCTCTGAGTAGCGCTCCCTACTCTTGAGAGATTACATGTAGTTTATCTTTCCTTCGGTTTCACTCGTTGTCTTCTTCACTTTTGATAAGGCCGGCAAAGGTTGCAACCCTTAAAAATGACTCGCACACGGACATATGCGAGTCATTCGTCACCTTTCCCGGTGATAAGCGTCCGTAATCCCAGAGGTCGGAAAATGATCTTCCGATGTCTGGCTTCCGGAAAAGCGGGCGCTAACACCCCGAATCGTTCCGACGCCCCGGGCTAGTGTCGGCGTTGTCACAGGATGTGACGGGATTAGCCGACTTCCCAGTTCAGAGAGGAAAAAGAAAAACCCCTCTGGTGGAGCTTTCACTTTATTCTACGACGATGCGTTTCATGCCGTCGCCGGCTTTCATGTCACGGGCAAGTGCAGCGTTTTCCGTTACTTTGCCAAAAACGGTATGGACGCCATCCAAATGAGGTTGCGGCTCGTGAACGATAAAAAATTGCGAGCTTCCTGTATCTTTCCCCGCGTGGGCCATCGACAACGATCCCACTTCGTGTTTATGCGGATTCCCCTCCGTCTCACATGCAATCGTGTAACCCGCGGAACCTGTCCCGTCCCCTTTCGGGCAGCCTCCCTGTGAAACAAACCCGGGAATCACGCGATGGAACGTCAAGTCGTTATAGAAGCCTTCATTGGCAAGTTTTTCAAAATTCGCGACCGTATTCGGCGCTTCTTCCGGGTATAATTCAAAGGTTAGTTTTTCTCCGTTTTCAAGTTCGATGAATCCTGTTTTTTTCATTACTGAACCTCCATTTATTCTGCTTGTTCTGACGATAATATAGCGGCACATTATGCATGATTCATGCGCCATCCATCATCTTTGCTCCATTGTAACATGGACATCCATCACTTGCCTTATCGTGACATTGAGCAATCCGCTTTCGGTCGGTTATGACGACCGCAAACGTGTGTCAATCACTATTTCAGTCGCCATGAAGCACCCATGGCAACCGAACGCAATCGATGCTGGGGCTCTCGGGCGTTATGCAACGAAAACCCGCCGGTTTGGCGCCAAAAACTGTAAAAGGCCGCTACTTTAACTCTCTTCCTCCATCACCGTTGCAAGTTCTGTCCACCGCTCCATTGCTTCTTCCAATTCCTTGGCCACTGCTTCCTGTTCTACCAGCAATTCCTGAACACGCGCCTTATCGCTTCCCGCCTGTGCCATGTCTTTTTCCATTTCCGCTTGTTTTCGCTCCAGTTGTTCGATGGTATCTTCAATCGTTTTCCATTCTTGTTGATCTTTATACGAAACTTTTTTTCTTGGACGATGTCTTGGTCTCTTTTGAACCGGCTTTTTATCCGTTTTCGCCGCTTCTATCTGATCCAAGTATTCTTCAAATCGTCCATAAAACCGTTCCGCACGGCCACCGCTCTCAAATATGAGCAGGTATTCGGCAACCCGGTCGAGAAAATAACGATCGTGGGAAACACTGACCACCGCGCCTGGAAATTGTGTCAAATAATCTTCGAGCAAACGGAGCGTGGGAATATCGAGGTTATTCGTTGGTTCGTCCAAGAATAAAACATTCGGCTCTTCCATTAAAATACGCAACAAATACAGCCGGCGGCGTTCTCCTCCGGAAAGCCGGCTAATGTATGTCCACTGTTGGGAACGGGGAAACAAAAAGCGTTCAAGCATTTGTTCAGCCGTAATCATAGCTCCATTTTTCGTTGTGATCACTTCCGCACCTTCGCGAATATATTCAAGCACACGCAGTGAATGGTCAATATCTGCTTCGCCCTGGGTAAAATAACCAATACGAACGGTTTCGCCAATATCGACGACGCCGCTGTCGGGTTGCAAAAGACCGGCCAGTATATGCAAAAACGTACTTTTTCCCGTTCCATTTGCACCCGTAATCCCAATGCGATCCCCGCGATCAACACGTACACTTATGTCATCGAGGATTTTTTTATCTCCGAAGCTTTTTGAAATCTCCGTCGCTTCAATGACTTTTTTTCCGAGCCTTTTCGAATCGGAGACAAAATCCAGTGTGCCTTCCTCTTGCTCGGGTGTCTCGGCTTTTAACGTTTCCACACGGTCGACGCGTGCTTTTTGTTTCGTCCCACGGGCTTTCGGCATTCGTTTTAGCCAAGCCATCTCTCTTCGCAGCGTATTCCTGCGTTTTTCTTCATCCTGTTCGGCTTGTGCCTCCCGTTCCGCTTTCTTTTCGAGATACGCTTCATAGTTCCCCTCATAATAGTGAAGGTTCCCGTGTTCAAGTTCAAAAATCGCGTCGGTGACCCGATTTAAAAAATAACGGTCATGCGTAACGAGCAAAAGTGCTCCCTGATAAGCTTTTAAAAAAGATTCCAACCAAGCAATCGAAGACGCATCGAGATGGTTCGTCGGCTCGTCAAAAATGAGAAGATCCGCGGGTTGAATGAGCGCTTTTGCAAGCGCCACCCGTTTTTGCTGGCCACCGGAAAGCTCGCCAACCTTTGCATGATAATCTTGCAACCCTAATTTAGTTAGGACCGTCTTTGCCAAGGTTTCCGCTTCCCAAGCATCGTGCGCTTCCATGTTTGCCTGCGCATCATATAATTGTTTTTCGGCTTTTTCATCACCAGGGTTTTCCTGGAAACGGCGGAGAGCGCGATCATAACGATGAAGGGCTTGCATAACCGGAGCCTCCCCTTCATAAACCGCATCGAGGATCGTTTGCTCCCCAACTAACACCGGTTCTTGTTCGACATAAGCAATTGAAAAAGCATTCGCGTGGCGAATTTCCCCTTTTTCAACCCCTTCTACTCCGGCGAGGATATGAAGCAACGTCGATTTCCCTGTTCCATTGGCGCCGATGAATCCAATTCGTTGTTTCGGTTCGATAACAAACGATACATCATTCAATAACGTTTTATCTCCATATGTTTTCTTGAGATCGTTAGCAATTAGCAGACTCATCAATGCCCTCCTTCCAATCACTCATCTTATATCCCGATAACAAACGCCCGTTATTCCCGAGCTTAGAACGGACTAGTGCTGGCATGTGGCGTTTTTAGCCGGGCTCCCTAAGTCGGGATTGCTGAACAACTTGCAGCTATCAGCTGAAGCCGGGATGCCGCTTCCATGGCTTCGCCTTTCCGCGGACGAACGGTCAAGCCTCCTCGCGGCGCTGCGGGGGCTTGACGCGTCCGTTTTTCCGCTGGAGGCTCGCCATTGCAGCACCGTCCCTCCGTACGTTGCCAGAAGGGCAAGGGTTTTTTGCTTATAGGATGGATTTCCTTGCATCCAACTTTGACAACACCAACGGAAAATGCTTATGTGCCAGTCTTTTTCCGTTATTCAGCAGTCCCTAAGTCAGAGGGAAACCACAAATTTCTCCTCTCTAGCTTAACACAACCTTGTTTTGCCATGAAAAAACGACTACTCCGTGGCCGGAAATAGCCGTTTTCACATTTCTTTAACCCTTAAAGCCTTCATCGATTTGCGTAACCATTTCATACCTCTAAGAAAAATATACACAAATTCGTTGGCAGTTTATTTCTTCAATGTCAATGTCCATGTCATAAATATCGCGCAGTGTATCCCGATTGATAATCTCATGGCAATGACCTTTTTTCACGAGACGCCCCTCTTTCAAGGCGACGATTTCATCGGAATAACAAGAGGCAAAATTAATGTCATGGACGACGATCATGATCGTTTTCCCCAAATCATTAACCAAACTTTGCAACGTTTTCATAATCTGGACGGAATGCTTCATATCCAGATTATTTAGCGGTTCGTCCAAGATGATATAATCCGTATTTTGGGCGAGGACCATGCCAATATAAGCCCGTTGCCGTTGTCCCCCGCTCAGTTGATCGAGAAATTTACCTTGAATGTCCCGCAACGACATATAATCGATGGCATCATCCACATGCATCCAATCTTCCTTCGTTAACCTGTTTTGGGAATAAGGGAAGCGGCCAAAGCTCACGAGCTCTCGAACCGTTAAACGAATATTAATATCGTTGGATTGTTTCAATATGGATACTTTTTTCGCCAGTTCGTTGCTCTTAAATTTGTCAATGTCTTTGCCGTCAAAAAATACATCGCCTTCATCTTTTTTCAGCAAACGGCTAATCATCCCGATGAGCGTACTTTTGCCCGCGCCGTTCGGACCGATGAAAGAGGTAATCGTCCCTTTTTTCACTTGAACCGAGACGTCATCGACTACTCTTTTTCCATCGTATATTTTCGTTAAATTTTTCGCTTCAAGAACGAACTCATTTTTTACAGTCGGTTTTTTTTCCAGATCCAACATTTTCATGCTCATTTGCTTTTGCTCCCCCTTAATAACAGGTAGATAAAATACGTTCCGCCGACGAAGTTAATGATGACACTGAGTGGTGCAGCATAAACAAACACCCGCTCAACGACTAACGTTCCGCCGACGAGGGCGATCACGCTGACGAGAATCGAAGTATGGATTAAGTGTGTATGTTTAAATGAACGAACAACCTCTCTGGCAACGTTCACAACGAGTAATCCCAGAAACATGATTGGGCCGACAAGCGCGGTTGACACCGAGACCATGATCGCAATGACAACCAAGAATCTGCGTATCACATGATCATAAGGGACGCCCAAATTGATGGCTTGATCTCTGCCGAGCGATAGCGCATCCAGGTATTTAAGGTACGGCCAGACATAGATTGTCGTAAGGATGAGGATGATGATCGAAAGCCATAAAAGATCTTCATTAATGTTGCTGAAGCTTGCAAACATCTGATTCTGGATTGTTAAATATTCATTCGGATCAATAAGCACTTGCATAAACGTGGACAAACTTGAAAACAGCGTTCCGAATACAATCCCAACGAGCAACAGAAAGTAAATGTTCTGTTGTTCGCCTCGAAATAATAACACGTATAGCAACAAGGCGAATAAAACCATGATGATGATCGAAACGATGAAATTTGCGCCTTGGCTCACGGTTGCAAATCCGACTGTGCCGATAAAAAATATCAGGGACGTTTGCACAAGGATATACAGCGAATCCAACCCGATGATGCTCGGGGTCAAAATTCGGTTATTGGTAATCGTTTGGAAAATCATTGTCGAAAACGCAATAGAGGCACCGACAATGATAATCGCGGTCACACTTCTCCCTCTTCTCGGAAGTGCATAATCCCAGCCTTCAGGGCTAAGGCCAATAAACATATACGTAGCGATCAGTACGACGGAGGCAGCAATAAGTAAGGTAAAGATCCATCTAGCCTGCATGAGCGTTTCTCCTTAAGAGAAGGTAAAGAAATATGGCGCTACCAATAATGCCCACCATAAGCCCGATCGGCACCTCATACGGATAGATAATGACCCTTCCCAATATATCACAGACTAATAAAAAGATCGCTCCGAATAAAGCTGTATGTGGAAGGCTGTTTTTTAGGTTATCGCCTTTCATGATCGATACGATATTCGGAATGATCAACCCCAAAAATGGAATCGATCCGATCGTGACGACAACCGTTGCCGTAATAATCGCGACGATGAATAACCCGGCGTTCATAATCCGATTGTAGTTCATCCCCAAATTGGCAGAAAAATCTCGCCCCATCCCGGCCACCGTAAAGCGGTTGGCGAATAAGAAGGCAATGATCACAAGCGGAATGCCGATATACAAAATCTCATAGTTCCCCCTGACGACAAGCGAAAAACTCCCTTGCATCCAAGAAGACAGGCTTTGCATCAAGTCATATTGATAGGCAAAAAATGTCGTAATGGCTTCGACAACGCTGCCGAGCATCAGACCGACCAGCGGAACGAAAATCACATTTTTATAACGGATACGTTCCAAAATTTTCATGAAAAGGAACGTTCCAAAGAGGGCAAACAGCATGGCAACGAACATTCGCTCCAACGTACCCGATTGCGAGAACACGAGGATCGCGACAAGAATGCCGAGTCGCGCCCAATCCATCGTTCCGGCAGTTGTGGGAGAAACAAATTTGTTCTGTGTGAGCTGCTGCATGATCAGCCCGCAAACACTCAAGCTAACACCGACAATGACAATACTTATCAAACGCGGAATTCGGCTGATAAGAATGGTCTGAACCTGTTCGTCATTGAGGTTGAAAATGTCGGCTGGTGATATCTCCTGCACGCCGATAAATAGGGATGTAATCGATAAAACAATGAGCAGTGGCAGTAAGTATTTTATTCTCATAAATCATTCAAACAGCAGCAACTCTGATAAGCGCCATTGCCCCCCTTTTTTTATACTAAGAACATTTGCGCAAAGCCGATAATGAGATTCATTATCAATTACTTTCTCTTTGATTATATCATTTCTATTTCTATGGTCAATGTTTATGGAGAAAATTATTCAGTTGAAAAGAGAAAAGAGGAGCAGTGAACCCCTCCACCTACATCGAAGCAAAATGAATTTAATCCCATCGCTGAAGAGAAGCTGACTCTTATGAACCATACCTCGTTTCCCGACCCACCGACTTTGAAACCTTTTTTTGACAAGCTGAGAAAAGAAAGAGGAGAAGGGATAGCAGAAGGAAGAGAGACAAGCAAACGGAAAAAATTGCGGAAGTCATGCTTAATAACAGCTATTCAGATGAAGAAATTATTAAAATGACTGGCATCACGGAAGATGAACTGGATGAAATCAAGAATCAGAATTAAAGAAAAATAAGCAGGTTTGGCGTTGCTACAATCCTGCTTATTTTTCACTTTGCCCCCAAAAATCAATGCTCCTGTTGACAGGAGCACTATTTCTGACCGCTCATTCATAGCGATGAATCATGGAGATCCGCCATTCTCCGTCGATGTCCGATACAAGAACGTCTTCGGTAAACAAGCGGTCATCGGACCCCGGGCGGTACTGGACACGCACGATGTAATCATCATTATCTGTCGTGTACGATAATAAATCCGGGACAACTTCTTGAATTTCTTCCTCAAACAATTCCCCCATCGTGACATGCACGTCTTGAAATTGAATGTCTCCATCGGATAATAATTCCTCGTATTGATTGGCATTCATTTGCAGTTCATCATTCCGATACGTCTCCGACAACAACTCATAAAGTTGGTCATAATTCTCATTTTCAAGTCGTTGATAGTACTCTGCCACAAATGCTTCCGGGGTAAAAAGCTGCCCTCCCTGCGAAGCTGCGGATTGTTCGGAAGATAACGGCGTATGAATGAAGCTGCCAAGCACTTCCGGGCTTTCCCCTTGTTCCATGACTAATAAATCATTGCGGATCACCACATCACTGCTTCCGTACTTCTCCTCTTCATTTCCTCGATAGTGCCCTTCCAACAGAACGCTTACGATATCTGCTTCTTCTATATCGTGTTCATAAAAATAATGGACAGGGGATGTTTGTTCCTCTTCTAAAGGTTGGATATTTATACTTTCTAACTGGAAATTCTCAAATTCTTTTAAAATATCCTGGATATCTTGTTCTCCAGTTCTCAAATCACTCATTCGCTCGGCTTCTTCTTCATCTCCACTATTGATCGCCTCAAAATAACGAGAGAGAAATGATTCCAGCGTTTCTTCGCCATCCCTATCGGCTTCCGCATGCGCTTCATGGTCTTCTTCCGGATCTTCCGCAGGCGGTTCCCTCGAGTCGCCGTCATCAATATCATTCGAATTGGAAACATCCGGTGTATGAAAACAAGAAACCGAGAGAAATAAAACGGTGAGTAGCAACAAGCCGTGCCACACCACCTTCATAAACGACTCTCCTCTCTCCTCAGTTGCAATGATTAGTATTCACAAGAACAACGTAGCCGTCCATACACTTCCATCAGACCGGACGAAAGAAGAAAAACCACGCCTCTCCCAAAAACGTATGCACGATTCACTCCGTTTGCTTGTACTGATCGACAAGCTTTTGCACTTCCTCATCATCTTCCTTCTGACGTTCATCACGAACAAGTCCGGAAATGGAACGTTTTTGAATAATAAACCGTAAGTCAGCCATCAACTGGACCGTATCGATGCCGGGGTTCTTAGGGTCGTCGCTTACTCTCTCCCGATAACGATCAAACTTGGTGTGATTCAAAAATTTCAATAAACAATAGTAACAGCCTCTGCGTGTTCCTAATTTTAAATATTTATTTTTTATATTCTTTTTGCATATGTTGCATTGGATATCCGACTTCCTTACATTGTTCAGGCGGATGGATTCAAGTAACCAAACCGATGTCTTTTCTATATTCCCAACATGAATTGAAAAAACCCCCTTATTATAATAGCTGATGGATGACACAAGATTTTTTAACTCTCTTAAACGTATACTAACCTATCGGCATTATCAAGTCATTATTCCAAAAATAGGGACGAAAGCCTACGGAAGTCGGATGATATCCAGTATTTTTTTCCTATGCAATAGAAACGCCCGAGAAGGAAGATCCATCAACGGGCGCGTTTCACAATATATTACTTTGCCGTTACATTAAGCGTGACATCTATATTTCCTCTTGTTGCTTTCGAATAGGGGCAAAATCCATGTGCTTTTTCAACTAATTCTTCAGCTTTGGCTTGATCGACACCTTTCACGGATACATTCAATTGCACCCCGAGCTGAAAACCGTTATCATTCGGATCTTTAAGCAAGCTCACTGCTGCTTCTGTTTCTGATTCAATCTCTTCTTTATTTTTACTGGCCATTAAATTCAACGCGCCATCAAAACACGCGGCATAACCGGAAGCAAACAATTGCTCAGGATTGGAAACTTCCGATAGTATTTCATCACCGCTTGGATTCTTTAAATCAACATCGATGACACCGTTATCCGATTTAACATGTCCATCTCTTCCACCGCTCGCTGTTGCTTTTGTTGCAAAAACTTTATCTGCCATTCCATCAACATCTCCTTTTTTATTCATTTGATTCTAGTCTATATATTAACGATCCTGCAAGGTTTTAAACCTCTGTTTTTTTTCTAAAATGGGATTTTCGGACGCCGTCCTCTATTTTCAGTCTTCCTCAAAGAAATACGATTTCGAGTGATACCGAACGCCAAGAACAAGGCCGAGCGCAAGCAATGAACTTAACAGCGAGCTTCCTCCGTAACTTATAAGTGGCAACGTAAATCCGGTCACCGGCAACAGGCCAATGTTCATGCCAATGTTTTGGAATACTTGGTACGTAAAAAGGGCAATAACTCCGGAACATATATACGTACCAAAACTATGATGGCTACGGATGGCTGTCATCATAATTTGATAGAACAAAATAAAATAAAGGGTGATCACAATCGCGGTTCCGATAAAGCCCGTCTCCAGCCCGACAACGGCAAAGATTAAATCGGTATGAGCCTCGGGAAAATAGACATTATGCTCAGAACTTCCGGTCAAACCGCCCGATCCGATCGCGGTCATCGCTTGTGCTACTTGGAAACCATCATCCGAATATTCCAGCGGCTGCAGCCACCCGTGAAAACGATTGGCTTGATAATCCCTCATATGGTCAAACAATAGCCGTTGCACAACCTCCGGAAAACGAAAATATGCAACAATAAACGCTCCAAATAAAAGCGCGGGAATCCCATACAAAACGGAAAGCAACTTGTACGAAATCCCGGAAACGAGGGTTAACCCGATGGCGATTGCGACCATCATCATGATCATCCCCGTGTCCGGTTGATAAAATAATAAAATAATCGGCGGCAGAATAACAGCTCCCATTTTCGCAAGCAACCATATATCCGATCGGAACTCTTTAGGCGTGAACATATTGTTATGCCGATAAATAACCGAACTAAGGGTGATAATGACAAACACTTTCATAAACTCCGACGGTTGAATGTTAACCGGGCCTACGTTAAACCATCTTGTAGCCCCTTCTGTTTCCGGAGCTATACTATCAGGCGCTAGCAACAGCACGGCTAGCATAAATAACCCAAAACCATAAAAAATCCAATGCAAATTCAAATAATACTCAAAATCAAAGTGTAAAATGACAAATGCTATAAGGAATGCAACAATATAAAAGATAATTTGCATAATGACAAAATTTGTATCATATTGCTCCTGCTGTTGAGCCAAATAGACATAAAAACAACTCACAACAGCAAAAATGAACAGCACAAACATCATATTGATATCGTATTGCTTTTCGTTATTGTACGGTTTCACGTCTTCATCCCCTGTTTTTTTCTATCAATTCTGTTCCAATCATACAGGAATTTTTCACGATCGTACATGAACAAATAAAGAAAAGACCGACCACTGTATGCAGCCGATCTTCATGCTTTCATTTTTCCTTGGGAATGTCAAACATCTTAGCTACGGTTACGAATTCATACCCTCGGCCTGCAATCTCGGAATGACGTCGCCCAATGCTTCGACCGTTGGATCTCCTGTGTTCAATCGTCGCTGTCATGCATGAGCAGAACATCTGCTATTCTAAATGAACGTAGCGTTTAAGAACAAGTAGACCTTAGCGCCTAACCCCACTAAATCGGAGGTTTGCAAGGGGAATTCGATGCTAATTTAGTGCGCAAAACACTGAGGCTAATCAACCGACTTGCAAGAGAGTTAACCTAATAAGCCACTACCCAATAGGATAGTTGGTAGTTGACGTGTTAGAATGTTAGAAAACGAAGGTTTTCGCCAAGCTTTTATGGCGAAAGCCTTCGCCCAACTTATGTAGGGACTGCTGAATAACTTGCAGCTATCAGCTGAAGCCGGGATGCCGCTTCCATGGCATCGCTTTCCGCGGACGAACGGAAAATGCTTATGTGCCAGTCTTTTTCCGTTATTCAGCAATCCCTATGTAGATAAGAAATGTGACCGAACGTTGGCTCTTCGGCCGGAAAGGAAAGATGTTTGTGAGAAAGTGGGATCGCATCTTTTTTATCTTCATTTCTTGCCTGGCGCTTGGCACGCTTATCATTGGCATGGAAGGGACGAGCGAGGTTCCTTTTCTTGTCATGGCCGTTTCGTTTTTTGGGCTTTCCTTGATTGGATATTTCTTGTTTTACACCGTCCTTGCCACGGGCTGGTTCTATAATATTTGGGCTGTGAATGGCATCCTCATCGCCCTTGCTTTCTATTTTGAAGATGTATACGTCGTCCTTATTCCATTAACCGTTATTTGGCTGGCTGTGTTTGCCTCCGATTCTTTCATCCGCCAATACTATCGTTGAAGCACTTGATCCGTCTCCAACAACGTGATCATCCGATCGTCTTTTTTTACGACCCCTTGAAAAAAACCGTAGGTTTCATCTTCATGTGCAGTAGGGATCTCCTCTATCTCCCTTTCAGTAATGTCCACAAGATCATTTGCGCGATCAACGATGAGACCGATCACGCCATCATTTCCGACAACCACCAATATACGCGTCTGTCTATCATATGGGGGAGCCTCAACTCCTAAACAAAGCCTGAGGTCGATGACAGGCGTAATCTTCCCCCGCAAATTCATCACCCCTGCAATATCAGGGCGGGGTGCCCCGGGGACACGGGTAAGAGGAAGCATGCGTTCAATCGACTGCACACGACTGACCTCTATTCCATATTCTTCCCCTTGCAATTCAAAGATAACGATTTTCCATTGAGCAGTATCTGTTATCACCTTTCTCACTCCCATTTATTATTTTACGAGCGCGTTTGTATCAATAATTAACGCTACCTCACCGTCTCCTATAACCGTCGCGCCTGAAATCGCAAAAACATCTTGCAAAAAATATCCTAGCGATTTTAAAACAACTTCATGATGGCCGATAAACCCGTCCACGACGAGCCCCGCATATCGATCTCCCTTTTGCACGACGATAACGGAATGGAAAGGTTCGGACTGCGAATTACGTACATTTTTCCCCTGTAACACGTCGTGCAAAAAGAGAAGTGGAATGACGTTTCCCCTGAATTCAATAACTTCCTGGTTGTGCGTTTTGTGGATGTCCGTCTCTGAAATGATAGCCGTTTCTGTAATTGCCGAGATCGGTATCCCGTACGTTTCATTTTCCAGTTGCACGAGCAAGACTTCAATAATAGAAAGCGTCAATGGCAACTGAATGGAAAAAACGGACCCTTTTCCCGGTTCGGAATTGACGGAAACGACACCACCGAGCGATTCGAACGTTCGCCGGACAACATCAAGGCCAACCCCTCTTCCCGAGACGTCCGTAATTTCTTCCGCCGTGCTGAACCCCGATGAAAACAATAGCTGATACTTCTCGGCATCCGTCAGCGTTTTTGCTTCTTCTTCAGCGATAATCCTTTGGTTCATTGCTTTTTTAACGAGCTTTTCCTTGTCAATACCCGCGCCATCATCCGAAACCTGTATGTACACATGATTACCACTATGATAAGCGCTGAGGCGAACAGTTCCTTCATCATTTTTTCCGATTGCCATTCGATCCCCAGGCAATTCAATCCCGTGATCGATCGAATTTCTCAGCAAGTGAACGAGCGGGTCCCCGATTTCATCGATGATGGAACGGTCCAGTTCTGTTTTCTCCCCTTCGATTTCCAGCTTTATTTTTTTTCCAAGATCTTTGGACACCTTACGGACCATGCGCGGAAAACGATTAAAAACATTTTCGACAGGCATCATGCGCATATTCAAAATAACCGCTTGCAAATCGGTAGATATTCGGCTCATTCGTTCTACTGTTTCCGTTAGCGCTTGGTTTTGCAACTCGTGCGCGGTCCTTTGCAAACGTCCGCGATCCACGATCCATTCCTCAAATAAATTCATCAGCATATCCAAACGTTCCACATTCACCTTTATCGTTCGCTTCGTTTCTTTTTTTCCCGTGAAGCTCTCAGTATCGTTCACCTCTTCCTGTTGAGGCGTTCCCTTTCGATGAATATGCCTATCTGTTATCGCTTCGATATGCACGGAGGCGATTTCCGACACATTGTATAGAGTTTCTTCCAGCTCTTCTATCCTGCTTTTCGATATAAAAGCAATCGTAAACGTATGTTCAAAGTTTTCTTCTTCCAAGTCCTCCACGGGCGGGCTGGCTTTAATAACCTCTCCATGATCCCCCAACACATTGAATGCCATATGTACCCGTGCCGCTTTAAGAAGGGTGGCTTCGTCCAACGTAATCGTAATCTCATACGGGATATACCCTTGCTCTACCGATTGATCCAACACAGTCTGCTCGAATTCATCGTAGGAGAACGATTGCGTTTCCCCGTTCGTCACTGCTGTTTCTTCCTCGCCCACGGACGTCAGCGTTTTTAGTTGAACAAGATAAGGGTCAATGTCTTTGCTGCCATTTCCGCCTTCGGCAATATCGTCAATCATTTCCTCGACAACATCAACGGCATCAAAGACATGATCAAACATTTTCGACGTTGCCCTCACCGTTTCATTTCGAAGGACATCCAATACATTTTCCATCGCGTGGGTGAGCGTGGCAAGATCCTGAAACTCCATTGCCGCGGCCATCCCTTTTAACGTATGGGCAGAACGAAAAACTTCTTCAATGATAGGGATGGTGGTCGGATTTTTTTCCAACTCCAATAAATGGTTGTTCATATTTTGAACATGTTCACGACCTTCATCGATAAACACTTGTAAATAATTCGATTGTGCCATTTCATCATCTCATTTCCGGCCATTCTATTGTGTCTATTTTAACATAACTATCATTTGAATTGAGCATTTTTTCCTAGATTTTGTACCAAAAAAAGAAGCGATTGTTTTCGCTTCTTTTATGATGCTTCAATGACTGCACAGGCAACGCGATCTCCTGCGTCTCCGGTGTCAAGCGTATCCTCATCCGGACCGGACTCGTCTTGTTCCTCGGATGTGTAGCGATCCGGGATATGAGCGAAATTATCCGGGTCACTATGAATAATCATGGCTGTTTCCTCTTCAACCAGTTCATCGGGGGTAAAACGGTCGACTTCTATCGACATATCAGCTGTTCCGTCTTCTTTAACATAGAGTGGCGGTAAATCACCGGCGTGCTCCCCATGTTCATTGTCTTCCGGCGCATAATGTCCTTCCGCTGTATCAAACGGACCTTCTTCAGCATCAGGTTCGCATATGCCCTCTTCATGAATATGAAAACCATGAAAACCAGGTTCGAGATTCTCAGCTTCGGCTGTGATACGTGTGTCGCCGTCACGTTCGTTAAAACTCACCGTTCCAACCCGTTCCTCATTTTCATCATGCAACTCGGCGACCGCGTCCGATTCCTCCGCTGCTTCTTCATCTGTGCCCTCATTATTCGTGTCTTCAGCTTCGCCGTTATCCGGAGTATCCAATGACTCAGTGCCCTCGTCCGAACCTTCCGGCGAACATGCAAGCAACAGGATTGATAATCCGCCTACGAACACAAATGAATAAATATTTTTCTTCATGTGATTCAACACCCCATTTCGATATGCTCACAGTGCTATTGCCAATATAAAAAGTGAACAAACTTTAAATTTCCATATTGTTGTAAATCCATTCTCGAGTCTCATGAAATCGTTCCCACTTATCGAAGTGCATACAGTAAATAAGCCTCAATAGCGACGAATTCGTGCAAAGAACAAGACTTTTATCTTGTACCACATTCCCCACTCAACATAGAATGATCATGCGACATGGAGTGAGAGATGTCCCTGCAAAAAGAAAAATGTTTTTTGTTGGCGGTTGCAACGATTTCGCGACACCGGTCATACAACCCCGATTATCCGGAAGACGTATTACTTGCCGGATGGCAATACGACTGGATGATGAGATTTGTAACATTGATACGAACGTTTTTGATGAAGATATGTTGGATGTGGTGTGGTAATGAGGAAATGACCCCCTGAGGGCGAGACAAGACAAAATTGCTGGTTACGCAATAGTTTTGTCTTTAAAAAGCGTGTATGAGGACAAAAAACTGGATGATTCGAAAACTTTGTCTTCGAAACGACTTATCTACCCAAAAGACCCCGGCGCGCAGCCGGGGTCCATGGTTATGCTTCTTTTGTGTATACGCTCACTCGTTTGCGTTTTTTATCGACACGCTCAAATTTTACAACGCCGTCAATTTTGGCGAACAATGTATCATCGCCACCTTTGCCGACGTTTTCACCGGGGTGGATTTTTGTGCCACGCTGGCGTACGAGGATAGAACCTCCGGTCACGTTTTGGCCGTCGCCGCGTTTTGCGCCGAGACGTTTCGAGATCGAGTCACGACCGTTTTTCGTACTTCCAACCCCTTTTTTCTGAGCGAAAAATTGCAAGTCCATGTTAAGCATTGTCCTACACCTCCTTATATTTTTCCGTCACTTCTATAAAATCTCCATACGATTCTTGGATGCCATTGATGGCGACAAGCATGCCTTCCAATAAGAGTTGGCCGCCTTCAAATTCCCGGCCGCTCCAAGTGTCGGGAACAGCCCCGTGCAAGTAACCGCCATCTTCCTCGCTATCCACATCAAGCGGCGTTGCACACAGCGCTTCAATGGCGTTGACCGTTCCAATCGCAACCGCTGATACGCCGGCACAAACGATGTCCTCGCCGTAATCAGCGGCATCGGCGTGGCCGGCTAGCGTGAATGCCTGCATCGTATGATCGACTGCATCGCGTACGATCGTCATGTTTATCATCACAGATCAACCCTTAGGATTGAATGCTGTCGATGGTGACTTTTGTATAAGGCTGACGGTGACCTTGTTTACGACGATACCCTTTGCGACGCTTAAATTTATATACAATAATTTTTTTGCCTTTGCCGTTCTTCTCGACTTTCCCTGCGACTTTTGCACCATCCACATATGGTGCGCCTACTTTTGTCTCGTCGCCGCCGACAAAAAGCACTTTATCGAAGGTAACTTCCTCACCGGATTCTGCCGGCAATTTTTCCACAAAAATGGATTGACCTTCTTCGACTTTGATTTGTTTTCCACCTGTCTCAATAATCGCGTACATTTCATGCACCTCCCATTTTTCTAAGACTCGCCAAGTAAGGTGCCATCATCAGCTTGTAACCTTACGCTGCGCGGTTGTAGTTTGGAGGTTCCAAACAACAAAACTATATTATCATAGGGCACCATCGCTGTCAATCACTAAAACCCTAGTAAAAAGCGTATTTACAGGTGCGCTAGCGTGCCGATGGAAACATGGCTTTTCCGTGTTTTGAACCAATGATCGAGCACGTCTTTTTCATCGAGCAAATGGCCCGTTTCTTTAATTTTGTAGACTGTTCGCTTATTCTTATGCAGACGTCGTAACGCCACGTGAACCGTTTCTTCGGAAGACACGTGGGTGGTGACGTTTTTTCCCCAATTTTGACTTTCAAGTAAACGCCTTTCCAATAAAAAACGCAAATACCCGTAAGGTTGTTGCCGCCATTCCAAGTAATGGCATACAGATAGAAATGCCAGAATCACCCACCACTGTAGATGTATCGGATACGAAAGGGCAGTAATCAAAACGACAATCATAAGAAAACCGAAGGAAAAACGAAGCGCCCATGTTTGCGCTTCCCGAAACGGCAAAAACTTACTAGTAGCCAGTTGCAAAAGTTTCCCACCGTCCAAAGGCCAGAGCGGCAATAAATTAAAAAATAAGAGTGCGCTGTTATGAAAAAGAAAGACTTCATGATCGCCCGTTGTCCAAAAAGGGAAGAGGCCCACAGCAATCCAGGAAAGGGCCATGAGAATAAGGTGTTGAAACGGCCCGGCCAGTATAACGATGAGTTCTTCCCGGTAAGGGCGATTGCCATATTCCTCTGTCTCTGCAACACCCCCGAATGGAAGCAATTCAATCTTTCGCAAACGCCATCCGAAATATTTTGCGGCAACAGCATGGCCAAACTCGTGACAACAGACAATGACAAACAGCATCAGCAACTCGCGAAAATAACCGGTGGCGATGCCCAGCGCGACCACAAACCAAAACAGGGGGTGCACACGGACGAGCAACAAAAGATTAATCAAATGTCATCACTTCGTTAGGATCAATATATTCATCATCTTCCCGAAGCGCAAATGTAAAGCGACCCCCGTCCCCATCCTCATCGCTCATGACATCTCCCAATAAATCACCGGCTTCCACATGGTCATATAAACCAACATCGATGGAATCAAGCGTGCCATACCAGGCTTCCGTTCCGTCATCATGTTGGACAACGACGACTTGTCCCCAATCTTCATCGGCACCTGACTGTATGACAACCCCTTCACGAGTAGCAATAACCTCCTCATCTTCCATCGTTTCAAGGACGACCGCGCGGCCATTTTCCGAAAAACTTTCAGCAATGCCTGCTCCCGCAGCCGGTAACGCGTATCCATCGGAGTCAACAAGTTCAGATTCATCAAGTTGATCTTCCGGGAAAAGGGCAAGCGGACGCCCAAATTGTTCTTCATACCAATTTGATACGGCGGCAAATTGAAATTCATTTTCATACAAGTTCAAAGCTGTTTGCCTCGTATCTCCCGACAATGGAATGTTTGTTTGCACAATCATCGCCGTTAATAGAAAACAAGCTAGTGCTCCCAACCATTGAATAAAAAAACGTTGTTTCATTTTTTCTTTGCGAGGACTTGATGGTTGTTTGCCGTCACGGTCTCTCCATAGATAAAATTCTGGTTCGTGTTCATTCATTTCTTCACGGCTTGGATAGTATCCAAAATAGGGCTTTTCATTTTTCGGTACCGGCTCTTTTTTGCCCGGCGGTTCATGCTTTCGCTTCTTGGATAATTGTTTGCGCACACGTTCAATATCCCGGCTCATAGCACCCCTCCCCGCACGTCCTTCGTTTTGTGCGTTTGTACATCGTATGAGCGGGAGGACAAGGATATGCGTAGGGGTATCATCGTTAAGGTGATATGTTGATCCTTCCGATAAAGCAGCGGGGTGTTTGCGAAAGGGTTCAGAATTTATCAGCTGAAAACCCCTCGATATCAGCCAAAACAAACGTTTTATCAGCCATTTTGACACATGGACAATTACACGCCGAGAAGCAAGCATTGCTCTTCACTTAACAAATTTAAAAAATGACCCTTTTACGGTAAATTAGCAATCGGTTTCAGACAGAACTTTATATCAAAATAAACAAAAACCGCATGAAATCAAGGTTCTTTATCTGATTTCATGCGGTTTATTCAACTTTTCATGCTTCAATCCCGAATATTTTTTTTACCTTCGCAAGAAATCCTTTTTTTGGTTCAATGGAAAGGAGAGGGACGGATTCCCCGAGGATGCGTCTGGCAATATTTCGATACGCGAGTGAGGCGGATGTATTCGGTGTTGTCGCCACGGGTTCACCTTTATTGGCGGCACGCAAAACATTTTCATCATCAAAGACAATGCCAAGAAGGTCAATGGCCAACGTCGCCGCGACATCGTCCACATCCAACATATCTTCAGCTTCATCTTTCGATGCATTTGTACGAACACGGTTTACAATCAGTTTCGGCGAAGGGATATCCTCTTGTTCCAACAAACCGATAATGCGATCGGCATCGCGGACAGCAGATGTATCAGGAGTAGTAACGACGATTGCTTGGTCGGCACCGGCGACTGCAATGCGAAATCCATGCTCAATGCCGGCCGGAGAGTCGATAATCAAGTAATCGTAATTTGGCTTCAATTCATTAATAATTTCTTCCATTTGTTCCGGCATGACTGCTGATTTTTCTTTGGTTTGCGCCGCGGGGAGCAAGTGCAGACAATCGAAACGCTTATCCCGGATTAACGCTTGTTGGACTTTACAGCGTTCTTCCAAAACATCTACCAAATCATAAATGATTCGATTTTCCAGCCCCATAACAACATCAAGGTTTCGCAGCCCAATATCGGTATCAAGCAGGCAAACTTGTTTTCCTTGCAATGCCAAAGCCGTCCCTATATTCGCCGATGTCGTCGTTTTTCCGACGCCGCCTTTTCCTGATGTGATGACGATAGCCTCTCCCACAACGTTTCCCCTCCTTATTCTTTGTCTTTATTTCCTTGTTTTCGTAGCTCCGCTAAACTGCTCATTGGGTAAAATTCAATCGTTTGTTGTTCCTTTTTGACATATGCATAACGAGGCCACGCCCACGTAGCTTCTTTCGCCAGTTCCTCGCGTGTTAATTCGGTTAAGTATAAATGATCAGCAATCATCATCTGGGAAGGCGCCAGCATCGCGGCTGCAACCACCGCTTCCTCATTTCCTTCCGTTCCGGCACGGGCGGTTCCTTTCAAAGCACCCAGCACGTACACATCCCCGGTAGCTTCAACCGTCCCTCCGGGATTAACGTCACCAAGAATTAAAGCGTCGCCTTTCACACGCAGCACTTGGCCGGAACGAACGAGATGGGAATAGGATTGGATTTGGTTATCTTCCTTTATTTTCATGGCTTCCGCCATTGTAATCACATCAGAGACAATTTCGCTAACGACGATCGCGCCTGACTGCTCAATGGTGGAACGGATTTCTTCCCGTTGCCCGTCATCCACGTAGCGCTTGCCTACGTGGACACGAACATGGACCTCTTTGTTTGATTCGTTCCCATTCATGTTTTCCATCATTTTTGCGCTTAACTCGTTCATTAGTTCCGAGTAGGCGCACCGATCATCAAGATGGACAATTAATCCTTCTTTTGTCCCTTTTATCGTTACGAACTGATTTGAATAGCCCGTTTTCACTTGCTCACCCCGATTCATTTCAGGTCTTAGCTATGTCGTCTTTATGATAGTTTCGATGTTTGTTGCGCTTTTTCCTTCTTCGTTCCTATAACGATGCCTTTTTAAACCGATCTTCACGTTCCAACTTGTTAAAAATTTTTCGCATCGGGAACATGATTAAGATACCAAAAGCGCCGTTTAATAAAACGGAAGGCAACCAACGTTGCCAGGCAAAGTCTCCGAAGGTAACCGACGTATAGCCAATCCCTTGATAAATACCATAAATGAGGAGCTCCAAGCCGCTGACAGCAAGAACGATCACCAACAGTACAAGCATTGGCCGGTGTTTTACCGATTCATAGGAGACACCGCCCATGTAAGCAAGCAAGCCGTATGCAAACATATAAACACCTATCAATGACGAATAGACCACATCTTGAAAAAGACCTGTGATGCCCCCATAGATGAGCCCTGTTGACGCCCCTTTGTATATGGAGATGATAACGATCAGCACAAACGCGAAGCGCGGAACCCATACAAATTCATCCGTCGTCGGGGCCAAAACCTGAAACCATGTTCCTTCAATTAAAAATACAACGGCGATGAGGGCAGGGAGCAAATAACGCATCAATCCGCGCTCCCTTCAGGATCAAGTTCCACCGGTTCCTCTACCTCTTCGGCTTCTGCTTCTTCTTCCTCAAAGTCTTCAAGTGCGGGGCTGTTACGGTCAAGCACCATGACATGTTCGATATTGTGATAGTCAGCAGCCGGTTCCACAAAAGCATTCAACGTTAACCCATATTCGTCGGTCTCCACTCCTATAACTTCTCCGATGGGAAGATCGGCGGGAAACCCAAGTCCCCCAGCCCTGAAGTTCTTACTTCCTGTCCTTCTTCAAGCTCAGTTTCTGCGTCAATTGTGCTGAGAACAAACGCATCTTCTTCCTCGTCCCAACCTTCGATGAATCCATAGGCAGAATCATCATCGTCGATGGCTACCATCGCGGAGATCCGATTCATGCGCTCTCCGTCGGATAACAATTGCACTTGGGAAGTAAACATTCCGGTGTGTTGAATACGGCCGACCAACCCACCTTCGGTAATCACCGCCATATCATTTTCCACTCCATGTTGGGAACCGCGGTTAATCCCAATCGTTTCCGTCCAACGGTCCGGTTGGCGCTCGATCACAAGGGCGGTCAAACTTGAATAATCGCCCAAGCTTTCCTCCATTTCCTGCGCTTCCTGCAAGCTGGTATTTTCTTCCCGGAGCCCATCAACTTCTGAAGACAAAAATACATAATCATCCATCTGGGATTTCAATCGTTCATTTTCTTCATAAATATTTGCGATATCAGAGATATCATCAAAAATACCGCTCAAAAAGTTCGCCGGACGCTGAAAAGCAGATTGAACAACTCCGACGGAATCATTAATAAATTGCTCCGGCCACGTCACCTCTTCTCGTTCATTCAACGTCAAACCGACTAAAATGACGAGCACAATAATGCTGACCATAAGCAATATCAATCGTTTATTAGAAAAAAAATGGGGCATGGACGACACCTTCTAGATTGATCTTCTTGAACAATCTCCGCTATTCCGGAGGTCAGATTTCAGAGGACAGAAGTCGGAAAAGGCTTTTTCAGGCTCTTCCGATTTCCGGCTTCCGATGCTAGTGCCGGGGCGTTGCCACAGGACGAAGTGACCATTGCCGGCGTACGTTCAAAGTCTCAGAGAGAGATGTCTCCCTCTGATGCAAGTTTTCGTTATTTACGATTCGACCGTGCGGTAATTCCGGCGCGAGACCGAAACAGATGAA
Source organism: Salicibibacter cibi (assembly GCF_016495865.1). Taxonomy (NCBI): domain Bacteria; kingdom Bacillati; phylum Bacillota; class Bacilli; order Caryophanales; family Bacillaceae; genus Salicibibacter; species Salicibibacter cibi. The sequence goes on from NZ_CP054706.1 coordinate 2,857,920, forward strand.
GATTTTCTAACGCTCTGCCCGTTCCCAACGCCACACAATCCAATGGATTCTCTGCAACGAGTACCGGCATATCCGTCTCCTCGCCGAGTACTTTATCAAGGCCGTTTAAAAGAGAGCCGCCACCGGTCAGCACAATGCCCCGGTCCATAATATCCGCAGCCAACTCCGGCGGTGTCCGTTCAAGCGTTACTTTTACAGTCTCCACAATGGTATTAACGGTATCGCTTATCGCATGGGAAATCTCATCCGATTGAATCGTTATCGTTTTTGGTAACCCGGTAACAAGGTCTCGTCCACGAATATCCATGCTGCTCACGTTTTCCAATTTGTCTGCTGATCCAATTTCCATTTTTAAACTTTCACTCGTCCGTTCACCGATCATGAGATTGTATGTCTTTTTAATGTATTGAATAATCGCTTCGTCCAACTCATCCCCGGCAACGCGGATCGATTGACTTGTCACGATACCGCCAAGGGAGATGATTGCCACTTCCGTCGTACCGCCACCGATATCAACGACCATGCTTCCGGTTGGTTCCCACACCGGAAGATCCGCCCCAATCGCGGAAGCAAACGGTTCTTCAATCGTGTAAGCCTCTCGGGCTCCTGCTTGTTTTGTCGCGTCTTCCACCGCTCTTTTTTCCACAGCCGTAATTCCCGAAGGCACACAAACCATGACATTTGGTTTACGTGTGAATATGGAGCGGCTTTTCTGTGCTTGACGAATAAAATATTTCATCATCGTCGCGGTCGTATCGAAATCGGCAATCACGCCGTCTTTCATCGGCCGGGTAGCTACGATGTTGCCGGGGGTGCGTCCAATCATGTTTTTGGCATCATCGCCGACAGCTTCAATCGTTTGTGCGTCCGAACGAATCGCAACGACTGAAGGTTCTCTTACTATGACACCTTTGCCCTTTACGTAGACGAGTGTATTCGCCGTTCCTAAATCAATCCCTAAATCCTTTGAAAAACCACCAAACATCTATGTATCTCCCTTCGTTATTCCCCTGCTTATTATTTTATCCCTGTCCATTTTTGTCGCTTCATCAAAAAAAACGTTACACTTCTTCATTTTATTGAATATAGCGTTCCAAACACAACCCTAAAATCATTGGGCTTTTATCTAAATTTCCCCTATACATTATACGCAATATCATCCGAAAAACATAGCATTTCACCAAGCTTTCATAAATTTCCTCAATTCGTCACACTCTCATCTATATTCCGGATGAAGAGAGTGGGGAAAACAACTTGGGAAACAAGCGATACGGAAACTTTTGAACCAAATCATCGCTTCAATCATTTCTAAACGATTGCATCACTTTTCCTACATGTTTCTGCACGATCATGCGGAGCAATATTAAAGGCCATCTCCGGGGCAGCCTTCGTTGCTATATCGTCGCATATCCACATCATTTTTTGTATTCTTTCCGCTTCCGCACGGACTCGGGTCGTTACGACCGATTTTTCCACTTTTTTAGCCGGATTTGTTTTCCTGTTTAGTTGCGGCATCGTTGTTTGCCTAGGAAAATTCCGTCGTCCTTATAACGTATCGAATCCATATATTTCTTTCATGAATAGAGCCCAATCCCTCTAATCATAGTTTGCATGTATTCTATCATTCAACTCGTTTGTCTTTCCAACGCAAACAGACCAGTGCCAAATGCACTGGTCGTACGCCGTTCACAACCGCTTATACTATGGAATAATCCCATGTTCACGCAAGCTGGTATAACGTTGATCGCCAATGATAATATGATCCAACACTTCCACACCAAGGACTTTGCCGCATTCAACGAGACGCTTGGTGACTTCACGGTCCTCTTTGCTTGGGGATGGGTCACCCGAAGGATGATTATGCAAACATACAATGGAAGCCGCCGACCGGCGCAAGGCCTCTTTGAATACTTCCCGAGGATGGACAATCGAAGCATTTAGGCTTCCGATAAACAGTGTTTTTTTGTGCAATACCTGATTTTTCGTGTTTAAATAAATGGCCACAAAGTGTTCTTGGGTAAGAAAACGCATTTCTTCCATGACGTAATCAGTGACGTCTTCGGGTGTTTTAATAGCATACCTTTCCCCTTGGTGCGTGGTGTGGATACGTTTTCCGAGTTCCAGCGCTGCAAGCAATTCGATCGCCTTCACTTGCCCGATGCCTTTGATCGCCTGCAATTCTTCGAGACTGGCTTCTTTTAGCATCATGATGCCTTCGAATTCGGAAAGGAGGCGGTAGGCTAACTGCAAAACGGTTTCACTCGTCGTTCCCGTTCGTAACAAAATAGCGAGGAGTTCCTGATTGGAAAGGTGATCAGCCCCTTCTTGAACGAGTCGTTCACGGGGCATTTCTTGTAATGGAAGGGTGGGTTTTGTTGCGGGGGATTGTGTCAATTCTTCACCTCATTTATGATAAATTACCATCTTCTAGAGACTTCTCACCCAATTTTCGTAGGCCAAAGTTGCTTCCATCCAGGCTTCGTGTTCCTCAACGTTCGCTTCTTCATGCAAGGCTTGTATCGTTTCTGAAAAACGCTCGTCTCCTTGTCCATCTCCCTCTAGTGAATCCATATCGATGGCCGCGAGCGCATGTTCCGCTTCTTCCCGATCCCCACTCGGGCTAGTCGCACCCAGCCCGGCTAATAAAGCTTCTCCTACACCACTTGCCAATTGCTCTGTCTCTTCGTCCATTTCCTCAGTCGGGATTGGAATCGACAATGCCTTCACATAGCCTTCCAATCCCTCATCGTTTATTTCCGGAATCATTTCGTCTTCTGCTTCACCCTCGGCAGTCATTCCAACATACAAATAAATCATCTCTTCATCTTCATCTTCATGCAAGATCGCCGGAAAACCTGCTTCAGAAAACACTTCTTGCATCTCATGCCCGGCCTCATTCGTTGAAAACGCTCCTGCCTGTACAATATCCACATGCATTTCTTCCGTCTCTTCTTCTTCGTCAACAGCAATAGAGCCAGGTTGATCGCCGGAAGTACTGCCAGTTGTGCCGGCATCGGAGGTCAGTGAAAAATTTGTGGCCAGTTGGAGCAAAGGGAGACCAAACATTAACCCAACCATTAATGCCCCAGCAATCGTTATAGGCATCTTAAGATGCTTAAAAGAGCCTCCTTTTTTTGACCGGGCAACTTCCGACTTCTTCTTTTTCCGATGAAGGGGCAACCCGGGGCTTTCCGTTAACGGTTGACGATCCCGCTCTGCCCACTCTCTCCGCTTTTCGCTAAGATCGACAACTTCGCTTTGCTCCCTTCCTATAGTATAATTTCCCTTGATTCCACCCCCGGAGTCCCCGCCGGAAGGTTTGGCCCCTGTATCTTTTTGCTTTGTCTCTTTTTGCTCACTCATTTTTTGTTCTGGTTTTTTTTCTTCCCTAGGAGCCTGTGCATTCTCGGTGCCGTTTTTATTCTTGTCTTCCCGATCTTCACGATTTCCTTCGTTACTCATGACTTCCTGTCCGTTTATCTTAAAGGTTATTTTGCGGTGGCCTTGTCCCATTTCAGCCTCCTCATGCCTCCGTCTTCTGATGCCTCACCTTATCACAGATCCAATCAGAAGTATGATGAGTTTTGTCAATGGGCATTTGCGACCGTCCGACAAAATGACGATTTAAACCATTGGATACAGACTCCAAATCGAGTCTCCGAACAATAGAACCGTCACCACCGCTGACGCAATGCTCGGTGCGAATGGGAAGGGTTGGCCTGTTTTTAATCGACCGATGGCGAACGCCGCCAAACCGATCAACGTGCCGAAAAGCGTCGAAAGAAAAAATACGAGCAACAAATCCCAAAAACCGAACGCGAGGCCGAGTACAGCAAAAAATTTAACGTCTCCGCCACCAATCCCTCCCCCGCTTAAGCGTGAAATGAAAGACAGGGTGACAAAGATGGTTGCTGCAGCAAAAAACGGATTCCACCAAGGTTCATGGGCATCGATGAAAAGACGGATCAAAACGAACAACGAGGCAAAAAAGAGAAGAATAACATTTGGAATTCGCATATAACGCAGATCGGTGATGGTAACGATGATAACGAGGGACAGGACGAGGAGCGCAACGAGCATTTCAATCGAAAGGGGATGATAGCGAACATAGACAAGAACGAAGAAAAAAGCAGTGGAAATCTCCGCGATGAAATATTGCGAAGAGATACGTGTAGAGCAATAACGGCAGCGACCCAAAGTAGACAGGAAGGAAAAAACGGGGAAAAGATCACGTGCCTGCAATATCGAGTTACAATTGGGACATTCGGATCGACTCCAAGCGATCGGCTTTCCCGCTGGCACGCGTACACCGACTACTTGGAAAAATGATCCGAACACGAGCCCCAACATCAGAATAACGATTACTTCAGTAAGCAAACGGGACCTCTTTTCTTAAACCCCGATATAACTAACCACTCTCCTAAACATTATTCGCCGTTCCCTTTCATTTTCCTGCTTTTTTCCCAAAAAAATTTTGTCGAACTTCCGAGATAAAGTATAAAGAGCCGGCAAACACAATGATATCATTTGCACTTGCACGTTTGATCAGTTCATGGTGTCCTTTTTTCCAATCGCTGAAGACTTCTGCATCCAGCGAAACTTGCGTAGGATCTGCTGCTCTTGGGTGGGAAAACGACGTCATGATAAAGTTGGCAGGATCCAAAGAGAGCAAAGGGGCAAACAGCGTTGACGGATCTTTTTCCTGCGTAAAAGCGGTTAAAATATGAAGCGTCCGGTCCGGATACATTTTTATAAGAAAACGCGCCAAATGTTCGATCCCTTCCGGATTATGTGCGCCATCCATAAGCACGGACGGAGACGCTTGCACTTTTTCAAGCCGGCCCGGCCAAAAGGCTTTTGCCAAACCTTCTGCAAGTGATTGTTCATCAATAGGTAAGGACAGGTAGACCCGCAGATAATCAGCAATCATGACTGCAAGGGCGCCATTCTTCAGTTGATGCTCCCCGCGCAGGAACACATGCAAGTTCTTGTAGCAATGAAACGGGGTGCGTACGGAAAACGTTCCTCCATCCTCATCCATGGAACTACCAAGCATTTCATACTGCTCTTGAAATGCGTAATACGGCGCGCGCATCTCCTTGGCTCGAGCACGGATGATCGTTGATGCTTCCGGATCCTTACTAGCAGTGATTATTGGGACGGCAGATTTGATAATTCCTGCTTTTTCTTTGGCGATATCGGCAATTTCCGAACCGAGAATGTGCATGTGATCTTTCCCGACGTTCGTGATTGCACTTAGAATTGGTTGAATGACATTCGTCGAATCCAAACGTCCGCCAAGCCCCACTTCCCATAAGACGATATCGGGAACGGAAATTTTGGCAAAATACCAGTTCGCGATCACTGTTAAAATTTCGAATTCCGTCGGAGGGCCCCACTCCGTCTTTTCAAGGGCAAGCGCGTGGGGCGCAACGGCACGTGCCGCTGAAATGAAGTCTTCTTGCGGGATGGGGGTGCCGTTTACACTGATGCGCTCTTCAAACTGAATGATGTAGGGGGAAGTAAACGTTCCTACCTTCAACCCCGATGTTTGTAAAATCGATTGTACATACGTGAGCGTTGACCCTTTTCCATTCGTTCCGCCAATATGGACCGACAGGAGACGGCGTTCGGGATGGTCGAGTGCCGCCAATAAGTGTTCGACACGCTCAAGTCCCGGCTTTATTCCGAATGGACGATGGCTTTTTAACCACGTCAGCACTTCATCAAATGTATCCATCCATACTTGCTCCTTATTTGTTTTTCGTCAACTCGTTTATTTGTTCCATAATCGTTTTGCGTTTCTCAACATAATCCGCATGCTTTGCCCGTTCCTTTTCAACAACGTCGGGAGGGGCATTCGTTACAAAACCTTCGTTAGCAAGTTTTTGATTCAGACGCTCGACTTCTTTATCCATTTTTTCTTTTTCTGTTTGCAGCCGTTCCAGTTCCGCGTTGATATCGATGAGCCCTGCTTGCGGGATATAGAGCTCCACGCCGCTTAACACATGGGAAATCGCCTGATCCGGCACTTCGAGGTCCATGCTGATCTTCAGCGTTTCCGGGTTACAAAAATTTTCTAGATACGGTTGCCCGCGCAACAATCGTTCTTTTGCATCCTCGGAGGTCGGTTTTAAATGGAGCGGGATTTCTTTCCTCGGCGGAACGTCCATTTCCGCCTTGGTATTGCGAACCGTACGAATGACCGTTTGATACAATTCCATATCCATCAGCGCTTCTTCATCGATCCATTGTTCATTTGCTTTCGGCCACGCTGCGCGTGTAATCGTTTCTCCGTCGTGCGGGAGATGCTGCCAGATTTCTTCGGTTAAAAAGGGCATGAATGGGTGCAAGAGGCGTAATGTTTCATCCAGCACATGGGCGAGCACCGAGCGTGCCGCTTGTTTTTCTTTTTCATTTTCTCCGTAAAGGGGGAGTTTTGCCATTTCAATGTACCAATCGCAAACATCATCCCAGATAAAGTTGTAGAGCGCCCTTCCGGCCTCTCCGAATTCGTAGCGATCCATCATTTGGGTCACGTGGGAGATGGTCTGTTGCAATTTCGTGAGAATCCAACGGTCGGCCGTTGCCGTCACTTCACTCAAATCGATATCCTTATGCGTCATTCCTTCCATATTCATGAGCGCAAATCGGGAGGCGTTCCAAATTTTATTGCCGAAATTCCAGTTTGCCGTCACCTTTTCCCATTGAAACGTTAAATCATTCCCCGGTGAAGTACCTGTTGCCAATGTGAAGCGCAGCGCGTCTGCCCCATATTGTTCCACTACATCCATCGGGTCTACCCCATTTCCGAGGGATTTGCTCATTTTTCGCCCCTCTGCGTCACGGACAAGCCCATGGATCAACACATCTTGAAACGGACGCTCGCCCGTAAATTCCAAGCCTTGAAAAATCATGCGGGAAACCCAGAAAAAGATAATGTCATAGCCGGTCACAAGCACATTGGTCGGATAAAAGTAGGTCAAATCTTCCGCTTCTTCATCCGGCCAGCCCATCGTTGAAAACGGCCAAAGCGCCGAGCTGAACCACGTGTCGAGCACATCGTTATCTTGCTCCCAGTTTTCGCTGTCAGCGGGCGCTTCTTTTCCGACATGCATCTCTCCAGTTTCCTTATGGTACCAAACAGGAATCCGGTGACCCCACCATAGTTGTCTGGAAATGCACCAATCGCGAATGTTTTCAAGCCATTGCAAATACGTATGCTCAAAGCGGGGCGGGACAAAATCGACTTTTTCACTTTCTTCACTTTGCAAGTCAATAGCCGCTTGTGCCAAAGGTTTCATATCCACGAACCATTGGGTGGAGAGATACGGTTCGACGACTGCTCCCGAACGTTCGGAATGGCCGACGGCATGCATGTGCGTCTCAATTTGAAAAAGTGTGCCCACCTCTTGCAAATCCCGGACGATCGTTTTACGGCACTCAAATCGATCAAGACCCTGGTAATCCCTAGCGTTTTCGTTCATGATGCCCGCTTCATCCATCACTAACACTTGGGGCAGATCATGACGCTCCCCCATCTCAAAGTCGTTCGGGTCATGCGCCGGGGTGATTTTCACCGCACCCGAACCAAATTCACGTTCCACGTATTCATCAGCAACAATCGGGATCTCCCTTTCAACAATCGGCAAAATCACCGTTTCCCCGATCAATGCCTGATAGCGTTCATCATCCGGATGCACCGCAACTGCCGTATCTCCGAGCATCGTCTCCGGGCGGGTTGTTGCCACTTCTATATGGCCTTCGCCATTTTTTAATGGGTATTTCATATGGTACAGTGCGCCTTCGACCTCTTTATATTCCACTTCGATATCGGAAAGTGCCGTTTGGGCAGCCGGGTCCCAATTGATAATATACTTCCCCGATAAATGACGCCTTTTTCATAAAGCCGGACGAATACTTCCCGAACGGCATTGGAAAGGCCATCATCAAGCGTGAATCGCTCTCGCGTGTAATCGAGGGACAAACCGAGCGTCGCCCATTGTTCACGAATAAAATTCGCATATTCTTCTTTCCAATCCCAACTGACGTCAAGAAATTTTTCACGTCCAAGATCATGGCGGTTTTGCCCCTTTTCTTTCAGGTGGGCCTCCACTTTTGCTTGGGTGGCAATCCCAGCATGATCCATCCCCGGCAGCCAAAGCATATCACGGCCTTCCATTCGCTTTTGGCGTGCAATAATGTCCTGGAGCGTCACATCCCATGCGTGTCCGAGATGAAGACGACCGGTCACATTCGGAGGGGGAATCACAATCGAAAAAGGTTCTCCTTGGCGTTCTCCCTGTGTCGTCGCTTCAAAATAACCATTATTTACCCAAAACGGATACCATTTCGCTTCCGTCCGTCTTGGATCATATTTCTTTTCCATATCTGCCATTTTTTAAAGCCTCCTTAAAATGTTAGAAAACTAAGGTTTTCGCCAAGCTTTATGGCGAACAGCCTTAGTTGCACTTATGTAGGTAAGAAAGTTGATTTATACTTTCTTACCTACCAAAAAAGCGCTTCCTCCCTCAAAGGACGAAAGCGCTCGCGGTACCACCTTTGTTTATGAACGTTGATTCATACACTTGGATAGCTGTAACGTAGCCAACGGCCGTTCTTACTTTTATTCGGAACAGCAGCTACACAGACGACTTCAGCATGAGAGCTCCCGGAACCTTCCAGCCGTGGATTCCTTCTCTGAAGAGAGATCAGCGCCTACTCCTTCCGTTTCATTGCTTTTGGTTTACCTCATTATTTTCCTTTATTCTACGCAACCGAAACAATTTCGTCAACGAAGGAAATAAAAGGTATCAGCCCCTATTCCCCACACATAGGATGTATTAATGATGATAAACGTTTGGCTTTTCCCCCGACATGTTATGTTTTTTGATTGCACAAGGAAAGGGGAAGGAATCTGTCATGACACGCCATTATTATAAACCGCCACCCGGATATGGAAAAAAACGCCCACCCTCGTTTTTTAAGTGGCGGTATGCCGCTGCACAAATCTTATTGATCATTATTTGCTTTCAAACGATACGAACGATTTTTTTGCCTACGACGTTTGATGTGCTTCTATTAGTCATTCTTGTTTCTTCTTATTGGTATTTCCGAAAAAAACCATATTGATACGTTTCTCGTACAAGCCGGTGAAATGTCTTCGGCCCGTTGCCACGCTACTGTCCGTTACACAGGTGTCGTTCTGGACACTTCGAGTATTTCCATCACCCTCATGAAAACCAATTGCGCAACATCCTTTTGCTTTCGGGCTCCGTAACCCTTTCCTGAGAACCGGAAGCTTGGCTTCCATTCGGTTTCGGGCACTATAAGCCGTTCATGGCAACCGTACGCCCAGCTTTTTTCATATTTAGGCATCATAGTTCGATTATTTGCAAAGGGCTTGGCGCCTACATAAAAAACGACCATGCCGGACTAGGAACTTTGCATGGCCGCTTCCTGTTTTTCCTTCCATTGCATCATTTGTAGCAAATAACGCAAACTGCTTAATTTGGATTCCAACATCGCCGTCCATTGATGTTCCGCATAGCGCAGAGGTTCTGTCGCATACGCTTGCGCAAACGCCAATATCGGTGCAGGGGTAAGCATGAGCGCTTTTAAAAGGCCGGTGTCTGCTTCCCCCCAGCTAGGCCCGTGGGCTTCATATGTGCCAAAAAGCTGTTTGCTCTCCAACGGATCGAAAGGATAGTGACAGGCCAAATCTTGATAAAAATAGGCAAGGTCATATGCAGGATGCCCGGGACCGCTCGTTTCCCAATTCGTAAACCACGCATTTCCATCCGCAGCAATAAGCCCATGTTCCAACGAAGGCCGGCCATGACAAAAAGCAAAGCGATATCCCTCTTTTTCCTTGACTTGCCGCGCCCATTTCTGAAACCCTTTTTTCATCTCCCCAAACATCATTTCATAAAATGGATACCCGTTTAAAAAGGTAAGCTCAAATGGGGAAAGAAACCTGGATTGTTCAAACTGGTCAGCCAACCGGTTCATTAGCAATTGATCTTGTTGCCAACCCTGCTGCACTTCGTTTTTGTACGTGGACAGTTCGTCTTCGGTCATATCCTCTTCGTCTTCGGAAATTTTATGATTAAGGGCAAGAATCGTTAATAGTCTAAGTTCTTTTGGGGGCGGAGACATTAGCGGTTGTTCCTCAACCCAAGGTTCCAGATAAAAATAATGACGATTCGTTTCAAACATAGACATATCACCCCTCCTATTCGTAAGAGGGATGATACCTTTCATGCCTGCACGCTCCGCATATCGTAAGTGATGAAGAAAATGTTCACGTTCCTGCGGCGTCTGTTCCCACCGTTTCAGCGCAAATAGGCCATCTTGCGTTTCGATTTTAACAACGCGTTCACTCTGCCAATCCCAGTGTGCATTTTGAAGACCGACTTGAATTAAAAGTTCTTCAATCCCGTCATTCATTCGCGGATTGCACCGGGATATAAATAATTTCCCCTTGATCAACGTGATTGATGTCCATTCTGTTCCATCTGAGCAACTGTTGGACTGTACATTCATAGCGATCGGCAATGGTATCCAAGGACTCGTTCTCTTGAATGATACACATCCGCATTTTCGTAAAAGATTCCCGATCGTCACTTCCCAACATTTCCGTCAGGTAAAGGGCATTATCCCGCTTGTTTGTTTTTGGTGTCTCCTCGTCATCGGCCGGTGACGCATCTTTTCCCTCGTCGTTAGCCTGTACGACCTCATATTCCGATACTTCTTCTTTTTCCGGCTCGGCATTGGAATGATCGGCATCACCCCTTGACAGTATGGTTTCTTCCATTTTCTGTAATTTTTCCGGCACCGATTCTTTTTGCGTATCAACGTCGGTTTGCTCTTCTTCCGCGGGAGCCTCGTCTTCGATTTCCGGTTCCAGTTGTTCAAAATTCAGGGCCGGTCCTGATTCCTGTTCTTGTTCTTCTTCCTCTGTATCCTCACGTAACGCCTCGGTATCATCAGAGGGCGGATGTACATCCTCATCCTTGGGTAGCGGTGCTTTCACTTCGTGTGTGAGCGTTGGGAACCCTTCCGGTGTTGGGCTGGATTCTCTATTTGTATCCTCGCCCTCCTTCATACCCGTAATGGTTACGTCAGCTGTTAACTGGATGCAACTTGGTTCCGGCAAATCATAATCAAAACTGTCGATTTGAACATATAAATCATCCAAACTTTGAATACGATGGAGCGGGATGGTTACATCGACGGGAAAAAAATGCTTGATCTCCCGTTCTCCAGCATCTGTCGTGCTCAAACGATCCGCCGTTTGCGGTACTTCCCCTTGCCTTTGGTTATCATATGTGTCATCTTCGTTGTTTTCATAAGGTTGATACTTGCCGACGAGATGTAATCCTCCTTTAATGAGCACTTCATGATTATCCTCTTGCATCGTAATTTCCGGCTCTAATTCCAATCCGAGAATGGATTGAATACGCTCGCCTTGATCAAGCCATATCGCTTCTTCAAGGTTGAAAGATAAAGCTGATGGTTGTTCTTGGGTCACGGTTTGTTCCCCCTCTTCGTTAAAAATACGTCCGTCCCACCGTTTTCTCGTACGCTACCAACGTATGTGTCCGAATGGGCGGTTATGACTGGTTTCTTCAGTGATGGTGGGGAGGGGGACAATTATTTGTTTATCATAAGAGCGTATCGGGTAGATATAAATAGGGGTTGCAGAACAACTTGCAGCTATCAGCTGAAACCGGGATGTCGCTTCCATGGCTTCGCTTTCCGCGGACGAACGGGCAAGCCTCCTCGCTAAAGGCGCTGCGGGGGCTTGACACGTCCGTTTTTCCGCTGGAGTCTCGCCATTGCAGCTTCATCCCTCCGTACGTTGCCAGAAGTGCAAGGGTTTTTGCTTATAAGATGGATTTCCTTGCATCCAGTTTTGGCAACACCAACGGAAAATGCTTATGTGCCAGTCTTTTTCCGTTATTCAGCAGTCCCTAAATAGGCATATTTGGAATCAGGAGGATTTTTAAATGTCTGAAAAATTGTACAAAGTAGATCTTTCCAAGTCTATGGACAAGCAGGAAATACCCGGTCATAACCGCTGGCATCCGGATATACCGCCTGCATTTAGCGTCAACCCCGGCCAACAATTCAAAATGGAGTGTTTGGACTGGACAGATGGACAAATTAACAATAACGATGATGGGACAGAAATTCGGGATGTCAATTTAAATCGCGTGCACGTATTAAGTGGTCCCGTGGAAATCAAGGGGGCGGAGCCAGGAGATTTACTTGTCGTCGACATTTTAAACATCGGTGCATTTGACGAACATCCATGGGGATTTAATGGAATATTTGCTAAAGAAAACGGCGGGAGTTTTCTTGTGGATCATTACCCAGAAGCAAATAAATCAATTTGGGATTTTCACGGAATCTATACGACATCCCGGCATGTACCTGGGGTAAAATTTGCCGGCGTTATTCATCCGGGCTTAATCGGTGTAGCACCTTCCCACGACCTACTTATGGAATGGAACCGTCGTGAAGGGGCGCTCGTTAATGAAGATGAAAATCGCGTTCCTCCTTTGGCCAACCTACCTGATGAAGATAGCACCGTGCTTGGAACTTTAGAAGGAGAAGACTTCCGTCGAGTAGCCAAGGAAGGCGCCCGTACAGTACCGCCTCGGGAAAATGGCGGAAATTGTGACATCAAAAACCTTTCACTGGGATCCCGTGTTTATTTCCCTGTGTATGTTGACGGCGCGAACCTTTCGGTTGGTGACCTTCATTTCTCCCAAGGGGATGGCGAGATCACGTTTTGCGGAGGAATTGAAATGCCAGGTTGGATTGAACTGAAAGTGGATATTATTAAAAATGGTATGGAGAAGCATAACATCCAAAGAAATCCCGTGTTCCAACCCGGTCCCATGGATCCACAATATAGCGAATACCTCGTCTTTGAAGGAGTGAGTGTCCATGAAACCACAGGCAAACAGAGCTATCTTGATGCACATATTGCCTATCGTAACGCGTGTTTAAATGCAATCGATTATTTAAAAACATTAGGCTATACAGGCGAACAAGCCTATATGCTCCTGGGGACAGCGCCCATTGAAGGCCGAATCAACGGCATTGTAGACATCCCCAATGCATGCTGTACCGTATCGTTACCGACCGCTATCTTTGACAAAAATATCCTTCCGAAAAAAGAGTTGAATTGACGATGGCTTCTTATACCTTTCGATGTAAAGATTGTGGCGATTTCACAGAACACCATCATTCCATACAAAAGGAAAAGATTTTTTCCTTTTGTCCCCGATGTGAAGTTCGTTCGGAACGTCTTTATTTGCCCCCTCACACGTTCACGATGAACAAAACACTCAAAAATAAACTGGATCGTGGCTCAGAGCCCAAAAAAATGAGAAAAGAAAATATAACCGGTTCTAAGTTTACGTCGAAAAAAACCCAATCAAGCAGACCTTGGCAGTTAGGATGAACAGGAGAGAACAGGAACCCTTACTCTGAAGTGATTATGGTTCCCGAATACGAGTGCAGATCCCTTTTTCGGGTGCCATGAAACAACCATGACGACCAAAATCAATCGATGCAGGGCTCTTCGGTCACTATGAAGCGGTTATGGTGCCCGTAGGAGAAAATTCCCCTTTCGGCTGCATGAACCTGCAACCGACCTCCATACCGACCAATCGCCTGGATATACAAGGGCTATCCCCGTCATTTGAGGATAGCCCTTCTCTTCGTTATTTTCCAATTCTCGCAAATACCCGCTCCGCGGCGGTGATGGTTTGTTCAATAATGTCATCATCATGTTTTGTTGATAAGAACATTCCTTCAAATTGGGACGGAGCGATGGAAATACCTTCCTGCAACATTTCTTGAAAATATTGGGCGAATAGCTCCAGATCCGATGTTTTGGCCGTTTCAAAATTCTTCACTTGTTCGTTGGTAAAGAAGAAGCCCAACATCGAACCTGCCCGATTAATATGGTGAGGAAGTCCGTTCTTTTCTGCAGCTGCTCGCAGGCCTTCTTCCAATCGTGCGCCTCGCCGTTCAAATTGCTCATAATCATCTTCCCTCAATTGGGTCAACGTTTCATATCCGGCGGTCATCGCCAAAGGATTCCCTGAAAGCGTTCCTGCCTGGTAAATCGGACCTGCCGGAGCTATATGCTCCATGATATCGCCTCTGCCGCCATACGCGCCGACAGGAAGGCCACCACCAATAACTTTGCCCAACGTTGTCAGATCAGGAGTGACGCCAAATCTTCCTTGAGCGGAATGGTACCCAACCCGAAATCCACTCATGACTTCGTCAAAAATCAACAGGCTGCCGTAATCTTCCGTTACCTTACGCACGCCCTCGAGATAGCCTTCTTCAGGTGTAACGACATTCATATTGCCTGCAACCGGTTCGAGAATGACAGCCGCGATGTCATCACCAAACTTTTCAAATACAAGCGAAAGGCTTTCGAGATCGTTATATGGAACCGTAAGCGTTTGTGAAGCTGTCCCTTCCGGCACTCCGGGGCTATCCGGCAACCCTAACGTAGCCACACCGGAACCTGCTTTAATTAACAATGAATCCCCGTGCCCGTGATAACATCCTTCCATTTTCACGATCTTGCTTCTGCCCGTAAAACCGCGGGCAAGACGTAGGGCACTCATCGTAGCTTCCGTCCCCGAGTTCACAAACCGAACAATTTCAACGGACGGCACGCGATCAATGACGAGCTCGGCGAGGGCTGTTTCCATCTCGTGAGACGTGCCAAAGCTTGTCCCCAAAGCAGCGGTTTCCTGTAAACGAAGCACGACACGAGGATCTGCGTGCCCGAGGATTAGCGGTCCCCATGACTGGACATAATCAATATATGTTTGCTCATCCAGATCTGTAATGTAGGGCCCTTCCCCTTTATTCATATAAATCCCGTGATCCATCCCCACCGATTTGTATGCACGGACGGCACTGCTCACCCCTCCCGGCATGAGAGGTTCGGCTTTTTGAAATGCTTGTTTCGATCGTTCAAATGTACGCATTTTAACTACCTCCTTTTCGGGATTCCCCATTACGTATCGGATTCATTTATCCAACGGGCCATATCCTTGGCGAAATAAGTAACAATCAAGTCCGCACCTGCCCGTTTCATGCTCGTTAATTTTTCTATCACCGTTTCTTTTTCATCGAGCCAACCTTGAGCAGCAGCTGCTTTGATCATAGAATATTCCCCGGAAACATTGTAGGCGACGATCGGTCGGTTGACCGTGCTTTTCACATCACTGACAATGTCCAAGTAGGAAAGTGCCGGTTTCACAATCAAAAAATCTGCCCCTTCCCGGTCATCGGACACAGCTTCCCGAATGGCTTCGTTACGATTGGCGGGATCCATTTGATACGTTCGCCGGTCCCCAAACGACGGGGAACTATGGGCAGCATCCCGAAACGGTCCGTAATAAGCGGACGCATATTTTACCGCGTAAGACATGATCGGGGTATGGTGGAAGTTCGCTTCATCCAACCCGGCACGGATCGCAGCTACGAACCCATCCATCATATTCGAAGGGGCAATCACATCCGCGCCTGCTTCCACTTGGGAGACGGCAGTTTTTACAAGCAAACTTAATGATCTGTCATTTAAAATATTCCCATCTTCAATCACACCGCAATGCCCATGATCTGTATATTGGCACAGGCATGTATCTGCAATGATCGTCAGTTCCGGGTGCTCCCCTTTCAATTCCCGAATCGCACGCTGGACGATGCCATTTTCATTGTACGCGTTGCTCCCTAGCTCATCTTTCGTGCCGGGAACGCCAAACAACATAATGGCTTTAACCCCATGTTCAACAACATCATCGATTTCTTTTTTTAGCAAATCCAACGAATATTGATACACGCCGGGCATCGACGGAACTTCATGTTTCGTATCCGTTCCCTCAACAGCAAAAACAGGATAAATCAAGTCGTCTTTTTTGACTGCCGTTTCCCGGACGAGATCACGTAAAGAACTAGTCATCCGCAATCGCCGATGACGATCAAACTGAAGGTCACTCATTGGTTACTCACCTCAATCGTATAGTTTGAAACTCGTTCAGCCAAGCTTGCCAATGTATGGGGGAAAGCCGCTTCCACGTGGGAAAACCCCGCTTCTGAAGCGGCTTTTGCAGTAATCGTGCCAATACAAATGGCGGGCCACTTCGGAAAATCGGGTTGCATTTGCTTAAAAGCATGGACAGCGCTCGGACTCGTAAATGTTATGATCCCAACATTTTGCGTTTTTAAAAATGTATCCAACGCATGCGCGCTTTCTGTCCGTACCTCTGTTTCATAAATGGCAGGGTCTACGACTTTCGCCCCTCGGTTTGCCAAGTAGTCGGGAAGCACCTTTCTCGCTTGTTTGCTCTTCGGGATCAATATCGTCGTCTCCCCCGGGATGATCGCATCACCTAACCCTTCAGCAAGGGTTTCTGCCGTATATGTTTTTTCCGGAACAAGATCGACTGTAAATCCCTTGGAGACAGCAGCTTCTGCTGTTTTAGGGCCGACGGTGGCTACTCGGATATCCGCGCTCATCCATTCTTTTCCAGGCATCAAGCAAGCAAAGTAATAAACGGCATGCGCGCTCGTAAAAACAAGCCAGTCTACCTCACGTGCAGTCGGAATGTTTTCGCGTTCATTTAGCATTTGTTGTGTTACAACCGGGATATGCTTTACAGGTACAGACAACGCTTGCAAATGTGAGACTAGAGGATCTTCCCCTGCCTGATCTTTTTTCCCCCTGGTCACCAAGGCGATAGGGGCATGTAACGGCATGCAGACTACCCCTCCAGATCTTTTTTCACTTGATCGAGAATTTCTTTTCCGCCACGATCAAGAAGATTTGTTGCAATTATTTTTCCTACACGTTCCGGATCACTTCCGGTTTGCTCGTCCTGAAGCAATGTTTTGCCATCCGGAGAAGCCACAAGCGCACGCAATGTGATATCATTTCCTTTCTCCATCACCGCATGTCCTGCGACCGGCACCTGGCAACTACCCTCCACATTTTTTAAAAATGCCCGCTCCGCTGTTATCGTGCGCGCAACCTTCTCATCATGGATATGTTCCAGCAATGCCAGTATGTCTTTGTCCCCGGCTCGGCATTCAATCCCGAGTGCACCTTGACCGACGGATGGCAAACTATTCTCCGGTGCCAAATATTCGGTGACTATTTCTTCGGACCAACCCATTCTCGCCAAACCGGCAGCAGCCAAAACGATGGCATCAAAATCTTCCTCTTTCATTTTCCGCATCCGTGTTTCAATATTACCGCGAATCCATTTCACTTCCACATCCGGGCGCGCAGCGAGAATTTGCGCTTGGCGCCGCAAACTGCTCGTGCCGATCACTGCGCCTGCCGGAAGCTCATGAAGTTTTTTTTCCGATTCAGAGATTAATACATCGCGCGGGTCTACCCGCTCCGTCACCGCGCCGAGGACGAACCCTTCCGGAATGACCGAAGGGATGTCCTTCATGCTGTGAACGGCGAAGTCAATTTCTTCGTTTTCCATCGCCTTTTCGATCTCTTTAACGAACAGCGCTTTCCCGCCAACTTTTGATAGCGTCACGTCAAGAATCCGATCGCCTTTTGTCATGATTTTTTTCAATTCAAACTTATAGGGGAGCCCTAATGCTTCCAATTTCTCTTTAACCCATTCTGCTTGCTTGAGTGCCAGGTTGCTTTTCCTTGTTCCGATTACGATTGTTCTCATTATTTTCCTCCTACACACTCCATATGTGAAAGCTTGACCATTCACTCGTCAACAAATAATTAGCGAGCAATACTAAAAATCCGAGCATGTTATAAAAAGCCATGCCATACCCTTGTTTTCCTTTTACCGCTTTTTGATATAAGTAACCGCCATAAAAAACCAACACAGCTAAAGAGCCGAGAACCTTCGGGTCAAATAGAGGAACTGTTTGCAATCCTTCCCCGCTGTGCGCCCATATAAATCCAAGAATAACGCCCAATAACAATAACGGATACGCGCACATCGTCACTGCGTATGAAAAGCGATCCAGTTGATTCAGGCTCCCAAACCTTAACAATCGTTTCCCCCAATTTTTGTTCTTCAGCATTTGGTGTTCAATTAAATACAAAATCGAGCAAGCAAAAGCAACGGTAAAACCGGCATATGAAAGAATGATTAATGTCACATGCAGAATTAGCAGTTCGGAAGTGAGGATATCTTCCCAAACCGGAGAAAGATTGTCGGTAGGAAAAAACAGACTTACAGACATCAATGAAAAGCCTACCACATTCATAAAAAAAACAAGGAAATCAACACGAAAATAAAAATTAACAAGTAAAGATAGGGTAACCATTGCCCACGCATAAAAGAATAACCCTTCAAAAGGGGTTAATAGCGGGAGACGTTCAAACTGAAAAGCACGCAATACTAAGAAGATGGTCTGCAACACCCAGACGATAGAAAGGAACCAGAAAGCCAAGCGGTTGGCCTTCCGGTTATTCTGGAGAAAATCAATAAAGTACCCAAACACGCTCAAGCTATAGAGAATGATCGTCAACACATAGATGATATTTGAGGCGGCCAATCGAATTTATACCACCTTTACTAAAAAACTGATCTAAACGGTTGCATCCCGTCCATAATACGGCTCATTAGAACTTCCTTGCATAACGAATGATGCCTGTTCATCATCCTGCTTTTCTTCCGGCGCAGATTGTGCTTCTTTCTGGGCTTCTTCGAGAATTTTCAGCGCTTCCGCTTCCTTTGCTTCCGCGACTTCATCTTCAAGCCCGAAGATTTCCGTGAATAACGCCAGAGCATCTTCCCTGTTCTCTTCAGCTGCCATTTCCTTGGCGCGAGTAATCGGTTCTTTTAGAATTTGATTAACGATGCTTTTTGTATGTTTGCGCAAAACCTTACGTTCCCGTTCATCAAGGTCAGGAATCTTACGCTCAATACTCTTCATCGTTTCGGATTGGATCGATAAAGCTTTTGTACGCAGTGCAGAAATCACGGGAACAACACCGAGCTCGTGGAGCCAATTCTTGAAGACCTCGATTTCTTGTTTCAACATCGCTTCAATTTTGGCAGCAGCTGTTTCTCGTTCTGCCATATTCGCCGCAACGATCCCTTCGAGATCATCGACATCATACAAGTAGACATCTTCAAGCTTTCCAAGCTCCGGATCAATGTCACGGGGAACCGCGATATCAACCATAAACAATGGCCGCCCTCTCCGTTTTTTGATGATGTCCTCGACATTCTCTCTTTGCAACAGATATTGATCCGAACCGGTTGAAGAGATAAGAACATCCGTATCGAGAAGTGTGTTTTCCATCTCTTCCAACGAACGGGCCTGCCCTTTCACATGGTCCGCAAGTTCCTCCGCACGTGCATAGGTACGATTCATAACTGTAATCGTTTCGGAACCATTGGCGCGTAAATGTTGCGCCGTCAATTCACTCATTTTGCCGGCACCGAAAACAAGCACATGTTTGCCTGTGAAATCTCCAAACATTTGCTTTCCGAGTTCAACAGCAGCATAACTCACCGACGCCGGTGTATCATTAATCTCCGTTTCCTTATGTGCCCTTTTGGCAAAGGTGATCACCTGGCGGAACAATTGGTTAAAAACCGTCCCTGTTGCACCAAGCTTTTGTGCGGTACGAAAGCTTGATTTCACCTGTCCGAGGATTTGGGTTTCGCCAATAACCATGGACTCCAATCCTGTGCTTACGCGCATAAGATGAACGACAGCATCATCGTTTTCCCGTACGTTCAACACGTGTGAAAACGAGTCTTGAGGTGCATCAAACCATTGGGACAAAAATTTCTTCGTAAAGTGCCGACCGGTATGAAGCTGGTCAACAACGGCATAAACTTCCGTACGGTTGCATGTAGATACGATCGTACACTCAAGAATACTCTTCATTTCTCGCAATGTCCCAAGCGCCTCGGGCAAATCTTCATCATCAAAAGCAAATTGCTCACGCAAATCAACAGGGGCATTTTTATAATCGATGCTAGCGACAATGATGTGCATTTATATCTTCACCCCTACATCTTTATTCGAAAAACTTGACCGTCTGCCAAGTATCGATAGCGGCAATCATTTACCTTAAGCTATTATAACACGAACATACTTGTCTCTCGTTTGGAAAATGTGAACAAGCACTGAAAGGATATGTTACGATAATCTTGCTAGCAACTTTATTGAAACACATTTGCTTCCCGGTTCGCAAACTTCTCGTTTCTCCCGGTGGTAAGCGCCCGTAAAACTCCCGCTCAAACCCGTAAGCAGAAGTTAACGGGCGACTAACACCCTGATTCGTTCAACTAGCCATCAGAGGGAAAGTGCACCCTCTGATGGAAGTTTCACTTCACTCGCTATATAGAGTGCCCAAACATTGCCACAAGCATGCGTATGTAGAAAAATTAAGCAGACCAAAACAGCAGCATTGGAGCGTTTTTTATGAAAAGCAGTCAAATTTTTCCGGGGATGGTTTTTATCGGCGCCGGGATCTATTTTCTTACAAACATATTTGCTCCCGCAGTGGCCGCTCAATGGATGACGTGGGAAACATTGTTAATATGGTTAGGGCTTGCCCTCTCCATTGACGGTTTTCTTTCAAAATCAGGATCGGCTTTGTTGCCGGGCATCTTTATGGTCGGAATTGGGGTACATTTTCATGCTACCTTCATTTACCCAAACTGGCCGAGCCACATCGGCATTCTAGCAACGTTTCTCGGTATTGCCTGCTTGATTGCTTTTTTGAGAACAAAAAAAGACTTTCTTTTTGCAGGTATTCTATCGGTCGGCATCGGGGGATTGTTCCTCTTTTTTGAACCGGTCGTGGAGCGTATTGCAGAAGCATCGGAATCCTTTTCATTTATTTGGCCGCTTCTTTTGCTAACCCTCGGCGTTTTTTTATTATTCAAGAGAAAAGGAAAGAGAAATCGAAAAGGAACCTTCCGAAGAAGGTAGTTGATGAAGACAAGGAGAGGCTCCGGTTTAGAACTCCCCAAGCGCGCGAATGAAGCCCCAAGCCTCTTCTTTCCCCTCCCGGGTTTCCGCAGAAAACAACACATGCTTATCTTCCGGAAAGGGGTCCATTTCATTAATGACCTGTTTGACGTGTGCGGTTCGTTTTGTCTTTTTCAGTTTATCCATTTTTGTGAGCACGAGAATGATGGGGAGTTGATAATATTTTAACCAATCGTACATCATCAAATCTTGCTCCGAAGGGGAATGACGGGCGTCTAGGAGCAAGACGACGCCTTTCAATTGCGGGCGTGTTTGCAAATATTCTTCGATCATGCGCCCCCAGAACGCCCGCTCTTTTTTTGACACTTTCGCATACCCATAGCCGGGAATGTCCACGAAATGGCAGACATCGTTAATGTTAAAAAAATTCAATGTCCGTGTTTTTCCGGGCTGTTGAGAGGTATACGCCAATTTCTTTCGTTGGGTGATCGTATTGATGAACGATGATTTCCCTACATTGGAACGGCCGGCAAACGCAATTTCCGGAAGGCCCGCCTCCGGATACTGCTCGGGACCAACTGCGCTAATGATAAGTTCGGCCTTATTCACTTGCATGCGGACGGCCTCCCAGTGCATATTGAATGACCTCATCTAGGTGGGAGACGAGGGAAATGGAAATGTCAGTCCGAATGCTTTCGGGAATATCTTCCAAATCCTTTTCGTTGTCTTTCGGTAAAAGAATCGTTTTCAACCCTGCGCGATGAGCGCTCATTGCTTTCTCCTTTACGCCGCCAATGGGAAGCACCCTTCCTCGCAACGTGATTTCACCGGTCATGCCGACTTCTTTTTTTACCGCACGGCCGGTCAAGGCGGAAATGAGTGCAATCGCAATCGTAATCCCGGCAGATGGACCATCCTTCGGTGTCGCCCCTTCAGGCACATGGATGTGAATATCGGTATTTTCATGAAAACGTTCATCAATCCCCAATTGCCCGGCACTGGTACGAATGTAACTGAATGCCGCGCGCGCGGATTCTTTCATCACGTCGCCGAGATGTCCGGTAAGCGTAAGTTCCCCTTTCCCTTTCGCTAGTGAAACTTCGATGGAAAGGGTATCGCCTCCGGCGGTCGTATACGCAAGCCCCGTCGCTGCTCCGACTTGATCGTTTTCTTCCATTTGTCCGTAGCGCACCTGCGGTTTCCCGAGCATGTCTTCCAACGTGTTCAGCGTGACGACCACTTTCTTCTTTTCTCCGGTAACAATTGTTTTTGCTGCTTTTCGGCAAATGCTTGCCAATTGCCGCTCCAAATTTCGCACTCCGGCTTCTCTCGTATAATAGCGAATCACTTTTACTAAAGCATCTTCTTTGATTTGCAGATGGCCTTTGGTAAGCCCGTGCCGTTCCAATTGTTTCGGCAATAAATAATCGGTGGCAATTGCTGTTTTTTCGATTTCCGTGTAGCCGGCGATATTGATGGTTTCCATACGATCGAGCAATGGTGCCGGAATCATCGAGGCATTATTAGCCGTTGTAATGAACATGACATTGGAAAGATCATACGGTTCTTCAATGTAGTGATCGCCAAACGTGTGATTTTGTTCCGGATCCAACACTTCCAGAAGGGCAGACGACGGGTCACCGCGAAAGCCGCTTGCCATTTTATCCACTTCATCAAGTAAAAAAACGGGATTCATGATGCCGGCTTTGTTCATACCTTGGATAATTTTCCCCGGAAGCGCACCGACATAC
This sequence comes from Salicibibacter cibi, assembly GCF_016495865.1. Taxonomy (NCBI): domain Bacteria; kingdom Bacillati; phylum Bacillota; class Bacilli; order Caryophanales; family Bacillaceae; genus Salicibibacter; species Salicibibacter cibi. Next base: position 2,880,659 of record NZ_CP054706.1, read on the forward strand.
GTTCGTCTATGTCCGCGGATTTCCGCTTCATCCCGGACACCGCCAAGGGATATGCGGACGAATTCACGGTTAAGGGCACGGGCTACTGATTTGGCCAAGGATGTTTTCCCTACACCGGGAGGGCCTGTTAGACAGACGATCGGACCTTGCATGGATTGGGTGAGCTGTTGCACGGCCAAATGTTCCAATACACGTTCTTTTACCTTTTCGAGTCCGTAATGGTCTTCATCCAACACGCTTTCCGCATTGGCAATATCCAAATGATCCGTCGTTTTCTCATGCCAAGGGATGGCTACAAGCCAATCAAGGTATGTACGGATCACCGAGCTCTCCGCTGAAGCCGTCGGGACCCGTTCGTAACGCGTTAACTCTTTATGCGCTTTTTCTTCTACGCTTTCCGGCATGTTCGCTTCTTCAATTTGCGTGCGCAGCGTTTCGACTTCGCCGCCTTTTCCCTCTTTATCGCCAAGCTCATTTTGGATGGCTTTCATTTGTTCCCGCAAATAATATTCTTTCTGTGTTCGTTCCATGGATTTTTTTACACGTTGACCAATTTTTTGCTCTAAATCCAACACTTCTTTTTCGTTCGTCAGAATATCAAGCAATTGTTGCAATCGACTTTCAACATCGACGGCTTCGAGAATCTCTTGCTTGCGCTCAATTTTTAACGGTAAGTGTGAGGCTATGGTATCGGCAAAATGATCGGGATCGTCAATCACGCGCACGGCTTCTATCGTTTCATCGGAAATTTTGCTCGAGGCTTTCGCGTATTGTTCAAAATGGTCATTAACCATCCGTTTTAAAGCTGTTATTTTTGATTGATTACCTTTTTCCGCAGCCAATGGTTCTATTTTTACTTCGTAGTATTCATCACCGTTTGTGACCTCATTGATCGTCGCCCGTTGGATTCCTTCAACGAGAATACGGGTCGTTCCGTTTGGCATTTTTAACATTTGTTTTACATAGGCGAGCGTGCCCATTTGATATAAGTCTTTTTTCGCCGGTTCTTCAACTGCCAAGTCAATTTGGCTTGCCAGCAAGATCCGTTGGTCACCTTCCATTACTTGCTCAATGGCACGTACCGATTTGTCGCGCCCCACGTCCAAGTGCAAAACCATTCCCGGAAAAACAAGTGCGCCTCGTAAAGGCAAAAGCGGGATTTTTTGACTGGTTTCCGTCGTCGGCATCGTCAACCCCCGTTCAGTTTATAATCATATGAGAAAGGAAAGGCAGGGCCTCCCGTTCTTTTGAATCGCTTCAATCAGTGACGGCATGATCTTTACTCGTAGGTTTCATTTTAGCTTAAGAGCATGAACGTGTCTATTCAATTGCACGGGATTTTACATATGAATGGAGGGAGAAGACGTTTCTGTTACGGAGAATCGATGCGGCACATCCGTTTCCTCCAAGAGAACATTGGCAAACAACTCATCTAATGTGTTCAAGGGCTTCACCGTGATCCCTTTCACTTGATGCAGAACTGTCTCATCATTGTCTTTGGGGATAAACGCTTGCTTGACGCTTGCTTCCTCGGCAGCTGCCACTTTTGCAGGAACCCCGCCGACTGGCTTCAATTTTCCCCAAATGCTCAATTCACCGGTGATGGCCACATCATTTTTTACTTTTTGTTGATTGACGGCCGAATAGATCGCCGTGGCAATCGCCGATCCCGCGGATGGTCCGTCAATTGGTGTTCCGCCGGGGAAATTCACATGGATATCGTAGCTGTCTACCGGCACTTTCAAATGGCGCAATACGGTCATAACGTTGTCCACAGAGCTTCTTGCCATACTTTTTCGCCGAATCGAACGCATTTGATTCCCTGCGTTTTCCTCTTCCGCGATCCCCGTAACCGTGAGCATGCCCTTTCCTGTCGTTTCTTGCGCGGTTGCCTCAATTTCCAACAACATCCCCAAATCCGGTCCATATACTGCAAGTCCATTTACACGACCAACCATGGGTTCCGGGTGTATTTTTTTCTCAGGTCTGCGGCTTAAACGACTGGCATGCACGACCCATTCAATATCTGAAACATCAATGTTTTCCCGTTCAGCTGTTGTTGCCAATCCGGCAGCGATCTGAACCGTGTTAACCGCTTCCCGGCCATTTGTCACATATGACGAAACCGTTTCCAACCCTTCTTCTTGTATTTCCATCTTCAATCGCTTTGCTGCACTTTTCGCTAACATAGACAATTCCTTTTGCTTAAGCGGCCGAAAAAATACTTCTAGGCAACGCGAACGCACAGCAGAGGGGATCTCATCCGGTGTTCGCGTCGTTGCACCGATCAACCGAAAGTCTGCAGGCAGTCCATTCTGAAAAATATCATGGACATGCGTTGGAATGGAGGCATTTTCTTCACTATAGTATGCACTCTCCAGGAACACTTTGCGGTCTTCCAACACTTTTAGCAGTTTATTTAATTGAATCGGATGCAATTCACCGATTTCATCGATAAAAAGCATGCCGCCATGCGCTTTTGTAATCGCCCCCGGCTTCGGTTGAGGGATACCCGCTTGTCCCATTGATCCGGCCCCTTGGTAGATCGGATCGTGAACGGAACCGATTAAAGGATCGGCAATTCCCCGTTCGTCAAAACGGGCCGTCGTACCATCAAGTTCGATGAAAGGGGCATCGATATGAAATGGGGAGCCGGGATTCATTTTTGCCTTTTCCATAATCAAACGGGCGGCTGCTGTCTTACCTACACCGGGTGGTCCATATATAAGCACATGTTGCGGGTTAGGACCGCAAAGCGCCGCTTCTAATGAGCGCACGCCTTCATCCTGGCCGATAATGTCTGAGAACGTCATCGGACGCACTTTTTCCGCCAATGGCTCATTTAAGGATATGGAACGTAACTGTTGCAGTTGGTGCATTTCTTTTTTTGATTCCCGGTCCACCGATACTCGTTGGGTGCGTTGATTTTTAAGTAGGTTCCAGAAATATAATCCAATCACTATTCCGAAGAAAACTTGAATGAGCATAATTAACGATGTCCATTCCATACGGGTTCCTCCTCGTTTAACGGTCGCTTTTGCCTGCCGTTATTGTCGCTAACTGCCCGTTAGTATGACTCTACAAACGATGCAGTATGCCATTCACGAAGAGAGAAGTAAGTGGAAAATTTGTTAAGAGATGCTTCGCGTGCCTACGTAAAAACGGCATGGACCATGCCCATGCCGTTTTTTCCCTTATGCACTTTCTCTTGGTTCATTAAGCTTGATCAATTCGCCGTCTTCCGTCGTCAATTCCGGCGAACCTTCATCCAGTACACATTCTGCCGTAATCGTACATTTGCTAATTTCTTCCTTAGATGGCAAATCGTACATAACGTCCAACATGATGGATTCAATAATAGAGCGAAGGCCACGCGCGCCTGTCTTTCGTTCGATGGCTTTTTTCGCAATTTCCCGCAATGCCTCGTCTGTAAATGCAAGCTCCACATCATCGATCTCCAATAACTTCTGGAACTGTTTAACGAGTGCATTTTTTGGTTTCGTTAATATTTCCACCAACGCATCTTCATCCAACGGTTTCAAACTGGAGATAACCGGAAGCCTGCCAATGAATTCCGGAATCAAGCCGTAGCGAAGCAGGTCTTCAGGAAGGATTTTATCAAGGTATTCTTCGTCAGCTATCTCTCCGCTTTCAGATTCAGATCCGAAGCCGATGATTTTTTTGCCGAGCCTGCGCTTTACGACTTGCTCGATGCCATCAAAGGCTCCGCCGACAATGAAGAGAACGTTGCTCGTATCAATTTGAATAAATTCCTGATGGGGGTGTTTGCGTCCTCCCTGTGGAGGCACACTGGCTGTCGTCCCCTCGAGAATTTTTAATAGGGCTTGTTGGACGCCTTCCCCGGATACATCTCGCGTAATTGAAGTATTCTCCGATTTGCGTGCTACTTTGTCAATTTCATCAATGTAGATAATTCCTTTTTCCGCTTTCTCCACATCATAATCGGCTGCCTGTATCAATTTCAGCAGAATATTTTCCACGTCTTCGCCGACGTACCCGGCCTCTGTTAACGAAGTAGCATCCGCAATAGCGAACGGGACGTTCAGAATACGGGCGAGCGTTTGCGCCATTAATGTCTTCCCGCTTCCCGTCGGCCCAATGAGACAAATGTTACTTTTGGCGATTTCAACATTTTCTCCTTCTTTTTCGGAAGAAGCTGCGGCATTTACCCGTTTGTAGTGGTTATAAACCGCGACCGAAAGCGATTTCTTTGAATTTTCCTGACCGATCACATAGTCATCAAGAATTTCATCAATTTCCTGCGGCTTAGGAACGGTTTCAAGCTCGACTTCTTCATCCGTACCCAATTCCTCTTCCACAATTTCGGTGCAAAGCTCAATACATTCATCGCATATATATACACCCGGTCCAGCCACTAGCTTACGGACTTGATCTTGTGTTTTTCCGCAAAAAGAGCATTTCAGTTGCCCCTTTTCTTCATTGAACTTGATCATGTGTTATTCACCCCTCACTGTATATTGTACCTTACACCCTACCCTTACTCCCAGTCAAACAAAATACGTTGGCTAATATATAGGCTACCCATTCTACATCAGCTTTACGTTACAAAAAACAAATTCATGCGTTTATTTTGGCTCTTCGCCAAAATCTATGGTAGATATAAGTGACTAATTATGGTAATAGCACTAGCTAGCGGAGGAAAAACACGGAGACTCCTGTGGGAAAGCGCAGTGGGAAGACCCCGCAGAAAAAAGCGAACTCCTTTTTTCGAGGAGGCTGAGCCTGGTGCCCACGGAAAGCATAGTGTTTTTCCGTAGCGATTATCATCAATTACACCTATTTGTCAATCATAGGTTTTAGTGTTGACCCTTTATTTTCAGAAAAAAACTTGACTTATCGCCAAGGATGGCGAAAGTCAAAGTCTTTCTTGTACTACCATCCGGATAATTTATATTTTCTGATAGTGTAAAACACCGATGGATTGTTTTGAGAAAAAAGGAAGACACGACGCTTGCTCGTGTCTGTTTCCTTTTTCTAACCCGGCAGTTCTATTTCTGCTCATTTTCTTCTTCGGTTTCTTCTCTTTTAGCTTCTACTGTTACCCCTTGATCAACAAGGAACTTCAAGGCAGATTGCATGCGAAGTTCATCCTTCAATGTATCAAGAGCGCCCTGCATGCTGAGCAACTGGCGTATTTCTTCTTTGTCCCGTTCATAAGCTTGTGCCATCTGATCCAGCTGTTCTTCGACTTGCTCATCACTAGCTTCGATTTCTTCGGCATCCGCGATTGCTTCGAGCACAAGATTCAATTTCACCCTTTTTTCGGCTTCGGGCCGAAACTGTTCTTTCATGCCTTCTTCATCGGTGCCGGCCATTTGATAATACATGTCCATCGTTATGCCTTGCGATTCAAAACGTTGGCTCATCTCCTGGTGCATGCGATCAGTTTCGGTTGTGACCATTGCACTCGGAATATCCGCTTTCGCGTTTTCTGTTACCTGCTCCACGACGCTATCCTGTTCGTGGTGTTCTTTTTCATGTTCCTTATTGTGTTCCAATTCATCGCGTTTTTTCTGTTTCAATTCGTCAAGCGTTTCGATATTTTCATCAACATCAACAGCAAATTCATCATTCAGCTCCGGAAGCTCTTTCCGTTTCACTTCATGCAACGTTACATTGAAGGTTGCCGTCTGGCCGGCGAGGTTTTCCTCGTGATAGTCTTCCGGGAATGTAACCTCAACGGTTGTTTCCGTGCCCGGTTCCAAACCTACCATTTGTTCTTCAAAGCCGGGGATAAACTGTCCGGAACCAAGTTCAAGCGAATGGTTTTCTGCTTCCCCGCCCTCAAACGGTTCGCCGTCTACGAATCCTTTGAAATCGAACACAACCGTATCGCCTTCCTGGGCAGCATCTTCGGTAACAACGAGGTCAGCGTGTTGTTCACGCAGCTTTTCCATTTCCTCGTCAACTTCCTCTTCACTGACCGACGTGTCAAACGCTTCAATTTCGAGCCCTTTATATTGTCCAAGTTCGACTTCAGGTTTTACTACTACCGTAGCTTTGAAAATAACCGGTTTTCCTTTTTCGATTTCTCCATCTACATCGATTTCCGGCTGATCAACCGGTACAATCCCGGTCTCTTCAACAGCTTTCGAATAGGCAGACGGGAGGACAATGTCAATCGCATCTTGATAGAGGGATTCAACCCCAAACCGTTGTTCAAATAATTTCCTTGGCACTTTCCCTTTTCGGAATCCCGGGATGCTCACATCATTTTTCACTTTTTGAAATGCTTGATCCAGCGCAGATTTGAATTCATCTGCTCCTACTTCGACGGTGAGGACGCCCTGATTGCCTTCGCCCTTTTCCCATTTAGCAGTCATTTATCTGTTCCCTCCATGTTTTAAAGCGTTACGTCCTAATTTACAACCCCTACATTATAACATAATCCAACTTCTTTTCAATCAATGAGAGATGAGTGAAACGATGCCGGGGGGGACTTCACGTGATTTACTAGTTTCTCCACCTCGGAATGATTTGCGTCATAGAGCATGCTTACCTTTTCATGCTCATCTTGAACGCCCATATATCGCAAACTTTCCACATGAATAGCAGCCGCCCATACATTCGCGGTTGCCTCCGGAAGGGAGAAAGGATAATGCTCCATAAAAATCCAGTCCAAAATGGATTGCGCGGTTTCATATAGCATCGGGTTATCCTGTTCCAAACCGTCTTCCCATTGCACAAAAATGCTCGCTTTCAGCTCAGCCTCATATTCTGAAAAACTATTCAATTGAATGGGGATGACGTTTTTTTCACGCTTGTATTTGCTTACCTTGATGGATACACCTACTTCCCAGTCTTTCATCACTAATAAAAGCATCGTTTTTATCATCGGCGACGTGTTTTCGTGACGGAGCGCTGTTTCAAATGCCACTTTCACTTGCCGCCAGCTCCGCTTTTTTAATTGTTGAAACGTTCGCCACTGCACTTCTGTCGACGGATCAAAAAGACCCGCGAGCATCTCATCACGGAGAGCAGCAGAATGATCCTTCTTCTTATCTTCCATCTCTTCCTCTGCTTCCGGCAAGAAGACTTCCTTTTTCATTGTTCTAGCCGTGGCAAGAAATTGAAAAAAGTGTTCTGCATATTTTGCCGGCAAGCGAGAGGATTGCCGCTCCGTTTCAATTGTCTCAACAACTGCGTCCCATTCCCCCAATTGCACTAGCGCGGACACATAGAAAAATAGAACATCTTCATATTTTCCGATGCCTTCACGCATCATGTCTTCTGCTGTTGTTTTGCTATCTTCAAGGTAACCTAATTCAAGTAAACAGACAAGTCGCCCGTAGCACGCTTGTTCATCTTTTTCATCATACATGAGCGTTTGGTTAAAGTGTTTCAACCCCTGCTCAAAATCTCCTGCCTCCAGCGCGTTCAATCCTTCGTTCAGTAAGAGACGGATGCTCCCCGGGAAAAGAACCAGATTATTTTTGTTATCCATTGCCTTTTCACCTAATTTCAGGACCTATTCTTCTTTATTTTTTCCGAAATACAATACCCCTAATAACCAGAAAGCAATCATTAAAAGGCTCATTCCAATTAAGACGGGAATCGGCCCGAATTGGAGAATAAACGGAATCGAGGCTGCGGTAACCAACCCACCGCCGACCATCGGTTCGAATAAAATTTGTTTATAGCCGAACGCCTTCAAAGCCGGTGTCCGGTTTTCAGGATCAACGATCTGCATCAACATGATCCCGGTTGCTGCCACACCCGTGGATTGCCCCAAATCGCCCATGCCTCTTTCAAACCAGTAGCTCGGAATCATACGCGGCGCCAAGTATATGAACATCACAACGTTGAGCACAACCCCGGCTACAGCAAGGATCACGAAAGGGATAATATTATCTCCAATGACTTGAAGGCTTAACGTCGCCATCGCACTAACGATTAATATATCGAGCGCCAGGCCTTGAATTCGACTGATCGTTGCCCCATCCACAATCTCCGACTTGTCCACTTTGGATATCACGATCTGGATGATAATTCCTCCGATCATCGCAATCGGAAACAGTGGGACGTATTCAAACAAATACAAGTCATAAGCGGCACCCCAAGTAACATCTTCCAACCACACAAAGAATTCCAAAATAAGATAACCGATAAAGATCGCCAATCCGACAAGCCCTGCGTGGAAAGCCAAGGGTTCAATGGAGATCGGGGAAGTCGTCAACTCTCCGGCAGACTCACGATTGTCTTTTTGGACAATGCCGGTTTTCTGGTCAACCGAAAGATCATCGGGATGAGCTAATGTACTGGTTATCCCTTTTCTGGCTGCCCAGTTAATGAGAATAATTCCAATGATAACACCGCTTAAAATCCCGATCGTTGCCAGCCCAAGCGCCAAATCCTGGCCTTCTGCAAATCCGATCGCTTCAAACGTGTCACCTAGGCCGGCAGCCGTCCCATGTCCTCCCACAAAACTAATCTCGATGAGAGCACCAACCGCGGGATCTAAATTGAACACCGGCGTAAGTACCGTGACGGCCAATAAAATCCCGACCACATATTGTGCCCAGGAGATCGTGTAACCGAGCGCCACTTGTGGACCGCCCGTTTTCCAGACTTCCTGCAGCCTCGGAATCGCAAATCCAATAAATAAACAGGCAAATACGACGTTAATGAGCAGACCCGGTAACTCGGCCCATACGTCAAACATATCCTCCGTAAAAAGCCCGTAAGCCATTGCTTCATTGTCTGTCGTTGCCGTTAGGATTCTTCCGAGCACCTCGGGTCCAACGAGAAGTGCAAAAAAGCCACCAATGATGGAGCTTGGCAGAAATAGCCTTTGAAATAAAGGAACCTTAAGTCGGATCCATTTTCCTATAAGCAATATAACAGTCATGATAATGAGCGCAAACCCTATTGCCTCTAATGTCAAGTTCTCACCTTCTTTTCTACTTGATCCTACATAATTTTACCGTTTACACCCTTATGTAGCAAGCAGAGGAAAAACATTAGAAAATTGTAATGAGTAGCAGAAAACAGAACACTTATTGTTAGATAGACTATGATTCGAAAAATTTATACTTTCTGCTAGTGCTAGAAAAATACGTCCCGGAGCGGGACGTATTTTACACTATTTTTGCTGTTCATATGCTTGAATATAGTCTTCGTATTGCAAGGTAACGCCGATTTCGTCCAGTCCATAAACGAGCATATTTTTCCAATACGGATCAATTTCAAACTTGTGATTGGTGCCTTGGTCATCTTCCACCGTTTGTTCTTCAAGGTTAACTTTGAACGTGAGCGCGTGATCTTTGCCCTTTTCCATCCAATGTTGAACCGTTTCCTCCGGCATGCGAAGGGGAAGCAGACCGTTTTTAATGCTATTGTTATAAAATATATCCCCAAAGCTCGGCGCGATAATAACTTTGAATCCATAGTCTTTCAATGCCCATGCCGCGTGTTCCCGGGATGAGCCGCAACCAAAGTTATGGTCGCTCAGCAAAATGGATGCTCCCTTCATATGCGTCTTGTTTAACGGGAAATCGGGATTTTCGCTGTCATCATCCAGAAAACGCCAATTAAAGAAGAGAAATTGACCAAAGCCGGTTCGTTCTACCCGCTTCAAAAATTGTTTCGGGATAATTTGATCGGTATCTACGTTTACGTAAGGAAGCGAAGCAACACTTCCCTCATGTTCGTGAAAAGCTTCCATTCTCTCCCCTCCCTATGCTTGTGCAGGGACGTCAAGTTCGCGAACATCCACGAATCGCCCGTGAACAGCTGCGGCAGCTGCCATAACCGGACTCATCAAGTGCGTGCGCGCCCCTTTCCCTTGACGGCCTTCAAAATTACGGTTGGAGGTGGATGCACAGCGTTCCCCTTCCGGCACCTGGTCCGGATTCATGCCTAAACACATGCTGCACCCGGCACCCCTCCACTCGAAACCTGCTTCGATAAACACATCCGCCAACCCTTCATCTTCGGCTTGGCGCTTCACTTTCATGGAGCCGGGTACGACGAGCGCGCGAATCCCCGGAGCGACTTTCTTTCCTCCCAAATACTTGACGGCTTCACGCAAATCACTGATTCGCGCATTCGTGCACGATCCGAGAAACACGTGTTGGATCGGGATGTCGGTCATTTTCGTTCCCGGTGTCAGCCCCATGTACTCCAACGATTGCTGGATCGCCCTTTGGTCCGCTTCTGTTTCACCATCCTTGGGAGCAGGAACTTCACCATCAATGGATACACCCTGACCGGGATTTGTGCCCCAGGTGATCATTGGTTTCACTTCGGAAGCATCCAATACCAACGTACTATCAAAGGTTGCGTCGTCATCTGTCGCCAATTGCTTCCATTCCTCCACTTGGCTTTGGTAGGCAGGACCTTTTTCCACATTTGGCCGCCCTTCCAAATAATCAAACGTAACCTGGTCGGGGCTAATTAAACCGGCACGGGCGCCGCCTTCAATAGACATATTGCAGATGGTCATCCGCTCTTCCATCGTGAGTCCCCGAATCGCTTCTCCACGGTACTCAACGACGTGTCCGCTTCCGAAATTGACCCCGTATTTTGCGATTAACGCCAGAATGATATCTTTTGCACTCACACCGGAAGAAAGGCGGCCATCAATACGCACTTCCATCGTTTTCGGGCGATTTTGCCATAAGCTTTGCGATGCCAGCACATGTTCCACTTCGCTCGTACCGATGCCGAATGCCAACGCACCGAATGCTCCGTGCGTGGACGTATGGCTGTCCCCACACACAATCGTCTTCCCGGGTTGTGTGAGTCCAAGCTCGGGACCGATAATATGAACGATTCCGTTATGCGGGCTGTCCAGCCCGGCCAACTCCACTTCGAATTCCTTACAGTTTTCCACCAGGACATCGATTTGTTTTTTGGCAATTTTATCGGTGATGGATTGGCGATCATCCGTCGGAATGTTATGGTCCATCGTCGCATACGTCAGATCCGGGCGTCTTACGTTTCGTCCCGCAAGCCTTAACCCTTCAAATGCTTGCGGAGAAGTCACTTCATGAACTAAGTGAAGGTCAACATATAGTAAATCCGGTTTCCCTTCTTCTTGAAAAACCGTGTGGCGGTCCCAGATTTTTTCAATAATTGTTTTCCCCATCACGCTTTTCCCTCCTTATTCAAGTGCTTTTACGACAGCATCGGTCATTTCCGTGGTAGTTACCGCATCATCGGTCTTAGCCGCAATATCTGACGTGCGATAACCTTCTGCCAACACTTTTTCGATTGCTGCTTCGATTTGCTCCGCTTCCTTCTCCATTCCAAACCCGTACTTTAACATCATCGCTGCCGATGAGATGGCCGCCAACGGGTTCGCACGATTTTCACCGGCGATGTCCGGTGCGGAACCATGTACCGGCTCATAGAGACCGACACCGGTGGATCCCATGCTAGCAGAGGGCAACAACCCGAGGGAACCGGTCAACATCGACGCTTCATCGCTCAGAATGTCCCCAAACGTGTTCTCGGTAACGATCACATCAAACGACGTTGGTTGCGCGATCAGTTGCATCGCTGCGTTATCGACGAGCATATGGCTGAGTTCAACATCGGAATACGAATCGTGGACATCATCTACCGTTTCCCGCCATAATCGGCTTGATTCCAGCACATTTGCCTTATCCACGGACACGACTTTCCCCTCTCGCACGCGCGCGGCTTGAAATGCCCGCTCGGCAATACGCTTAATTTCAGATTCTTTATAGAGAAGTGTGTCGACGGCTTGCGTTTCCCCATCAATTTCTTCCCGCTTTTTCGGCTCTCCGAAGTAAAGTCCACCGGTCAATTCTCTGATAATCACAAAATCGACGTCGGCAACAATTTCTTTTTTTAATGGAGAAGATTCGATAAGCGCCGAATAAGTTTTGACAGGACGCAAATTTGCATATAAGTCGAGCGCTTTTCTAATTTCCAACAACCCTTTTTCCGGACGATTGGCGCCCGGAAGGCGGTCCCACTTAGGGCCGCCCACAGCGCCAAGCAAAATGCCATCGCTTGCGGCACTGATTTCTTTCGTTTCAAGCGGCAAAGGTCCGCCTTTTTCATCAATGGCGCTCCCGCCGATCAAACCTTCTTTGAAAACAAATTCATGATCATGCAAACGTGCGATGTTTTCCAGTACTTGTATCGCTGCTCTCGTTACCTCGGGGCCGATTCCGTCCCCGGGGAGTACGGCAATTGTCTTTTTTGTCATCAAAAGTCTCCTTCATTACGAATGAACCGAAGGTTTCGGAGCTTCGTCCGGTACGGCTGCGAGAATTCGATTAATGGCATTTACATACGCATAGGCTGAAGCTTCCAACACATCGTGGGCGGTTCCGCGTCCAATCGATGTTTGTTCCGCATACGTCACATGGACGACAACTTCCGCAAGGGCATCTTCACCACTGCTCACCGATTGAATGCGATAGTCATCCAATTGAATCGGGGCACCAACAATTCGCTCTAGTGTATTGTAGACAGCTTCCACGCTTCCTGAACCGGTGGCGGCTTCTTGCGTTTCTTCCCCATCGGGCAACTTCATTGTAATTGTTGCCGTTGGAATGTTATGCGTTCCAACGTTCACCTGCAGGGAAAGTATTTCATATGCTCTCGTCTCATCTTCCGTTTTATCAGCGACTAACAGCGCGAAAATATCATCGTCAGAGATCTCTTTCTTTTTATTCGCCAGTTGTTTAAATGCTTTAAACACGCGTTTTAATTCGTCTTCCGGCAGATCAAAGCCAAGTTCCGACACTTTGTTCTTAAACGCGTGCTTTCCGGATAATTTACCGAGCACCAGCTTATTCGCGTCCACACCAACAAGCTCCGGCGTGATAATTTCATACGTGCTGCTTTCTTTTAGTACTCCATCTTGGTGAATGCCCGATTCATGGGCAAATGCATTATTGCCGACGACCGCTTTATTGCCTGGAACAACGTTACCGGAAAGTTTGCTCACGAGACTGCTCGTGCGTTTAATCTCTTGCAGATTAATGTTTTGTTCGGCTCCATAGTGGTCGCGACGAATATGAAGGGCAACGGCTATTTCTTCCAGTGATGCATTGCCGGCACGCTCCCCGATTCCATTAATGGTACATTCCGCTTGATCGGCGCCCCCTTCGATGGCAGCAAGAGAATTGGCAACGGCCATTCCCAAATCATCATGGCAGTGGGTAGAGAGGCTAATATCTTTTGCGCCTTTCACATTTTCCTTGAGATGCTGAAACATCGCTTTGATTTCCTGAGGCGTTGTATATCCGACTGTATCCGGCAAATTGATGACATCGACACCGGCTTCAATTACTTTTTCCATGATTTTCTTCAGAAAACCCCAATCCGTGCGGCAAGCATCTTCCGCGGACCATTGCACGACCGAGAATCGCTCTTTTGCATAGCGAACGGCTTCAACCGAATCTCGAATCACTTCCTCCTGAGTCATCATTAATTTGTGCTTGATGTGAACATCGGACGTAGCGATAACAAGGTGAATGCGCGGAACAGGAGAATCTTTTAACGCTTCCCACGCTGAGTCAATATCACTTTTGACGACTCGGGACAAACCGGTCACTGAACTGTTTTTTACCGCTCTTGCGATTTGCTGCACAGAATAAAAGTCTCCCTCATTGGAGGCCGGAAAACCGGCCTCAATGATGTCAACGCCGAGACGGTCAAGCTGCTTGGCAATCTTCAGTTTTTCTTCTCGATTCAGATTAAGCCCCGGTTGCTGCTCGCCATCCCGTAACGTCGTGTCAAAAAACTTAATTCTCCGCACGCGAAACCACTCCTTTTTGATCGCCTTTGACAAATGGCATCATTTCACGTAGCTTTTGGCCGACAGCTGTGATCTCATGTTCAAGCTCGCGTTGATTGATGGCGTTAAATTCAGGACGGTTGGCTTGGTTTTCCAAAATCCATCCTTTCGCGAACTTGCCTGTTTGAATATCTTTCAAGATTTCACGCATTTCTTGTTTCGTATCGTCCGTAATGATCCTTTTGCCCGATTGGAAATCGCCCCATTGTGCTGTGTCGGAGATTGAATATCTCATATACTCAAGGCCGCCTTCGTACATGAGGTCAACGATTAATTTCATCTCGTGCAAGCATTCGAAATAGGCAACCTCCGGTTGATATCCCGCTTCAACTAGCGTTTCAAATCCTGCTTTGACAAGTTCGGTCGTTCCTCCGCAAAGTACGGCTTGCTCGCCGAAAAGATCTGTTTCCGTTTCTTCCCGGAAGGTCGTGGCAATGATTCCGGCCCGACCGGCACCGATTTGCTTCGCATATGCAAGGGAGAGGTCTTTCGCTTCCCCATGAGGATCTTGCTCGATCGCGTAAAGCGCCGGCACACCTGCGCCAGATTCATACGTACGACGGACGATATGCCCGGGGCCTTTCGGTGCAATCATGAAAACATTCACATCGGAAGGCGGTTGGATTTGGTTAAAATGAATGTTGAATCCATGAGCGAAAACCAATGATTTTCCATTCGTTAATGAAGGTTTGATTTGTTTTTCATAGATATCGGGTTGCGTTTCGTCCGGAAGTGCGAGCATGAGAATGTCGGCCTTTTCTGTTGCTTCATTGACTTCATACACGTTGAATCCTTCTTGTTCCGCTTTTTCCCAAGACTTTCCTCGCCGCAGTCCGACAATCACATCGACGCCGCTTTCTTTTAAATTAAGGGCATGGGCATGGCCTTGTGAACCAAAGCCGATGACCGCGACGGTTTTTCCTTGTAGTACGCCTTCATTTACATCGTTGTTGTAATAGACTTTAACCATTTTAAAATCTCTCCTTATTTCTTCTTTTATTGGATAAATGAATAATGCAGATCTTGCGACTGTTGTTTGGAACTTCTTTTTAAAGCGGTCGTACCTGTTCTCGCCAATTCTTTCAGCCCGTATGGTTTGATTAAATCTATAAGGGCTTCCACTTTTTGGTGATCGCCAGTCACTTGCAACGTCATGCTCTCCCGCCCCACATCGATGATGGATGCGCGAAAGGGACGAGCGAGCGTTTCGATTTCGCCGCGCGTCTGCGGGGTGGCAACAACCCTGATGAGCACGAGCTCACGCGCGACAATTGTCTCATCCGAGATGTCCCGGACTTTCAACACATCTACTTGTTTGTTGAGCTGTTTGATCACTTGATCGAGTCCCCGATAGCTATCCACATTGACGACGAACGTCATTCTTGAAATCTCCGGGTTCTCGGTCATGCCGACGGTAATGCTTTCAATGTTGAATTGCCGACGGGAAAACAAACCGGTAATGCGGTTTAATACTCCCGTTGAATTGTTGACGGTGGCCGAGATGGTGCGTTTCACGGACGGATCCCCTCCATTTCATGGTGTCCTTTGCCGGGGGCAATCATCGGATAACAATTCTCATCAGCCGTTACGCGAAAATCAAAAAGGACCGGTCCATCTTCCTTAAGGCCCTTTTGAAACGTTGTACGGGCTTCAGACGGATCTTCTATTTTATAGGCCTTGATGTTATACGCTTCGGCGAGCTTCAGAAAGTCCGGCTGGATCGGAAATAACGAGTGTGAATAACGTTCTTCGTAGAAAAGTTCTTGCCATTGGCGGACCATTCCCAGTGAAGCATTGTTCACAATGACGATTTTAACGGGCAAGTTTAATTCCTGTAAAATCGACATTTCCTGCATCGTCATTTGAAAACCTGCGTCCCCGATGATCGCCACCACATCCCGGTTCGGCTCCGCGAACTGAGCGCCGATGGCAGCGGGGAAACCAAAACCCATCGTTCCCAATCCACCCGAAGTCACCCAACGATGGGGGTTGGCGAAACGATAATATTGAGCCGCCCACATCTGATGCTGTCCGACATCGGTAGTAACGACAGCCTCGCCTTTCGTCTCCTCGTAAACCATGTCAAGGAGCGCCTGTGGCTTTATTGTTTTTCCGTCATCGTTATACCAAAGCGGGTATTCATCACTGTAATGCCGGAGGTGCTGATGCCATTCATCATAGGGAACAGGAGCTTTATCAAGCGCCAACAAGTTTTTTAACGCTTCCTTCGCATCTCCCACGACCGGAATTGCAGTTTCTACATTTTTGCCGATCTCCGCAGGGTCAACGTCGATGTGGACAACCTCGGCTTCCGGAGCGAAATGGCTTAAACTCCCGGTGACCCGGTCGTCAAAGCGGGCACCGACATTGATGAGCAAGTCGCATTCATGAAGTGCCATATTAGCAGCATATAGCCCATGCATACCCGCCATACCCAGAAACAGCGGGTGATTACCGGGGAATGAACCTAGGCCCAATAATGTGTTGGTCACTGGAATCTGCTGTTTCGTCGCATACTCAAACAGTTCATCCGCTCCATCTGCGTGAAGAACGCCGGCGCCGGCAAGAATAACCGGTTTTTTCGCCCGTTCTATGGCGTTCGCAACCTTTTTGATTTGCAAGCGATTCGGTTGTACCGTCGGCTGATAACCGGGCATATGAACCGTCTTCGGATACTTGAATTCTCCGATAGCCATTGAGACATCTTTTGGAAGATCAATCAGCACCGGCCCGGGCCTTCCCGTCGTTGCAATATGAAAAGCTTCCTTCATTACACGCGGAATATCGTTCACATCACGCAATTGGATGTTATGCTTTGTGATCGGCATCGTTACCCCGACGACGTCCGCCTCTTGAAAAGCATCCGTACCGATAACGTTCGTTGCCACCTGCCCCGTGATCACAATCATCGGCAATGAGTCGATCATGGCATCCGCGATCCCCGTCACGACGTTTGTTGCCCCCGGCCCGGATGTGACAACACAAACGCCCGGTTTACCGGAAACACGCGCATATCCTTCCGCAGCATGAATCGCCCCTTGTTCATGGCGGGCAAGAATGTGGTGGATGCCCATTTTGTAAATTTCATCATACGTAGGCAAGATGGCCCCGCCGGGATACCCAAAGATGATATCTACATTTTCTTCCGCCAAAGCACGCAATACGATCTGACTTCCATTCAATTTTTGTGTTTGCTGCTCTTCATTTGCTGGTTTCTCTGCCTGTGTTCTCACGCTTGTGCCCATCTCTGTTCCTCCTTCATCGCGTTGGTTCTCCACCATTGGCAATTGGCTCCTTTTCTCAAAAATTTAAGCTTAGGGCGTACTTTTATATTAAAAAAACCTTTTCGTCCCATTGGCAATCATGCCAAAGGGGCGAAAAGGTTTCCGCGGTACCACCCTTGTTTCCGCACTGTTCCATAATGCGGACACTCGGCGCAACATGTTGCGCCTTTTGCTTAACGACCCGGAAGAGACTCCGGACCGGCTGGAACTAATCATCCATCCGTTCATCCCAGCACTCAGAGGGGAGTTCATCAGAAAGGGCATCTCCGCTTCTCAGCTATCGCGGTTCTCTGTAAAATGCCGATTTCCCGATTACTTATCCTCATCAACGTGTTGTTTTTATTTAGGTTAACATGTTTTATCAATAATGCTATAACTGCTTTTTTTTATCCGCCGATCTCTGCTTCTTGCGCATAGATCTGCATACCGTCGGTTGCCACTTTATTCCGGAAACACTTTGTTATATACTCCGTTTCGGGTCCCGGCATCCCATCGTTGATGACGCGCCCGTCAACTTTAACGACCGCGATGACCTCGGCAGCCGTACCGGTTAGAAAAACTTCATCGGCAACATAGACATCATGGCGGGTAAAAGGTTCTTCTTTTATCTTATAGCCTTCCTCTTCGGCAATCTCGATAATCGCCTCCCGAGTAATGCCCTCTAATGCACCGACGTAACCGGGTGGCGTATAGAGCACTTTATCTTTTACGAGGAAAATGTTGTCTCCCGAGCCTTCTGCCACATATCCTTCATTATTCATCATGAGCGCTTCGGGAACATTCGCGAGATTGGCTTCGATTTTGACGAGAATATTATTGAGGTAATTGAGCGATTTCACTTTCGGGCTCAACACATCCGGCCGGTTACGCCTGGTCGCAACACTGACAATTTCAAGTCCGGTTTCATACAGCTCTTCAGGGAAAAGTGCCAATTCTTCCACGATCACCACAACTTGGGCTGCGCCGCACGATTTCGGATCCAATCCAAGATTGCCCACGCCTCTGGAAACAACCACCCTTACGTACGCATCTCTTAAGTCATTTTTACGAATTGTTTCAGCGATTAATTCCTTCATAACTTCGAAATCGTAAGGGATGTCAAGCATAATCGATTTTGCAGATTCGTAGAGGCGAACGAGATGTTCGTCGAGTCTGTATATATTGCCATCATAGGCACGAATGCCTTCAAATACCCCATCTCCATATAGAAAACCATGATCGTAAACGGAAATCTTTGCCTCTTCTTTGCGGACAAATTCCCCGTTTAAAAAAATCCATTGATCATCTTCCATACCTTCTCACCACCTCGTAATACTACACTTCCCTCATTTGTTCACGTCGAGTGGTCAAATGTTTTTCCAAGAACGACAAAATGTATACCATATATATTACGCCGTTTGATTGCTGCGGTCAACCGTTTTCCCAAAAATTATATAAGATTTTTAGATTATCTCCTCGCTTTTTATCAAGGAACTGCTAAAACTGCTAAACATATTTCTAACCTTGACTAAACAATTTAATTCATTTGTGATAAGATATAAAAATATTAGGTTGGCCCACCCTCCATTTGAGCGTTTGTACAACCTTTACTCTGCAAGAAGAACATTAATGATAATTTAAGAAAGGGGCTATGTCCATTGGTCACACAAACAACGCAAAAAAGTAACGAAGAAATAGCAAAAGAATATGTGGAAAGCGTTTATGATACGGTGTGCAACCGTAATCCTGACGAAGCGGAATTTCATCAAGTTGTAAAAGAAATTTTTGACTCATTAATACCGGTCATTGCTCAACATCCTGAGTATATAAAGCAAAGTATCCTGGAGCGAATTGTTGAACCGGAACGACTGATTACTTTCCGTGTTCCTTGGGTGGACGACGAAGGAAACATCCATGTGAACCGAGGCTATCGCGTCCAGTTTAACAGCGCGATCGGGCCTTACAAAGGCGGTCTCCGTTTCCATCCTTCCGTCAACCCGAGTGTCATTAAATTCCTCGGTTTTGAACAAATCTTCAAAAATTCCCTTACGGGACAACCGATCGGCGGCGGCAAAGGTGGAGCCGATTTTGATCCGAAAGGGAAATCCGATGCAGAAATCATGCGTTTTTCGCAAAGCTTCATGCACGAGCTCGGCCAGCACATCGGTCCGGATGTTGATATCCCAGCCGGTGATATTGGGGTGGGTCCCAGGGAAATCGGTTATATGTTTGGCCAGTATAAAAAAATGCAGGGTCGCTTTGAAGCAGGAACAATCACCGGAAAAGGGATGAATTATGGCGGGAGTCTCGTCCGCAAAGAGGCAACGGGCTACGGGACCATCTATTTTGTTGAGAAAATGCTTGAAAAACAGGGCATTAGCTTTAAGGATCAAACCGTTGCCGTTTCCGGTTCAGGAAATGTTTCCATCTACGCGATAGAAAAAGCGAAAGAATTGGGAGCAAAGGTTGTCACTTGCAGCGATTCCGATGGGTATATTTATGATGAACAAGGCATTGACGTTGAAACTGTCAAGCGCCTAAAAGAAGTGGAAAGAAGACGGATCGAAGATTACACCGACGAGCATCCGCATGCGAAATATTTCGAGTCTCCCACGGATGTATGGACAGTTCCGTGCACGGTCGCGCTTCCTTGCGCCACCCAGCAAGAAATTGATGAGGAGACAGCCAACCAATTGATCAAAAATGGCGTCATTGCTGTTGGCGAAGGGGCAAACATGCCAACAACACTGGAAGCGATCAATGTATTTAAGAAAAACAACGTCCATTTCGCCCCGGCGAAAGCAGCAAACGCCGGCGGCGTAGCGGTTTCCTCGCTTGAAATGGCCCAAAACAACATGGGCTTCTCCTGGTCCTTTGACGAAGTGGACGGAAGGCTTCGTGAAATTATGAAAAACATCTATGATAACAGCTCAGAAGCTGCCGAAACTTATGGTTATGCCGGCGACTTGGTTATCGGTGCGAACATTTCCGGCTTCCTTAAAGTTGCCGATGCCATGGTGGCACAAGGGGTTGTGTAAGCATAGATTGATAAAAGCCTCGGTTTTTTAACCGAGGCTTTTTTGGTCTGAAAAATGGCGGATCTTAAAATCCTTCCCAGAACAGTTTATAGTGTAAAAAAGAAAACATGCTAATGTAGGGACTGCTGAATAATGGAAAAAGACTGGCACATAAGCATTTTCCGTTGGTGTTGCCAAAACTGGATGCAAGGAAATCCATCCCATAAACAAAAAAACCCTTGCACTTGGAGGGACGGTGCTGCAATGGCGAGACTCCAGCGGAAAAACGGACGCGTCAAGCCCCCGCAGCGCCGGTTTTGCGCGAGGAGGCTTGACCGTTCGTCCGCGGAAAGCGACATCCCGGCTTCAGCTCATAGCTGCAAGTTGTTCAGCAATCCCTAATGTAGTGAAAGAACTTCGGGCGAAGGACGAGGGAAAAACAATGAATTGTTTTCTTCGATGGAGGAAGCCCGTGTGTAAAATATGTGTAAAACAAAATCAATTTTTGACGTTTCTAAACGTCGTAAACACCATAAAACAAAAGTTGCCCGTAAACACCGACAAATCAATGATTACGAGCAAATATAAATATTTTATCTTAACTCAAATTAACGAAATGGCGTCCCAGGCAGGACTCGAACCTGCGGCCTACAGCTTAGAAGGCTGTTGCTCTATCCAGCTGAGCTACTGGGACATAGCGACATTATCTATATTAGCGAATTGCAAGGGCAGAGTCAATGGCCAATTTATTTTTTTGGCCATTCCTTTGTGAAAGAGAGGTTTTTCATTTCGCTTCCGCTTTCTTTTTCGTAAAAACGGACCGCTTTAACTTCGCGGTTTTCAACCGAAACGAGGGCATAAGTCGGTTCCGTTGGCTTTTTTGGCAAAGTTAAACTGCCGGGGTTCACATAGATAATGTCTTCTTTTTCATAAGCACCGGCGTAATGGGAATGGCCATGGAAAACGATACCTGCGTCTTGTTCCGTTGCTGTTTGTTGCAAACGTTGATTGGTGCTTTTTACTTGATACAGATGCCCATGGGTGACCCAAACGTTGATCCCGTCGATGATAAGTATCTCTTGTTCAGGAAATTCACCAGGCGCGTCTGTATTTCCACTCACTACATAAAAAGATTCCAGGAGCGGATCCTCCTTGTCCAATTCGGAATCTCCACAATGAAACATTGCTTCAACATGCTGTTCATGGCGATCTCTAAGCTTTTTTAAACCCTCGCGATCCCCATGTGTATCACTGACGACAAGCCATTGCATCTTTCCCCACCCCTTTTTCATTTACTAGTGATACTGTCATCCGAAATAGAGCAGCAAACGTTTTTCTTCAGTTTTGAGGATAAGAATCTCGCATAGTATGTGCACCCGCTTTGAGAACAAAACTCTTACATATCCAACAGTTTTGTCTCACTCTCCCCCTCATTGGAAAAAATTCCAAAACAAAGGATGTGAGCCACTCTCTTACGGTCTGTATTCGACGCGATCATCACAAACAGACCGATAGACGCTTTTTTGCTAATTCATCCGCGTTTCGCCCTCTTGCTGTATTTACATTTGTGAGACTGATCCGCTCTGAAACTCGGATTGAGCTAAACCCCCGACGCTTCCCATTCTGCCTTCATTTTTTGCAGCGCTTTGCTACGGTGGCTGATGCGATTTTTTTCTTCTGAGGAAAGTTCGGCTAACGTTTTTTGTAATGCCGGGATATACATAAGCGGGTCATATCCGAAACCATTCGTCCCCCTTGGTTCCGATGCAATTTCTCCTTCGCATGTTCCTTCTACCTCGATAGAATCTCCATTCGGATCCTTATAGACGAGGGCACAAATAAACCGGGCCGTACGTTCCTCCCGCGGTACCTTTTCAAGGCTTCGTAGAAGCTTTTCGTTATTTTTTTCATCATCCTTGTCCTCGCCTGCAAATCGAGCCGAGTATACACCGGGGGCTCCATCGAGCGCATCGACGGCCAATCCGGAATCGTCGGCAAGGGCGGGAAAGCCGGTGTATTCTGCCACATATTCGGCTTTGATCCGGGCATTTGCAACAAACGTCTCCCCTGTCTCCTCTATTTCCGGGCACTGGGGATAGTCACGCAACGAGTAAACCGTTGCTGCACCTGCCAACAAGGTTTCCAATTCCATTCTTTTGCCCTCGTTTTTCGTAGCCAAAACAATGTTTTTCATCGTTTTTTCGGCAAGGATGCCCCCACCGCTTAGCGTAGTGCAAGGTGGTCGAATTATCCGGTCACACCCCAACATCAAAAAATCGGTCACGGATTCGATTTGGGTTGTCCCTCTCTGCGTAGACTTCCCTCCGTTTGAGGAATTAGATCGGGATTGTAAACCCTCTAGAATCAGCCTTCCTTCTGTTTGAGGGACTGAATTGAAGAGCCATTAATGGAAAGCGGCTAAAAATATAAGTTACACCTGTGTATAAAAGCCTTTCTACCCTCACTACGCATCCATTTTCCCATTTCAGTGCCCGATGCGATGCTGGGTGACCAAGTAATTCAACCACGATCCAGTAGGTGGGGGAGGAATTGCCATTGGCGAAAGCCAACCCTTGCCTTCCTCCTTTCTGATTGCCTTAATTTCACTGATTATAGTGTATAATAATAGTAAATGAAAGGTGGTGATAGCCTATGAAACTGACATTGACTGCAAAAATAAAAATCAATCCAACTGACGATCAGGAACAATTACTGTTAAAGACCGTCCGTGCCTATTGAGAAGCCTGCAACGTGGTATCTGATATCATCTTTGATTCTAAACTGCTCATACGAGCAAAACTCCACAAGATGACGTATCGGAACCCCGTTCCGATCTCGGTTTGAAGTCACAAATAGCACAATCCGTATTAAAAACCGTGATTGCAAAATACAAAACGAATCGTAACAACGTTCACGAGTGGACGAAAGTACGGTTCAAGAAACCTCAATACGATTTAGTATTCAATCGTGACTATTCCCTAAAAGAAGGATTGTTCTCCGTCAATACGCTTGATGGACGCTGAAGTGTCGTTTCCGCGTCTTCTAATACACGCTTTTGGATCCCGATCAGATGCCGGATCCCCTTTTCAGCCAAGCCAAGCATCTCATCCAATTGCTCCCGGGAAAATGTGGCTTCTTCACCGGTACCCTGAATTTCAACAAATTGTCCGGAACCCGTCATGACGACGTTAAAGTCAACCGCTGCAGCCGCATCCTCTTCGTAACATAAATCGAGCAACGCGACTCCTTGATCGTCAATACCAACGGAAATCGCAGCCAGATAATCCACAATCGGAAAAGATTTTAAATCTACATCTTGCGCTAAACGTGAAAATGCCATCGCGCTCGCCACAAACGCTCCCGTAATTGAAGCTGTCCGTGTTCCTCCGTCTGCCTGAATAACATCACAGTCTACCCAAAGTGTACGCTCGCCAAAGGATTCAAGGTCAATAACGGAACGCAGCGCGCGACCGATCAATCGTTGGATTTCCATCGTCCGCCCGGATACTTTCCCTTTTGAAGATTCGCGAATATTACGTTCTTCCGTTGCGCGCGGAAGCATTGCGTATTCCGCAGTCACCCATCCTTTACCTTGTCCGCGCAAAAATGGCGGCACCCGCTTTTCAATACTGGCTGTACAAATTACCTTTGTATCGCCGACACGGATGAAAACGGAGCCCTCCGGATGCTTCAAGTAATCTGTTTCGATCACCGTTTCTCGCAATTCTTCCCTATTATCCCTATCATCTACGCGCATGTACATTTCCTCCTCCACGACCTGCTTTCGTTCTTCACTTATGTATGTTTTTCGGCTGGCCTGTATCATCAAAAAGCAGCAGAAAAAGGCAGCATCGGCGACTATGCTACCTTTCCCCCATCAGAGTATATCATTTTTTGAGCCTCTTTGCATTTTCCTTAAAACTCACCTTGGTTAACCATTGCAGGCCTGGAAACCGGCTCCGCAAACGATCCACCGTCTACTTGTTCAAGTTGGGATTCTCCGTCAACGTGATAATCAACTTCTTCCACGCTCTCAATTCCTGTCAAGGACAGGGTAAGCATTGCCATCGCTTCTTCGGATAAAGCTTCTCCATCATTTTCGGCCAACAGCGCTTCGTTAAAGTTTACCGTCAAAACACCGTCTTCCAATTCAGGCTCTTCAAGCAGTTCGACATTTTGGCGTAAGGCCGAAATTAAATCTGATTCCGGATTCGGACCGTTCATCAAAGCGCCAACAACAGCCGAAGCTTTATTTTCATCTCCGTCAATTCGCCGTGTAACAGGAACATAATACTCATCGTCTTCTTTTACACTGATGAAATAAACCGTTGCCGCTTCGCTCGCCGTTATATCAGCGGGGCCGTTTCCTTCAAGATTAATGCCAACAGACTCAGCTGTGCCATCGCCAACCGGGGTATCCGCGTTTGGCAGCGTTTCCTGCGTATGGCCATTGATTTGAATTTCCACTTGTTCAACCTCGTCAAATTGCGTCAATGTCCACGTAACCGCTTGTAATAATGCCTCCTCGTGCTCTTCGGGATACTCCGCAAACTCGGGTGAAAAATCAACAATGGCTGTGCCATCATCCGATAGATCAACTCCCTGAACTTCCGTCTCCGGTGGCAACACTGCCTGAAGACCGCTAGGCAGTTGATTCGTAATCGGCCCCTCTACGACAAGATGTTCAATGGACTGCTTAAGAACTTCCGAGTCATTTTCAAACTGAAATGTGCGGGGAACGACAAGGCCATCATCATCGAGCAAATATAGCTCCCTTTCCACCGTTTCACCGTCAGAACCATTATTCTCTTCGCCTTCTTCCGATTCCTCACTGTCCGAATCTGCTTCCTCTGTATCGATTTCGGAGGCCTCTTCCTCCTGTACGTCGCTGTTCGCTTCCTCATTTTGTTCGGCTTCATCGTTATCTGAACTACACCCGTACACCAACAGCGCCGTCAACATGAGAAATGAGGACCCCTTCAAAAACTTTCGCACGCTTTTCCCCTCCCTAAGAAAGCTTATCTACACAAAGTATACGAGCCAACAGGGAAAAATAGACCAGCCTTCTATGAAGATTATCAGGAAAAGCGTTCTATATTATGGATTGCTGAACAACTCGCAGCTATCAACTGAAGCCGGGATGCCGCTTCCATGGCTTCGCTTTCCGCGGACGAACGGTCAAGCCTCCTCGCGCAAAACCGGCGCTTCGGGGGCTTGACGCGTCCGTTTTTCCGCTGGAGTCTCGCCATTGCAGCACCATCCCTCCGTACGTTGCCAGAAGCGCAAGGGTTTTTTGCTTATAGGATAGATTTCCTTGCATCCAACTTTGACAACACCAACGGAAAATGCTTATGTGCCAGTCTTTTTCCGTTAGTCAGCAGTTCCTATATTATGCAGGTAAAATAAGATGATCAACGATTTGTTCCTCAAGTCCAAGCCATCGCTTTGCGATCGTTTGAAAATGTTGAACCGAACCTGTCGTAAAAAAAACATGCTCCCGCGTTCGATCATCTTTCTGATTCAACCCTTGGTGTTGAAGAATCGTGCTCACTTCACGCGCGGTCTCGGAACCGGATGAAATGACCTGAACGCCCTCGCCTACGACATTTTGGATGATCGGTGCCAACAATGGGTAATGGGTACACCCCAAGATCAACGTGTCAAAAGATTTTTGCAAGAGCGGCTTTAAGGTATCTGCAACGACCCTACGCGCCTCATCGGCGCTCACCCTTCCTTGCTCCACAAGAGGAACAAACATCGGACAAGCGAGACTATGTACAGTAACCTTTTCTCCTTGAATGCTTGTAAGGGCAAGTGGATAAGCGTCACTTTTTATCGTTCCCTCTGTACCAATCACCGCGATTTCTTTTCTGTTCGTAACATTGAGCGCCGCCAGTGCACCCGGTTGTACGACACCGACGACCGGTATCGGCAGCCGTTCCTGCACTTCGTCCAGAACGACTGCTGTGGCTGTGTTGCACGCAATAATGAGCATTTTAATATTTTCGTTTACAAGGTGGTCAATCATCTGCCAAGTAAACAGTCGAACCTCTTCTACCGTTCTCGGTCCGTATGGGCAGCGAGCGGTATCTCCAATATAAATCATAGGCTCTTTCGGTAGTTGACGGGCAATCTCCTCGGCGACGGTTAATCCCCCGATTCCTGAATCAATGATGCCGATTGGTTTATTCAACGTTTTCTCTCTCCTATTGATCCTTTTCCATTTCCGCATGCAGCGAAGTAAGTGTTTGTTGCAGTTGATCAATTTCTGCAACTGAAAAATTTGCTAAAATATAACTTAAATAACCCTGTCTCTTTTGAATCACTTCTCGAATAATCTCTTTTCCATGGTTCAGGATATGCACGCGCACAACTCTGCGATCAAGTTGGTCTTTCACTCGCTCCACCATCCCGTTGCTTTCCAAACGATCAACAAGATCCGTGATTGTGCTAAATGCAAGATACATTTTCGTGGATAGTTCTCCTATGGTTAGATCGCCGCTTTCCTGCAAATATTGCAAGGCGATAAATTGAGGGGGTGTAATTGGAAAGTGGTTTAATATTTCGCGTCCTTGCTGTTTCACCATATAGGAAATGCGCCGGAGTGATTTTTCTATTTGTTCAACCCTTTCCGCTTCCATATAATCCCCCTTCACATAACGGGTTGGGGAATAGAGCCCCCTTTATTTTCACTCTTTTTTCATAAAATTGCAAGGCAATAAAAAACGCCTGCCAAAGCAGGCGCCTATTTGGTCTCGGCATAGACCAGTTCTTTCACTTCATCTGCTGTACCACAGACCAATGCACGTTCAACCAACGCTCGTGCATCGTTCACACTTAACGTTCTCATAAGGCTTCGGGCGGGTAAAATAGAGGTAGCGCTCATGCTGAATTCATCCAAGCCCATCCCTAGCAATAGTGGAAGTGCCGTTTCTTCGCCGGCCATTTCTCCGCACATTCCTGTCCATTTTCCTTCAATGTGAGACGCGTCAATCACATTTTTAATTAATCGCAAAACCGCGGGATGATACGGTTGATATAGATGCGACACACGCTCGCTCATACGATCGGCAGCCAGTGTGTATTGCACCAGATCATTGGTCCCAATGCTAAAAAAATCTACTTCTTTTGCAAATGATGCAGCCGCAACAGCGGTGGAAGGTATTTCGACCATTATTCCGACCGATACTTGGGAATCGAAAGAAACCCCTTCAGCGTTTAACCGTTTCTTTTCTTCTTCGACAAGTCCTTTTGCCGCGCGAAATTCTTCCAGTGTTGCTACCATCGGAAACATGATTTTCAGGTTTCCGTAATGACTCGCGCGAAGCAATGCCCGTAGCTGGGTGCGAAACATGTCGGTTTTTTCCAAACATAGCCGTAGGGCACGAAACCCAAGAAACGGATTCAATTCTTCAGGAAGATCAAGATACGGGAGTTTTTTGTCTCCTCCGATGTCTAGGGTGCGGATGACGATCGGAGCGCCATCCATTTGTTCGACAACAGTCCGATAGGCTTCAAACTGTTCCTCTTCTCCCGGAAAACTGTCTCGTCCCATGTACAGAAACTCCGTGCGATATAGCCCGATCCCTTCCGCGCCGTTTTCGAGCACCCCTCTCATGTCATCAGGAGTCCCGATATTGGCGGCCAGTTCCACACGTTTCCCATCCGCGGTAATAGATGGCTCGCTGACGAGTTTTTTCTGCTCTGCTTTATCTGCCGCAAGCTTTTGTTGCCGCTCCCGATATATGTTCAACGTAGATTCATCCGGATTAACAACGACTTCCCCATGGGCACCATCCACGATAAGGAGGTCACCGTTCTGTATAATTGATGTAATGTTTTGCGTGCCCACAACCGCCGGGATTTCCAGTGAACGGGCCATGATCGCCGAATGGGACGTTCTGCCACCGATATTTGTCACAAAACCAAGCGTATACTGCCGATCCAGTTGCGCAGTATCCGATGGCGTTAAATCATGAGATATGATGATCACTTCTTTATCTATAGCAGCAAGACTCGTATTCTCCACTCCTGCCAAATGCAAAAGCACACGTTGGGAAACGTCTCTAATATCAGCGGCCCGTTCCCGCATATATGCATTGTCCATATCTTCAAACATTTGTATGTACATAGCAGAGACCTCTTGCAGTGCATACGAGGCGTTGACGCCGTCATTTTTTATTTTGGATTCGACTGCATAGATCAATTCCGGATCTTCTAGAACAAGGAGATGAGCGGAAAAAATTTCGGCGTTTTCTTCGCCTTGCTGAACGAACGTTTTTTTCCGAATCGTCTCCAATTCCCTTTTTGCTTTATCAAGCGCTTCCCGAAATCGCGAGGATTCCTCGGCTACATCTGATACCGTTCCCTTTTGAATGTTCAGGTCCGGTTGTTCAAGGTGAAATGCATGGGCGATGGCTACGCCGTTGGACGCGGCTATTCCTTTTATATGATCCGCCATTATTCTCCCAATCTTTCTTGGATTGTTTTTGTGAGTGCTTCCATGGCTTCTTCCTCATCGTTCCCATCAACGGTAACGAGAATTTCGCCGCCTTTCCCTACACCCAGTGACATGACGCCCATAATTGATTTAAGGTTTACGGACTTTCCTTTGGACTCAATCGTAATTTCCGAAGAAAATTGGCCGGCTTTATTCACCAGATTTGTAGCCGGACGCGCGTGTAATCCTGTTTCTGCCGTAATGGTAAATGTTTTTTGTTTCATGTATTATCGACTCCTTTATCCTTGCGCAAACGTTTATTGTGCACATCATTCCTCGTGCGTGCTTGTGCTATATTTTATTATAGATGCACAGATAAAACAAGACACAGGAAGATGCCTACCGTCCTTATATCAGAAAAACTGTCTTTTGGCTAACCTCGGGACACGTAAACACCGTTCACTAGTCGTCCGCCACTTTTTTCCTTGGTACTCACCGACGGGCTTCGCTACACATACGATATGATGACTAAAATCTTTCTTCCGTATGTCCAATGTATTAAGACGCGCACCAAAGGTGGCCTGGATAGAAAGGGTGACACGAGAGTGAAGGACTTGGAACGTGCTCCTCGTTCCCTTTTGACAAAAAGGGAAAAAGAAGTCTTTGACCTTCTTGTCAAGGACCAAACAACAAAGGAGATCGCCGGACAGCTTTACATTAGCGAAAAAACAGTCCGAAACCATATCTCAAACGCCATGCAAAAACTAGGCGTTAAAGGACGTTCACAAGCAGTCATTGAATTAATACGTCTTGGCGAAATCCAGATTTAATGAGCGCCGGCTTTCGGGGGAAGGCCGGGCTTTTTCCTATTTTTTCTCAATGGAAAAGGATTAACACCAAAATCAATGGTTGGAATGTATGAATAAATGTGGTAACGATAACTAGCTAGCGGAGGAAAAACATGGAGACTCCTGTGGGAAAGCGCAGGGCGAAGACCCCGCAGAAAAAAGCGATCTTCTTTTTTCCACATTAAGAACGTTTAACTTTGTTAAGGTAAAGTATAAGTAAAACTAAGGTTCCCACCACTAGTAGTCTATATCAGAAGTTCTGAAAAAACTCTTATTCAAATATCTCCCGATTCTTTGAGGACTGATCAGAGGCAATAATTGCTTCTTGAGTCCTCAGTTACCCGATCTGAGGACTGATCAGAGGCAATAATTGCTTTTTGAGTTCTCAGTTGCTGTGGTTGATCATCGTTTGGTTGGATTTTTGTGCAGGAAAGCATTTTTGAAACGTTGCACTAGAATTTGGTGGAAATCAAGTTTGTTTTTCTAAGAGGAGGCTGAGCTCGGTGCCCACGGAAAGCGTAGTGTTTTTCCCGCAGCGGTTGCATTTATCAACTATAGATTTCGGTGAAAATATCCTCATTAAAAATACGGATGCCCATCTTTATGGGCATCCGTATTTTTTTATCCCGGTGATAAACGCTCGCGGTTCCAGAGGTCAGATTGCGGAAACCAGAGATCGGAAAAGGCGTTTTTCAGGATCTCCGATTTCCGGCTTCTGATTTCTGTCGTCTGGATTTACTGCCCGCCTCCGAAAAAGTTCTTAAATGCCTGCAACGTTTGATCCCGGTTTAGTGCTGCAATGGATGTCGTGAGCGGAATGCCTTTCGGACAAGACTCCACACAGTTTTGGGAGTTGCCGCAGTTCTGCAAACCGCCTTCTTCCATCAAGGCATTCAAGCGGTCCGGCTCGTTCATTTCACCTGTCGGGTGGGCATTAAAGAGACGAACTTGTGAAACAGCCGCCGGCCCAATGAATTCAGAGTTGCTATTGACATTCGGACAAGCTTCCAGACAAACGCCGCATGTCATACATTTGGATAATTCATATGCCCATTGACGTCGGTTTTCGGCAATTCGAGGCCCAGGTCCAAGGTCATAAGTGCCGTCAATCGGAATCCAAGCTTTTACTTTCTTCAAGGAATCGAACATACGACTACGATCAACGATGAGATCCCGAACGACCGGAAAAGTTTTCATCGGTTCCAGACGAATCGGTTGCTCAAAATCATCGATAAGCGCTGTACAAGATTGTTGAGGCTTCCCATTGATGATCATCGAGCAAGCACCGCACACTTCTTCCAAACAATTCATGTCCCAAACGACAGGTTTTGATTCTTTCCCGTCGGAGGTAACAGGATTACGGCGAATCTCCATTAGCGCGCTGATCACATTCATATTCGGTTTATATTGAATTTCAAATTCTTCGTTATAGGATTGATCATCCGGGCTGTCTTGACGAGTGATGACAAAGCGAATCGTTTGTTGATCGCTCATGATTTTCCAGCTCCTTGTTGCTCTGTCGTTTTATTCTTGGAGTAGTCTCTCTTTCTGGGTGTGATCAACGATACGTCAACATCTTCATATTCAATGACTGGGCCTTTTTTAGACGGATCATACTTGGCTTTTGTCGTCTTTAAAAAATCTTCGTCGTTACGGTCCGGATATTCAGGCTTATAGTGCGCACCGCGGCTTTCATTTCGGTGGTAAGCTCCGATCGTAATGACACGGGCCAAATCGAGCATCCCTTTCATTTGGCGGGCAAATGGCGCGGCTTGATTGCTCCAACGTGCGGTATCGTGCATATTAAGGTCTCCCAACCGCTCCTGAAGTTCTTGCAGTTTATCATCCGTCTTGAGGAGATTTTCATTTTCACGCACAACAGTGACATTATCGGTCATCAAATTGCCGAGCTCTTTATGCAGATTATACGCGTTTTCTTTCCCATCGCTTTTTAGGATGTTTTCATATTCTTCACTGACCTTTTTCACCTCATCCTCATAGAGGGAAGTGGAAAGATCTTCAGCTGATTTATCCAACCCTTGAATGTATTCCACTGCTTTCGGACCGGCGACCATGCCGCCATAGATCGCCGACAGAAGCGAATTGGCGCCCAGTCGGTTCGCGCCATGCTGAGAAAAATCACATTCACCAGCTGCGAAAAGCCCCGGGATGTTTGTCATTTGATCATAGTCGACCCACAATCCGCCCATGGAGTAATGAACAGCAGGGAAAATTTTCATCGGTACTTTCCGAGGATCATCGCCCATAAATTTCTCATAGATTTCCATGATCCCGCCGAGTTTCACATCAAGCTCATGGGCATCTTTATGGGAAAGGTCCAAATACACCATGTTTTCACCGTTAATGCCCAGTTTCTGCTCCACACAAACATCGAAAATCTCACGGGTCGCGATATCGCGGGGAACAAGGTTGCCATACGCCGGATATTTTTCTTCCAAAAAGTACCACGGTTTGTTATCTTTATACGTCCAAATACGACCGCCTTCTCCACGTGCCGATTCGCTCATGAGACGCAATTTATCATCGCCGGGGATGGCCGTCGGGTGGATTTGAATAAATTCACCGTTGGCATAATAAACCCCTTGCTCATACAACTTGGCAGCTGCAAAACCTGTATTAATCATAGAGTTCGTAGATTTGCCAAAGATAATTCCCGGACCGCCCGTAGCTACAATCACGGCATCTGCCCGAAAGCTTTGCGTTTCCATGGAGGTTAAATGTTGGGCGGTAATGCCCCGACAACGTCCATCATCATCGATCACCGCTGAGGTAAACTCCCAATTCTCATATTTTTGAACGAGGCCATTCACTTCGTGGCGGCGCACCTGCTCATCCAACGCATAGAGCAATTGTTGGCCTGTCGTCGCGCCCGCGTAGGCGGTACGGTGATATTGCGTACCTCCGAAGCGGCGGAAGTCCAACAAGCCCTCGGGACTGCGGTTAAACATAACTCCCATGCGGTCAAGCAGATGGATAATGCTCGGCGCTGCGTCGGTCATTGCTTTTACAGGCGGCTGATTCGCAAGGTAGTCTCCCCCGTACAACGTGTCGTCAAAGTGTTCCCAAGGTGAATCGCCTTCCCCTTTTGTATTTACGGCACCGTTTATGCCCCCCTGGGCACAAACGGAATGCGATCGTTTCACCGGTACAATGGAGAACAAATCTACACTTATGCCCGCTTCCGCGGCTTTAATTGTTGCCATTAAACCGGCGAGACCGCCTCCGACAACAATAATATTTTCTTTGCTCATGAACTCCCACTCCTTACATGTTTGCTAGTCCGGGGTCAATAAATGCCAGAATGGCACGAACGCCGATGAATGATAGAACGAGGAACACCCCTAGACTCACATATGTCATGATTTGTTGTGAACGAGGAGAAACAGTTATTCCCCAAGTAACGGCAAACGACCAAAGTCCGTTGGAAAAATGGAACGTCGCAGCCAGTACCCCTGCAAAATAAAAAGCAAGCATAAACGGACTGCTTAATATGTCTGCCATCATATCATAGTTGACCTCTGCGCCAAACTGCGCCTGAATTCTCGTTTCCCATACGTGCCAACTGATAAAGATGAGCAGAAAAATTCCGGTGATACGTTGAATTAAAAACATAACGTTACGGAAAAATCCAAACCTGCGCGTATTGTTCTTACCGGAAAACGTGATGTAAATGCCGTAAATAGCATGGTATAGAAGCGGCAAGAAGATGAAAAGAATCTCCAACGCGTAACGAAACGGCAAATTTTCCATAAAAGTTGCGGCCGTATTAAAAGAACTTGCTCCATAAACCGCAAAATGGTTCACAAATAAATGCTGAAGAAGAAATGCACCCACCGGGATGACACCGAGCAGCGAATGCAATCTACGATTCATGAACTCCTGATTCTGAGGCATCGATTCGGCTCCCCTCTATATTGCTTGTCTCTTTTAGGATTACAATTGATTTTTAGAAAACCTTAGTTACACTTATGCAGATAATAAAGTTGATTTATACTTTCTTAATCTGCCAAAAAACGACGCGTTTCTTTCTTTTAAATGATTTCTCTCTGGTTTCTTTCCTATCCCTTTCTCTATAGACTCCTCCTTTGCGACACGGAACATGCACGGCGCTACAAGGCTGCCCCGTGGATTTTAAACGCATGGATGTTGGCCACCTCAAACCAAGTATGTAATCCAATAAATACAAAGAAGTTTCTTAACTGGCATCCATGAAGTCACACGTCCGTTCATCATTCCGACAATTTTATTGTACGCTTGCACACATATATCGTCAAGAAAATCACTCTAAAATCACTCTGTGCTCAGCGTTTTCACGGTAATTTGCACTGATCCATCCAATGGTTTTCATCAAAAAAATTCACGCTTATGTATAGTCTTCTTTTTCATTAACGCTTATAATGGAAAAAGAAAGTGGGGAGGTTTGTGTGTCAGAAACAAGTCGAAAATACAGTGATTATGGATACGAACTACTTAGGAAAACCTTGTTGCCGGAATTACTTAATGAAGATCATGACGCCATTATGTACTGGGGAGGGAAATTACTGGCCCGTGAGAATCCCCTTGATGACATAGAAGAAATTCCGCCGTTTTTCGAACGCGCGGGTTG
This sequence comes from Salicibibacter cibi, assembly GCF_016495865.1. NCBI lineage: Bacteria > Bacillati > Bacillota > Bacilli > Caryophanales > Bacillaceae > Salicibibacter > Salicibibacter cibi. The sequence continues at coordinate 2,914,676 of NZ_CP054706.1, forward strand.
GGGAACGATTGAAAAACAAAAGGAAAGCAAAAACCAATGGAAATACGAATTACAGTTAATGAGCGATGAAAAAAAGCCTGCTTTTTCCAGGCATTTGGAAGCAGGTTTTCTAGCCGGGCAATTCGAACTCCTTTACGGAACGGTAGCGGAAGCAACAATGGAAAGGAAACGGAACGGAATTAAACTCTACGTCTATATTGATCCGTTTCGAGAACATTAAGGGCCTTTCCACAGGCCCTTCACTTTTCTTGCAGCTTTTCCATTACCGCTCTCGCCACTTGATCGGGAATCGACGCCTTCCTAAAATCTTCAAGACTCGCTTCCTTCATTTTTTTCATTGAACCAAAGTGCCGCAGCAATTTCCGTTTTCGTTTTTCCCCGATTCCGGGCACATCATCGAGCACAGAAGCAAACGAACGCTTTGCCCGTGTTTGTCGATGAAATTGAACAGCAAAACGATGGACTTCATCCTGGATTCTTTGCAATAGGTAAAATTCGTGGCTATCTCTCGGGAGCCGCACCGGGTGTGCATCTTCCCCAAACAATAGTTGCGATGTTTTGTGCTTATCGTCTTTGGCCATACCTGCGACGGGCAACGGCAAATTAAGCTCGTCTTGCAAGACACTGATCGCCGCTGACAACTGCCCTTTCCCTCCATCGACGAGCACCAAATCGGGCAATGGAGCTTCTTCCCTCAACAGGCGCAGGTAACGTCTGCGGATCACTTCTTTCATGGACGCGTAATCATCTGGTCCTTGTACGTCTTTGACGCGATACTTACGGTAATCTTTTTTGTACGGTTTCCCGTCTGCAAACACGACCATGGCCGACACGGGGTTCGTGCCCTGGATATTGGAATTGTCAAACGCCTCTATTCGATAGGGGGGGTCGATATCCAGCGTTTCCCCAAGCTTTTCCACAGCTCGTACCGTTCGTTCTTCATCGCGCTCGATAAGGTCAAAGCGTTCTTTCAAGGCCGCTTCCGCGTTTTTTGTCGCGAGATCCAACAGTTCTTTTTTTTGCCCGCGTTTGGGTTCCAACACTTTAATGCCGAGCATCTCTCTCATATAGACGGCAGAGTCATTCGGCGGAACAATGATTTCTTTTGGCTTGAGATGGTTGTCATCCCAATAAAATTGCCCGACAAACGTCAAAAAATCCTCTTCCGGGGTTTGATAAAAAGGAAACAGGGACACATCCCGCTCAATCAGCTTCCCTTGTCGAATAAAAAAGACTTGCACACACATCCAGCCCTTGTCATACGCATAAGCGAAAACGTCCCGATTCGTCCCGTCCGTTGCCATCATCTTTTGTTTTTGCATGACAGCATCAATGTGTTCGATTTGATCACGCATTTCCTTTGCCCGCTCAAAGTTTAACTCTTCGGACGCTGCGTGCATTTTCTCTTCAAGCTCGGCGCGCACTTCGTGATGGCCATTATTTAAAAAACGCTGGATTTCATTTACGAGCGCTTTGTTTTTTTCTTGGGAAACAGGGAATTCACAAGGAGCAAGGCACTGGCCGATATGATAATACAAACATACCCGATCAGGAAGTGTGCGGCATTTTCTGAGCGGATACAACCGATCCAACAGCTTTTTCGTTTCATTTGCCGCTAAAGCGTTAGGATAGGGTCCAAAGTAACGTCCTCCGTCTTTTTTTACTTGTCGCGTTTTAATGAGGCGAGGGTGTTCTTCATTTGTAATTTTCAAGTAAGGGTACGATTTGTCATCTTTGAGCAGCACGTTGTATTTAGGCTCATACTTTTTGATCAAATTCATTTCCAAAATCAACGCTTCAATATTGGAAGACGTCAAAATGTATTCAAAATCCTCGATTTGCGTGACGAGTGTCTGGGTTTTCGTATCATGGCTCCCGATAAAATACGACCGCACCCGAGTGCGAAGAACTTCGGCTTTGCCGACATAAATAACGGCGCCATTTTTATCTTTCATTAAATAACAGCCCGGATTTCTGGGAATCACTTCGCTTTTTTGTTTCAATGATTGCATCGCCGCCACCTCCGATCTTTATGGATATTCCATCCATTCCTTAAAAACCATGGCGTTCCGCCAAACGCGGAAGCCGGAAGAGAGCTCCATGTTTTTAGAAAACTTGGTTTTTCGCCAAGCTTTTATGGCGAAAGCCTTTGTTGCACTTATGTAGGTAAGAAAGTTGATTTATACTTTCTTACCTACCCGGAAAAGGCACTTTCCCGCTCCGGTCTCGGAAACCCGGCCGCGGAAGTTTCGCTGCATTCACAAGCGGAAAAAGCCTGATGCAACACCAGGCTTTTTTCCGTCTGCTTTCATTTATCAATTCGACTTAGCTAATGTGCTTCTCCAACACTTCGACAAGCGCTTCTTTCGGTTGGAAACCAACCATTTGTTCCACTTGTTCGCCGTCTTTGAATACCATTAGCGTAGGAATGCTCATTACGCCAAACTTGCCTGCCGTTTCTTTATTCTCGTCTACGTCTACCTTGGCAATGGTTAACTTATCGCCCATCTCACCATCAATTTCCTCGAGAACGGGAGCAACCATTTTACAAGGTCCACACCATGTCGCCCAGAAATCAGCGAGTACAACGCCTTCAGATGTTTCTTGGGCAAAATCCTGATCCGTTACATTCTTAATCGCCATTTTTATAATCTCCTTTCATTATCTTCATCCATCCCACATGTGCATTGTAGCATTCCATTAGTATTGCCGCTAACAATCTGCTTATTCTGGAGATAAGAGGTGGGAAGGAAGCTAAAGAGAGACAGCAGCCTTTAATAAATGGTACTGTCTCTCCTTTTCCATGTTTTTATGCGTCAGCTGTTACTTTTTTGAATTCTTCGATGAGCAACGGTACGATTTCAAACAGGTCACCGGTCAGGCTGTAGTCGGCCACATCAAAAATCGGGGATTCTGCATCTTTATTAATCGCTACGATGCATTTTGAGCTGGACATCCCTGCCAAGTGTTGGATGGCGCCGGAAATGCCTACAGCTATATAAAGATCCGGGGTAACGACCTTGCCTGTTTGTCCGATTTGCAAAGAGTAATCACAATATTCGGCGTCGCAAGCCCCGCGTGAAGCCCCTACTGCTCCGCCGAGAACGTCAGCAAGTTCATAAAGCGGCTCAAAGCCCTCGGCACTCTTCACGCCGCGACCACCGGCTATGATAACGTTCGCTTCAGACAAGTCAACGCCTCCGCTCGTCTTTTTAACGACATCCTTAATGACTGTGCGTAAATCGTTAATCTCTACGTCTACCGTACCTGTGTCCCCACTACGGCTACTATCTGCCTCCAACGGCGGAATATTGTTCGGCCTGAAGGTTGCAAAAATCACGCCGTCCGTGACACTTTTCTTTTCAAAAGCTTTTCCGGAATAAATCGGGCGGGTGAAAATGACTTCATCCCCATCTACTTCTACATCGACCGCATCGGACACGAGTCCACTGTTCAATTTTGTCGCGATTCGCGGCGCCAAATCCTTCCCGGGGGATGTGTGTGGCATGAGCAAAGCGTCCGGTGATTCTTTTTCGACCACTTGCAGGAGCGCTTGCTTATAAGCATCGGTCGTGTAGTTTTTCAAATTTTCATTTTCAGCAACCAATACACGATCTGCCCCGTGATGAATGAGATTCTCACTCAAATCACTTACACTGTCGCCGCATAACAGGGCTACCACTTCATTATCTCCGGCAATCTTTCGTCCGGCGGCTACCGCCTCGTAACTGACATTTCTTAATTCGCCTTCACTGATTTCTGCAAGTACCAATACTTTTTCAGGCATGAATGGGTCCCTCCTTTATATGACTTTGGCTTCGTTTTTGAGTAGATCGACGAGCTCCCGAACTTGCTCTGCCGGTTCGCCTTCCAATTTCTTGCCTGCTTCTTTTTCCGGTGGCAAGTAGCGATCAACCGTTTTTGTTTTCGCTTCCAGATCATCTTCATCCAGATCGAGGTCATCGAGGTCTAACGTGTCCAATGGTTTTTTCTTCGCTTTCATGATCCCCGGCAAAGAAGGATAACGAGGTTCATTCAACCCTTGCTGACACGTGACGAGTAAAGGAAGCTCTGTTTCCACAATTTCAACGTCCCCTTCGATGTCACGTTCAATGTTCGCGGTCGTGCCATCGATCTCGAGTTTTGTAATCGTTGTCAATTGATTGATATCTAATTTTTCGGCAAGCCTTGGCGCGACTTGACCGGCTCCATCATCCACGGCAACGTTTCCGCCCAGAATAATATCATACGCTTTATCTTTGAAATAAGCGGCCAACATTTCGGAAATCGTGTAATGGTCCACTTCCTCATCCAAGTCTTCCGTATCCAGGAGCACTGCTTGGTCCGCCCCCATGGCAAGCGCGGTGCGCAATTCCTTTTCCGCTTCTTCATCCCCGACGGTGACGACGGTAACTTCCCCGTCATGGGCATCTTTTAGAACGATCGCTTCTTCGATCGCATATTCGTCATATGGATTGATGACAAATTCTGCACCTTCTTCATCAATCACGCCATCGTTGATTTCTACTTTTTCCTCTGTGTCGAACGTTCTTTTCATAACGACATAGATATTCATGCTTCTCTCCTCCCTTTCTTTTCTAAAAGAGTAAAATGAAATGCTTTATGAAAGCTTGGGCGCGTCATCCAGAAAAAAAGCGTCCTTCAAGCGTCTGTACTTAAACTACCACTTTTGAAGGCTCCTAGCAACATTTCAAATGCAGGTTTTGAAAGATCTCGCAAGTCATATTTGCGCTCTTTCATCACCCAATTGGTCACCATTTCATCAAGGGTGCCAAAAAGCATTTGCCGCCCAAGTTTTTCATCAAGATTTTGACTGAAAGTCCCTTCTTCTTTCCCGCTCTTAATCACATCTTCCATCAAATGCACGTACACTTTGAGAACTTCATTGATCTGCAATCTCAAGTCACGTGCGGATTGGCGCATTTCCAATTGCATAACAACGCTTAAATGCGGTTGAGCTGAAAATTGATTAAAGTGCATATGAACAATTTGCCGCAACTTCTCTTCAGCATTGGGACATGTTGCCATTCGTTCTTCAATAGCGGAAATGAACCCTCCCATTTTCGTTCGGAAAAGGGAAACAAGGATATCTTCTTTATTCTTAAAATAAAGGTAGATCGTACCGTCGGCCACGCCCGCTTCTTTTGCAATTTTGGAGACTTGGGCAGCGTGATACCCATGGTCTGCAATAACGGTAACTGCCGCGTCAATAATTAACTGGTATTTTTGAGAGTTTTTCTTATCTAAAGCCATGATTTCTCCTTACGCGCGTTTAGATCACTGAGCGATGCCACAAGCTTGTGAATGATTCTTCATTCATTTTATCTTAAGCGAATACCCTTGTCAAATGGGACCTCACCTTACCCATGTTTCTTCTGTGTGTCATTAGCCTCGTGTTTCTCCATTTCTTCTTCGACAAGCGCGCGTCTTAAAACCTTACCGACAAATGTCTTCGGCAATTCTTCCCTTTTTTCAAAAATACGGGGAATTTTATATGCCGCCAGTTTTGAACGGCAAAATGCCTCAAGATCTTCATGAGTCGCTTCTTGTCCTTCTTTCAATACGACGAATGCTTTCACCGTCTCTCCTCGATACGGATGTGGCACCCCAACTACTGCTGCTTCAAGAATGGCTTCGTGCTCGTAAAGAATTTCTTCCACTTCTCTCGGATAGATATTAAATCCTCCGGCGATGATCATATCTTTTTTTCGGTCAACGATATAGAAAAAACCATCTTCATCTTGATATCCCATGTCCCCGGTCTTAAACCAGCCGCCGTTAAAAACTGCGTTCGTCTCCTCTTCTTTTTTCCAATACCCTTGCATGACCTGCGGCCCGCGCACGGCAATTTCTCCGACTTCATTAATAGATGCAATTTCTCCGCTTCCCTGATTCAATGCTGCCATCTCCGTATCTGGCCACGGCAATCCTATGCTTCCATTCTTATTCATCTCCCAAATCGGATTGGCAGACGCCACTGGTGAGGTTTCGGTCAATCCGTACCCTTCAACCAGTTTGCCACCCGTCTTCTCTTCAAATGTAAGTTGAACTTCTCTCGGCAACGGTGCCGCTCCACTTAAACATGCCTTTATCGAACCCAAGTCATGTTTTTCAATATCGGGATGATTGGTTAAGCTAATGTACATGGTAGGGGCGCCCGGGAACATCGTGATTTTTTTCTTTTCAATCGTCTTTAGCACTTCTTTCGGATCGAATTTCGGTACGATGACTAACTCGGCAACATTTAATATCCCAAGATTCATGGCTGTTGTCATTCCATACACGTGGAAAAACGGGAGGGCTGCCAAAATTCGCTCTTTGCCTCTCTCGGTTTTATACATCCACTGGATGCATTGCTCGGTGTTAACGACAAGATTATAGTGAGTGAGCATCACTCCTTTGGGAGCACCTGTCGTTCCACCCGTATATTGAATCAAAGCCAAATCTTTTTTCGGATCGATGTCCGGTCCCTCGAATGTCTTGCTTGCATTCGCCACAATTTCCTTCCAGCTATGCGTCACATTATCATATGTTACTTCAATTTTCATCCCCATGTCTCTCTTTTGGATATAAGGATAGATTTTGTTTTTCGGGAATGGCAGGAAATCCTTGATGCCGGTGACAAGCACATGCTCCAGGCTAGTATTTTGCCGAACCTTTTGCACACGCGGATAAACCATGTCCAAACAGACGAGCATTTTTGCATCCGAATCTACCAATTGTTGTTCAATTTCCCTTTCGACGAACAACGGGTTCATCTGTACAACGATCCCGCCGGCAAATAATGCTCCATAATAGCAAATCACCGATTGGGGGGTGTTTGCAAGCATGATCGCCACACGGTCGCCTTTTTCAAGGCCTAACATTTTCAAGGCATTTGCAAACTGATGGCTGTAATCAAGCAACTCCTGATAGGTTAATTCTTTTCCTTTAAAATGAATGGCTGTTTTCTCCGGGTATTCCTCCGCAGCCGTTTGCAAAAATTCGTGCAGCCCTTTTTCAGAATATGGATAGGAAGGGGCTACCTCTGCCGGGTAATTATTTAGCCAGGCATGTCTTTCTTTTTTCGTCATATCTCTTCCTCCTCCTGATGTCTATTAAATCTCCCCTTTCTCTATCATAATGGAAACGCTCTCATTAATAAAGTAGAACTTTTATTTTCGATCCTCTATAACGCGATTGCCAGATAAATAATCCCAATGAGGATAAAACCGATACAGCACGTGATTAATATTTTTCCCAACGTTTCCATGCATTTGATCCCCCCAAAAAGGGAGCGCGTTCGCCCCCTTATTATTTTAATTCGACAACCGTATTGCCAATCCCGCCTTCATTCATTCCGCCGTCTCTTGTATTTTTTACACTTGGATGTTTTGCCAACAGTTCTTTTACGCCTTTGCGCAAAGCGCCCGTTCCTTTGCCATGAATGATATGAACGCGCCCATAACCGGCAAGCACAGCTTCATCGAGGTATTTTTCCACCTCTGTCATGGCATTTTCATAACGCTCCCCACGCAAATCCAATTCCGGTTTTACATGAGACGAACGTCCGGAGACACGCGTGACGCTTTTTCCGGTTTTTTCAGGCTTTGGCTGCGATGTTTTTTCCAAGTCGTCTGCCTTTAATGTCATTTTCATAATCCCCAGTTGGACGCTATATTCGTCTTTCCCGGATGTTTCCACGATGTGGCCGCTTTGATTAAAACGAGGCACGAAAACTTCTTCGCCCGGCTCGTAACTTGCCGCTTTTTGCGCTTTTCTCTTCACTTGTTGTTGTTTTTTCGTTAACTGAGGGGGTGTTTCTTCAAGTCCCTTGCGTGCGTCAATGAGCTCATGCTCTTTCACTGCATGGCCTTCTTGTTGGAGACGACGCAAATCGGCAATGATTATTTCCGCTTCTTCTTTTGCCTTTTCCACTTCTGCTTTCGCCTTTGCTTCCGCTTCCTCGTAGATCGCCTGTTTTTGCTTTTGCAAATCCGTGAATGCGCGATCCAATTCGCGGTGCAGTTCCTCCGCCTGTCTCCGCGTTTCATCCGCTTCTTCTTGGGCTTGTTCCGCTTGTTGATAGCGGGCTTCGAGCGAAGTGATCATTTGTTCCGCTTGCTTCGTGTCAGCGGCCATTTCACTTTCGGCTGCTTCTATAATGTTTTCCGATAGACCAAGCCGCCGGGAAATGGCAAATGCATTGCTGCGCCCCGGAACGCCCGTGAGTAGCCGGTACGTGGGACTTAGCGTATCTACATCAAATTCAACGCTGGCATTCATCACGCCACTCCGGTTATAAGCATAGCCTTTCAGTTCCGTGTAGTGAGTGGTGGCTACCGTGCGTGCGTCGCGGTCGTGGACTTCATCCAAAATGGAGACGGCTAGTGCCGCTCCTTCGGCAGGATCGGTTCCTGCCCCCAATTCATCGAATAAGACGAGGCTTTGATCATCGACATCTTGCAGAATGGAAACAATATTCGTCATATGGGAAGAAAACGTACTCAAGCTTTGTTCAATGGATTGCTCATCACCGATATCGGCAAAAATATTCGTGAAAACCGTCGCTTCCGTTTTTTCCGCGGCCGGTAAAAATAAACCGGATTGTGCCATAAGCGTAAATAAGCCAACGGTTTTTAGAGCGACGGTTTTGCCGCCGGTGTTCGGACCGGTAATCACAAGCGAATGATAGTCTCCCCCGATCTCTAAATCAATGGGGACGACGTCATCCGCATTTAATAATGGATGGCGGGATTTCGGAAAATAAACGTAGCGGCGATCATTCAGTTGCGGTTGCACCCCTCTGATTTTCTGTGCATATAAAGCTTTAGCAGAAATAAAATCCAGCTGCGCAAGGGTGGCCGTATTGCTTGATAAATGCTCGCCTTCCATTGCCACCTCTTCCGTTAACATCCGCAAAATCCGTTCAATTTCCTGCTTCTCTTTCATTTTTGCTTCCCGACGTTGATTATTCGCCGTCACAACGGATTGCGGTTCAATAAACAGCGTTTGCCCGGAGGAAGATTGGTCGTGGACAATCCCTCCAAATGCATTTCGATAGGCCTGTTTAACAGGAATTACGTAGCGCTCGTTTCGTATCGTAACGACCCGGTCGGAAAGCTTAGTCTCCGCATCTCTCGAACGTAGAATCTGTTCCAGTTTCGATCGAATCGTTGCTTCAAACGTGCGGATTTGTTGTCGTGCCGTTCGCAGGGAATCACTCGCGCTATCAAGCACATGGCCATCTTCACTAATGGTTCTCCGGATGGTCGTTTCCAAGTTTTTTAACGGAAACAGCTCAAAGGCATATGCCTGCAAATGAGGAATTGAAACCTCTTCTTCCTCTTCAAGCAATTGCTCGATAAATGCCTTCAGTTGGTTTCCGGCGCGAATGGTATCATTAATGTTCGTAAAATCTTGAGGGTCGAGGACGCTCCCAAGTTGAGCCCGTTTAATTTCGGCGCGAATATCATGGACGCCTCCAAGGGGGATGTGCCCGCGAAAACGGAGAACTTGCTCCCCCTCTGCTGTTTCCTCCTGGGCGACTTGCACAACTGTTAGTTCCATATGAGGGAAGAGATTATGGATTTTTTCTTTGCCTAAGTCAGATGCTACGTGTTCCATCAGCTGATTTTTCATTTTATGGTATTCTAACGTTCGCAGCATATCCTCCTGCATAACTGCACCTCATTTTTCCGTCAACATTCGTTTGTTTTTTAAATGGCTCTCCAATTTTTCCAACGGCCACGTATTTAGCACTTGGTCCGCAAGAAGAAAAGCCTTCTTTGCCGCGCCGATGCCAAACGCCATTTGCTCCAATCCTTCTGCGCGGTGCGCATCGGTGTTGATGGCAGTGGCGACTCCTTGGTCGACCGCGCGTTTAAGTACGTCTGCAGACAAATCCAAGCGGTTGGGGTTTGCATTCAGTTCTAACGCTGTCCCTGTTTCTGCCGCCCGTTTGAAAAGCCAGTCCAAGTCTACCTTGTATCCTTGCCGTTTGCCGATGAGACGGCCCGTTGGGTGAGCAATGAGATCAACGCAAGGGTGTTCCAAAGCTGTATTTAAACGAGCATGGATAGCTTCTTCCGATTGGGAGAAAGCGGAATGAATCGAAGCGATGACAAAGTCCAGTTGTCGGAGCGTTTCGTCCGAGTAGTCGAGCGTACCGTCCGGCCGGATATCCATTTCAATGCCTGATAAAATCCGAATATTATCGAATTTTTCATTGGCAGCACGAATTTCCTCTTGCTGGCGGAGAACACGCGCTTCGCTTAACCCGTTCGCCACTTGCAAAAAACGAGAATGGTCAGTAATGGCCATATACGTGTACCCGCGCTCGATTGCTGCTTTGATCATTTCCTCGATGGAATTTGCACCGTCGCTCCACACGGTATGCATGTGGAGATCCCCTTTCACCTGCTGTAAATCAATATTTTCCCGGTTTTTTTGGTACCATTCCGTTTCAATCGTCCCTTCTCTTGCCTCCGGCGGGATGTTTTCCAAACCAAAATGGGCAAAAAAATCCTTTTCATTTCGAAAAGTAGTTATTTTGCCTGTTTCGCTATCTTCAACGCCATATTCATTAATCTTCTCGTTTTGTGCTTTCGCGATTCTTCGCATGAGCAGATGATGGTCCTTGGAGCCGGTAAAATGATGGAGGGCACTTGCGAATGCATCGTCACCCACGATTCTAACGTCAACGTTGACGGAGAACCCTTTGTCCAATTGCAACGATACTTTCTTTTCCCCATCGGCAACAATCTCGGCAATGCCGGGCAGCTCTTTAAGTTGTTCCCGCACGTGTTCGGGATCATCGGTGGCGATGACGTAGTCAAGGTCGCGCACCGTCTCTTTAAGGCGCCGTAAACTTCCTGCCCGAGCAAAACGATTGACCGCTGTAAACTGCCGCAACGCTGCTTCCATTTCTGCTGCAACCTGCAACATAAAAGCAACCGACAAGCGTTCGGGGCGCTCATTAGTTGCGTTTAATGCAACGAGGATTTTTTCTTCCGTTTTCGCCCCGAATCCCGGTAACGTTTGTACCTGTTTTTGTTCACAGGCGTCTTTTAGCGATGCAGCATCTGTAATCCCAAGTTCTTGATAAAGCTTCCCGACTTTTTTTCCGCCCAACCCTGGCAATTGCAAGAGAACAGGCAGACCTGCAGGCACCTTTACTTTTAACTCATCCAGCACTTCGGTCTTTCCGGTATCCCTAAGCGATTCGATGACAGCGGCCGTCCCCTTTCCGATGCCATTCAATGTTTCGGGGCTCCCGATCTCTTCAAGGGTGCGCGCTTCACGTTCCAACGCTTGCGCCGCTTTACGGTAGGCGGCAATTTTAAACGGATTTTCTCCTGCAATTTCTTGATAAATTGCAATCGTCTCCAACATTTGCATCACTTCTTTTTTATCCATAGCTTTGCCTCCTTACGTCCATATATCCGGCAACCATTGGGATAAAAACGGCGTTTGTTCAATTATCAACCTGGCAACCGTTGAGCCCACAATCGTATCCTGAACGGATTCAACAGGGATTAACGCTGCCACCAACAATAAGACAAAAACAACCAAGTATCCTTCGATGAAGCCTAAAACACCGCCGAGAAAGTTATTCAAGGTACGCACAATAGGCAGGTAACGAACGAAGTCCAAGAGCGATGCAATCATGCGCAACAAAATACGCGTGGCAAAAAAAAGGATAGCAAAAGCAATGCCATTATAATACACACTTTCCAAACTAAACGCAGGGATCATCATGCCACCATTGCTTCCGTCCAAAAATTGGGGGTACGGAAGCCATAGCCGTAAATAATCGGCAAATGGGCTAAAAAATACAAAGGCAACAATCATCGATCCGAAAAAACTGACCAGATGAAAAAATTGCAGGACAAGTCCCCGACGCAGCCCTACAAAGAACTTCGCGAAGAGTATCAGCAATATAAACAGACTTAACATACGTATTTAATCCTCTTCTTCCGGCATCAACCCTTGATCCTTTTGCATTTTCAAATAATCATCTGCAATATTGATCGCTGCAAGGACAGCGAGGCGTCTCGTATCAAGATAAGGGTTCACCCTTTTCATTTCTCTCATTTTAGCGTCTACATGACTGGAAACATCATTGACATGACCTTTTGATTCATCACTGATAACCGTATATTGATCCCCATAAATCGTGACAGTTGTTCGTCTTTTATCTTGATTGTTTGCTTCTTTACCAGCCACCTGCGAGCGCCTCCCTTTTACCGCGTACGTGTAATGATTTTCGTAAACATCTATTATCAATACGAACAATAATTAGCGACCCATTCCCCCTTCAAAATGATTTAGTGGGGGGGTAGTCGCTCTTTTTATTTCTGTTTCTTGTAGATTCAGGAACTGACGTTTGTTACAGTTAGAAATACCGAGGTTCGCATGATAGACAAAAATTTCTATGCTGCCAATAAGAACATTTCGGAACTTGTCTTCATTCACTCGCCTAAACCTGGCGCAGGACTTCCCGATGGGATTGCATTGCGAGATATTGAACAATATTTAAGATAAGAGAAACTCCATCAAAAACTTTAGTTTAGTTGGAAAGGTTCACAATGAACATACTGATCCTATGTTATCTAACATCATAACAGATTCCGAAGCTATTGAAAAACAACGAACGTAACGAACAAAAGCGCACCCCGAGGGTGCGCTTTTTTAATCACGCAAAGTTGCGCCTAATCGTGTGCGGAGGGCGGCTACAATTTCTTCGTGAATATCTGCAATCTCTTCATCTTTCAGTGTGCGTTCGCGGTTTAGATAAAGGAGCGAATATGCGAGTGACTTTTTGCCGGCTTCGATATTTTCTCCTTGGTAAACATCGAATAGATGGATATCTTCCAACCACTTTCCTGCAGCTTCCACGATGACTGCTTCCACTTCAGCCGCAGCTATATTTGCATCGACGACAACGGCCAAATCCCTTCGAATGGCCGGAAAACGAGGCAGGGGTTGATAGCGGATTTCTTCTTTATCCACGGCAAATAGTTTTTTCGCATCTAATTCAAACACGTACGTGGCAGGCAACCCTTGCGCCTCTTGTTCAAGTGGATGGAGTTGCCCAAGGAAACCAACGGTTTCGCCATCAATGAGCACCTCTGCGGATTGACCCGGGTGCATCCCTTCCCGTTTACGGGCGCGAAAGGTCGCTTCCTTTTCTTTTTTTGCTTGCCTTAACATGCCTTCTACAATTCCTTTAACAACATAGAAATCGACCTGGATTTCTTCCCCGTTCCAAGCATGATTGTGCCACTGGCCGCTTAATACTCCAGCTACATGCTCATGCTCCCCAGGTTGCTTATTTTCATCTGCAGAGGGTTCAAAGACGGTCCCAATTTCAAACAAAAAGACATCTTCCAACTGTCGATTCACGTTGTAAACGCCGCCCTCCAGAAGGTGGGGGATCAAGCTTCTTCGCAACACTTCCCGTTCTTCACTCATAGGCATAAGCACACGCATTTTTCGGTCACTTTGGCGCAGTAAAAATTGGTCAGCATTTTGTGCGCTCGTGAGAGAGTAAGTAATTGCCTCTTGCATCCCCGTACTTTCAAGAAAACGGCGGAGTTTGCGGCGATTTTTTTGCTCGCCGGTCAAAGCTCCGGCTGAGCGCGCACCGACCGGCAATGTCGTCGGAATACGATCATAACCATAAAGACGGGCAACTTCTTCCATTAAATCTTCTTCAATCGAAAGATCGAGGCGTCTTGAAGGGATATGGACTCGCCATTCATTTCCCAGGTTCGTCACTTCCAAACCGAGCCGGTGCAACAACGTCTCGACTTCCTCCGACTCAAGTTCCGTACCAAGCCGCATATTTAACCGTTCCAAATTTAAATGGACTTCTTGTACGACAGCCGGTAATTCCCCTGATTCCACCGTACCTTTCAGCACAACGCCGCCAGTAATTTCTTCCATTAACATGACTGCTCTTTCTGCGGCTTCGGCGGTTCGTTCGAAATCTATCCCCTTTTCAAATCGTTGGCTTGATTCGCTGCGCAACCCTAGCTTTCCGGACGTTTTTCGAACATTTAATGCATCAAATTGTGCCGATTCCAGCAACACACTTGTTGTGTCTGCCTGCACTTCTGTTGACGCACCACCCATCACTCCCGCGATCGCAACGGGAGCATTGCCATTGGTGATCAATACATCCTCGCCAGAGAGCGTTCGCTCCTGCCCGTCCAACGTTTCGATTTTTTCTCCTTGTTCTGCGCGTCTCGTTACGATTTTCTCCGAGCCAAACCGATCATAATCGAACGCATGCAGGGGTTGTCCATACTCCAGCAACACATAGTTCGTAATATCGACAATATTATTGATCGGCCGAATGCCCACGGCCATTAAGCGTGTCTGCAACCATAGCGGCGATGGGGCTACCGTTACTTTATCGATCACTTTTGCCCCATAGTAGGGAACATCCTCGCCATTTGTCACTTCAACGGCGATACGGCCGGCGGCATTTTTGCGAATCACCCCATGTGTGTAATCGGGATGATGAATCGGGCGGTCCAGCAACGCGGACAATTCGTAAGCGACTCCGAGCATGCTTAAGCAATCCGGGCGGTTCGGCGTCAAATCAAGTTCCATGATCACATCATTTAAACCGAGAATCTCAAGAGCATCAAGCCCGGTCACGACCTCTGCCGGCAATTCGACAATTTGATCTTGTTCTGTTTTCGCCAATAACCGTTCATTGAAGCCAAGTTCATCCAACGCGCAAATCATACCCGCAGATGTTTCTCCGCGAATCGTCGTTTCTTCTATTTTTTTATTCCCCGGCAAGGTAGTTCCAGGCATCGCTACGGCCACTTTTTGTCTCTTTTGTACATTGCTGGCCCCACAGATAATTTGCTGTGTCCGATCGCCTACGTCCACTTGGCAAAGCGTTAATTTTTCTGCTTCCGGGTGAGGGGTTGTTTCCTTCACCTCACCGACGATTACACCATCGATCCCATCATGATAGCGATGGAGCCGATCAACCTCTACCCCTGCGCGGGTAAGCTTTTCAGCAACTTCCTCCGGGGTTGTATCCGATAAATCGATATAATCCGTCAACCATTGGTAGGAAACGAGCATTGGTTCTTCACCTTCCTTCGTTTATTATTGTTTACAATTGTTGAAACTGGGATAAAAAGCGCGTGTCATTCGTGTAGAAATGGCGGATATCGTCGATTCCATATTTCAACATGGCAAAGCGTTCCACGCCCATGCCAAAGGCGAAGCCGCTGTATATATCCGGGTCAAACCCATTTAATTCCAACACGCGCGGATGAACCATCCCCGAACCTAACACTTCAATCCATCCGCTTTGCTTACATATCCTGCAACCTTTGCCCGCACAAATGCCGCAAGTGACGTCAATTTCCGCCGATGGTTCCGTAAACGGAAAAAAGCTCGGGCGCAACCGAATCTCCCGGTCTTGGCCAAAATACTGTTTAACAAATGTATCAAATATTCCTTTCAAGTCGCTCATGCGCACATTTTCATCCACGTAGAGCCCTTCGATCTGCATAAACTGATGGGAGTGGGTGGCGTCGTCTTCATCGCGGCGATAGACTTTCCCCGGACAAATAATCCTTACCGGTCCTTCGCCTTCATGCTTTTGCAACGTCCGTGCCTGCACCGGTGACGTTTGGGTTCTCAAAAGGATGTCTTCACTGATGTAAAAGGTGTCTTGCATGTCCCTGGCCGGATGATTCGGAGGCAAATTGATCATTTCAAAATTAAAATAATCCGTCTCCACTTCCGGCCCTTCCGTTACCTCAAACCCAAGGCCGATAAAAATATCCTCGATTTCTTCCACAACAGCTGTAAGCGGGTGGGTAGAGCCTTGATTCATAGGTCTTCCCGGCAACGTCACATCGATTTCTTCCTCTTCCAGCCTTTGTTCCAATTCGGCTTCCTCAAAAGCTTCCACTTTTTTAGCCAGTGCCTCTTGAATGCTTTCGCGAACCTCGTTCGCCTTTTGGCCGACGACAGGACGTTCTTCGGCAGATAGTTGCCCCATCCCGCGCAGAACCTCCGTAATGGCTCCTTTTTTTCCCAGATAACGGATGCGCACTTGTTCGAGTGCCTTCTTGTCACCGCTTGCCTGTACGGCTTCGAGCGCTTCCGACTCAAGCGCCTTTAATCGTTCAATCATCTTGTATGTCCCCCTTCTTCACGAAAATAAAAAACCTCCGCCCCCTAAAAAAGGGACGAAGGTTTCGCGGTACCACCCTTGTTAACGACAACAACTGTCGCTCACTCTTGCAAATAACGGCTTGCGCCCGGTACACTTTTTACGATCGGTAAACGATAAGTAACGTTCCCGCACTTTCAGTGCCAACTCCAGAGTGAATTCCAAAGCGCTTAACGCAGGGGAGCTTTCAATCCATGACTCCCCCTTCCTGGCCGCCAGTGTTCCAAGTACTACGCTCTTTCATTGTTTTTTCACTATGCTTGTATAACCAATAGTATAATCCGTTTTTTTATCTGTTTCAAGTCATGAGCAATCAGTAACCGGCCCGATTACCCATAAAACTTTCGATCATTCTATACTCTTCTTTTTGCAACGGTTTTTCAGCCGGTCCCTCGATGACTTCCCCGGAATAGGAAAACCTTGATCCGTGGCATGGGCAATCCCACGTGCGATCCGCGCCGTTCCAATTCACCTCGCAGCCAACGTGTGTACATGTTGTGTCAACGACGTGAAGTTCACCATCTTTATCCCGATATGCCCCTTTGCGTTTTCCGTCGATCCGCACGACAGCCCCTTCGTCCTTTGCTAAACTTTTCATTTCCTTATTCGATGATTCCGCTTTTCCTTCGACGAGATGCTTCGCCACATCGAAGTTTTCACGAAGGAAATGTTTCAGACTGGGATCGGCATAAAAACGAGACGGTGTAAAAAGGGACGCGTATCGGTTTTCTTTTCCTAGCACAAGGTCTTTAAGCAACAGGGCAGCAGCCGTCCCATTCGTCATCCCCCATTTTCGGTAACCGGTGGCAACAAGAATGTTTTGCTCGGAGGTTTGCGAGGTTAAATGGCCGATATAAGGGAGATTATCAAGTGTCGTCAAATCTTGTGTGGACCAACGGTTGACTTGTTTTTCGATGCCGAGCAGATCATCTCCGAACGTTTGCAAGGCGTGGTAGTGGTCATGGGTGTCTATTCCCTGCCCCGTTTTATGGCTCTCCCCGCCGACGAGAACTAACTCTTCGCCATCAATGTTGGCAGAACGCAGCGAACGCGTAGGTTGATCCGCGCTTATATACATTCCACCCGGGTACGCCATCTTCGGATTTATGGCAACGACATAAGAACGTTCCGCGTGCATCCTTGTAAAATAAAAACCGGTCCCTTCATAAAACGGAAAATGGGAACAAGATAAAATATAGTTTGCTTGGACACGTGCATCTTCTCGGGTGATAACGGAAGGTTCCTCTCCCCGTTCCACATGGACGGCGGTAGTGTTCTCAAAAATCCGACCGCCTTTGTCGACGATGGTTTGTACAAGCGGGGCCAAGTAATGGAGAGGGTGAAACTGGGCCTGCTCCTTCATCACTAAGGCATTTTTGACGTTAATATCAATCGGAAGTTCCTCTAAAAGCTCCCCGTCGATCCCAAGTTTTTCATATGCTGCCGCTTCTTTTTCCAATTTCATTTTATATTTCGGAGTCGTTGCGTAAAGATACGCGTCTTGTGTGCGAAAATCACAGTTGATCCCATGTTTATCAATCGTTTTGCGAATAAACGCCATCGCTTCCCTATTCGCTTCATAGTAAAGCCTTGCATTTGTCTTACCCAAATGTTGGATAAATTCATCATAGATCATCCCGTGTTGAGCGGTTACTTTCGCGGTGGTATGACCGGTTGTGCCATTGAGCAGCTTCCCGGCTTCTACCAAAGCAACTTGCAAACCTTCTTGAACGAGAAGATATGCGGTTGTAATGCCTGTGATCCCTCCGCCGACGATAACAACATCTGTTTTCATATCAGCTGTTAACGGTTCGAAATCCGGCAAGTCTGCCGATGCTTGCCAAGCGGTTTCCGCAAATTTTTCTTCGGTATGTTGATCTGCCATTAAAAAGCGCTCCTTCATTAGAAAACTCGGCTTTTCGCCAAGTGCTGGCGCAAGCCTTAAATTTTCTTATACTATACTCCGTTACCACAGTTAATCTTAAAGTATAAACATAAGATGGGTTTATTATTCGCAACTTATATGGTGGTATACGTTTGAAAGTACGCGTGAAATGGCGCATTGAGGGACAGGCTGCGTTTTGCGGCGGCAGGGTCCGTGTCCGGACATATTACGGTTGCTTCGTTGGGAAACTGTCCGAGCTATCCCTTGGTTCGGACAGTTTATGCTTGCATCCTCGCAACATTGTCCGAGGAAGACCAAGGTTCGGACAATTGTCGCTTGCTTATACATCGAAACGGGTGCCATAAAGCAGCCATACGGATAAAAGGCGAACGAGACAGCCCCGTTCGCCTTTTTACGATTTAATTTTTAAATTGATGGACACGTGCTTTTTTCTCTTCGAGCGTGTGTGCTTCTCCGTCTCTTCGATCATCGATACGTATATCGGTAGAAATTCTTGCCCATCCCCGCTGCACCGGCACATTGTGCAACGCTTGAATTACGGTGAACAAATCCTCCATATCGCCTTCAATGACGGTGCTCATCGGGGTTAACTCATAACGGACTTTATCCTTATGCTTGTCCAACTCTTCATGAATGGCGGCGACTTCTTCGCCTAAACTTCGGTTTTTCTCTTCTACAATCGGCACAATCGAAATATCTGCCATCGCCATGATCAAAATCCCCTTTCATCATTTGCTCTATAAGACCGATTCCCATTTCGTTATGGTCAAAAACGTTCTTTTTTCAAGGGGGGCCCTCAAGCGAATGGAGATGTTCCGACCAGTCACCGCATCACACTGCCGCCGGAGATTTTCACACTTTCTCCGACGATGTTGACAGCCGCTTCCGTGAGTAGATAGGCAATGGTATTTGCCACTTCTTCCGGTTCCGTAATGCGACCGGAAGGCAATCCTGCTTGTACAGCCCGCATTTGCTCTAGATATGAACGATCATTTCGCTTCGCTTTTCGTTCAATGGATTGTTTTCCCATGTCTGTGTTCACAAACCCGGGACTAACCGCATTAACTCGCACCCCGTGTTCGATCGCTTCAACTGCAAACGATTGGGTAAATCCGATTAAGGCAAATTTACTGCCAGCGTAAGCGGTATTGGCAAAAGTGCCCCGCATGCCTGACAAGGAAGAAACGTTCACGATCGCTCCCCGTTGTTTTTCCATCATTTGCTTGTACACGTGTTTGCTTAGCATGACGGCTGAGTTATAATTCAACGTCATTAGCTCATGCAAAAAATCTTCATCTATGTCTTCAACTTTTTGATTGCCTGCGACACCCGCAGAATTGACCAATCCTGAAATCGAACCGAACTGCGCCTTTGCATTTTCCACAAGCGCGCGGCGACTTGCTTCGGAATTAAGATCAGCGGGGCATACGTAGATATTCGACGTATCGGCTATTTTTTCCAGTTCCTTTTGCAAATCGTGGAGCTTTTCTTCGTTTCGGCCGGTAATAGTAATGAAAGCTCCCATGGACGCGGCTACTTTGGCTGTTTCCTTGCCAATGCCGCCCGTGGCTCCTGTAACCAAAACATGTTCGTTTTCCAACGCGGTTTCTGAAAAAATCATCGTATTCCCCTTTCTCGGTGAATCCAGTCATACATGATGATCCCCGCAGTGACAGCTACGTTCAATGATTCAGCTTCACCCATTATAGGGACGGACACCGTTTTGTCTGTTGAACTCAATAACTCCGGAGATATCCCTTGCGCTTCATTCCCGAGGAGCAGTGCATATGTCGCACCCTGGGGTTTGGCGTCGCGATAAGAAAATTCCGAATGCATATCCGTCCCATAGATCTTGATTCCTTCCTCTTTCAATGAAGAAACCTCTTTTTTTAAATCTGCAACGATCACCGGGAGATGAAACATTACCCCTTGGGTTGCGCGAATCACTTTAGGGTTATACAAATCGACGGTATCTTCACTTACGTAAATTCCAGCCAATCCAGCTGCTTCCGCGGTGCGGATCATTGTTCCCAAATTCCCCGGATCGCGTATGCCATCAAGGAGCAAAACGTTTCCGCATGGCACTTCAACTTCCGCGGGCATCTTGCATACCGCGAGCCACCCTTGGGGAGACTCGGTGTCGGAAAGCGTTGCAAATACAGACGCGTTCACTTCAAGCACGCGCCCGCGATGAGCACTGATGTCAACCGAAAGCAACGGTGCATCTTCACTTGTCACAAGCGTATCCACAGCTATGTTGGACACTAACGCTTCTTCCACTAAATGAACCCCTTCAACGAGAAAGCGGCGTTCTTTCATACGATATTTTTTTTGCCGTAATTTTTTAAGCTTTTTGATTACTGAATTGTTTGCGGATGTGATCATAAGGATCCCTCGTTCACAAGTATGTATAAGAAAGCATAGCATTTCTCATCCTAGAAAAGCGAATGACTTGTTTTCACATAAGGAGGGACATCCATGAATTTTAATTTGCGTAATGCCATATTGGATAACGTATCCGGAAGTGATGCCTCACAAATCGAGGCGACAATCGTCGATGCCGTTAATAGCGGCGAAGAAAAAATGTTGCCCGGTTTAGGCGTATTGTTCGAAGTTTACTGGAATGAAGCGGATCAAGAGGAAAAACAGGAAGTGATCAATCAGATTGCAAACGGCGTCCGGTAACGGTCGGAAAAGACAACGTCCCCGCAACATACGAAACGGGGACGTTCATTATTCTTGTCCTTTACTGAAATGTGATTTTTTTCACCGTGTCGGCATCAAGTTTTTCAATGACCGCCACAATTAAATCTACGGCATGTTCAAAATCATCCCGGTGCAAAATCCCGGCATGGGTATGAATATAACGGGTAGCTACGCTGATGGAAAGGGCAGGGACGCCGTTCGCAGTTAAGTGAATCGCACCGCCATCGGTTCCGCCTGCGGCCATTGCGTCAAATTGATAAGGAATGTCTTTTTCCTCTGCTGTATCGACGACGAAGTCGCGCAACCCTTTGTGTGAAATCAGCGAAGCATCATACACGAGAATTTGTGGCCCGTGACCAATATCGGCTCGTGCTTCGTCTTTGGAAATCCCCGGGGTATCACCGGCAATACCGACATCAACGGCAAAACCAATGTCCGGTTGAATGGCATGTGCCGACGTTCGGGCGCCTCGTAATCCTACCTCTTCTTGCACAGTTCCAACACCGTAAACAACATTCGGGTGCGTTTTTCCTTCCAACTTTTTCAACACTTCAATGGCAATGGCACATCCGATCCGGTTATCCCAAGCTTTTGCCATCATCAATTTTTCGTTGTTCATGACGGTAAAATCACAAATCGGCACGACCGAATCACCCGGCCGCACACCAAATTCTTCAGCTTCTTCTTTGTTTGCGGCACCGATATCAATAAACATTTCTTTTTTATCGACCATTTTTTTGCGTTGATCGGCAGGAAGCACATGCGGCGGCTTTGAGCCGATCACGCCGACGATGGCACCTTTTTTCGTGAGCACGTTTACGCGTTGCGCGAGCATCACTTGCTCCCACCAACCACCAAGGGTTTGGAACTTCAAAAAACCGTTATCGTCAATTTGTGTGACCATGAAACCGACTTCATCAAGATGGCCGGCGACCATTACCTTTGGACCGCCTTCTTTCCCTGTTTTTTTGGCAATTAAACTTCCTAAATTATCGGTGGTCACTTCATCCGCGAACGGAGCAATATGTTTTTCCATCACTTGGCGGGATTCCCGTTCATTCCCCGGAACGCCGTTCGCATCTGTCAGTTCTTTTAACATTGTTTGCGTAGCGTCTAATTGTGTCATCTTCACAACCTCCTTCTTCCATCCCTGAGCATCTATTTTGCAGTATACGCTTCCTTCCCCAATCCCACAATGAAAAGACCTTCTGTTTCTATTGTCGTGAGAGAGGGTAAAGATCTATAATAAAGATACACGATATCAGGGAAACCTAAATGAGGGGGATACTATAATGACCCTGTTGCTTCAATTGTTCGTGCTTGCCGCTCTGATCATTCTTGTTTATACTATTGTCCGTTATCTGCGCAGCCCTTTGCGAAAATTAGAACAGGCACAAAACAACAATCAATATTTTCTATACGATGATAGACAAAATGCTCACAATCATTTTTTCCTTACGTATAAAGGCGCGATGTTTGAAGGGGAAAAAAAAGTCGGCTCCACCGACCACTCTTTTGAAGTGGTGCGCATATCCATGCAGCCAAAACGAACGGATAAGCTGGAAGGTTTGGAATATGACGATTTCAGGTTTATTGAAAAAGAAATTAAAGACCGCTACCCTCATGCTTCGATCGATTGGAAAAGCCCGGTTGGTGCGTTGATGAAAAAACGCAAGTAGGCACATTCCGACACGTCATTTGAATGCAACGGAAAAAGCATTGCTCGTGAAGACACCACGGGCAATGCTTGATAGAAGTTCCACTTTATTTAGGGATTGCTGAACAACATGCAGCTATCAGCTGAAACCGGGATGCCGCTTCTATGGCTTCGCTTTCCGCGGACGAACGGGCAAGCCTCCTCGCGCAAAACCGGCGCTGCGGGGGCTTGACGCATCCGTTTTTCCGTTGGAGTCTCGCCATTGCAGCACCGTCCCTCCGTCCGTTGCCAGAAGTGCAAGGGTTTTTTTGTTTATAGGATGGATTTCCTTGCATCCAGCTTCGACAACACCAACGGAAAATGCTTATGTGCCAGTCTTTTTCCGTTATTCAGCAGTCCCTATTTAACGAGCAACCTTTTTCGCTTTCACCTCTTGGCGACGCCGGTGCAAGATTGGCTCTGTATATCCATTTGGCTGTTCTTTTCCTTTAAATACGAGATCACAGCCGGCTTGGAAGGCAACAGAGTCATCGTAATTAGGTGCCATTGGCGTGTAGTTCGAGTCGTCGGCGTTTTGTTTATCAACGACTTTGGCCATTCGCTTGAGTGTGTCCATGACTTGTTCTTCCGTCACAATCCCCTGATGGAGCCAATTCGTCATGTGTTGGCTCGATATCCTTAATGTCGCGCGATCTTCCATTAACCCGACATCGTTAATATCAGGAACCGTTGAACTGCCGACGCCTTGATCGACCCAACGAACGACATATCCGAGCATGCCCTGGGCGTTGTTGTCCAATTCCTGCTGAATGTCTTCTTTGCTCCAATCTTGCGCTCGGTCCACAGGGATCTCCAACATTTTATCCCGATACTGTCCACGCGTGATTTCTTCCTGCACGAGGGAAACATTGATGTCATGATAATGGAGCGCGTGCAGTGTTGCCGCGGTTGGGGATGGTACCCAAGCCGTGTTCGCGCCTGCTTTTAACTGGCCGCCTTTCTGCTCCATCATGTCTTTCATCAAGTTTGGCATCGCCCACATGCCTTTTCCGATTTGGGCTTTTTCTTTAAACCCTTGTTTGACACCAACACTGACGTTTGCATCTTCGTACGCCTGCAACCAATGAGAGGCTTTCATTTCATTTTTGCGGATCATCGCCCCGAGCGCCATCGACGTATGGATCTCATCGCCTGTTCGATCCAAAAAGCCGGTGTTAATAAAAATAATTCGTTCCCTGGCTTCATAAATGCAATTCTTAAGGTTTAGCGACGTGCGTCGCTCCTCATCCATTACCCCGACTTTAATGGTATAGCGCTTCAAGCCGAGCATATCTTCCACGCGATTAAACAGTTCATTCGTAAATGCCACTTCTTCCGATCCATGCATTTTCGGCTTCACGATATAAATCGAGCCTTGCGAGGAATTTTGGCGTTTCCCGTTTCCGAGCACATCTTGTTTACCGATTAAACTCGTAACGACAGCATCCAATATTCCTTCGGGAACCGGTTTGCCGCCCCCATCCAAAATGGCATCACTCGTCATTAAATGGCCGACATTCCGGATAAACATGAGGGAACGGCCGGACAAGGTGAAGTTCTCTCCCGACGGGCTTTTGTACGTGCGATCCGGATTCAATTTTCTCGTAACGGTTTTGCCCTCTTTTTCGAACGTCTTGGTCAATGTGCCGTTCATAAGGCCGAGCCAATTCCGGTAAACGTCTACTTTATCTTCAGCATCCACCGCCGCTACCGAATCTTCACAATCTATAATCGTCGTAATCGCGGACTCGGCGAACACATCTTTTACGCCTGCTTTATCTGTCTTTCCGATCGGATGTGTGGCATCGATCTGAATTTCAAAATGCAGCCCGTTATTTTCAAGCAAAATCGCTTCGGGCTTTTCCGAATCACCATGAATGCCCACAAATTTATTTGCGTCTTGAAGACCGGCGCTTTTGCCCCCAACGTCAACTTGGAGAGCACCGTTAACGACTTTATAATGCGTCGCAGTTTTATGGGAACCTTCCGTCAGCGGCACAACTTCATCAAGCCATTGTTTAGCATAGTCAATGACTTTATCCCCCCGGATCTTGTTATAGGAGGTTCCCTGCTCAGCCCCGTTTTCTTCGGAGATGATATCGCTGCCGTAGAGAGCGTCATATAAGCTTCCCCAGCGCGCATTTGCCGCATTCAAAGCATAGCGGGCATTTTTAACCGGAACGACGAGCTGCGGCCCCGGTTGGGAGGTCACCTCGGTGTCAACGCTTTCCGTTGTAATCTTAAAATCATCCACTTCTTTTTCCAAATAACCGATCTCTCGTAAAAAAGATTCATATTGTTCAGCCGAATAATCGTTTTTATGTTCTTCATTCCACTGATCCATTTTTTCTTGAATGTCTTCACGTTTTTGCAGAAGTGCTTTATTTCGTCCGGAAAAGTCTTGAATCAGCGAATCAAAATCCGCCCAAAATTGCTCGGCCGTCAAACCACTATCCGTTAATGCTTCATTGTTGATAAATTCATAGAGCAATGAATCGACAGTAAGGCTTCCTATTTTTTCACTCATATATTCGCCTCCGAAAGATAGATTATGTTTGTTTTTATTATATAACACAAGTACAATAGTTAAAAATACATATTTCGAATGCACGATATGCATTTACGTTATAAAGTGAAACATCGGGGTGTTATCAAATGGATATCCGACAGTTGCAATATTTTACCGAGGTTGCGAAACGCCAAAGTTTTACAAAAGCAGCTGCCTCTTTGCACGTATCCCAGCCATCATTGAGCAAAGCCATCAAGCACTTGGAGGATGAACTAGACGTCCCCTTATTTCATCGTTCTTCGAAACAATTGCAATTAACGGATGCAGGGAAAGCCGTGCTCATCAATACAAAACATGTGCTGGATTCTTTCCAGCATTTAACCGCAGAACTTTCAGACATTATGGAATTAAAAAAAGGAGAAATAAGAATCGGCATCCCGCCGATCATCGGTGCAGCATTTATCGCCAGGCTCATCAGCGAATTCAAGGAACAATACCCCGCTGTCGATTTGAGACTAACGGAAGTTGGCAGTAAACGTATTAAGCAAGGCATCGATGACGGGTCTCTTGACATCGGTTTCATCTGTAACATTCCGTTTCAGAAAGAGAGCTTTGAAGTGATCAAAATTTTAAAAGATCCACTCGTGCTCGTTGCCCATCGCGATCATCCGCTCAGCGAGCAAACGAACATCCTTGTCTCGACGTTGGAAAATGAACCGATGGTTATGTATCACAGTGATTTTTCCTTGCATGACGCCATCATGGAGGAATGCCTCAAAAATGGGTTCTACCCGCAAATCGTGTGTGAAAGCACACAAAGAGATTTCATGTTGGAAATGGTCACTGCCAAACTGGGTGTTACTCTACTTCCCCGCCAAATCGCAAGTGAGATTTCTGCCTCAACATTAGCGACCATCCCGTTGCAGGGTTCGCCCATTAACCTGGAATTAGGGGTCATTTGGAAGAAAAATATGTACATGTCTCGGGCCGCTCGTGCTTTCGCACAAACATCGGAAAAATATTTCCGTGAACATCATGTGAATTGAAAAGAGGATTGACAAAGTTCAGGCAATAATGCATAAATAAATTAGTTCCTTTTTGAAAGCGCTATCATAAGGAGGTGGAAAAATTGTGTTAATCATGGTTCCTTTTAAAATTATTTGTTTTATTGTTACATTTTATACTTAAAAACGAGGAGGTTACGCGAATGGACTTGTGGGTGATGACTCTTTTAGCCTTGTTCCCTATTCTCGTGATTTTTTTCCTGATTGTATTTTTAAGATGGTCCGCGAAGGCAGCCATGCCGATCGCTCTTATCTTAACGGCACTAATTGCTATCACGATCTGGGGGGCAGAAGTTACGCAAGTAAGCGCGGCCGTTATCCATGGCATTGTACTCGCGTTGGAAATTTTATTTATCGTGTTTGGAGCCCTTCTCCTATTAAACACACTTAAAGAAAGCGGCGCGCTGCAAACGATCCGCGCCAGTTTTACAGGTATCTCTCCGGACCGCAGAATTCAAGCGATTATCATCGCCTGGCTGTTCGGTTGCTTTATCGAAGGTTCAGCTGGCTTCGGAACCCCTGCGGTCGTGGCAGCTCCCTTGCTCGTAGCGATTGGATTTCCGGCAATGGCCGCGGTTATGATTGCCCTCGTCATCCAAAGCAGCCCTGTTTCTTTCGGAGCCGTCGGAACACCGATTATCGTCGGCGTCGGTTCTGGATTAGAAGGACAAGAAAGCGTTATGGCCGCTTTGGGAAGCATGCCTTTTGATGAATTCATCCACTCTGTCGGAGCCCAAGTTGCTCTTACACATGGCATAGCGGGTATTCTCGTTCCATTATTAATGGCTGGACTTTTAACACGTTTTTTTGGAAAATCAAGATCTTTCCTGGAAGGATTCAAAGTTTGGAAATTTGCCCTTTTTGCCGCTTTCGCGTTCGTCATCCCCTATTATTTAGTGGCATTACTGCTGGGCCCTGAATTTCCCGCCTTACTTGGAGGCTTGACCGGACTATTGATCGTTGTTCCTGCCGCCAGAGCAGGTTGGCTCCAACCGAAAGAAGATGAGATGTTTGAATTTGAACCTCGCAGCAAATGGGAGCCGGAATGGATCGGAGCCCTTCAGGATGAGGTTGACAAGGAAATAGCCGGAAAGAATATGGGCTTATTAAAAGCATGGTCGCCCTATGTCATCGTCGCCGGTTTACTCATTGTGACAAGAGCAGTTGATGGCATCAACGAGTTTTTACAACAACCTGCGCTTACATTTGAATGGGAGAATATTTTCGGCTCAACCGTCACCACAGATATCGCGCCTTTATTCGTACCCGGAATGTTTTTCGTGATTACATCGATTATCACCTATTATGTTCATTCCATGGGCAAACAGCCCGGCACCTATAAAAATGCCTGGTCTGTTTCGTTTAAGACGTGGCTGGGAGCGGCGGCGCCTTTATTGTTCGCGGTGCCGATGGCCCAGGTGTTTGTCAATTCCGGTTCAGACATGTACGAAAGTATGCCGATCCTGCTCGCAGAAGCAGCAACGAATGTGGCCGGAGAGTTATGGCCGTTGTTCGCACCGATCTTTGGAGCGTTGGGGGCTTTCTTTGGGGGAAGCAACACGGTAAGCAATGTCATGTTCTCGTTTTTCCAATTTGGTGCTGCCCAAAATATGGGCCTCGACCTTAACGGCTCGAGAATTGTCGTCTCTCTGCAAGCGGTAGGCGGCGCTGCCGGAAACATGATTGCTGTCCATAACGTCGTGGCTGCCTCGGCAACCGTCGGATTGCTCGGAAAAGAAGGTTTGATCATTCGCAAAACGCTAATCCCCATGATTTATTATGTCATCATTGCCGGAATGCTCGGCATGGGCTTTATCATGGGCGGCGTGAATTTCTGGTTTTTAACCGCTCTCCTGTGGGCCATCGTTTACGTCATTATTTTAGCCCTGAATAAAGGGAAGAACGTTCCGGTTGGTCCTGATAAGAAACCATCGATCCGAGGCTAGTGTTCATTTGAAAGCCTTATTGGTCAAGCAAAACCGACAGGCTCAGCACCTGTCGGTTTTTTATCATTTATTCACAAATTTATTTCTCAATACGCCTATCCCATTGACCTCACATTCGATCACACTGCCCGCGCTTGCCATTTCGGCACCGACAGGACTTCCCGTCAAAATCACATCTCCTTGTTCGAGCGTCATTACGCCAGATAAATAAGAAATCATTTTTTCAATCGAAACAATCATTAAATCCGTCGGGCTATTTTGCTTCTCTTCATTGTCCAGCCTTGCTTTTATGCTTACATTATGAGGGTCAAGGTCCGTTTCCAAATAAGGTCCGAGTGGTGTAAACGTATCGAACGCTTTTCCGAGCGTCCAGTGGCCGTCTTCATGAAAATACTGCGGCGCAGTTACGTCGTTTCCGACCGTATATCCGAAAATATGATCCAACACCTGGTCTTCCGAGATATTATGCGTTTTTTTGCCAATAACAGCCGCCACTTCAGATTCAAATTTCACCTGATTGATGTCCTTCGGGATCAAAATAGACGCCTCCGGCCCGATAACCGACGATGTTGGTTTGAAGAAAAATACTGGGAGTTCCGGTGCTGTCTCCGGTAGATCCTCTTTTTCTGCCACAAAGTTTGCTCCAATGCCTATAATGTGATTCGCTTCCAGAGGTGCAAGGAGCTTGACGTCACCTTCACGGAACGTTCGCCCCGTATACTGCCAGTCTTTAAAAATATCACCCTCAACCGCTTGAATGCCCTGTTCTGCAAGAACTCCTGTATAAACGCCTGAATCGTACATAAATCTGACAAATTTCATGATTATGTTTCCTTTCTCTTTTTAGTTCGTGTTCGGACATCTCTCACCTATTTTCGCTAATGGGCGGCTGAAGATGCGTCGGCCACCCGGTTAAACATTTATCATCCCTGCCCGACAACTTGATGCGCTTCTCCGCTTCCCACGGCTTGCTTCACCTCGCCACAGCGAGCGGGTTTCGGAAACTGTTTGTCGGGGTTTAACATGTTGTTCGGGTTAAAGACCGAGCGAACATTTAGTTGCCGATCGATTTCTCTCTCGGTAAACACCAAGCGCATATCTTCTTTCTTTTCAATGCCAACGCCGTGTTCTCCGGTTATCGATCCACCGGCGGCGGTGCACGCTTCCAACGTTTGTGAGCCGACTTTCAAAGCAAGGTCCGTTTCCCCCTCGTTGCGCGCATCAAACAGGATTAACGGATGAAGATTCCCGTCGCCGGCGTGAAAGACATTAGCAATTCTTAACCCCGATTCGGCGCTGATATCAGCAATATTCGCCAGCACTTCCGACAACCGACTGCGTGGGATCACGCCGTCTTGCACAAGATAGTCCGGGGAAATCGCGCCCATTGCACCAAAGGCGGTCTTGCGATTCGCCCACCAGCGGCCGCGTTCACGGTCATTTTTTGCCACTTTGATTTCCGTCACGTTATGCCGCTCGCAGACACTGACCATATCCTTGATTTGCTCTTCAATGCCTGCGGCGATGCCATCGACCTCCATGATGAGCACCGCTTTTGATCCTTCCGGATGACCGGCAGGTTTGGTCGCCCGTTCCACACCTTGAATGGCGATTTCGTCCATCATTTCAATGGCTGCCGGCACAATGCCCGCCGCAATAATGTCCGACACTGCGTAACTGGCATCTTCAACGGTGTCAAAATAGGCCATTGCCGTTTCTTTTCCTTCCGGATTTTTTAAAATGCGGACAGTAATCGCAGTCACAATGCCCAGTGTCCCCTCTGAGCCTGTTAAAAGCCCCATTAAGTCGTAACCGGGCGTATCGGGGACACCGCCGATGTCTATCACTTCACCATTATGCAAAACCACTTCCAAACCGAGCACATGATTCGTCGTCACGCCATATTTCAAACAATGAGCCCCGCCAGCATTCTCAGCAACATTGCCGCCAATCGTGCAGTTTGATTGACTGGACGGGTCCGGCGCGTAATAGAAACCTTTATTCGTAATCGAATTGGTCAACGCAAGATTAATGTAGCCCGGTTGCACAACGGCTTCGCGATTATCATAGTCCAAATGAAGCAGCTTCTTCATGCGAACGAGACTAATGATCACTTCCCCGCCGAGTGGCGTTGCTCCCCCGCTTAGTCCCGTGCCGGCACCGCGGGGGATAAATGGAATATCGTTTTCATATAGCCATTTAACCACGCCGGACACTTCTGCGGTCGACGATGGAAAAACGACAGCGATTGGCATTCCGCGGTAAACAGTGAGACCGTCACATTCATACGTAAGCAAATCTTCATCCCGGTAAAGAACCGCGTCGTCTCCAAGTTGGCGAATCATCTCCTTAACCATTTCCGCTTTCTCAGTCATCAGGATTTGCCTCCTTCTCTTCCAGCGCATACGCCCAATCGATCAACTGCATCGTATGAACGATCATTTCATCACGCCCGTGATTCATAACTCCCATCGCCATTTGTAGCATACAACCGGGATTTCCCATCGAAATCATCTCCACATCGTCCGGAACATCCTCGATTTTACGATCCAAGAGACGACCGGCCATATCTGGATGGGTAATGTTATAGATCCCCGCGCTGCCGCAACAACGATCCGCATTCGGAAGTTCCGCCATCTCAAGGCCCGGAATCTCTTCCAACAAATCCCGAGGTTCATCCCACACTCCTTGCCCATGGGCGAGATGACAGGCATCGTGGTACGTAATACGCTTCTTCATTTCGGCTTTGGGCGCTCGGTAGCCAAAGTCATGCAAATATTTCGATACGTCCATTACTTTTTCAGAAAACTGTTTGGCTTTTTCACGGTATTCATCGTCATTTTGCAGAAGCTCAGGATACTCGCGCAGCGCACACCCGCACCCGGCCGCATTCACGACGACATGCTCGGCATCGGAATCCAAAAATGTATCAATATTTTTACGGGCGAGTTTTTTGCCCATTTCCCGATCTCCGGCATGCACATGGAGGGCGCCGCAACAAGTTTGTTCTTTAGGCAACTCAACCGCGTGCCCGTTCTTCGTGAGCACTCGCACAGTTGCTTCGTTGACATCGCTGTACATGACATCCATAATACAGCCCGCAAACATGGATGCGGTACCTTTTTGCTCTCCTTCAGCAGGAATTGATACCGGGTGCGTCTTTAAAATCGGCCGCCCTATTTCCGGCATGATCGACTCCATCGCTCCGAGATGGTCGGGCAGGATTTTCTTCGCGCCGCTCTTGCGAACGACCGTCTGCACCCCGCTTTTTTGGTATATTTTTGTTAACATCCCCAACGCGTGCAGACGCTTCGTATGTGGAAACATTCCGCGAAGGAAAAAGCGGCTCACAATATTTTGCCACCCTTTTAATGGCATCGCTTGCCGTACTTGCCCGCGCGCCTCTTCAATCAAAGCGCCTACTTGCACCCCTGCCGGGCATGCCGTTTCACAGGCACGGCAATCCAGGCACGTAAACATGGGGTCTTCAAAGGCTTCATTGATGTCCATCTTCCCTTCAGCAACAGCCACTATCGAGTGAATACGTCCGCGTGGCGATTGATGCTCATGCCCAAGTTCCTGATACGTGGGACAAGCTTCCAAACACATGCCGCAATGCACGCATGCCGAGAATTTCTCCTCATCAGGGGGGTCTTCCCACAAATAGTTGCCCTGCGGCGGATCATTTTTTTTCACAACCAATTCCGCTAATTTCGGTTCCGTCGTCATCTTATATCCCTCCCACAAACCGATTTGGATTTAGAATTGCATTCGGATCCATCTGCTTTTTAATCCCTTCGAGGAGGGAAAAATATGACGGCTTCGCTCCCCAGACCCCGACGTTCTGTCTAAATGAAAACGGAGCATGAGTGACCACCAAGTAGCCTCCGGATTCCTCGCACACCTTTCGCACATCTCGCACAAAGGATTGAACGGCTGCTTCATCCCCTTTGACGTAAGCCCGGGTAATGCCATGCCCTGCACCGCCATGGGCAAATACTTGCATATCCCGGCCTCTTTGTAATCGTTTGCAATTTTCAAGTCGTTCAAGGACTTGCAAATTTTTACTCCCCATTTTCACATGCACTGCCGTTTCATCGCCGGCAAAGGAAAGTTCAGCAAATTTCGCCCAAAATCCATCGACGTCTTCTTGATGAAACACCGTCAATTCGGTACCTTCCGGCACGTGTTCCCGCACCCATCGCTCTTGATATTCCACCGCTTTGTGAACGTCTTCAAACGTCATTACCAAGCTGGATCCCTTTTTATTCAGTAACTGTTCCGTCAGATTCGGATTCATATATTCCAAGGTTGTTGGCTCAAGATGAGTCGAGAGCAATTCCGTGATAAACGGTTTGGCGTAAGGTTCAACTTCTTCCGGAAACGTCATTGCACACATACTTTGATATTTCGGCAGCGGGCGCAATTTTAACGTCACTTCTGTCATGACTCCAAGCGTCCCCATGGAACCAATGAACAGTTTGTTCATGTCATAACCGGCAACGTTTTTGACAACTTTCCCTCCGGACCGTAAAATTTCACCGTTCGGGTGCGCGACGTGAAGACCAATCACATGGTCTCGCGCCGAGCCATATGACATTCGTTTCGGACCACTGTCATTGGCCGCAATCACCCCGCCAATGGTTGCATCAGCGGGGAACGAAGGATCAAGGGGCATCATCTGGTCTTGTGCATGGACCGTATCCATGATCTTTTGTATCTTTGTTCCCGCCTGCACGGTGATCGTCATGTCGCCGGGGGAGTACTCAACAATACCATCAAGTTTTTCGAGTGATAATAACAGATCGGCGTCCCCACTCACGCCGCCGAACCCTTGTTTTGTACCTCCTCCGACGGGAATGACCGTTTCTCCCTTTTCATTTGCTTTTTTTAAAATATCCGCGACTTCCCCGGCGGAGTCCGGAACGACCTTCTGGCTTGCTCTGTTGCCAAGCATTTGACTATGCATCTACATCCCTCCCGCTTGTAGCAATTGCTCCACATAATTTAAATGTTCTTTCATCTTTTCCCTTGCCCCGTCTGTATCTTTATTTTTGATAGCTTCGTATATGCTTCTATGTTGGGCATCAATCGCCTCGGCAACTTCCGCGTTTTCCGCAATAACACGATGGCAATCAATAAGTGCTTCTTTCATGTTTTGGGAAATGCTTTCCATTAATTTGACGAGCACGTCATTATCCGTCGCTTCGGCAAGGGCAATATGAAATCGGTAATCCGCTTCCCACCCTTGGTCAAATTGGCGAATCGCCTCTTTCATCGCGTCCAGTTGCTTATTGCCCCGCTTTAAAGCCGCCTGCT
Source organism: Salicibibacter cibi (assembly GCF_016495865.1). Taxonomy (NCBI): domain Bacteria; kingdom Bacillati; phylum Bacillota; class Bacilli; order Caryophanales; family Bacillaceae; genus Salicibibacter; species Salicibibacter cibi. The sequence continues at coordinate 2,948,038 of NZ_CP054706.1, forward strand.
CTGCAATGCCAACTTCCATCATTTTGCGCACCGCATACAAATCCTGTATCGATTTTGCATCGATCAGCGGGTACGCGCCAAATGTTTGCCAGCGGCGGGGATCGCAAACAAAAGCCCCCTCTCCTTGAATAACTTCAACCATGCCTTTTCCTTTTAAAACTGCGATCGCATCCCGCACGGCCGAACGTCCGACCTGAAATTGTCCAGTCAGTTCCCGTACCGATTGAAGCTTCTCCCCTGCTGAAATGCTGCCGTTCACAATCGATTGTTCTAACTGTTCGGCAACTTGTTCGGAAATTTTTCTTGTAGTAATTTTTTGAATATCCATCGCACACCTCCTCACCTATCAGTTATCTGATATCTGAACTCTATTTTATTACAAATTATTCGAAAAATGAAGAGGAAAAATGATAAAATGATAAAATGATAAAATAATGATCGAAAGGCAGGGATCTGCACATGGCGGAAAGTTTATACGAACGTTCCTATTTTTCCAGACTCAGTGAGTTTTCCGATCTGGCTCCCGAAATGTTTAAGGAATTCATGACGTTTAACGATGGCGTGATGAAACACGGCTCTCTTTCCCTTAAGCTTAAAGAATTGGCCGCCGTAGCCGTTGCTCACGTTACGGGATGTCCTTACTGTATTGAACTCCACGTAAACAATTTGAAAGAAGCAGGCGGAAGTAAAGAAGAGATGAGCGAAGCGATCTTGATTGGTACCGCGTTGAAAGCAGGTTCATCCATGGCCCACGGCGTGAACGCTTTAAACGCTTATGACGGGATTGAAGACGAGGCACTTTTTAAACGGAAATATTTTGACCGGCTCGGTGAATTCTCCAAATTGCAACCGGAGATGTTCCAATCCTTTGTGGATTTTGATGGACAAGCCCTGCGCCCGTCAACGATGAGCAAAAAGGAAGGTGAACTCATCGCCGTCGCTGTGGCTCACACGACTGGCTGCCCTTATTGCATTGAGCTCCACACGAAAGCGGCCAATGGTGAGGGGGCAAGCAAGGAAGAGATCGCAGAGATTATTTTCGTCGCCACTGCGCTGAAAGCAGGCTCTGCCCTTGCCCATGGAGTAAATGCTTTGAATGCGTATGATCGTTGATGGATGAACCCTTACGACCCACCGCCTCTCGCGGTGGGTTTCTTACATAAATGGACATGTTATTTTTTAAAGCATTTTTCATCATGCTTATAAAAAGAATGAAACTTCCTCTTATAATTTTGGCTCTTCATCAAAATCTATCGTTGATATCTGTGAATATTTATGGTGATAGCACTAGCTAGCGGAGGAAAAACACGGAGACTCCTGTGGGAAAGCGCAGGGCGAAGACCCCGCAGAAAAAAGTGATTTTCTTTTTTTTGAGGAGGCTAAGCACAAGCCCACGGAAAGCGTCGTGTTTTTCCGTAGCGATTACCATCGTTCATCATTACACCTATTTTTCAACCATAGTTTTAGTGTTGCCCCATAATTTTTAAGCCATAGTTTTTTCCACAAAAATGCAAAAGGAGCACGCCGGAGTTATCGTACTCCTCTATGTCGTAAAGACTCCTCTTCACCAATGTTCCATAACAAAAATTTTCTTAACTTTTTTCTACAACAGGTATTGATTTTTGATTTCTGTTATAATACAATAATTTCAACAAACAAGAGTGGAGGGGTTCATGATGAAAAGCACAAACGTTATGGAGCATACGACGAGTTTTGGATATCCCCCGGCAAAAGCAGAACCACGCACTTGCCACGATTGCGGTGAAGTCATTAGCGAAGTGCCGGATACCTATTTTACACAGTGCGAAAAATGCATGCGGGCAAATAATGAATAAGCAAAAAGTGACTCCAAACAGGAGTCACTTTTTGCTTATGTTATCATACAGTAAAACTGCCGATGAATGATCACCGGCAGTTTTTTTGATCTTTATTTTTGGAATTGGGCTGTTTCTGTCGAGCCTGAAAGAGCGGTTGTTGACGAGGTTCCTTCTGAAATTGTCTGTGCAACTTCATCGAAATAACCGGTACCGACTTCCCGCTGATGGCGAGTAGCGGTGTATCCATCTTTTTCAGCGGCAAACTCGGCTTGTTGCAATTCAGAATACGCACCCATCCCTCTGTTCTTGTAGCCGCTGGCGAGTTGAAACATACTGTGATTAAGGGCATGGAAACCGGCAAGTGTAACAAATTGAAATTTATACCCCATCTTGGCAATCTCTTGCTGGAACGTTTCAATCGTATCTTTATCCAAATTCCCTTCCCAATTAAAGGATGGCGAGCAGTTGTATGCAAGCATTTGGTCCGGATATTTCTCATGAATCGCATCTGCAAATTTTTGCGCTTCTTCCAGGTTAGGCGTCGACGTTTCACACCAAATTAAATCGGCGTAAGGCGCATAAGCCAACCCGCGCGCAATCGCCTGGTCGATACCGGCTCTTGTCCGATAAAAACCTTCATCCGTTCGCTCTCCGGTAATAAATTCTGCATCGGCAGGATCGACATCGTTGGTAATCAAGTCTGCTGCGTCTGCATCTGTACGCGCAAGCAATACAGTCGGCACACCGGAAACGTCAGCGGCCAAACGTGCAGACACAAGATTTCTTACTGCGTTTTGTGTTGGAATCAATACTTTTCCGCCAAGGTGTCCGCATTTCTTTTCTGAAGCCAATTGGTCCTCAAGATGCACCCCGGAAGCACCTGCTTCAATCATCGCTTTCATTAATTCAAAAACATTCAGCTGACCGCCGAAACCCGCTTCTGCGTCTGCAACAATCGGTGCAAAATAATCAAGATCCCCTTTGCCTTCCATATGCTGAATTTGATCGGCACGCACCAACGCATTATTAATCCGTTTAACAACTTGCGGAACGGAATTCACCGGATAAAGGCTCTGGTCCGGATACATTTCCCCTGCAAGGTTGGCGTCAGCCGCCACTTGCCATCCGCTTAAGTAGATCGCTTTCAATCCGGCTTTCACTTGTTGAACGGCCTGATTCCCCGTAAGTGCACCGAGAGAATTTACATAATCTTCATTTTTCAAACTATCCCAAAGCTTTTCCGACCCTTTACGGGCAAGCGTGTGTTCAATTTGCAAAGAACCGCGAAGACGAACGACATCTTCTGCCGTGTACGGGCGTTTTACCCCTTGCCAACGCTCCTCCGTTTCCCACTGTCTGTTTAATTCGTCCACCTGCTGCTCAAATGATTGATATGCCATACCCATTCTCCTTTCCTAATTCACATGCGCAAAAGCCCGATCGCAGCTTTTTCACACTGTGTTACTACAGTTAATAACTGATGCTTTTAATATATAACAGTTTTGATTATGATTCAAGTGTTATATAAAAATTTTTTGTACTTGACTTTGTAAAAAATTAAAGCGTATACTTTAATTGACCACTGGTTAAATGAAAGAGGGATCACCGTGTCAGCCAGAAAAGCTGTAAACACTGAACTTACACGTGATATCATTTTGGATGCCGCAAAAGATTTATTTGCAGCGAAAGGATATCAGCACGTATCTATGAGACAAATTGCCAAGGAGTTAAGTTATAGTCATGGCTCGATTTATTATCACTTCAAAAATAAGGCCGAATTGTTTTATGCACTCGTTGAAGTGTACTTTGTCATGCTCGATGAAAAGATTGAAGCGGCAGTAGCCGGACAAAAAAGCAACATTGGTAAACTTAGACACATTTGTCTTGGCTTCATCGAATTTGGCCTCACCCATCAAAGCCATTATGAAATTATGTTTTTAATCAAAGACGAGGAAGTTCGCCAATTCATTAATGAAAGTCCGATGAAAACATATCAAAATTTTGCTCATCACGTGGCCAAATATAGTGAAAGGCAAATGGCAGTTTCTGAAATATGGTCCATTTTTTTAGCACTGCACGGATTTGTTACCCATTATTTGCGCCATATCACGACTTTTTCAGATGTGAAAAATCTTGCCGAAACGCATGTAGATTTATTATTAAGTTTCACAAAAAAATAGGGCTTGCAATGCCTTATTTTTTATATCTATTTGAACAGTGGTCAATTAATTGCAAAGGAGTTACAATAAGGATGAAAGCACTGGTTCTGGGAGCAACTGGCGGTATGGGGCACGCCATTATTAAAGAATTAACGGAACGAAACATCGAAGCTACAGCTTTCGCGCGGTCTCACGCGAAACTCGAGAAAATGTTTTCTCGTCATTCGACGGTAACAATACACCCCGGTGATATTTTTACATCCAATGACATTCATGCAGCAGCGGACGGCGTTGACCTGATCTTTCATGCCATAAACATTCCTTATGCAGACTGGGAATATAGACTTCCCACAATGAATCAAAATATCATTGCCGCCGCAAAAAATCACTCCGCAAAATTGGCCGTCGCAGACAATATTTACGCGTATGGGAGAGGTGACAGCGATAAAACGAAAGAAACAACGCCCAAACACCCTCATACTAAAAAAGGAAAAATCCGCTTACAGATGGAGCGCCTGTTCAAAGAATCCGAAGTACCTTATCTGATCGCACATTTCCCTGATTACTATGGTCCACATGCCGAAAATGCTCCGCTGAACTACACGCTTAAATCTGTGGCAGCGAATAAACGAACAAGCTTCGTAGGAAACCCATCCATAGCCAGAGAACATATTTACACACCTGATGGCGCAAAAGCCATTATTGAACTCGCTCTTCGTGATGATGTGTATAATCAAAATTGGAATATCCCCGCGTATGACACGATAACAGGTGTAGAAATTATAGAAATCGTACGTTCTATGGCGGACTATAAGAAACGGGTCTCCACCATCACAAAAAGCATGATTCGGTTTTTAGGTTTCTTTAACAAACAAATGCGCGAGTTTACGGAAATGCAATACCTCAATGAGGACCCGGTTATTTTAAGCGGAAAGAAATATGAAAAATTGATAGGTCCAGTGCCAAAAACCCCTTATTCACAGGGTATACGTGAAACGATGGCAGCCTATGAACAGTAACATACACAAACACACCCCATCACGTTCTTTTACTATGTTTAAGGAAAAAATGAACCGATTGCTTGGCGTCCCTCATTTACGCAGCGTTGCAATTAGAATGCAGATTGGCGGAAAAATGACACTCTATCTTGTGCGCACACTATTCCGATCCTTACCAAAAAGAACGCGAACCCCCGATTCAGGTTCGCGTTCTTCATTCTAATTCAATTCCGCTTTGGCTTTTTCGGCAAGGTCTGCAAAAGCATCTTTATCGTTCACTGCCAAGTCGGCGAGCATTTTTCGGTTAACGTTAATCTCCGCTTGCTTCAATCCATGCATGAGACGGTTGTACGAAAGTCCGTTTACACGAGCGGCCGCATTGATACGTGTAATCCATAGTTTTCGGAAATCACGTTTGCGTTGGCGTCGATCACGGTATGCATATTGAAGTGATTTTCTCACTTGTTGTTGGGCCGTGCGAAATAAACGATGTTTCGATCCGTAATATCCTTTTGCAAGTTTTAAAACCTTTTTTCGACGACTACGGGCGACTGTTCCGCCTTTAACTCTAGGCATCGTCGATCCCTCCTATTCACTCTCGATTGTTGATTTATTTTTTGTATGGGAGCAATGGTTCGACACGCTGTTGGTCACTTTTATCCATTACCGTGCCTTTTCGTAAATGCCGTTTTTGTTTTTGCGTCTGGTTACGGGACAAGTGGCTAGTAAACGCATGATTGCGCTTCAGTTTTCCACTGCCGGTACGCTTAAAACGCTTGGCTGCTCCTCGGTGAGTTTTCATTTTTGGCATGACAATTTCCTCCTTGCTACGACTTTTTCTTATTGTCTTGGTCTGACTTGGGGGCAAGCATCAAAAACATGCTGCGCCCATCCATTTTGGGTTTTGTTTCAATAGCTGCAACGTCTTTGGTTTCTTCTGCAAGACGTTCCAAAATCTCTCGACCAATGGATGAATGCGTAATGGCGCGACCGCGGAAACGAATGGCAGCTTTTACTTTATCGCCTTTCGACAAAAATTTACGTGCATTGCGAAGCTTCGTATTAAAGTCATGCTCATCAATATTCGGGCTCAATCGCACTTCCTTCACATTGATGACTTTTTGTTTTTTACGCGCTTCACGCTCTTTTTTCTGTTGCTCATAGCGATATTTCCCGTAGTCCATGATGCGACAGACCGGCGGTTTCGCATTCGGTGCGACGAGAACAAGATCCTGTTCCGCTTGCTCAGCACGATCCAATGCCTCCCGTTTCGATACAATCCCCACTTGGTCCCCATTCGCGTCGATGAGGCGAACCTCGCGGGCGCGAATCCCGTCATTAAGCTTCATATCCTTACGAATAAAGAGCCACCTCCATTAAATTTTTTTAGAAAACTTGGCTTTTCGCCAAGCTTTTACGGCGAAAAACCTTAGTTGCACTTATGCAGGAAAGAAAGCTAATTTATACATTCTTTCCTGCGAAAAATAACCCATAGAAATGTGCCGACAATTGCATTGCAACATGCACACAGCAAAGCTTTGCACACGTAAAAAAAGTGAGTGCCGCACTACACACGACACCCACTTATCCAATCCGATTCATTCGATTGCCGACCAGTCAACAACCCGAAGGCGTCGATCAGGTGAGAAGCGGGCGCTTCTGCTTGTGTGCAACATGTTCAATTCTTTATCCAGTGTACAATCCGAGGACGTGAATGTCAAGAGGATATGGACGCCCGGTGTGAGTTGGCCTTTATTTCACGTTTTCCGGGGCTTTCATTGTACTTCTAACCTCTGTTCAACATTTTTCATCTGCTCGGGGTACATTGAGTTCTTCAACGTACCTATGATCGAGAATTCTTTCCATGCCGAAGTGCAATACCTTTCATTGTACCAACTATTACCGGATTTTCCTTTTCAATTGCCCAACAAGACTCTCCCTTTTTGATAAAGGCTTTTCCAATCTGTTTCCGGAATGAGCGACCCCCCTGTTGCCCATGCCACATGTGTCGCTTCCTTCATCTTGGAGGATAAACCGTGATTGTCGATATAGGATGGATGTTTTGATAATTGTATCGGCCCTTGCAAACCGGAAGCGGCAGAGGGTTCCACTTTTACACCTTCAGAGCTCATCAGTAGGGAAAGCATTCTAAACAGCTCATCGTCTTCGATGGTATAAACGCCGCTTATGAGTTTCTCACTAATTGCCGTCGCAAAACTTGAAGGTCTTCCAACGGCCAAGCCGTCCGCTTCCGTTACATTGTCGATGCCAAAATCCTGGACACTGACCTTTTCATGTTTTTCCGTCAAAAGGCCAATTAAGACGGAGGGAGAATGCGTAGGTTCAACAAAAAAACAATGAACGTTATCGCCAAATAATTGTTTGAGGCCAAAAGTCAATCCCCCCGGCGATCCTCCCACGCCACAAGGAAGATATAGAAACAGCGGATGGTCGCTATCCACACGGGTGTCTTGTTCGTCAAGTTGCGCCTTCAATTCGTAGGCTGCGATGCTGTAACCTAAAAACAAGTCCCGCGAATGTTCATCGTCGATAAAATAGCCGTTCGGATTCTCGAGGGATAATTTTCTCCCCTCATTAATCGCCTTGCTGAAATCTGCGCTGTATTCATAAACGTTAGCTCCGTTTTCTTTTAGCAAATCTTTTTTCCATTGTTTGGCATCCGAAGACATGTGGATCGAGACGTCAAAGCCGATCACGGAACTGACGATCCCGATGCTAAGGCCTAAATTGCCGGTAGAACCCACATCAATAGCGTATTGATTAAAAAAACGCTTGAAAGCAGAAGAGGCAAATTTTTCGTAGCTTTCCTGCTTTGTGATCAACCCATTGTCAATGGCCAACGTTTCCGCGTATTTGAGTACTTCAAAAATCCCGCCGCGCGCCTTTATGGATCCGGCAATCGGCAATTCATTGTCGCATTTTAAATACAAAGTCCCTTCGATGTTTCCTTTATAATGATCTTCAAGGTGCGTTTTCACATTCGGAATGGAGCGTAAGGGAGATTCAATGATTCCGCCATTTTCTTTCGTTTCCGGGAACTCCCTTTCAATAAACGGCCGAAACCTTGCCCACATGTCCGCTGCTTCTTCCATATCTGCTTCGCTTACGGAGAAACCGGAAGCAGAGGCATCCGCCCATTTTTGTTTGAATGGATTTTCCCACCATACCGGCCTTAACGCTGTAATATCTTCAAGAAGGGGGAATGCTTTTGTCCAACTTGCCATTGGCTCACCCAACACCTGATTATTCATGGTCAAACCCTCCTCGGCTAAGAACGACTTAGTCTTCTTCGGTAAAAGCATGATACTGCGCTTCATTCATTAGATCTTCAAGTTCGTCCCGGTCAGTCAACTTCACATCGATCAACCAGCCTTCACCTTCCGGGTAGGCATTGACTAATTCCGGTTCATCTTCCAATCTTTCATTTATGTTCACAACCGTTCCGGAAATCGGAACGTATATTTCCGAAACCGTTTTTACCGACTCAATGGTACCGATGCTTTCGTTCGCGGCAACCTCTTCATCGACTTCCGGAATTTCCACAAAAACAATATCTCCAAGTTCCTGTTGCGCGTAATCCGATATTCCGATACGAACAATGCCTTCTTCTAACGTTTCTACCCATTCATGTTCTTTGCTATACCATTTACTCATCATAGGTACTCCTTTTAGCTATATAGTTTACGTTTGATGTCTTCGCCCGTTGGTGTGGTCGCAAGACCTCCAAGGGATGTTTCCCGCAAGGTTCGAGGCATTTCACTCCCGACTCTATACATCGTTTCGATGACTTCATCACACGGGATACGGCTTTCAATACCCGCGAGCGCCATATCCGCGGAAGAAAATGCGATCGATGTGCCGATGACGTTCCGTTTAATGCATGGAACTTCCACCAGACCGCCAACCGGATCACACACGAGGCCAAGCAATGATTTCATCGCCATCGCGGTCGCGTGTACGGCTTGCCTCGGGGTCCCCCCTTTTAATTCCACGATTACACTCGCGGCCATTGCTGTTGCAGAACCGACTTCTGCCTGGCAGCCGCCCGCAGCACCTGAAATAAACGAGCGATTGGCGATAATATAGCCTAGGCAACTGGCCGTAAACAATCCATACGCAAGCGCATCCAAGGAATAATTATCGTTGTCGCGAAGGGAAAACAAGATCCCCGGAAGTACGCCCGCTGAACCTGCCGTTGGGGTCGCGACAATAACGCCCATTCGGGCATTGCATTCAGACGTTGCCATCGCGTAACGCATCGCCCCGGTAATGTGCGGGCCGGAAAGGGTGTCCCCACGGTCGATATACGCTCCCATTTTCAGGGCATCTCCCCCTGATATGCCACTTGGAGCAGGGGAACCGTCCGATTTGCCGGCTTCGACGGCCTCTTGCATTTTAATTAAGCGATCTTTCATTTTATTGAAAATATCCTCACGCGTCATGTCCGTCTTTTCGCTTTCCATGTCGATCATTGCATCAGCAATGCTTACGTTTTTCGTCTCACAGTGGGAAAGCAAACGTTCCATCGAATCAACTTGCACGCGTTACACCTCCTTTTTTTCATTCGTGAGCATATATAAAGGCAGACGATTACATATCGAACGAAAGTCGTCATCTGTGCTTAAACGAATCGTCGTTTCCGCATCATTGATGAAAAAGATATGTGACAAACCGCCGCCAAGAGAAACACCACCCACTTTTACGTGTCGATATCCGGCCTCGGCAACGATAATTACCGTGTTCGGATGATCGTAATAAGGACATTGATCCTTTTCGAGCAGAAACTGGTAATCGATGTTTTCTGCATTCGCGATCGCCAAGGCGTCTTTAATCCGAACATCCTCTGTTCCCATCCCGAGCAAGCCGCCGAGAAGCGCTTTGTCGGTGCCGTGGCCTTGATACGTTTGGGCAAACGAATCGTACAAGGTAATGCGAACCTGTTCCGGTTTGCACCCGCCGAGGAGTTCGTACGTAAATCGACCGATGGAAACCGCTCCCGCCGTATGAGAACTAGACGGACCCACCATGACGGGGCCGATAATATCAAAACAGCTTTGAAATTCCATGTTTCGATCCTCCTTTATCGTACGCTTGCTTCTTTCTGAAAAAGAGAAAAGGCTTTGCAAATATCCTTCGTCTTGTTTTTCGCCTGTTCCAAGACATCGGGATTGCCGTTACTTCCCAGAACATCAGCAATAATTTCGCCGATGTTGATCATTTCTTGTTTTCCCATTCCCCGTGTCGTAAGCGCCGCCGTGCCGATTCTAATGCCGCTCGTCACAAACGGACCTTCCGGGTCAAACGGGATTGTATTTTTATTGACCGTAATGCCGGCTTTTTCAAGCAATTGCTCCGCCTCTTTTCCAGTAAGATTCCACGGCCGTACATCGACAAGCAATAAATGGTTGTCAGTTCCGCCTGAAACGAGGGCAGCGCCGTTCTCTTTTAGCGTGTCACCGAGTGTGATTGCGTTTTCCACAATTTGATTGGCATACGTTTTGAATGACGGTTGCAGGGATTCTTTAAAAGAAACGGCTTTGGCGGCAATCACATGCATTAATGGTCCGCCTTGCAGGCCGGGAAAAACAGCCTTGTTAATCCCTTTTGCCATCTCTTTGTCATTCGTTAAAACAAACCCTCCGCGAGGCCCCCTTAATGTTTTATGTGTCGTGCTGGTTACAACGTCCGCATAAGGCACCGGAGACGGATGAATGCCGGATGCAATAAGTCCGGCAATATGCGCCATATCGACCATCAATTTTGCATCAATCTTATCCGCAATTTCCTTAAATTTTGCGAAGTCAATGACCCGTGGATAAGCACTTGCACCGGCGATAATGAGTTTTGGTTTTTCTTTTTTTGCTTGTTCTTCCAATTGATCATAATCAATGAAGTGATCGTCTTCCCTGACACCATAAGAAACAACATCAAACCACTTGCCGGAAATGCTGACAGGACTGCCATGCGTCAAGTGCCCTCCGTGGGATAAATTCATCCCCATCACCTTATCCCCGGGTGTTAACTGTGAGTAATAAACAGCCAAGTTGGCGGATGCTCCGGAATGAGGTTGCACATTCGCATAATCGGCTTGATAAAGCTCTTTCAATCGTTCGATTGCCGTACTCTCGGCAATGTCCACGTACTCACATCCGCCATAATACCTTCGTCCCGGATAGCCCTCCGCGTATTTGTTCGTCATCACCGATCCCATGGCTTCCATGACGTCCTCGCTCACAAAATTTTCTGATGCAATTAACTCAAGCGTGTCATGTTGTCTGTGCCGCTCTTCCTCAATAGCCGAAAAAATGGTCGCGTCGTTTTCTTTTAAACTCATCAAAACCCCTCCATTTAAAATTATTTTTGGGTAAATAAAAAAGGACAGAAAAAGGTATATACACCTTTTCTCTGTCCTTGTACCTGAGAGTTCAACTTCCGTATACGGAGTCTACCCCTTTGGTGGCTTTAGCGCTCTCCAGAGCTGCGTCCCATTGTAGTCATTTTACCTGAGAGATTCATTCACAAGGTTTTTTATGTGAATATTGCCCCTTCGGTGCCGACGCTTAAGTCGGTCTCTCCCACAATAATCATTCGCAAATTTATTTAATTTGTTATTATCTTAGCAAAGCAATTGTCTTAATGCAACATTATTTTAAAAATTATTTAAACATTCTTATCTCATCAGATTTCTATATACTATATAGAGACCTCGTTGCCTTGGTATTTGGCGGCTTCTTGCCATACCTGTGCTTTATTAACCTGTTCATCGGCGTGATAAGAAGAACGAACGAGGGGTCCTGCCTCACAATGACGGAACCCTTTTTGCATAGCAATTTCTTTAAACCGCGCAAATTCCTCGGGTGTGTAGTATTTTTGCACATCCAAATGTTTCTTCGTCGGCTGCAAATATTGTCCGATCGTCATAATATCCACATCGTGGGCACGCAAATCATCCATGACTTCTTCGATTTCTTCGGGCGTTTCCCCGAGGCCGATCATAAGACTTGATTTCGTCGGAATATCGGGATGCAATTCCTTGGAATAGCGAAGAAATTCCAAAGAACGATCATACGTCGCGCGTGCACGAACTTTCTTCGTTAAGCGCCGGACCGTTTCAATATTGTGGTTCAATATATTCGGGCGAGCCTCCATGAGCGTTTGTAAATTGTCGTGCAACCCCATCATATCCGAAGGCAATACTTCAATCGTCGTAAGCGGATTGCGGCGACGGACGGCGCGAACTGTTTCTGCGTACACCCGTGAACCTCCGTCTTTAAGGTCATCACGGGCAACAGCCGTAATAACGACGTGTTTCAAGCCCATTTGTTCCACGGACTCGGCAACTCGTTCCGGCTCGCCCCAATCAAGTTCATTGGGAAGTCCGGTTTTCACCGCACAAAATCGGCACCCGCGCGTGCATACATCCCCGAGGATCATAAATGTGGCCGTTTTTCTTACTGCCCAGCATTCATGAATATTTGGACAGCGCGCTTCTTCACAGACCGTATGTAATTTCTTTTCGCGCATCATCTTCTTAAGGCCTTTATAGGATTCATTTGTATTTAATTTTATTTTTAGCCAATCCGGTTTGCGAACATGCGCTTCTTTTTTCCCCATTTGATCACATCCTTTCCCTTCAACGCATAATATCGAAGAACAGAGACAACTGTACAGTCACTTTTTCTCTGTATTTAGCCAACAGTGACGCCTTTTTCAGTAGCAGTAATGATTGTGCCGGTTTTCCCCTGCAGGGCTTCCTCTGCCTTATCCAAAGCGCAGATGATGGAGGTGCCACCGGTTTTGGCGAAAGACAGTGCAGACTCAACTTTTGGGACCATGCTCCCTTTACTAAAGTGACCTTCTTCGATTTTTCCAATTTATCAACAGAAAGATTTTTCAAAGCTTTCTCAACTGTTTTCCCGTAGTTTACATAAACATAGTCAATATCCGTTAAAACCATGAGTACATCCGCTTCAATCTCTTCAGCCAACTTACATCCGTTGCGGTCTTTAGCAATAACAGCCTCGATCCCCACATCGGCATATGCACTTTTGCAAATGACGGGTATTCCCCCACCATCGATTGGCATCTTTCTTCATATTCCAACGGTTGGAGACTTGCTCTTTAAACTCATCGAAATCCATCCTGATTCATGTTAATAATGCATATCGTAAACCTTTCGGACAGATCATAAAAAAGGACAGAGAAAAGGTGTATACACCTTTTCTCTGTCCTTTTACCTGAGAGTTCAACTCCCCGTGACGGAGTTTACCCCTTTGGTGGCTTATGCGCTCTCCAGAGATGCGTCCCATTGCAGTCATTTTACCTGAGAGATTCATTCACAAGGTATTTATGTGAATGTTGCCCCTTCGGTGTCAACACTTATGTCGATCTCTCCCACAATTTTCATTCGCAAATATCAATATTTGATATTAGTTTAACAAACAAGAGGTTATAAGGCAATGGTTATTTGACAATTATTTAAATTTTATATTTACACACGTTTCTATGACATTGCCCAAATTCCTATGCTTCAAATGTAAGAGCCAACCTTTTATAATACTCAATCGACCGCAAGTAAGCATCAATATTCACATATTCATTCGGTTGATGGGCCAACTGCTCGTCTCCGGGGCCATAAATAAGTGTAGGGATCTTACTTTCCGGATTCAAAACGGCTGCATCCGTATAGTATGAAACACCGTAAACATCGTCGTCAGTAGCCTTAATATCTTTTGCGGTCTGAATGATTTGACTTGACGATTCAGTCAAGATGCCAGGCCTGTTTAGTAACGTCTCCATTTTAAAAGTTGAGTCATCGTTTTCTTTTTTAAACAAATCGGTTAATTTCCTTTTTAATTCCATAAAAATATTATCGTGGGACTGAGGCGGGATCGTTCGAATGTCGACATATATATGACATTGATCCGGAATAACATTTGTTTGCATGCCGCCTTCAATTTTATTAATCGATAAACTGCTTTCCCCAAGGGGGGCACCGGTAATTTTCCAATCCAGTCGGCATTCATCAAGGATGGCCATGACGTCTCTTATCCGTTCAATGGCATTAATCCCTCGATGCGGCATCGCACCATGTGCCGTTTTCCCGAACGTGATAATTTCAACCCATAATGCACCTTTATGACCGACGACGACTTTCTCTCGTGTCGGTTCACCGATGACCATTGCTGCAGTGTTCGACAGATCATGGTCATCCAAGTACGTTCTCGCCCCGCAGCTATCCACTTCCTCCCCCGCTGTCGCAAGAAATACAATATCGTGAGGCGGTTCTTCGTTTTGTAAATATAGTGACTCCACGGCTAAAAACATGGCAGCAAGGCCGCTTTTCATGTCTGAAGCCCCTCTGCCATATAGTTTATTCCCCGTTTGCTCTGCTTCAAATGGTGGGTAATCCCATTTTTGTTCCCCGGGTAAAACCGTATCCATATGACCGCAAAAGAAGAGCTCACGACGATCTCTTCCTTTAAGCCGAATGCTAAAGTTACTTCGGTTCTCCCCTAACTCTGTTATTTGATAAGGTAATCCGCTTTTCTCACAGCGCTCTACAAGAAGTTCTGAAACGTATGATTCATTACCCGGCGGATTAGAGGAATTGACCCTTAGCAACCTTTTCAAAAATTGTTCCGCGTTCACATACTCCCCCCTATCGCTTGCATTTTTAACGGTGTGACTTGCCAGCCGTTAACGGCCTCCATATCTTGCGAGCACGTAGAACATGCAATGACAACATCTTCCTTCGCCCTTAGCCACACATAATCCCCGGGCTTCGACAGCGGTTCTTGAATGTCATAATCTCCCCATTCATCAAGCACGTTGTTCATAAACCAATTGATAGGATCAGGTATGATTGCCGGATGTATCCCATGGGTTTCAAGGGCCTTTTTCAAATTGTCGTGGCAATTCGGATGCTCGTCGTCATCAAAATCGACTTTATACCTGTAATAATCACAGGCGGGGAAGAAAAAATCATGTTTCCCGACCGTTTCCTTGACGAGTTCCATGAGCGGTCGTCGTTTATTACTGTATAATCCATCCCCGTGCTTGAGACGAATGCTGCTTAATGAAGCACGCATATGAACGGGAGAAACATACTCATCGATGTCATGTTTATTAAAACAAACAAAATCCCCCACCTGCTTACCTTCGACATCAATGATAATTAATTCATCTCCGGCCTTTAGTTCTGCACTCCTACCTTCATAAGGAGGAATGAAAATTTCTTCTCGAACCCCTGTGCCATAAACCATATATCTGACCTCCCTATCCTTATTCCAAAAAGACGGCAACTGCCCGTATCGGTGACCCCGTCCCTCCGCGAATCTTTAATGGCAACCCAAAATATAAAAAGCGTTTCCCTACAATTTTGTCTAAATTACATAAGTTTTCCGTATTAGACATTTCATACTCACGACACATCAGATGCCCAGAAAACTTCGAGTCTTTAGGATTATCAGGTGCCGGCGCGTCGACGCCAATGTTAACGACACCTTTTTCTCCAAGCCATCTTCCGGCCTCTATATTCAGCCCCGTGTAGCGTGTAAGCCATTCATCCGTTCCATATGCCCGTTCATAATGACCGGTATACAGAAGGACGATATCCCTTTTTTCCAGCACTTGTCCTGATCTTTGCAATGCCCTTTCAAGGTCACCCGCCGTAATATAATCATCAGGGGAAACATGTGACACATCCAGGCAAATGGCAGGGCCATAAAAATATTCGAGTGGCATTTCATCGAGTTTCTTTCCGTTCGGGTCAAACTCGTAAATTGCATCAGTGTGTGTCGGACCGTGTTCATTAATCAAGAGATTATAAGTGGCAAATTCAAAGCCGACTTCCTTTTTAGATTCTTCATGCGTCTTGTTTTGAAATATAAATGTTTTTTGGTGAAGGGGAAAGACGGGCATGCCATTATAAATCTCTTGCGACAAGTCGACTAATTTAACATTACTCATAAATCGATCCTCCTCATTCTACGACAGTAGGTAGCACTTCAAATTGATTGACATCAATTAAACCCATGTCGGTAATCTTCCACTCAGGGCTTGTTACGAGCGACCAGAAAGATAGGTGCATAAATGGCACATGTATGCCACACCCGAGTTCTTCTTTAGCCAAGCGTGACATTTCATCTACTCTATCACTCACTTCTTTGCCGCTTAGTTCATCGCTGATTAGTCCTCCAACTTTTAGCGGCAAGTCACCGATCACTCTTCCCTCGTTTATCATCGCAATTCCGCCATTCATCGCTATGACCCGGTTGACGGCTGTCGCCATATCATCATAGTTCGTTCCGGTGACGATAATATTGTGCGTGTCATGTGCAACACTTTCGGCAATCGCACCGCTTTGCAATTGGAAACCATGCAAAAACGTTTTTCCGATTCGATTACTCCTTCCATGGCGTTCGACAACGAGGAGAGGGAGAACATCCTGTTGGAGGCAAGGCTCGACGACTCCGCCGGAAACATTTAAATTAAATTCTTCCGCACCTGTTAAGTTTTGGTCGGGAATGGCAACGATCGATCTAACTCTGGCTTTATTGCTATTTCGATTCGTAGTGATGTGTAGGTCTTCAGTTTTTACCCTTTTCCTTTTTACTGACGTTTTCGTGCTTTCCGGATACGTATACGAAGGAAGGTCTATCGTTAATTCACCTTTATCGGCTGCCGCATTTCCATTTAAATAAACTTTATCAATGGTCATTTCATTCAAGTTATCGATAACAACAACATTGGCACGTTTCCCCGGGGCCAATACACCTACATCCTTAAAACCAAAATGCGTGGCCGGATTGATGGTAGCCATTTGAATGGCTTCAACGGGATCAATCCCTTCGGCGATTGTCCGTTTAATAATGTCGTTCATATGGCCATCCGCTAAAAGATCATCAGCAGCCATATCGTCGGAAACGACGATCGCTCGCCTTGAATCAAGCCCTTCTTCTTTGATGGCACGAACACATTCTGCCATATTACGTTGGGAAGAACCTTCACGCATAAATACACTCACGCCATAGCGAAGTTTTTCAACGGTTTCTTCTTTTGTTGTCGTTTCATGGCAAGAAATATGAGTGCCCCCACTAATAATATGTGCAGCCAATTCTTTACCCAACAGTCCCGGGGCGTTGCCTTCCACCGTTTTCCCAATGCTGTTGGCATAGGAAACCGCTGCTACTAAATCATCGATGAGCTCGGGGGCATTTTGATAGACAGGATTGATATTGCTAAAACTTTGAATTTCACCGATACCTTGTACATTTTCATCATTCAATAAATCGTTCATATGTTTAGCAGTGACTTCTTCGCCCGCCGTCTCTAACCCGGGAGCATCAGGAACAGCAGCCGGGACAGTGAAATAGATCTGGTTCGGCAATGTTTTCGCTTCTTTAATCATTTCCTGCATTCCATGAACGCCAAGGACGTTTCCAATTTCATGCGGATCGCCGACCAATGTCGTCGTCCCCGTCGGGATCGATAGCCTTGAAAATTCCGTGCACGTTAACATCGAACTTTCAAAATGCATATGTGAATCTATAAACCCGGGGCTAATGAACTTTCCGCTTACATCTTCAATCGTTGTCGATGCTCCGATCAAATCTTTCACATCACCGACAAGTAATATATATTCATCCTTAATAGCGACATCTGCCTGATAAATTTCTCTTGTGACCGTATTAATAATGTAGCCGCCCTGAAGAACAAGATCAGCGAATAAATGTTGATCCAAGAGGACATCAATCAATTTACGACGCTGAATCGCTTCCTTGAAATTTTCCGCTTCCATTTGGTTCAACCCCTCCCATAATCACATTCCAAAATATCAATAATGCCGACAATGGCTGCATCAACAGGCGCATGATTGTTATCAAACGCTCTTGATGCCATACTTCCTCTAACGAAGATCACTTTTTCCCCAACCCCTGCACCCACCGTATCGACTGTAATAATGGGTTGCGATTGACTTGGTTGATCGTCAATCCCCACCGGCTGTGTAACCAACATTTTTGCACCGACAAGGCTTTCGTCCTTTCTTGTCGCCGTTACAGTGCCAACTACAATACCGATTTCCATATTAGGTGTCCTTTCATTCTTCACGAATTTGAATGTTATTTTCATAGGCTAAATCTCTGGCAAGCGGGGTAATGACCGTACTTGAATCGATAAAAACCTTATCGTCTGATTGTAATATCATTTGTTTAATGATTTCTGCGCTTATAATCGTCTTGCGTCTAGATCTAGAATGGAAAAATTGATTAACATCTTGTTCATCTGAAAATAATTGAATCCCGTAACTCTGGAGTTTATGCATTTGATTGTTCATTTCATTTTTTAAAAAAGGCGTCCCGTGATTTAATCCGTTTTGAGCCCACATAGAATGATAAGGGTTTGAACCAATATCTAAGGCAGTGACTGTTTTTCCTTTCAACAAACTCCATAAAATAATATGGGCGAATGCACGGCTTTCGTTAAAAGCCAGTATATCCGATATAAGCGAAAATGATAAAACTGGTATAAAAAAAGATGAAAACCGTTCCTTTAAGGCATCTAATCCATAATACGGAACGAATGCATCAATGCCTGTTAATGCATGGATATCCTCTCTACTGTATTGTTTTAACACAGAGTCTTCCATACTTATATAGATAGTCGTTCCACTTGCTTTTAATAGCTTTAATGCAGCTAACCCTCGTTCCATTCCGATCATATGATGAGAAAGAAGAGCCAGGATTTGCGGATGTTTCTGCAGTTCTGGCTCTGTTTTGTTTTTTTGTAAAAGTGCCTGCAAAGTGTAGGTAACAACAGCACTTTGCCTTTTTTGTTTCATGTTTATTCACCTTTGGAGAGTAGAGCGCGTTCAATTTCACTGTGAGGGCGTGGAATGACATGGACCGAAATCAGTTCACCAACTCGTCCCGCAGCATTTGCTCCGGCATCAGTCGCTGCCTTTACAGCGCCAACGTCACCTCTCACCATGACAGTTACGAGACCAAAACCGATTTTGTCGTATCCGCATATTTCTACATTGGCTGCCTTTACCATCGCATCTGCTGCTTCTATCGCACCGACAAGACCTTTTGTTTCGACCAATCCTAAGGCTTCACCCATTATGATGACCTCCTTGATTTAAGCTTTATTTGATTTACCATTTTTGTCATTTGCGTTATCGCCCTGATTTTCCTTTGCTTTTGCACTCGCAGACTTTTCTTTCTTTTCCGTGCCTTGACTAATCGGCACATTTTCTTGCGATTTTTTTGGTCCGTCCTTCGATTGTCCAGTTGCTTTGTTCATGAACTTATCAAGTAATTCGTCTTTAACATTTGAATGCGTGCGCGGGATGACATGTGATGAAACAATCTCTCCGACGCTTTCACCGGCGCTCGTGCCGGCTTCAACCGCTGAGGTAACCGCTGCAACATCTCCGCTTAAATGAATGGTGACACCGACAGCACCGTTAACACCAATAACCGTCTCGCTGCCAAGAATCTCAACATTAGCTGCTTTCACTGCCGCGTCAGCTGCAGATACTGCTGTTGTATAGCCGATCGACTCAATTAAACCGAGTGCGATCATTAAGTCCACCTCCTTTACAAGTATAGCTTAACGAATCATCCTATAAATTGACCCCCATTTTTTCTGAATACGGCTTCGGCTTCTTTAACGTCAGCTTGATTTCCTGCAACGAGTAAATATTCGTTTTCAATCGAATAGTTAATTGTTGTATTTGGAACTGCCTTCAATAAATAATCCAATAGCGCAACGTTACTGTAATAAGGAAGCCCTTCAATAAAACATAGCCCCTCGACCGTATCGATGATGCCTAGTTGCTTGGAAAGCCATGTGCTCGGATAGTCAATGTTAAATACGTCATAACGTTTCATCGTATTTCGGTTTAATTTTTGGAACAATTGGTTCATGACGCTTTTTAGCCAGTGTTCATCTTCATAAAATAACTCCAGTAAAAACTCGCCATTATTGTCTTTATCCCATTCCATATAAAACTTGATCGTTTGATTGTCTCTGATCACATTGTTTACATACACTAATTGACTCGGATAGCAGTTGGGAAAGTTAACGCTTCCTACGCTCGAACCTTGTGGATCACGATAAAAGAATGTCTTCAAGCTTTCAGATGGCTTCGAAAAAAACCAGGCGGCACCTCCCGCTTTAGATTCCCCTATCATTTTGGCGTGCCCTAAACCGTTAGAACCCTGATTGTAAACATTAACCCTTTCACCGTTTGTAAGCGACATCGTTTGTAACTTGGATAATACGTTACTCGTGTTGTTGTTTGGGATAACCGTTACGTTGGGTTCGTGTGTTTTTTTGGAAACTGAAGATGACCGTTCGTTTGACGTTGTTGACAATCGTTTATTTTTGTTTTGTAATTGATAATTTGGTCGTTGAATGGCATCAACAGAAGAGCTTTCCTTCTTTTGTTGAAACATTGCATTCTCTCCTCCGTCATTGGAGCTCTTCACACGTTCCGGACTAAGGATTTGCCCAACGACCTCTTTCATAAAATCCGACATCGCCCTGCCACTACCTCCCTATAGTAATTTTTCAAGTTCCGTATGTGGCCGGGGGATGACATTACTGGATATTAAGTCTCCACCGACACGGTCCGGTGATAGCTTGCCAATTTCAACTGCAGAATTAACATCAGCGACATCCCCCTCAATAATCACTGTGATTAATCCTGACCCAACTCTTTTTAAGTCAAGACAGCTGATATTAGCGGCTTTCGCCATTGAATCCAGCGCTTCGACTGCCGACGTCAACCCCCTTGTTTCAACTAACCCAATTGCACTCACTAGGCTCACCCCTCACTCGTTTACAAATAATCATTTAAATCAACCGTTACCGGTATAGATACTCGTCTAAATTCCTTTTTTTGGTCCAAAGGAACTGTAGCGTCAATACCCATTTTTGCCGTGACCCCCTTAGATTGTGGGAGGCTTCAAGGGGAGAACCATTACCCCCGGGCATGATCGTAATATCCATGTCGGCTTGGACTCTTGTCGCGATTGCCCATTCGACATCTTCGGGATTATATAGGTCAACATCATCATCCACAACAACCACGTGCTTTAAGTCCTTATCACTTGCAAATGCTGCCATTGCCGCTTGTTTGCCGTCCCCGTCCGTCTTTTTCTCAATTTGAACAACGGCATGTAGGCGAGCGGCTGCAGCCATTGTCACGTGAACCGATTTCACATCAACCACTTGTCGGATAGTCCTAAAAAGGGTCATTTCACGAACCAGACACATTGGCAGTTTCTCTTCTGCGCTGGCCGGAAAAATCGTTTGCGAAATCGCATTTTTTCTATAAGTTAGTGCAGACATTTCCACAATCGGTTGTGGCATATCGCCTCCATAATACCCTCCTAATTCCGCAAACGTACCCTCTGAATCCCGTTCATAAGGTAACATTCTCCCCTCAAGCACAATTTCAGCTTCTGCCAAAACTTCCAAATCCACGGTACGACACTGAACGACATCCAATGATTGGCCGAGTAATGCACTGGCTACGTTTAACTTATCCGAATGAAATAAATGTGTACTGACTTGAGATGCGAGTACGACAGCCGGGACAACGCCAAACATGACGGCGACTTCCAACGGTTCATTGTTTTGTTCAAACATTGAATATTGACGTTGTAGTTCAGGTGACGTAATTGCAATGTTTGTCCTGTTGTCACCGATAAAACCCATTCTTCGGATCGATGTGTATCTTTTTTCCCCATTTGGTTCTTTCACAACTAATACACCGGATACATAATAAGGACCGCAATCTTCTGCGTGAAAAGTCGGAATGGGAAAATACTCGTCCAGTTTAAACGGGGGATAAACAACATTTTCATGGACAGGCGCTGCATTAGAAGATACGGTATTCGTTTTAATGGGATGAACAATGCTTTCAACCAATGATGGAACCAATTCAGATGATGAAACACCTATACTGTCAGCCATTAACTCACGATCGCCACCAAGTCCGGCAATCATCGAAGAGTCATAACCTTTAATGCTATCAAACAGGAATGGTTCCTTTCCATCTTTTGTTTTGACGACAGCTCCAAGCTCAAATTTAGGATCAACTTCTTTTTTTATGCAATAGAGGAGATTTTTGTTTTCTAAACGCTCGATCAAATTTCTCATTGATACGGGGTTCATTGTTTCTCCCCCCATCTTTCGATAAGTTTGTGATCTATATTAAGTGCATCCAAAATACGTGACACGATAAAGTTAATCAGTTCCCAAATTTCTTTCGGTTGGTGATAAAATCCCGGAGATGCCGGCATGATTGATACATTTGCTTCGGCTAATTTTGTCATGTTTTGCAAATGAATCAAATGAAAAGGCGCCTCTCTCGGTACAATAATGAGGTTTCGTTTTTCTTTCATCGCAACATTGGCCGCTCGGGTAACCAATGTATCGCCTATCCCATTTGCAATCGCTCCCAATGTATTCATGGAACAGGGTACAATGACCATTCCGTCCGTTTTAAAAGAACCACTGGCAACCGGCGCAAATAAATTACTGTCATCATGAACCTCAGCAAATTGTTTCATGTCGTTGATGTTGACACCGCATTCGTATTGCAACACCTTTTCTCCCGTTTTAGTTGCAATAACGTGTGTCTCTATGCCTAACTGATGAAGGGTGCGGATCAATGTATATGCATACAAAGATCCACTTGCTCCGGTAACCCCCACAATGATTCTCATTTTTTAATTTCTCTGTTTCTGGGAGAATTTCTGTTTCACTGCTGTTTTGTACTCCTCTGTTGTCATTACCTGGCCAAAAATCCCAATATCCACCAAACCTGCTTCATGCATTTTATCGGTTTTCGAAGATGTCGCATCCGATAAACATACGACGTTATACGTATGATATAAAGCATCGGAGGCAGTGCTTCTTACGCAAACGTTCGTCCAATTTCCTGTTAGCACGACAGTGTCAATACCTTCTTCACGAAGGAAAAGATCCAAATCGGTATATGCAAACGCACTATGGCGCCGTTTCTGGACAATATAATCCCCTTTGTCCTCATCCGGTTGTAATTCGGGTATAAATTCTGATCCCCATGTCCCCTTAATTGCGTGAACGGGCCTTACTTTAAAATCGGCATCGTTTTTTCGATGGGTTTCTTGAATGAATACGACCTGAATGTCATTGTCATGGCTAAAATCAATTGTTTCTCTTATTTTTGGAACGATTTTTTCATTATTCTCTACTCTAAGAGCGCCCCCTTCCTTAATAAAATCGTTCAACATATCGATGACAATGATGGCATGTTTGTTTCCTTTTACGTCCATTTTAAATACCTCCCGCAAATTGTTTTTCTTTTTCTTGTACCTTTACCGGTCTCCCCAACGTATTTTCCGTTTCATATTTCAATTCGCGATCAAGACGTTGAATGCTTTGACGTTCAACATATTGTCCATAGCCTGGTTCGCTTACAATACCGCCATCATCTGCATCATACACAGTTTTACCCCGGACAATTGTTTGCACAGGGATGCCTTTTAGTTCCATCCCATGGAATGGGGTGTATTTGGCATCCGTGAGCACATTGTCCTTGTCTATGGTGTACTCACGATCGAGATCGATCACAGTGAAATCCGCATCACTACCAAGCTCCATCGCACCTTTTTTCGGATAAATTCCGTAATGTATGGCGGCGTTTCGGCTGGTCACTTCTACAAATCTTGACAATGATAAGCGCCCTTTGTTCAAACCTTTACTCACTAGAATAGGTACCATTTGTTCGACGCCAGGCATACCAGGGAAACTGGTCCAAATGGTTGAACCCTTCTTTTCAGTTTCAATGTTATAGGGTGCATGATCGGTTCCGACGAAATCGACCGTGCCATCTGCAAGTCCCTGCCAGAAAGCTTCATTGTCTTCTTTGCCACGTAAAGGCGGTGCAATTTTGGCAAATGTTCCCCATTTGTTCATGGCTTCCTCTGCGTTCAACACCAAGTATTGAGGACACGTCTCTGCTGTGACTTTAACGCCGCGTTTCTTTGCTTCACGAACGAGTTCGACACCTTTTTTGGACGTCATGTGAACAACATGAACACGGGCGTCCGTTTCTTCAGCGAAACTGAGAATCAGTTCTATAGCCGTTTTTTCAGCTATAACTCCTCTTGCTTCTGACCAGGCAACCGGATCTTCACGGCCTTCATTTTCCAACTTACTGGAATAAAATGTACAAATATCAAGGTTTTCGGCGTGAACACCGATAGGTAAGTCTGTCGGCGCAACATGACGGAATATTTCGAGCATTTCTGCATCAGATACCGGCGGAAACGTCGGTACAGAAGGTGTCATATAGACTTTAAACGCAACAACGCCCTCATCGACTTGGGGTTGAATGTTGTGAAGTAATCCTTCTCGAACATCTTCACCCGTCATGCCGCCCCAGAAGGCAAAGTCAATCACTGCCTTATCCTTAATGGCATTTAATTTTTCATGAAATTGTTCGCGACTACGTACAGACGGTTTTGTTGTACAAGGCATATCAATGTGAGAAGTTAGCCCACCCTTTGCTGCTGAGCGTCCGGCGGCATCAAACGTATCACGATGACTAAATCCCGGCTCCATAAAATGAGTGTGAGGGTCAATACATCCCGGAACGACCAACTTTTGTTTTACATCAACAACCTTATCGGCTTGCAAACCGTTAATGGAATCGGCAAAGCCGACAATTGTTCCTTGATCGACTAAAATATTCGTCAATACTTGTCTGTCCCCCTGCGGAATATTAGCATTTTTCACGATTAAATTCATAAAAGACTCCCTTTCTGTGATAATAATATTTATTAGAAAAACTTGGATTACGCCAGATGCTTAATAGCGAAAACCATAGTTTTACTTATACTTTACAAAAGTTAAAAATTTTAAAGTCTACAATGAAAAACCGTAGATGAAAGAGGGTATATGTATATACCACTCTACACCTACGGTTTCTCAGCTCTCCGATTAAACAGAGAATAAGCACCCGTGTTAAATGTTATGAGAAAACTATGACGAATCAATCGCCTAACATCCCCATCTCAACTTAGCCGCCTGATTCACATATGGAAAATTACTATAATCGATCTTCTTTAAAATAGATGACCGTACAAGCAAATTCAGTCTCAGGATCGAAATCCTTTAATACGGTGTGGACATCTTTACTCAGGTGATATTGAATATCCCTTTTCAGTCTTTTTTTAAATTCGGAAATAAGCGCTGCATCGGCTGCGATCGTTAATTCTTTATACTGATGCTGGAGAGCTTCCAAGTCTGGGGCGCGTTTATGTTCACTGAATATCACAACGGCATTATTAAGGAACTCAATCTTTTGCTTTTTTACTCCTAAACCATACATCTCTTGATTGACTTTGTTATAAAGTTGTGAAATATCTTTCTTAAGAGTGCTCCTCAGCGAATCAGAAACTGCCTCCATATTACCCCTCCAATTGTTTTAGTAAAAGTCACCCCGATAATACAGCGTAAAAAACTTTGATTATGTGAAAAAATGTATGGACTCCGCTTATTCTTATAATATACTGCCTTTTAAAAATCGTCAATACTTTTTTCTAATTTTGTAACATCCGTTACCTCAATGGGTGAATCGTCCTTGTAGGCGAGGAAACAGTGCAAGGAAGCCCGTCATACATGCCCAGTGTTAAGAAACTCCATCAGAATGTCCGAGAACTCCCCCAAAGCCGCGTACATTTTCGGTCATTGATTTGGTGCCCCCCCGGCGTTCTCATGGGAAGCGTACAGAAATGGTTCTGCTTGCCATTGCTCATGAACCTCCAAGATGGGGAATACCATTTTTGGCTGGGGCGAAGCCTCATCAGAACGGAAGAATTCTCATACTGATTGATCAGGAGTTTGCGACTACGGGGACAAGGGCTCTATCAGGGACCTGTATAAGTACCGGTTCAAGATCGAGGGGACTGAAGCAAGCCATTGGTGAATTTGACTACCGGTTTTGGAGCAAGGCCATGCCCAAGTTGAATTGATATCGGAAAAAAGGAGAATCTCATCCATTGGAAGATGTTGTTGATGAAAAAAACAGGGAAAACATCCGATTGACCATTACAGTCATCGCAGGCTTCGTGATGTGCCGTTGTTTTGCGATTGACCTCTTTGACTTATCGCGGTGCGTTACTCCCGTCGTGTGCCTACCCTCTTCTTTCGCTAATCGCGGACACCTTCGACGAACATCGTCTCTGAAGCCATAGGCATGGCTTATTTGCGTCGGCTTTTTTTGCATATTTGATCGAAACCCGCATTTACCCATAACGAAAATCATTCATTCCAAGCAGGAAATCACCTACTTGAGGTGATTCACTGGTTTCTTAGTGTTCAAAACTTCCACTATTTACTTGAAATAATATTTACAACATATTGACAAATCTGTTATCTCGCTTTACTATTTTTATCAATACTCTGAAGGTGAGACCGATCAATCGGTGCACGATCAGACCCTAAAATGACAGCGGTTACTAACCCTTTGTTTATCGGAGGTTTTTGGAGCCGTAGATGAAGATGCCACGTCTTCATCTACGGCTTTTTTTGGCACTTGCATGACCATCTCAGAAAAAATTCACTAAAATTAATGAGCCTAAATGAGAGGAGTGGTTTCATAAAATACACCTTTTCGTATTTATGTCATGAATGTTTTTCGATTCCCTATAAATATGAATTGACACAAAATTTATATATGTGAGGTAACCTAACATAATGATTGTATTTTTTCATCGCATCTTTTACAGTTATAGATATTCTCATATAGGGAGAAGGAGGATTAATTATGGAAGGTTATAAATCAATTTTTGATAGAATCAGAAATGAATACAAACTATATATTGTTGCATTTAGCATTCTTATTATCGCAGAGATTATCGGGGAATTCGAGTTTGCAGTTGGTCCCGGAATGTTAATATTATTCCCAATTTTCTATGGAATAATATTAGGTGTTATATTAGGCCCTGATTTAATTGGGTTGCTTAAAGAGAAAGATGTTAATGCAGCAAAGCCTTTGGTTTTAGTCGCTATAGCACCTTTCATTGTCAACATTGGTATTACCGCTGCCGGGAATATACCTGAACTTGTGAGCCTTGGTCCAGCCTTAATATTAGGTGAATTAGGAAATGTTTTTACCGTCATTATTGCATTGCCAATAGCACTGCTTTTAGGGATCAAAAGAGAAGCAATAGGCGCTGCCCATTCTATAAACAGGGAGGTTAATTTAGCTTTAATCACCAATTTATATGGTCCCGAGTCAGCTGAAACAAGAGGAACACTTTCCGTTTATATTATGGGAGGGTTATTTGGAACAATCTTTTTCGGTTTCTTGGCTACCCTGGTAGCTTCTACAGAATTATTTCACCCCTACGCCCTTGGTATTGCGTCAGGTGTAGGGGCAGGAATTATGATGGCTGCCGCAACCACCAGTTTAGGTCATGTATACCCTGCATATGCCGACGATATACTTGTACTTGGTGCTGCGGGCGATATGTTAACGGGAATGACAGGGCTGTATGTCGCATTATTTATCGCATTACCTCTTGCTAATAAAATTTACAGTGTTTTGGAACCTAAACTTAAAATTAATGAAAAATCAAAATCTAAAGTTGGAACTGAAAGGAGATACGATGATTATGAAGCTTAAAGAGTGGGTAATTTTATTCATTTTTATAGGTATGGGCATTCTTGCCGTAAATTTA
The DNA here is from genome assembly GCF_016495865.1 of Salicibibacter cibi. Taxonomy (NCBI): domain Bacteria; kingdom Bacillati; phylum Bacillota; class Bacilli; order Caryophanales; family Bacillaceae; genus Salicibibacter; species Salicibibacter cibi. The sequence continues at coordinate 2,975,781 of NZ_CP054706.1, forward strand.
ATTGGATACAATACATCAATTGCAACTTCTTTTCCCGGAGTCGTCGTTTTATTGTCTATTGCATTTTTAGCAGTTTGCATATGGAAAGTAATACCATTAAAACTCCCCGTCATTATTTATTGTTCCCTGTTGGGATTACTTTTAGCATCCCCAATTTCACCTATATCGGGTTTTATAACCGAATCTGCAGAACAAATAGATTTTAAGGCGCCACTTACTATGGTAGGTGCCTTAGCTGGAATTTCCATTGGAGCAAGCATTCATCAGCTTAAAAAGCTAGGTTGGAGAATGATTATTATAGCTTTGGCCGTAATGGCAAGTACGTTCATAGGATCTGTGATCATTGCCCAAATTGTATTGAGTATTACCGGTGCCATTTAAATATATTATCACCACTAGAATAAGCGATGCTGTCGATTAATTATTTTGGAAAATTAAAGGAGGTCAATATTATGAACAACTTACATACCAGTGATATGATCATAAGAAATTGTTCCATTTTAACACCAGAATTTAGGATCAAAAGTGATCAATCTATCGTTATAAAAGAAAAAAATATATTAGCGATTAATGACACATCCATTATTGATGAACAATACACGACCTCAACGACAATAAAAGGCAAAGGGAAACTTTTTATGCCGGGGTTAATAGATGCGCACATGCATACATGCCAGCAATTTTTAAAAGGGAGAATAGCCGATGAATATCCGATGATCTGGACACGAATTATGGTTCCTTTTGAGAGCAATCTAACAAAAGAGGATGTTTCTATAAGTTCACAACTAAGCTGCTTGGATATGATAAAATCTGGAACAACTGCATTCGTCGATGCAGGTGGTTCTTATATGGATAAGGTAGCCGAGTCCGTCATTGACTCAGGATTAAGAGGCTCATTATCTTGTTCAACTATGGATTCAGGCAGTTTTATTCCAGAAAATATGAAATCAACTGCAACAGAAGAAATTAGCAAAAATATGTCATTATATCAAGACTTTAATGGTTTAGGCGAAGGAAGATTGAACATTTGGCTTTCTCTTCGCTCCCTTATATCGTGTTCACCACATTTAATTGTACAAGTGTTTGAGAAAGCAAAAGAACTTAATACAGTCGTTCAAACTCACATGAATGAGTATACAAATGAAATCAGTTTTTGTCTGGAGAAATACAAACAAAGACCTTTTGAGTTTCTTGAGTCATTAGGTATCTTAGATGCAAATTTTTTAAGTTCACATAGTATATTAGTTTCTGAAAATGAAATCGATATATTAAAAAATTATGATATCAAAATTGCACACTGCCCCATAAGCAATTCAGGGAAAGGGGTTACTAAAACACCGAACCTGTTGCAAAAAGGGCTTGATATTGGCCTAGGAACCGATGGTGCAGCCCATGGAGGATTGAGTATATTTGATGAAATAAAAACGTTAAAATCGATGATGCGAGCCTACTGGGGGGCACCCATTTTTGATCCATTAATTATGCCATCAAAAAAATTATTGGAACTTGCAACATTAGGCGGTGCTAAAACAATTTTTCAAGAACAAAAGCTGGGAACTTTAGAAGCTGGAAAAAAAGCAGATATGATATCTATAAACATAGATCAGCCGCACATTCAACCGACTCATGATATGGTAAACACTTTGGTTGAATCAGTAAACAGCAGTGACGTGGAGGATGTCATCGTCGATGGAAAGATGATCATGAAAAATCGAGAAGTTATGACATTAGACGAAGAAAAAATAATGCATGAAAGCAACTTGGCTATGAGTAACATCTCTTACAGAGCTGGAATTTAGCTGGTTAATTAAATTCCAGCATGTTTGAAACAGACAAAAACCGTTAGCCACCCTCCTTCAGTTCTTAAGGGTGGCTTACTCTCGGTATAACCTATAAATTACACATACTTCTTGCGACACCAACAGAGGTGAAATTCAACATGGCAACATATTTATTTTTTTTAATACTACTTATCAATCTTGGAGTAGGAATCCCATTAGGAATGTCTGGTATTGCAGGATTTCTTCTTCCTTTGCTTTACGTTGGTTTTCTACAGTTACCGCTAAGAGATTCACTTGCATTAAGTTTTTTTTCTTTTGCAGTAGCTGGAATTATAGGCGCATATTCTTATTGGAAATCAAAAAACATGGATTTAAGACTCGCTCTTTTCATTAGTATAGGGAGTATACCCGGCGCTCTATTTGGAGTGCAATTGAACGTTTTGATCCCCGAGCACATCGCCGAACTTATACTATATATTTTTATATTTCTATCAGGGCTGTCCCTTTTATTAAAAAAAGATACATCAAGTTTAAATCTTCAACGTTCGGTATTACTCGAAAACAAAATATTGATTTTAATAATAGGTCTCCTTACAGCTGCTATATGTTCTTTAACCGGAGCCGGAGGCCCAATTCTGTTAGTCCCATTACTCACTCTCTTAGGTTTACAAATAAGGATTGCAGTAGGGGTCAGTTTACTCAATTCTGTTGTTATAGCTTTGCCGGCCATGTTTGGTTATTTTCAATATTCAAGCATGGAAAATCTCACATTACTCATTGTAGCTAGTCTGATAGGACAAATTATTGGAATTAACATTGGTGCTTACTTTTCCAATAAAATTAGTACCAACCATCTGCGTATATTTATTACGTGGATTACCTTGATATCGTCCATGTATATGATTACAAGGCTATTTATGTGAGCCTCTCCAGCTAAATCAAAGATTTTGCAGAGGACTTCTCGGCAAAGCTGTTAAAAAACATTAGATTCAAAGATTCTTTATGACAAACATGTTGCTTAAAAACTCATTTTGTTATCATATTGACTAAGTTGTTACATTGCATTACAATTTCATTAATAATCTGAATATGAAATCGATTATTCGATTCATTGCCAGACCTAAATTGAAGGCGGTTGCTAAACCTCTGTTTACCGGAGGTCTTAGGAGCCGTAGATGATAGATCCTATTCTTTCATCTACGGCTCTTTTTTTTGGCACATGTTTATGAATATCAGAAAAATTTATGAGGGGGTATGTTAAAAAATGGATCAAAAAGCTTTTCATTACCCATGGTACAAGAAAGAGGACACGGATGCTTTTTTCGCTTTATTTCAAAACAACCTTGCCAATTTTGTTATAATTGCGATCACAATGCTTGGGATGGGTTTTTCAACGAGCATTGTTTTTGGACAGGTGATCCCGGGAGCGGCCGTAGCAGTATTGTTCGGTAACCTCTACTACGCCTACACGGCGAGTCGTTTGGCAAAAAGGGAACAAAGAGTTGATGTAACAGCATTATCTTACGGGATAAGTACACCCGTTATGTTCATCTTCTTATTCGGTGTTTTATTGCCTGCCATGACGCTCACCGATGACCCGGAGTTAGCTTGGCGAATAGGGGTGGCTGCCGCCTTTATAAGTGGGCTGGTTGAGGTATTGGTTAGCCTTATCGGAAGATGGATTCAAAGAAATTTACCGCGAGCAGCAATGCTGGGTGCTATCAGTGGCGTCGCTTTAACATTTATCGCAGGTGAAATGTTATTTATGACTATGGAGATACCGGTAGCGGGACTTATAGCGTTGGCTATTATTATCGTTGGTGTTATCGGAAAGGTAACCATGCCATTTAAGATCCCGGCTTCCCTATTTGCCATTATTATCGGCACAATTTTGGCCTATGCGTTTGGGCCAGCCAATATTGGTCAGATTACGGAAGGTTTGGCTTATGTGGGCTTTTATCCATTTATACCCACTTTAGCACCGTTTGAAGGGATGACTTATCTTTTCGGAGCCATGATTGGCATATTCGCGGTCGTTCTGCCTATCACCATCTATAATGCGATCGAAACAATGAATAATGTGGAGGCAATGGAAGCAATCGGTGATAAGTATGATGTCCGAGAGTGTCAGGCTGTTGATGGCGCAGGAACAATGTTGGGGTCTTGCTTTGGAGGGGCCTTCCCTACTACCGTTTATCTTGCCACAGTCGGGGCTAAACATATGGGGGCGGGTCGAGGCTATAGCATTTTAAACGCAATTGTATACACACTTACAGCCGTGTTCGGTTTAATCGCTGCCGTCTCGGAAATTATCCCTGTAGCCGTCATAGCACCCGTTCTTGTTTATGTGGGAGCTTCCATGGTATCAACGGCATTTGAAACGAATGCGACGAAATACTATCCTGCTGTCATTATCGCCATGCTCCCTTATTTCTCCAATTACTTAATGACTCGTTTTGATGGCGATGCACCAGAGGTCGTACAAGATATATCGACAGGGATTGTGCCACTTGGGGACGGAGCCATGTTCACTGCCCTCATTTTAGGTGCCATTACTGTTTTTATCATTGACGGAGACTATCTGAAAGCAACCGCATTTTCCTTGATCGGTGCTGGCTTTTCCTTCTTTGGCTTAATGCATGCACCGGAACTATCATTAAATGCCTCGCCGGATTTTGCATTAGGATATATCGTTATAGGTGTATTCTTTCTATATCAGCACTTTAGAACGATGCAAACTGAAAAGAAACATACATTGGACATTTGAAAAATTTATAGTTAAGGATGCGTGAAAATAATGTCAAAAACACTTATTAAAAATGCTGAAATTGTAACGGTTAATGAAAAAAACGAGATTATATACGGCGATTTATTGATTGAAAATGATCGCATTGCCCAAATTGATTCTCATATTGATGCGACAGGGATAGACAATGTGATTGATGCCCATAACAGAACGATTATCCCGGGATTTATTCATACCCATATTCATTTGTGTCAGACGCTTTTCCGGGGCCAGGGCGACGATTTAGAGTTACTCGATTGGCTTCAAAAAAGAATATGGCCTCTTGAAGCAGCCCATGATGAAGAATCAAGTTATTATTCAGCGATGCTGGGCATCGGGGAACTTATCCGAAGCGGAACTACGACGGTCGTTGATATGGAGACGGTTCATCATACCGGCTCTGCTTTAGAAGCCATTGCTGAAAGCGGGATCCGGGCAGTGAGCGGAAAATGCATGATGGATTATGGGGATGATGTTCCCCTGTTACTGCAAGAAAATACAGACGCGTCCATTCAGGAAAGCGTCGATTTATTGGAGAAATGGCATAATCACGATAATGGCAGAATACAATACGCCTTTTCACCCCGATTTGTCGTGTCGTGCTCGAAAGACTTGTTGACACAAGTGCGGGATCTATCCGCCAATTATGATGTTCATGTTCACTCTCATGCAGCAGAAAACAGAGGAGAAATTGAAATCGTTGAACAACAAACCGGCATGCGCAACGTTACTTATCTCGATCACATTGGCTTAGCCAACGAGCGATTAATTCTTGCGCATTGTGTTTGGTTGGATGATGAAGAAAAATCCATTATTAAAAACAAAGGTGTTAACGTGAGCCATTGTCCCGGATCTAACCTGAAATTGGCATCCGGTGTAGCCGAAGTACCCGATATGTTGGATAATGACATACGCGTAAGTTTAGGTGCAGACGGCGCTCCCTGCAATAACAATTTAGACATGTTGAATGAAATAAGATTGGCAGCAACGATCCATAAACCGGCCCACGGTCCAACGACGATGAAAGCTCAATCAGTTCTTCGCATGGCTACCATCGAAGGAGCAAGAGCTTTAGGGTTGGAAAATGAAATTGGCAGCCTAGAGGTTGGCAAGAAAGCAGATCTATCGATTTTGAATTTAAATGACTTCCATGTTTACCCATCATTCGGTGTTGATCCTATTTCCCGTGTCGTGTATTCAGCTACAAGAGCTGACATCGAAACAACGATGATTAACGGTCAGCCTGTGATGGAAAACGGAGCAATGAAAACGATGGATAAGGATATTATCTTAAAAGAATCCAATAAATCGATTGACCGACTTTTAAAACGCATGCCTACTATTCAATACAGTTAGAGCGCCGGAAATATAAAAATAATTATTGACAATATAAAAATCTTTCGGTAAACTTTATGTTAACTTTATAAATGTTGTGAGTTTAAATGTGTTATGTAAGCGCTTTTTACTCATGTGCATGCGCTGGTTTCGTATTTTTTCTGTTCACGGGACAAATATGGGTCGCAGCTTTAGATAATCTTATTCTGAGATTAACATCTATTGTTGCGGTCTTTTTTTGTTAAAAAACACTTATTTTCCTTTTTTCGTATAACCTCAATGATTGGGTTGAGGGTCTCTACGGGAAACCGTAAATTTCCCAAGCTACGAAAAAGATTTCTTCCCATTGGAAATCTTTTTTGTGGCTTTTTTAGTGTCAAATTAAACATTTACATTCTAAGGAGGCTTTTTGATGAAAACATTTCAATTTCATGTGAATGGGAAGAATGAAAAGGTTTATTGTCCACCAGCTAAAACACTGCTTGATGTCTTACGTGATGATTTAGAACTGACAGGCAGTAAGGAATGCTGTGGCAAAGGGGAATGTGGGTCATGTTCGGTCATGATCAATCATGAGGTGATTTGTTCTTGTCTCGTTTTAGTCGGCCAAATCGAAAATGAGGACGTCATCACTGTTGAAGGCATTGGACTTGAAGAAAACATGGATATTATACAAGAAGCTTTTATAGAGGAAGGTGCGACACAATGCGGATATTGTACACCTGGTATCATCGTTGCCACCCGATCTTTTATAAACAACATCGAGCACATACCATCCATTGATGATGTAAAAACCGCTCTTGGTGGTAATTTATGTCGGTGTACCGGTTACCAAAAAATTATCAAGGCTGTCCAATCGGCGGCCAAAAACAAATTCGCTCAACACAGTGATACACATTGAGGAAAAATAACAATCATTACGTAGCTCTATTACTTGCCGCCGGTCGCTCCGAACGTATGGGGACCGTGAAAGCTCTGCTTCCCTGGGGCGAGGAAAGTTTGATCACATACCAAATCAATCAACTTAAAAATATCGGGATTGGCAAAATCATCGTTGTGACAGGCTATAAGTCTGAACGAATAACCGAAGCTATTAAACGATATGGCGTACATATTGTATGGAACGACCGTTTTGATGAAGGCAAATGTTCATCGATCAGAAAAGGCGTTAAGGCCATTCGTGGCAACCCAAAAGGCATTTTAATCAGCACTGTCGACCAACCCGTTTCACATGTGACCTTAAGTCTGATTGTGGATCAATTCAATAAAACGAACCCTTCCATTATTGTTCCGTTATATCAACAAAAACGAGGGCATCCTGTACTTTTCCACGGCAGTCTAAGGCAAGAGTTGTTAAACGTTAATGAAGAAACGAAAGGGCTACGAAACATTTTACAAAAATTCAGCCATCAAATATCCTATTTGGACGTTAACGACCCTGATATTTTGTTTAACTTTAACACTCCTGCCGACTATTTACCACAGACCACAAAGGCGAAAGGAGAATCATAATGAAGGTATCCGATATGGAAATGATTTCGCCAACATCCGTCAATGAATGTTTGCAAGTGCTTTCCAACCGTCAAAACGAAAGTCGATTGATCGCCGGGGGAACAGATGCTGTTGTTCGTATGAAGGAAAAAAAGTGGATGCCCAATATATGGATCAATATCAGAAACTTGAATAAGCTTCGTTATATCTATGAAGATGAGAACGGCATACACATTGGCCCAATGACAACACATACCGATATTGTGCAATCCGATCTGCTTCTAAACAAAGCAGATGTATTAACACATGCAGCGAAAGAAGTTGGAGCAACCCAAATGCAAAATATGGGTACATTAGGCGGCAATATTGGCACTGCTTCTCCTGCAGGCGACACAATCCCTGCCCTCTACGTATTGGATGCCAAAATTGAACTACGCTCACTTCATGATACAAGAATTGTTCCGATTCAAGATTTCTTTGTTGGTCCGGGGAAAACCGTCATACATTCTGACGAGATCATTTCTGATATCATCGTTCGCCCTCAAGAAAAATATGAAATCGGCATATTTGAAAAACTTGGGCCACGTAAAGCGCAATCTATTTCGATTGTCAATTTTGCTACATCGTTAACATTGGATTCAAAAAAGCGCCATTGTACCGCCGGGAAATTGGCTTTTGGTTCAGTAGGCCCAACCATTATCCGCGCAAAGAAATGTGAATCCATGCTTTTATTGGATCGTCTGGACGAAAACTTGATTCAAAACATGGCAAAACTTGCTTGGAAAGAAGTTGCCCCCATTTCTGATGTGCGTGCGTCTGCTAATTACAGAAAAGATATGGCTAGTGCTTTGTTAGAAAGAGGGTTATATAGGCTAATGAAAAGGTGGGGAGAATAAATGAATCGCATCGCCGAGCATAAAAATGACACAAAAAACCGATATCACTGGATTGGCAAACGGGTTCCACGTATCGATGGGCCCGAGAAAGTGACAGGCAAACTCCAATATATGACGGACAGACATTACCCTGACATGGTATGGGGGAAGGTGCTCAGATCAAAGTATCCCCATGCTCAAATTACAAATATAGATACGACTCAAGCAGAAGCATTACCGGGGGTTATCTGTATATTAACATATGAGGATATTCCAGGCTTTAATGGGTTTGGTATTGTCACGCCCGATCAGCCTGTTCTTTGTGAAGACGTTGTTCGCTGTACGGCAGATGCTGTTGCACTTGTTGCCGCTGAAACAAACGAAATCGCCGAAGAAGCCCTTCGTCTCATTCAAGTGGATTATCATCCGTTGGGGGTCGTAGACGATGCAGAATACGCTATGACCGAGCAAGCCCCACCTCTACACCCGGACGGAAATATTCATGGCCACTTCAAAATACAAAACGGTGATATCAACCACGCATTCGAAGAAGCCGACTACATTTTTGAAAACACCTATTATTCACCTCGTCAAATGCATGCTTTCATAGAGACTGAAGGCGGTTGGGGCAAACTTGAAGAAGACGGTACGTTAACCATTCAATGTCCTGCTCAATACGCCTACAGAGATCGGCTGCAGATTTCACGTGCCCTCGGCATAAACCCGGAGAGCATCCATGTGATATCGAGCCCTAACGGTGGGGGGTTCGGGGGCAAAGATGAAATTACTGTACAAATTTACCTTGCATTGCTCGCCCTTCATAGTGGTGGACGTCCCGTGAAAATTCATTTGAATCGAGAGGAATCCGTCCAAGCAAGTCTAAAAAGGCACCCTTTTAAGGTACACGTTAAAACCGGTGTAAACAAGGACGGACGAATTATTGCCAACCAAGTAAGAGCTGTTGCTGATACAGGTGCCTACGCCTCACTGGGGCCGGCTGTTACATCACTGGCCGTCGAGCATGCTTGCGGACCATACACAATCCCCAATGTTGACATTGAAGGGTTTTGCGTGTATACCAATAACGGTATCGCAGGCGCTTTCAGGGGTTTTGGTGTTAATCAGGTTTGTGTCGGCATTGAAACACATATAGACATGACCGCCGAAAAGATCGGTATGGATCCGATTGAGATCAGAAAGAAAAATGCCTATCGTCAAGGCGACATTTCTAGTGTCGGACATGTGGTTAAGTCCAGTGTCGGTACTCACCAGACGTTATATAAAGCTCAACATTGTGATCTGTGGGTCAATCGGGAAACTTACAAAAAACAAACGACTGAACCATGGAAAAAAAGAGGCGTCGCTGTCGCAACCTCCTTCCACGGTGTTGGTATGGGGATTGATACACCCGATTACGGCGCAGCGTCCATCGAATTGTTGCCTGACGGTCACATGAAAGTAGCGGTTGGGTGTGAAGAAATCGGCACCGGTAATGGCACTGTCTACGCCCAAGTTTGTGCAGAGCTACTCCACTGTGACATTTCCCACATATCAGTCGTTCAGGGGGATACGGCTGAAACGTTGGATGGGGGAACGATTTCCGCTTCCAGATCCACGTATACGGGTACAAGAGCGATTGCGACCGTCGCTCCCCAGATGATTCAACGGCTGATTGAAGCTGCAGGACATATACTCGATGTCCCTACAAAAAATATGGAAATCGAAAATGGGTCTATAATTAACAAAAATAATCAATCCATTTTACTTTCTTTTCGTCAAATTTATGATTACTTAGTGAAGAACCAAATTTCTACGACAGTGCAAGGGCACTTTTATTTACCGAAAGAAAAGAACGAAATTCAAGGTTCCGGCGGAGCACCTCATCATATTTACGGGTACTTGACGCATGTCGTTATGGTTGAAGTGGACACATTGACCGGCGAAACGGATGTTTTACGTGTTGTCTCGATACCAGACTGTGGGAAAGTGATGAATCTACAAGGTCTTGAAGGGCAAGCTGAAGGGGGAGCCGTCATGGGGATTGGCTATACATTGTTCGAAGATGTCATCATCGAAGATGGGCATAATAAAACCAACAATTTATCTGATTATATCATCCCGACCATTCTGGAAACACCTGAAATTGAAACGATACCGGTTGAAGACCCTGAACCTTCTAACCCTTTCGGCGCCAAAGGGATCGGCGAAGTAGTGATGATCCCAATTATTCCCGCTATTATGTCCGCCATCTACGATGCCACCGGTGCAAAGGTAAGACATCTGCCTGCAACGCCGGAACGTATTTACGAAGCAATGAAACCCATTCAGATGTCATCGGGGTGATGGCACATGTTTAACCCAAAATTATTTGAATTGTTATCTGATTCACTGAAAAAACAACATGAAATCGCGTTAATCACCATAACGTCTCACTCTACGGAAAATTTAGTTGGAGCGAAATTATTACTTTGGCCTGATGGCAGTATGTATAGCGACAGAGACTATTCTAAATTTTTTTCAGAACAACTCATTGAACACTGTCTACCACTATTACTGGAACAAAAAACGAAAAGTATCACGTTTGAATGGCGAGAGGGAAACGTGGAATGTTACGTTGAATCATTTACCCCTCCCTCTCGTTTAATTGTAGCAGGAGCCGGGCATGTATCTGAACCCGTTGAGAAAATGGGACGTATGCTCGGTTTCTCCGTCACGGTTATCGATGATCGGAAATCATTCGCCAATCGGGATAACTTCCCTGTAGCCGACGAAATTATCTGTATGCCTTATCTTGATTTTTTCAAGGACGTCCATATTACACCTAAAACGTACATTTTACTCCTTACACGTGGGCATAAATTCGATGTCATTAGTTTACAACAATTACTTAAACGAGAAGAAAAGCTCGACGCACGTGAACGAACGGCTTATATCGGAATGATTGGAAGCAGACGACGCATAGCCGGTGTTTTTGAACAATTAAAAAGTGAATTTACCAATCACCATTTCAAAAACATCTACTCACCTGTTGGATTAGATATTGGCGCCCAGTCCCCTGCCGAGATTGCCGTAAGCATTTTCGCTGAACTCCTGAAAGTCCAAAATAAATCTACCGGCCATTCAAAACGAGAAAAGATTAAAGACTATGAAAAACTAAAATTTTATGAAAGGAATCGATCATGAACCATCTAGCCTTTTTTGATCAGGTTATATCTATTCGCAAGAACAAACAAAAAGCAGCTTTGGCTACTGTCATACGTACAAAAGGGTCCACTCCCAGAAAAACCGGAACTAAAATGATTATTTATTCCGACTATACACTAGAGGGAACGATTGGAGGTGGTTGCGGTGAAGGTGAAGTGATTGAAAAAGCGCTTATCGTTATGGACACGGGCAGACCCCAACACCATCACGTCGATTTAACAGATGGCCTCTTTTACGAAGATGGCGGAATTTGCGGGGGGATTCTGGATGTGTTTATTGAACCGATCATTTGATTTTTTCTGAAATTCATTAAAAGGGGGAGCAACATATGAGTTCAAACCTGGAGCCAGAAACGAATAAAAGGTTGAGGAACAATAAAATTGAGCAGTACTTTGGATTCAGCGAGAAAAATACGAATTTTAAAAAAGAATCAATCGGTGGTATCACCACTTTTATGGCGATGTCGTATATATTGTTTGTGAATGCTGCGATTTTAAGCGATGCAGGAATGGATGAAGGCGCTGTATTCGTGGCTACCGGTCTTACGGCAGCTATTTCTTGTATTATTATGGCTTTGTGGGCAAACTATCCGATCGGTTTAGCCCCCGGGATGGGATTGAATGCGTTTTTTGCCTATACAGTCGTCATAGGTATGGAGATACCATGGGAAACAGCGCTTGCCGGATTTCTTGTAGCCGGTGTAATCTTCCTTCTTATGACCTTAACAGGACTAAGGGAAAAAGTGATCGATGCCATTCCGCCTCAATTAAAGGATGCCACTGTCGCAGGGATCGGATTATTCATCGCCTTTATCGGGCTGCAAAATGCGGGGGTTGTCGCTGGCGATGAAGAAACATTATTAACGCTTAGTAATATTACGTCGCCCTCCACCATGTTGGCACTGTTCGGCCTTATTGTAACTGCTATAATGCTTGTGCGAGGTGTTAATGCCGCCATTTTTTTCGGCATGATCATCACAGCTGTAGCCGGCGTTATTACTGGTTTGATCCCATTCCCATCGCAAGTCGTTTCTACTCTACCGAGTTTAGCACCCACTTTTGGTGTTGCGATTACTGAATTGCCAAGCATTTTACAACCGGAAATATTCACCGTGGTCTTTACCGTACTCTTCGTGAACTTCTTTGATGCCACCGGTACAATTATCGCCGTTGCTAAAAAAGCTGGATTTTTACAAGAGGATAAATTACCTAGAGCTAAACAAGCATTGGGTGCTGATGCGATTGCTTCTGTCGTTGGTTCAATCTTAGGCACATCGAATACGAATTCTTACATTGAATCGGCATCGGGCGTTGCCGCGGGTGCACGGACAGGTTTTGCTTCATTAGTTACGGCTGGTTGCTTCCTCTTATTCTTATTCTTATCGCCGCTTCTGGAGGTAGTCACTGATGCCGTAACGGCTCCGGCATTAATTATTGTTGGTGTTTTAATGGCTTCTTCATTGGGGTCAATAAAGTGGGATAAAATGGAATATGCTATACCTGCTTTTATCACTGTTATTGCTATGCCTTTAACTTATAGTATTGCCAATGGACTGGCCTTAGGGTTTATCGCTTATCCGATTTTAAAAATTGTAAAAGGCGAATACAAGGATATTCACCCGATCATGTATTTACTGCTCGTTATTTTTATTGCTTACTTCATTTGGTTAGCTTAAACTTTAATTACGACTAGTTAAGAAGTTTTATAATGTCAAAAATCTGGTTATAAAAAATGCGAAACTCGTGAACGTCACCTCAAATGAAATTTTGGCCAACACAGATATTACCGTAAAAGATTCTCGGATTGCTTACGTTGAAAAAATGCAGATCGTACGATCGGTGAGAAAACACAATACACACTGACGGTTATTACTTAACACCCGGTTTCCTGGACGGTCATTGCCATATTGTAAGCAGCCAAATCACGGCGATGCAGTTTGCTCGGGCTGTATTGCCGAAAGGAACACCGGAGATTTTTTTGATGCCCATGAGATCACAAATATTCTCGAACTTGACGAGCTTAAATTCATGTTGGAAAGCGTACGGCAGACACCAATGGCTAGCCTATATGAAAGTTGCTTCATGTTCCCGTCAACGGATGCAAATTTTGAAACAAACGGAGCATTATAGACCCCAGCACCCACACTTCATAGGTGAAAAAAGTAGATTGAAACTTAATGTGGCAAATAGAACACGAATCGGTAGTTTTCAGCGAAAAAATTCAAATGCTACTGAAAATCGGCAGGATTTCACCATTAAACAAAGAAAACCTCCTTAGGGACAACCCAAGGAGGTGATTCAGGAAATACGGTGGTCCACATCCAAATCTCTCACTATAAGGATCCACTATGGACAAAACTACCATAACAACAACATTTATGGAAGCTATACAGCCGTTAAAGATCAAAAAGGTTTTAGAAGATTTTTTAGGGACCGATACGTCAAAAAATTAACCTGTGAAAAATTGGTTGCTTTGATGATTTATGCACAGATCTATCAAATGCCAAGTGCAAAGCAGCTAGCTTGACCCTCAAGAATAGCGAAGAACTCCAAGGAAGCGTGGATCTTGCCTCGATTAGCGATTCGCAGATGACACGCCGGTTGCGTGACATCAACACTGATGTTAGCCAAGCCTTGTTTTCCGACATCGTTAGCCAAATGAAACGAGAGATTCATCCACCTCATCGCTTGCAGATGATGAGCCCCATCTATCTTGTGGATGCTTCAATCATTCCGCTTTGTCTCTCTCTGTCAATGGGCGACCTTTCGTCCCAAACAAGGAAAAGGTGGCTTGCCTGCCGGAGGGATTGCGCAGGAGAATGCTGTTCTCAAACCAGCCGTTCATGCCGATCATACGATTTGAATGAATTGAAAGATTTTGACGGTGAATCATTCGAAGAAGCGATGACTAGAGCAGGGTTTAAAAAGGGCGAAAAAGAAGCCCGGGAAGACATAAAAGCTTTTATTGAATTACATGTTGAACAAGGAAATGTGTTGGAACAAGTGTCACCTGACCGGCAATATATTTGGAGCCCCACATGCAAAAAGGAAAGCGGCTGCCTTCTTCTTCGGCCAAGTAAAAGACTTCAATATTGCGTACCGGTTGTCCATAGGTTTCTTTTAAATACTTCACGGCTAAATATCCGCCTAGTACACCTAACTGCCTGTCATAATAGCCACCGGATTTAACAGTATCCACGTGTGAGCCCGTTAAAATCGTCTCTTTCTTATTTTCTGAGCCTTTCAGACGGACAAACAAGTTACCTACCTCATTGAAATAGGTTTGAAAACCTTCAACTTCGAACAATTGCTTCATGGCTTGCTGAGCTTCAGACCATGACTCGCTGTCTAGTAATTCCTCCGTTGTAAACATCCTTGCCAAATTGACCAAGCCAATTTAGTTTTTCAAGGATTTCTCGTTCCCACTGGTCTTCGTTTCCGAAATTCATTGCTCCACATACTTGGAAATACTTATTTTCCGTTTAGAGATCTGACCGCTGCGGAGGCCCTAAGCTCAGCCTCCTCAGAAAAAATCGCTTGTTTCCTGCGGGGCTTCCCACTGCACTTTCCCACAGGCACACAGCTGGCTACGTGGAGCGTAGCCACATTGTTTCTTACCTGCCAAAAAATAGCGCTGATCGAATCAGCGCATCACCTGAATACCTTATACATTTTGCTCAACCAGTTCTTGGCTAGATCTACGAATGATTTACCAATTTAGAAGTGTACTTGTACCTCTATTTGAATTCCTTACATCCCCTACCTGAACAGTTAACTAAAATTTCACAACACACTCCCTGCACGCACTCCTTCTGCGATCGCATCATTTAATCGGCGGGGGATACAGCGTCGCCAATAAGCTCGACCTCCAGATCCGGAGCAGCCGACTTTAGCTGATCAAACAAGCGATTGTCTCCTTCCTCATAACCAATTAGTACTATCATCTCATCCTTTTCAATCCTACGCTTTGTACCTGTCCACTTGTCCTCCAATACAGGTGTGCCTTCCTTTGTTTTGAATAAATTTTTATTTGGAGACATTGTCACATTCTTTTCCGACAATAATCGGTATAGTTCTGGCTTTTGCATTTCATCTAAATCTTCTGAAATTGACCACAATGGTGTGGCTATCTCAACTTGGGAAGCCCCTGCTTCTGCTGCAAAGTTAGCGATGCTTGGTCCTCGAAATTTTCCTTCGCGATCATAAACCAATAATTTACTTTTGTTATTGATCGAAACCTTGCCGTCAAGGAGCTCGACATCCGTTATATAATGGTCACTTCTGGGATTAGCTCCCGTCGCCAGCACAACGACATCAGGGTTTACATCCAATACATTACTCACCGTTCCTTTTTTATGAAGATGGACGTTTGCTCCCAATCGGTCTAATTCTTGCTCCAACCATTTAATATGCTTCCCGTAATGCGGACGTTCGGAAGCCATCGCTGCGAAATAAACTTTTCCTCCCAATTTATCCGTACATTCCAACAGATGAACCTCATGGCCACGAATAGCCGATACGCGCGCAACCTCCATTCCTGCCGGACCGCCACCAACAATAACAACTTTGCGCTGGTGCTGAACGGGGATGAGATTATCTAAAGAATCATCAGCCATGGCAGGATTTACTGTGCAAATAACCGGCATTCCCGAGTATAATCTTCCGATACATTCACCGCATGCAATACACGGTCTTATTTGGGAAAACTCCCCTTTTTGTGCCAGCTGTGGCATATCCGGATCGGCTATAATAGCCCTTGTCATCCCAACAAGATCACAATCTCCATTTGTCAAAGCATTTTCTGCCTGAGCGGGATCGAGATTACGGCCGGCAACTAAAACAGGGACCGAAAGCTGTTCTTTCATTTTTTTAGCTACATGATTATAGGTCCCCCTTGCAAACGTATCTCCTGGAACAACCGCAGCCTGTGCGCGATAGGTTGCACCGGTACCACCGCTAATGCTCAACATATCAATGCTGCCTAACCCATCAAGTATCCGGGCAATTTCTAGCATATCCTCTTGGTCAAGACCGAGCGCATCGGTTTTAGGGTCTGCTGTCATTCTAAAGGCAATAATGAAATCGCTTGATACTGCCTCTCTAACGGCTTGAATGACCTCAATCGAAAAGCGCATGCGACCGGCAAAGTCCCCGCCGTATCTATCCGTGCGATCATTAAGTGCAGGACTCCAAAACTGTTCGATGAGATGTCCTGAAAAAGAAGTGATTTCAATGCCATCCCAGCCACACCTCTCAAGACGTGCAGCGGCTTCAGCAAAGGATTCCACGATTGGTGGTATTTCCTCCGTACGCAAAACATGCGGTATCTCACGATGCACCCCTTCCGGAATGGCGGATGGTGCTTGGATCGGCCGCCCACTTATCGAAGAATCTGCACGTCTTCCCATATGGGTGGCCTGGGACATAATTAAAGCCCCATGGGCATGAACACGATCGGCAAGTTCCTTCAATAAAGGTTCATTTTCCTCATTCCATAAACTCACGGATCCATAAGAAGCGGCTGATTTTTCATAGACACTGGCAGAACCAAAGGTCATAATGATCCCCGCGCCGCCGGCAGCTTTACGTTCATGATATTTGACATGACGCTCGTTTATAATGCCCGTACCGTTGTCCCACCCTACAGCATGCGACGTTGATACAATTCGATTTTTGGCTTCTTTTGCCCCAATTTTCAACGGACTAAATAAAGTCTTCAAATCCGTCTGTACCATTTGATTATTGCCCACTGGTATCCCTCCTCAAAAGTATTTTATCAAAATAAACCAACAATTCTTCCGTTATCATCAACGTCAATGGATTCGGCTGAGGGAGATTGGGGAAGTCCCGGCATTGTCATAATGTTGCCGGTCAGCATGACAATGAACCCTGCCCCGGCGGAAAGTTTCACATCCCTTATCGTAATAGTAAAATCGCTCGGCCTACCTGTTTTCGTCGGATCATCGGAAAATGAATATGGCGTTTTCGCCATACATACCGGAAGATCCCCATACCCTAATGCTTCCAGCTTTTGAATTTCTTTTTCCACGTTTCGGGTAAGTTCAATCCCTTTTCCACCGTATACCTTTTGGACAATTTTTTTCATTTTTTCAGTAATCGAATCTTTCAAATTGTACGTGAACGAGGGCATGCTTCCGTGATCAGCCAGCCGGACAACTTCCCTAGCCAGTTCCTCACCGCCTGAGCCGCCGTTTGCCCATACATCGGAAAGCACGACTTTCACACCTTGTTCCCGGCATTTTTCTTCTATTTTTTCCAGCTCCGCTTCGCTATCAGTTGGAAATTTATTAATGGCAACAACCGTTGAGATGCCAAATGCTTCTTGCAAGATACTTAGATGCTGCAATAAATTGGGCAACCCTTTTTCAAGTGCTTGGAGATTTTCTTTTTCCAACTCGGTTTTTGAAATGCCGCCATGCAATTTCAATGCTCTGACCGTTGCAACGACAACGGTGGCAGACGGTCTTAAGCCCGACAGACGGCATTTAATATTCATGAACTTTTCCGCTCCCAGATCGGCACCGAAGCCTGCTTCTGTCACAACATAATCCGCATAGTTCAGCGCCGTTTTTGTCGCTTGTATACTGTTGCACCCGTGAGCGATATTGGCGAAGGGACCACCGTGGACAAATGCCGGTGTATGTTCTAATGTTTGTACAAGATTTGGTTTTATAGCATCTTTCAAAAGAGCGGTCATGGCTCCGTATGCTTTCAATTGACCTGCGGTAACAGGAGCATCGTTCGTTGTATAGCCAATGACAATATGCTTTAACTTTTCCTTCAAGTCTTCGATATTATTTGCCAAACAAAAGATCGCCATAATTTCCGATGCCACCGTAATATCAAATCCATCTTCACGTGGCGTTCCGTTTGCGCTTCCGTTTAAACCATCCACGATTTGGCGAAGTTGCCGGTCGTTCATATCGAGCACTCGTTTCCATTTAATTTTACGAGTGTCAATATTCAATTGATTCCCATGATGGATATGATTATCGATCATGGCAGCCAATAAATTATTCGCCGCACCGATGGCATGAAAATCACCGGTAAAATGCAAATTGATATCTTCCATAGGCACGACCTGGGAATAACCGCCTCCCGCAGCCCCACCTTTCATGCCAAAAACAGGGCCTACGGAAGGTTCCCTTATTGCAACAGCCGCATTTTTTCCTATTTTTTGAAGGGCATCAGCCAAACCAATGGAAGTGGTTGTTTTTCCTTCCCCGGCAGGTGTTGGACTGATGCCCGTCATAAGAATTAATTTTCCGTTCCCCTCATTCTCAATCCTTATCTGCTGATCTTCGTTAATTTTTGCTTTATAGTCTCCGTATAATTCAAGCTTGCTCCGTCCCACGCCCATTTTTTCGGCAACCTCTTCAATCGGCTTCATCTTTGCATATTGGGCAATTTCTACATCTGATTTCATATACAAGCCTCCAAAGGTAATGTGTTGATTGGCAAAGCATATGAGACCGATTCAAACCTATTGGCGAAAATTTACGGGCTACTTCTGCTTTGCCTATATAACCGAAGCCATTGAAAAAAGAATGAAATAAATACTAAAAACGGATGAGTGTTGCAATCATATAGCTATACGCCCGAAAATTTTTTTAAGGGAGTTTAGTTCGTTAAAAGAATACATATGAAAACCGGCAATCCCATAGTCCGAATCATTTAAGTGCGGAGTGTAGGCGTTCATCAAGCCGGAGGCGTCATAACCGCGCAGCAGCTTCCCCGTCAACTTCAGGTTTTTTCTAAGGAAGCGGAGCGAGTCCGTAACTCCAATACGGGTTGCAATGCGAATGAGTTTATCCGGTTTCACCGGTCCGGGAATGCCCAAGTAGAATGGCAGCTCCAGACCGGCTTCGCGCTGTCGCCGCAACCAAGCAAGGACTTTATCAGGATCGAAGCACATCTGCGTTACAGCGTAATGCGCGAGAGGCGCTTTCGCCAAAAGATCCTTGGCTAGGGTGTCATTATCAATATTCGGGTTCCCTTCGGGGTATGCCGGAATGCCAATGCGGAGCAGCCCATGCTCACGTGTCGCCAGGGATTGCAACAGATCAAGGCCATGACGATACGGGCCTGAGGCCTGCTCCTGATCGCCTCCGACGACGAAGATCTCATCCACATCGTGAGCCTGGAGTTCATCAAGCACTGCCTCAAGGTGTTCTTCACTCCGGACCATTCGCGCTGCAATATGGGGAACGACCCGGGTAAATCGGGGGGCCAATGCAATTGCCGTTTCGATCGTAGTGTCGACACCTTTCGTCGGGGAGCAGGTAATCGTCAGCATAGCGTGAGGCGGGAGTGCCGCCGTAGCACGGTCAACGATGTCATGCGTGGGTATGAGTTCGAAGCGTGGCTCACTCATTTGTCCGAACAGTTCAATCGACGATTGTTGATTCATCATTGCCATCACCTCTTTCATTCTGGAAGTTAGAGATTGGAGGTTAGAGATTGGAATGAGAAATTAGATCTTGTTGCCATCGGCTGCCGTCCAATTTCTAACCTCCAGAAACGTTAAAGCTTTCGACCGGTCTGTGCCAATCCCGTGCCGGGGAATTCGGGGGCCTTGAAAGGCGTCTCTGCAACCTCTGCGGCAATACGCCCGTTGCCATACGGTTCAGGCAAGTGCACTTCAAGCTTAGTTCCGATTGTACTCAAAGCGTTGGGCAACATCGCATAGCCAATATTGCACCCTTGGGTTGGCGAATAAAAGGCTGAGGTGATATAGCCAACCGGCTTCGTCTCATTTTCTGCATAAACAAGGTAATAATCCGCGGGGTACCAGTCGATCTGATTGCCACCAAACTTCAACCCTGCCAACTTACTCGTAACACCTTCATCCTTGATCCGTGCTAGGGCTTCTTTACCCACGAACCGGGATTTATTCAAATCCACTTGCCATTCCAATCCGACCTGGTATGGATTAGTCTCCAAGTCCATGTCCTGACCGTGGGAGAGGATTCCCGCCTCGATCCGACGGATGTGCCCCGGAGCAATTACTTTGAGATTGTGACCTTTGCCGACCTCGAGGAGATGGTACCATAGCCGTTCCGCATTGACGCTCGCGTCATAGAGGTAGATTTCATAGCCTGCCTCACCCGAAAACCCGGTACGGGACACGATAACAGGGCAACCGTTTACTTCACCTTCGAGTAGTCCGTAGTAGGGAACATCGTGGATACCCTCGCCAAACAGGTCCATCATGAGCGCTGTCGACTTCGGACCTTGAATCTGCACGGGGGCAACATCTATTTCGTGCACCGTGCAATCAAATTTGTTCGTGACATTCAACGCCTGCAACCACAAGGAAACGTCGGTGTCAGAGAGAGAGAACCAAAATTCATCTTCAGCCGGACGTAGGAGGACCGGGTCATTTATGATTCCACCATCTTCGTTGCACAGGATAACGTAGCGAGCCTTTCCCACCTTGAGTTTCTCGACCGGGCGCGTGATGGCCAAGTCGACCAGCTTGGCGGCATCGGGACCTTTCACTTGAATCTGTCGCTCGACTGCGACATTCCAAAGGGTGACGTGTTCGGTGAGGTATTCGTATTCTTTGAGGAGTCCACCCTCCTCCCACGGGACATAGGCACGCGGGTGGTACATATGGTTATATACCTCATAGCACCAACAGCCGGCTTCCTGGGAAAGATGCCAGAAAGGGGACTTGCGCAACCTTTGTGAGATCAGCATGCGAGAACCTTTGTCCCCGCTTTGGCGCAGGTTAACCGGGACGTTCCTGTTCACGCCCAGTACCTCTAGATCGTTAGACGTCTTGAACTCTGATATGGGTTTTACCTCAACAGACATACCAATCGCCTCCTTATTTAATGAATATTTAGATAAAAAGCAAGACAACACTGACTTCGTCTGAATGACCGATCCACTCACCCAAGCCGATTCAACATCTTCGAAAAAACTCCGTCGGTTCTCGCTATTTTGACCGGAAGCTCTTCTTATTAACCGCTTACATTTTATTATTTGTCCTTCACAGGATGGAACCCCCCTTTTTTATAATCATGATTATTTTTTTACTTATGATTATATTATAATCACCAATTTTTTAATTGTAAATGGTTTTCTAAATTTTTGTTCAAAAGATTTTTCGTGTTTTTTTGCTAGGAAACGCAGCACGAACAACTGCGCTGATGAAGAAAACCCGAATTATTTTATTCTTATTCACTCATGAATATAATCATGATTATTATATATTCTTGTTCATATAATAATCATCGTTGAGATAATTGTGCATCGATCTCGGAAAACTTTTTTTGAACAGTAAATTAGCGCCGAATTCGTCTCATAAGATTACAAACCATTCGCGCATTTTCGATGATACGCTTGTCATTTACAACGATGCTTAGCTTTTATTATCGATGTCATCGGCAAAGAGTTTGATAATCTCGATGATATGACGACAACATCAAATCCACTTCCGAAATATCGAACATTTAATGCTCGCTGGATGTAAACGGCACTGTCTTGGCTCGTCGGTTAACCACTTTTATTTGTGCTGTATTTAAGATAAGGGATGCTCCATCAAAATCTTCGATTTATTTGGAGAGGTTCACGAATGTTGGACAAATGTGCTAGATTAAAGGGAGAATGAATAGAAATTCATAATTATCGAACCGAAAAGAGGTAGAAGCTTGGACAAAAAGGCGATTCAAACGATCCGCATGATGAGATATTTTATAGACGCCACCGTTCAAATCATTGAAGAGGAGGGCATTGAAAATGTCACCATCCGAAAAGTATCCGATTTGGCCGGCTACAATAGCGCCACCATTTACAATTACTTTAGCGAACTTTCCCACCTGATCTTTTATTCTTCGCTGAAGATTTTAAGAAAATATACTTCATCGCTCCCTGCCTATATGGCGAAAGGGAGCAATCCGCAGGAAAGATTTTTGCTCATGTGGGAATGCTTTTGCCGATATAGCTTTGCTGAACCGCATATCTATCATGCCATTTTCTCCTCGGATGTCGGAGGCGGATCCAAGGAACTGATGGATGAGTATTACGATCAGTTCCCGGATGATCTCGACGATTTGCCTCCCGATTTAAAACCGATGTTTTTGGAATTTGACATGACAACCAGGGAACGCATCGCAATGGAAGAGTGCATTCAAGCGGGGTATATTAAAGAGGAAAATGCAGAACACGTACAGGAAATGATAAAACTAACCTGGCAGGGAATGTTGACCCTTGTTCTGAACCGGAGATATGACTACTCCTGGGAAAAAGCAACAGAAATTACGATGACCTATATTAAGGAAATCTTAAAAAATGCCAATTCGTTTTCCTTTGAATTTACGTTAGATCACCGATAGGATTAACATCATGAAATGGCCTCCTTTACATGAAAAGGAGGCCCTACGCTATTGTGTTAGCGGTTTAATCATCATTTCTTTCGGCAGTTGATTATTTACCGAATCATCCCATGCGGATCAATCACATATTTCTTCGCAGCACCGCTGTCAAAATCAGCGTAGCCGTCCGGAGCTTCATCAATGGAGATCAATTGCGCGTTCACCGCTTTGGCAATTTGGGCTTTGCCGGATAAAATCGATTTCATCAAGCCGCGGTTATAGTACATAGCCGGAGTTTGTCCTGTTACAAATGTATGTGCTTTCGCCCATCCTTGTCCGAATCGTACTTTCAGTGAACCTGTCTGAGCATCTTTGTCTTGCGCACCTGGATCCTCGGTTACATACAAGCCAGGTATACCAAGCCCTCCGCCGGCCTGTGTGACGTCCATGATGGCATTCAATACAGCAGCCGGTTGTTCACCGCTTTCTCCGTGACCGGATGCCTCAAACCCAACCGCGTCAACGGCCGCATCCACTTCCGGAACGCCGAGAATCTGTTCAATTTGTTCGCCCAATCGATCATGCTTTCTCAAATTAACCGTTTCACAGCCGAAACTTTTCGCTTGTTGCAGCCTTTCTTCGTTCAAATCACCAACGATAACAGCCGATGCGCCAAGGAGTTGAGCAGAATGCGCCGCAGCTAGTCCTACCGGACCCGCTCCGGCAACATAAACAGTTGAACCCATTGTTACACCTGCGGAATAGGCTCCGTGAAACCCGGTTGGGAAAATATCCGTAAGCATGGTTAGGTCAAGAATCTTGTCCATTGCTTGATCCTTATCGGGAAATTTCAGAAGTTGAAAGTCTGCATAAGGGACCATTACATATTCGGATTGGCCGCCAACCCAACCGCCCATATCCACATACCCATAGGCAGACCCGGGACGCTCTGGATTAACATTCGTACAAATATGGGTTTTTTGCTGTTGGCACATAACACAACGTCCACAAGCGATGTTAAAAGGAACGGACACCATATCCCCTTTTTCAATAAATTCAACATCACGTCCTGTCTCAACCACTTCTCCGGTGATCTCGTGTCCGAGAACCAGACCCTGTGGAGCCGTCGTTCTGCCGCGAACCATATGTTGGTCGCTTCCGCAAATATTCGTCGTAATCACTTTAAGGATGACCCCGTGCTCACATTTTCGGTTTACGTTTTCTTTCGGTACACCGGGGCCATCTCTTAGAATGAGTTCCGGATAACCGATATCTTCGACGGTAACTTTTCCCTTTCCTTGGTAAACGACGCCTTTATTCGCTGCCATAATGATCCCTCCAAGAATAATTTTGATACCGTTTACATCTTCTGAAAAAAGGACAGTTTGAGTTTTCATATAATATAAATTGAAAATATTATATCGTTGCCGTTCCTTGTAAATATTGTATAAAAGAGATTGAATCATGTAAAATGATTAAAAACGATAACATCTATCATTTTGAAAAATAAGGGAGGGAAGATTAAAATGGAAATCAAGGACTTAAAAATTTTCAAGTCCGTAGCTTTTCACGGAAGTGTCAGTAAAGCCGCCAATGATCTAAATTATGTTCAATCCCATGTGACGACGAGAATTCAATTGTTGGAAAAAGAATTGCATACACAATTATTTCACCGTAACAGCCGAGGCATGATTTTAAATCCCGAAGGAAAAAAGCTTTTATCGTATACAGACAATCTCTTGACCACCGTTGATGAAATGATAAAAGTTATTCAAGATTCAAACGAACCCTCAGGTGAACTTGACTTAGGGACGGTTGAAACCGTCATTCGACTCCCTTACATTTTATCCGCTTATCACCAAAATTACCCAAACGTAGACTTATCATTGGTCACAGACGTGACGGAAAACCTCGTAGACCATGTACTCGCGCACAACTTAGACGGTGCTTTCGTCGCCGGATTTAAGGAGCATCCTAAAATCACCCAACATGAAGTGTTTCAGGAAGAACTGGTTTTGATTTCTAACAATAAAGAAATTTCTTTGGATGAATTCGCCCATAAACCATTACTCGTATTTAAACCAGGGTGCAGCTACCGGGCCAAATTGACGGAATGGATTCAAGCCGAAGGCATTCATCCCGCCAACATTATTGAATTCGGCACGTTGGAAACAATTTTAGGATGTGTGGTATCGGGCTTGGGTGTTACACTTTTACCGAAGTCCACCATTTCCCATTTGGAAGAGGATGGTGTCGTTCGCTGTATGAACCTCCCGGAAAAATACAGCCATGTCACAACCGTTTTTATACGAAGATCCGACGCTTATCTCACCAATTCAATGAAAAAATTTATAGAGACGATTGACATGACCAAAGAAACCAGACGTGCTGCTCCACTTAGATATCAGTTTCAATGATCGATGATATCAATAACAGTCATTTTACGTGATATATGATTTCTCTTATACTATGGACAAATGCTCTGCATTTTGAAAATTCAACCACTTGGAGGGAATTATCATGAGTACTTTAAACTTAAACGCGGCAAAAACGTTGATCGAGGCAGCTGAACGTGAATCACAGAACATTGGTGTATCGATGGTCATTTCGATTATGGACGAGGGCGGTAACTTGATCGCCACCCATCGGATGGATGATGCGTGGCTCGCCAGTATCGACATCGCGCAGAACAAAGCATGGACGTCCGTTGCGCTCAAAATGCCGACCTCCAATTTGGAGGAAGAGACAGTGCCCGAAGGTTCGCTTTACGGGTTAAACACGACGAACCAAGGAAAAATTGTCGTCTTCGGCGGCGGGATTCCGCTCGTTAAAGACGAGAAAGTGATCGGCGCCGTAGGAGTGAGTGGCAGCACGGTCGCTGATGATGTGCAAGTGGCTGAAGCAGCTGTTCAAAAATTCGAAAATGTGCAATTGAGTGAGATTCGGTGACACAAGGGAGTGGCCAACATGAACACGGATTATGATGTCATCGTTGTTGGCGCCGGATCCATGGGGATGGCAGCTGGTTATTATTTATCCAGACAGGGAGCGAAAACCCTGCTCATTGATGCTTTCGATCCACCGCATGCCAATGGAAGCCATCACGGTGAGACTCGAATTATTCGCCATGCATATGGGGAAGGAAGAGAATATGTTCCTCTAGCAATAAGAGCTCAAACATTGTGGAATGAACTCCAAGAAGAATCCGGCGAAAGCCTTTTTGAAAAAACAGGCGTGCTGGGGTTCGGTCCTGAAGGATCGCCGTTTATCGATGAAGCGATCGCGAGCTCCAAAGAATATTCACTGTCTCTTGATTTGCTGGACGCTGATGAAATCAGTACGCGCTGGCCAGGGATCCAACTTCCGAAAGGATACAAAGGCTGTTTTGAACCCGATTCCGGTGTTCTATACAGCGAGAAGTGTATCCGAGCCTATCGTCGATTGGCTGAAAAAAACGGTGTTCACATTGTACCCAATACACCTGTGAAAAATATAGAAGCTGATAAAGATTCCGTTTCTATTGAAACTGATGATGCGACGTATACCGCAAAAAAAGGAATCATTAGCGCCGGAGCTTGGAACAAAGACGTACTAGCCCATTTGAATTTAGATATACCACTGCAACCGACGCGTCAAACAACTACTTGGTTTGAATCCGATCCATCTTTATATGAAGCTGATGTTTTTCCTGCTTTTTTCGTTGACGTGCCTTCCGGTGTCTATTATGGCTTTCCCAGCTTTGACGGTAGCGGATTGAAAATTGGACGCTTCGATATCGGGCAAAAAACGGAACCAGCTTATGTCAACCGTGAATACGGGATATATCCGGAAGATGAAGGGCATGTACGTAAATTCTTAGATACCTATATGCCCCAGGCAGCAGGTAACGTGAAGCAGGGACGTGCTTGCATTTTCACTAGAACTCCGGATGAGCACTTTGTTGTGGATCTACACCCAAAGCATTCCAATATTGCCATAGCAGCAGGCTTTTCCGGACATGGGTTTAAATTTGCCAGCATCATCGGAGAAATTTTGAGCCAATTGGCTTTGGATGGGCATACAGAACACGATATCTCCATCTTCTCCATGACGCGGCCAGCTCTACAACAAACAGGCGATGCTTTACCCCGATAATTTTAAAATGAACAGAGAATCTTTCTCTGTTCATTTTTTGCCCCAATTGAGCAACCTTAATATCGCAGTGACATATACATCAGGCTTGAAGTGAAGTTCCATTTCATTTTCCTCGCTCGCCCATCCTTCGGATCTCACCGCCATCAAGCCAATGGATAACCACATCCATATGTGCAAAAGACTTTACTCCCCTGCCCTACTATCCTCTGCTGCTCCATGTTCGTCCTTTTGCCATTCGTCAGTCCAAACCAAGCTTGATCTCTTGGAATTTCAACGGGCGGCCCTATGACAATTCTTCCGTATTCCAGTCGACACCCAAACCGATCACTTTCATGCAAATTAAAAGTTTAAACAGACGCCTTGGGAATGGTGACTTGTGAACGTTGTTTAAAACGACGAATTTCGTTGCGTAAAATCAGCTTATTTCTTTATTTGTGCCACTATACATCGTCAAATAACGCGTTTGAAACACTTTTTCAGATAACACACCGCTTCTGGCAACGTACGGAGGGACGGTGCTGCATTGGCGAGACTCCAGCGGAAAAACGGACGCGTCAAGCCCCCGCAGCGCCGGTTTTGCGCGAGGAGGCTTGACCGTTGAAAAGGTCGGGGAAGTTATGTCGACGTGCTCACGATGCATCGCTGAGGTATCTGATTCTAATTGCATAGTTAGGGACTGCTGAACAACTTGCAGCTATCAGCTGAAGCCGGGATGTCGCTTCCATGGCTTCGCTTTCCGCGGACGTGAACATATAAGCCTTCCGCCATTACACCAATAATTTCCTCATATAGTATTGGCATTCGCCCTCGACGGGATACCC
Source organism: Salicibibacter cibi (assembly GCF_016495865.1). Lineage (NCBI taxonomy): Bacteria > Bacillati > Bacillota > Bacilli > Caryophanales > Bacillaceae > Salicibibacter > Salicibibacter cibi. The sequence goes on from NZ_CP054706.1 coordinate 3,003,548, forward strand.
GTCCATCTGTCCGACGATCTCAAAACCGTGTTGCGCGTAGAATTTCGGTGCTTGCCAACTTAATGTTTCCAAATACATCATCCGGCATGAATGACGGAGAGCTTCCTCTTCCATTTGCTGCATCAGTTGGCTGCCGTAGCCTTGACCTTGGTAACTGGGATGCACGGCAAACAGTGAGATGTGCATATTGTGCCAAAAGACCTCACCGTTAATGCCGGCAACAATCTCCCCTTCGTCACGAATCACAAAACAGATCAATGTTTTTTCCCGATTGGAAAACGCGGGCCGCTTCGCTTCCGTATCAGCTTGTAAATGGTTGGTGATCGCTTTTTTCGCCGCTTCATAACCGACGCGTTCAATGGCCATAAGCTACTTCCTCTCACTGATCTCCCGAGAAAGCTGATCGACAAATGCGTCCAATGATTTGGTGTTCGTCTCTTTCTCTCCGTATTTACGGATATTTACTTCGTTTGCTTCCATCTCTTTATCCCCGAGCACGAGCGTATACGGGATTTTTTGCGTTTGCGCTTCCCGAATTTTATAGCCAAGTTTTTCATCGCGAAGATCGGCTTCCACTCGGATGCCGGCGAATTGCAATTTTTCTTTTACCTGGTTGATATATTCGCCGTGGATATCCGGGGAGACGGGAATGAGCTGTACTTGCACGGGCGCGAGCCATGTTGGGAATGCCCCTTTGTATTCTTCGATGAGAAAAGCAACAAAACGCTCCATTGTGGAGACAACTCCGCGGTGAATGACGACCGGGCGGTGTTCTTTGCCGTCTTCGCCGATATAAGTGAGATCCATTTGCTCGGGCAAGTGAAAATCAAGCTGAACGGTAGATAAGGTTTCATCTTTTCCGAGTGCTGTTTTCACTTGAACATCAAGCTTCGGACCATAGAAAGCTGCTTCTCCGACGGCTTCCACATACTCCGTCCCGTGTTCATCCATCGCTGCTTTTAACAGGACCTGTGCTTTTTCCCACATCTCATCGTTATCTACATATTTTTCCTTGTCCTCCGGATCACGATAGGATAGCCGGAAATAGTAGTCGTTAATCCCGAAATCTTGGTAGACATTTTGAATGAGATCAACGACACGCAAAAACTCATCTTTCATTTGATCGGGACGGCAGAAAATATGGGCGTCATTCAACGTCATGGCACGAACGCGCTGCAACCCGGCCAAGGCGCCGGACATTTCATGGCGATGCATCATCCCGAGTTCAGCAATACGAATGGGCAATTCACGGTAACTGTGCAAGTCGTTCTTATAAACCATCATATGGTGCGGGCAGTTCATTGGACGTAATACGAGATCTTCGTTATCCATCTCCATGATCGGAAACATATCATCCTGATAGTGATCCCAATGCCCTGATGTTTTATAAAGCTCGGAGCTTCCCAGCACCGGCGTATACACATGGTCATAGCCGAGACGTTCTTCAATATCCGTGATATAGCGTTCAATCGTGCGGCGAATCGTTGCCCCTTTAGGAAGCCATAGCGGCAACCCTTGCCCGACTTTTTGGTCGACGGTAAACAAGTCCAATTCTTTTCCGAGCTTGCGGTGATCCCGTTCTTTTCGTTCTTCAAGTAAACGCAAATGTTCATCCAATTCGCCTTGCTTCGGAAAAGCAGTGCCGTAAATGCGTTGCAGCATTTGATTATTGCTATCCCCGCGCCAATAAGCCCCGGAAATGTTCATGAGCTTAAATTTTTTCAGTTTCCCTGTTTCGGGAACGTGAACACCGCGGCAAAGGTCGACGAACTCTCCTTGTTCATATAGCGAAACCGTTTCTCCCTCGGGGATGGCATCGAGCAGCTCTAATTTCAACTCATCGCCTTGAGCTTCAAAAAACCTCTTTGCTTCCTCCCGCGACACTTCTCTGCGGATAATCTCATGATTTTCATCGATAATCTTTTGCATCTCTTTTTCGATTTTCGGCAAATCGTCAGGTGAAATCGTCGATTCAGTCTCGATATCATAATAGAAACCATCCTCGATCACCGGCCCCACCCCAAATTTCGCATCGGGATACAGCCGCTTCACTGCTTGCGCCAATAAGTGGGCGCTGCTGTGTCGCAAGACTTCAAGACCTTCCTCATCTTTAAACGTCAAAATTTCAACCTTTCCGTCGTTCGTAAGCGGCGTACGTAAATCAAGTGGTTGCCCGTTTAATTTTCCGGCTGCCGCCTGTTTTTTTAAACCGGGACTAATAGCTGCCGCAACGTCTTCCAACGTAACGCCTTCATCAAATGCCTTTACTGATCCATCCGGAAACGTTAATTCTGGCATTTTTTTCATCTCCTTCAACTTTTTCCGCACGAAAAACAAAAAAAGCCGCCCCCAAAAAGGGACGAGCTTAACCCGCGGTTCCACCCTCGTGCCTTGCCAATGTGCAAAGCGCTCGGACCGGTTAACGCCCGGGATGACGGCAACGAATACTGTTCGTTCTTCGTTGCAGCTCCGAGGTGGTAAACATCAGGACCGTCGATAAAAAGCTTTCAGCCGGCGGCTTTTCTCTCTGGGATCTTCATCCTAACGTTCGCGTCCTCTTCCGTGCCTTTAATCAATGGCTTCATTATAAGGAGGTTTGTCGGAAAATGCAAGTGCGGCAGATGAAAAAGCCCCAACTGATGAATCGCGTAAGCCGTTAGGTTGGCAATGGAGTAGAATGATATTTGCTTAAACCATCCCCAATAACGTATGCGAAATATTCACCGAGTGTTGATGAATGCGAAGCATGCTGGTCATCAAATCGGAAAACACAACACTAACAGTGCTGCTCGCACTTGCCCCTTGGTAGAAATGTTGGTAGCGCAACTCTCGTTCCAATCGCAATATTTTCGGATTGCTGTGGATGACGCGGATGGCCACTTCTTCATCCTGATCCCGAAAGCCTTGGATGGCATCGTCAAAGCTTTTCATCACTTCTTCATAGAGCTCAGTCACTTTGGCGCGTTCCCATTCACTTAACCGCTTCCCGCCATGATCCAACTTCGCGATCGTTCGTGTCATGTCCTTTACCGTATTGGCCATTCGTTCCATATCATTATTAAAATAAAGCAATTTGAGTGCCTCTTCCGATTCCCGGTCATTCAAATTTTGTTCCATCAATCGTTGTAAGTGGTGATAAATTGCTTTATAAAGATGATCGATGATTTTTTCTTCAGCAACGACTGCTTCTCGGATTTTTTCATCTTGAATCATCGAAATCATATACGGAAGCATGTGGTTCCGTATTTTTCCGGCAGCTCGTTCCAATTCCTTACGCGCTTGCAATAACCCAACGGAAGGAAACTGAACGGAATCCCGGTCGATATAGTTCACATCTTTCGCCGGTTCCGGTTTCTCCGGCAAAAGTTGGACCATCCAATCGGCAAAACGGTTGCAAAAAGGCAGCAGCAAAAGCATGTTCACGATGTTAAAAATCGTATGGGCGTTTGCGATCTGGCGCTCGACGTCGCCGCCCAGAAGCGGAAGTGCTTGCACAAACAAACTCGTGAACGGCAAGAATACGAGAACCCCGATGGCTTTAAAGATGGCATGGGCAATCGCTGCCCGCTGGGCGTCTTTCGATGCTTTCAAGCTGGCAATCATCGCCGTAACGACCGTGCCCAGATTTGCACCGTAAACCGTATACACCGCGGCTTCCAACGAAATCAAACCGCTGCTTGTGAGCGCAAGCGTAAGCGCAATCGTGGCCGCGCTGTTTTGAATAATCCCTGTAAATACGGCCGCTACAAGCACAAAAAGCAATGGGTACTCGGCAATCAGCACCAGGGATTCCCTGAACCATTCACTCGACTGCAAAGGTTCCATTGCCCCCGTCATCAAACCCAAACCGTAAAAAACGAATCCAAAACCCAACACAATCGAGCCATACGAACGAAGGTTAGAATCAAAAAGAAAAAAGAGCATCCCGAGAATCACAAATACAAGGGCATAATCCGTAATCGCGAAAGCGATGAGTTGCACGGTTAGCGTCGTTCCCACCGCTGACCCGAGCAAAACCCCCATCGCTCTGCGCAAACTGATCAATCCGGCGTTGACAAAGCCAATGATCATCACCGTTGCTGCCGTTGACGATTGTAAAATGGCAGCAAGCACGATGCCGGCCAAGGCGCCGTACCATTGATTTTTCGTTACTTTTTGAAGAAACAGGTTCAGTTGATAGGAAGAGGACTTTCTCAACCCCTCGCTGGCAACATGCATCCCATATAAGAAGATGGCAAGACCACCGAGGAGTTGGATGCTAACTTCGATCCAGTTCATTGTTTTCGCTCAGCCTTCGGTTAATATTTACGACGCTGAATATTGACGACATGATCCGCCATTCGCTCTACATAACGAATCGCCAAAAAAAGCGGCGCCAGCTTTTCGATTTGCTCCGGCGTTTCTTTCATATCCCGGATAATAAGCTGTTGCATGGAAAAGAATAATGCATCGACGTCCTCGTCCATTTGTTCCACGCTTTTGTCTGTTTGAGACGCCCGAGCGCGCATGCCTTCCAAAGTTCTCGTTAGCATATCCGTACTTACCTGTATCATCTCTTTATATCTATCTACAAATAACGTGCTGACATATGGACGTAAATCATCCACGTCCAATTCCTTTTTGAGTTCGGCAACATTGACCACCTGGTCCCCGATACGTTCAAACTCCCGAGCCATCCGCATCATCGTTGTCAACGTCCTCAATTCTTCCGGCAAAGGTTGCTGAAGGCTGATTAAATGCAAGATAGACGTATGGATTTGACGGTCGAACGCATCGATCGTTGCATCTTGTTGAATCACAACACTTGCATCTTTATTTGGAATAAAAAAAACATCTCTCATCTGCTCCATTTGATGCAAAACTTCTTCACCCATGCTGAGGAGATCTCTTTCAATCGTTTCCACTTCATTGCTAAAGTTGGTCATTTTAAACAAGATGATTCCCCCCTCCTAAAAATTCCATAGCCTCTCGGCATTCGCCAAGGCTGGCGCGGCAAGGGATTCCTTGTCGCACCCATTTTGCTATCCTCCTACCTTCGGTAGGAGATTTTTATCTTTTCAATTTTAAATCCAGTCATGTGAATCACGAAAATTTCTTTTATAATTGGGTCTGTAAGCCCTTGACTTTTTCAAATCACCCTCATAATCGCCGGTGAAGGGAATGTATTTTCCTTTACTACGATTTTTGGGGGTTTTCTTTTGAAACCAACGGTTTTTCCTCATGACACGTATCAAACCTTTGTCCTTGAACAACTTCAGGAACACTACGGACGCTCCATTATCCATTTGAGTCAGGATTGGCCGCTCATCCTCAAATGTTGGCAAGCCGACCTTTCAGGCATTACCGGCCAACTGATGGAGCAGTATGCGGATCAAGGGCCAGAACCCCGCGATCCGGCTTCCATGTTGCGTTCCTATCTCGTCTTTTTGTTCACAAATCCCGGCATCGGGATCACCCAATGGATCAACGAAATGAAACGCACACCTATTTACGCGATCTTGAGCGGCTTTTCTCCTGATGATATCCCCGGGGTTGGCACGTTCTATGAGTTTATCGAGCGCCTCTGGCCCGAGGCGACCAAAAACTTAAAACCCAAGAAGCAAAAACCGAAAAAGAACAAGAAGAAGGGCCAAAAAGGAAAGAAAGGCCAAAAAGCCAATTACAAACCGGGTAAAGTCGAACGCTTCGCACGATGGTCGGAACGCCATATGGACATCGTCAAACCATTGCCCGGCGACCCACTTTTTCAGTTTTTCGAACAGAATATCTTAAAGGTTTCTGCGGACCTAGGCCTGATCGGAGATCCTGATGCGCTCAGTGTCGCCGGGGATGGTACGCCTGTTGTCACGCAAGCTTACCGGCGAAGCAAACCGACCTGTGATTGTCGCGCGAACGGGATTTATGGCTGCCATCATCATCGCATCTATTCCCAGCCGGATTGTGACGGTGGATGGGACAGCTCCCGTGAGAAGTACTTTAACGGCTATCATCTCTATATGTTAGCGGCCGCGGACAGCCCGCATGACCTGCCATTGTATCCACGTCTGCATCCGGCATCCCGGCATGATGCCGTCAGTTTGGTCGCGAGCGCGGTTGAATTCAACCAACGCTACACCTTGGGATCCGTGAATCGTATGCTTCTCGATGCCGCTCATGACGCCGAGGCTATCTATGAGCTCTTGGATAAGCAAGGTACCGAGCCTTTCATCGATTTGAACAACAGAAGCAAAAAGAATATCGAAACGAACAGTGATATTCAGATTTCACCCGAGGGCATTCCCATCTGCCCCAACGGTCGTGAAATGAAACCAAATGGCTTCGACAAATCCCAGAATCGCAGGAAGTGGCGCTGCACGCCATCCTGCGGGTGTTCGGACGCGACATACGGCCGGACCTATCACACGAAATCAAGTGACAACCTGCGTTTGTTTCCCAAAACGCCACGCGATTCTCAAGCGTGGAAAGACATCTACAAACGCCGCACTTCAAGCGAACGGACAAACAAACGCGAGAAGAATGATTATCAACTGGAAGCCGGTCGACACCGATCAACGATGATGTGGTACATGCGTATTTATGGCATTATGATCTGCCAACACATAGACGCCTGGTATGAAAGCCAAAAAGACGACTGGAACCAGCTCAAAACGACTATCTGCCCTGCCGCTGCTTAAGTTTTAAAAAACGACATCCAAAATTCTGCACGTATGCCCTTTTTTGAAAATGGTTTTCATTTCCATATGCTTCAAACCATTTTAGGCCTATTGTCTATCCGTTTCTTGCCTCGAACCACCCCCGTCGCCTTCTAATTCCGAGAGGCTATTTCCGTCCTACCGATTTTTATTCATTCTATTCTTCGTTTAATACGATTTCAAATAATAGAAAGGGCGCCCCGCTTCAATCGGAAACAATTAAAGGTACTTTTTCAAAACCGCCATCCGTAATTTTTACCAATCCTTTATCCGATAAGCGAAGTTCTGGAATAACGACGAGGGCGAGAAGCGATAGTGTCATAAATGCATAGTTCATCGTGCAACCTGCCTCAGCCAGTGCATGACTAATCGCCCGCGATCCTTCTGCCACTTGTTCAAAAGGGGCATTTGACATCAATCCTGCAATCGGTAAAGGCAGGGTTGTCTCCCCTTTTTCCGTTAAGACCGCGATACCTCCTTGCATCTGCCCTACTTTGTTGGCAGCCGTCGCCATCATGTCATCATCGTTACCGATCACCATGAGATTATGACTGTCATGTGCTACGGTGGAAGCCATAGCGACCTGCTTATCGAATCCGACCCCTTTCAAAATACCAAGGCCTTGGTTTCCGTTTCGTCCATGACGTTCAATGACTGCCATTTTACAAAGATCACCATGAAGGAGAATATCTCTTTTTCCGCAAGAAAGGCTGACATGTTTTTCTTGCGTGTACACCTGATTCTCGTTCACTTCAATGGTTCGCACATTTACTTTTTCACCTTCAGGTATAGGAGGAGTAATCTGAAAATCGTCTGCAGTTATTTCTTTTCCGATATGAACCGAATGGATAGCTTTTTCGGGTAATGGTACTTCCGGAATTTCCGTTATCATCTGCCCATCCTGCGCTACGACTTGCCCGCCCGCTATTGTCATTTCAACGTTCACATCTGCCAATGTCCCTTCTAGTAAAAGGAAATCTGCAAATCTTCCGGGAGCAATCATACCGACATCATTGGAAACGCCAAAACGTTCAGCCGTATTAATCGTTGCCATTTGAATCGCGATAACCGGCGGAACTCCTTGAGCAATGGCATGACGGACGACAAAGTCCATATGCCCCTCATCAACGAGGGATTCAGGGCTGCGATCATCCGTAACCAAAAGCATGCGTCTTGTATTCAAACCGTGCTCCGTGAATGCTTTGATCGTTTCCACTACATCATGCCAAGCTGAACCTCTTCTTAATTTTGCGTACATCCCAAGACGCACTTGGGCAATAATGTCCTCGGCTGACGAATTTTCATGATCTCCGCTAACACCTGCAGCTGTATATGCAGAAAGTCTACGATCATCTTCCGGCGGCCACGTATAATGCCCATCAGCCGGCCTACCGGCACGCAACGTTTCTTCAATTTCAGCGAGCATCTTTTCATCGCCGTAAACAACCCCGGGGAAGTTCATCACTTCTCCAAGAGCGTTGACATCGGCACCCCACGTGAACGCCTCCGCGACTTCCTTTGCACCAATGAAAGCGCCATTGGTTTCAAAATCTTCGTCTGTCGACGGAACACATGAAGGCACTTGCATATACGCGGCCAACGGTGTCTGTCTCGCTTCCTCCAACATCAGTTTCAACCCGTCAAGCCCAAGCACATTTGTGATTTCATGGGCATCAAAAAAACCTCCGGTCGTTCCTTTCGGCATAACTGCCCGGGCAAATTGCGCCGGTCTTATCTGGCTGCTTTCAATGTGGCAGTGCCCGTCCAAAAAACCAGGTGTTAAATAGCGATTTTCAGCATCAATAACCTTCGTTTTTTTCCCGATCGCATGATCGGCGTTATTGCCAACATACGCAATTCGAGTGCCTTGAACAGCAACATCGGTTCCGGGCAAAATTTCATTTGTTACAACGTTTACCAATCTTGCGTCTTTAATTACTAACGTAGCGCTCTGATCTCCACGAGCCGTGGCATTTAAATCTCTAATACAATCTGCTTGTGTGGGTCGCGGGAAGGGTACAGTCATGGCATTTTCGCTCCTTTGGATGATTTAAGTCCGAAAAACCTGTTCGGATGATTCTTTTCTCTATTTTAACAGAACATCTTGGTTTTCTCTGCAAATGTTCCTTCCGTTCCATCCCACAAGCCAATTATTTCCCGGGGAATACTTATAATCAAAAAAGTAATGAACGCTTTGGTTTAGAAAACTTGACTTTTCGCCAAGGACGAAAGCCTTCGCACAACGTATGCAGACAAGAAAGTTGATTTATCCTTTTAATATGAAACGCTCAGCGAAAAATACCGGCCTTGTCTGCTCCTCATTAAATATGTGAAAGTCGGCAAATTAGGGAAAAATACGCTCGAAGGGTCACTAATCATACAATTAATACCCGAACAGCCGGGGGGCGATTAAAAGGTCACTAACCGTATTAATGGTATCCGATCAGCGGTAAAAATCAATGACACTAAGCAACGGTGATCGATAACAGTTTACTAACTGTAACTAGGGACTGCTGAATAACGGAAAAAGATTGGCACATAAGGATTTTCCGTTGTTCCACCCAAATCCGGATGCAAAGAAATCAATCCGATAAGCAGAAAAGCCTTTGCACTTCCGGCAACGTACGGAGAAATGACACTGCAATGGCGAGATTAGAAAACTTGGCTTTTCGCCAACTTTATGGCGAAAAGCCTTAGTTGCACTTATGCAGGTAAGAAAGTTGTTTTATACTTACCTGCCAAAAAACGGACGAGCCAAGACCCCGCAGCGTCGGTTTTACGAGAGGAGGCTTGACTGTTCGTCTGCGGAAAGCGAAGTCATGGAAGCGACCTCCCGGCTTTGGAGCTGATATCTACACGTTGTTCAGCAATCCTAAATGAGTTGTTTTCATTATAGATGATGGCGGCATACTCTGCCGCCATCATGGTTTCTTACCTGCTAAACAAACAACACCACCCTTAAACATGTGGTGTCATTTCTTTTTTCCTTTTTTCTACATCGGCTCTTCACCAAAACCTATCGTTCCTAAAAGTGAATACGTTAGGATAATGACCATCGCCAACGGAGGGAAAACACGGAGACTACGGGAAAGCGCAGTGTCTTTCCGGTAACGCTGACCAAGCGTTATACATCCATTGGATTGGTACCCATAGATTTTAGTTAGCCCTTTATCTCATGTTGTAAATGTCCACTGAGCGAACGAGCGCGCATTTAATCGTTCCTGAAAAATGGCCCGTAAGGTTTGAATAACCCCATCGTCTTGTGAAGTATAAATGTAGAGGCGTCTGGGAGCTATGCTTGCAATCGGACTTATAATCATCTCCGTCGGTTGCAATCCCTCCTCGAATACAAGGGCTGATTCTGTGTATTTCATTCTTTGATTGGGCCCCCACTCATTTCCTTCCTTATCCACCATGCAAAAATATTCACGGTTTTCATACCACAGATGAAGTTCCTGCATTTTAGGCGTTGCTTTCTCCACATGGGAACGAAGTTCATCGACGACCGTTTGATATTCTTGTTCCATCTGATACTCATCAATCACTACTTCGGCAAGATGTTGTAAATAACGTTCGTAATTTCCGGTGCAAAAAGTAAGAAAAGGGTTCCAATAAAAAACGGATCGATTGCTCAATTGCTCATGAATCGCTAGATATAAAACCGTTTTTCGTTCTGCTGACCGTTTCGCTTCAGGAATTTCGGGTCGCTCCCCGGCAAGCATGTCTCTGGCCAGCTCCATCACCTGTTCGCGCTCATTCGGTTCACGAAATTGGTATCGTTCTTTGATGAGTTTTTCAATGAAGGATACTTCATATCGTTGAATAATGTCATCGGTTAAAACCGCAGCCACATAAGGACGCACACTATGCTCCCATTCCATGTCCGAACCCTTATATCGACAATGAATCACATCGTGGTTGAAATGCATTTGAAAGGGAAGTGTTGAGAATACTGTTAATCTTGAAAGCTCACTCTTTACACGGTCATACACACGTGCACAATCATGACCATGAGTAAATTCAATTGCTAACAAACGAAGCCCTCCTCGAACTCTGCAATAATCAATGCCGCATCTAACACGCCATTCAGTCTGCTATCATGTGTATGGGCAGGCCTTCTGTTTCATGCCAAATTTTTGCGGAAAGCATGAATCATGACTCTTTCGGCAGTGTGGAGGAGGATCCCAAAGTCTTTTTCTTCATCAAAAGTTGTACCATGGATTCAATTCTTGCAAAACTTCACGCGTCCTCTTCTGTTTTGGCCCCGTTAAAAGCAAACTCCCTTTGTTTTTGGGTCCTTAAGGCATAAGCTGCTTCATTCGTCGCGACATTTAAAAATCCCCACGGGCAGTCACTCGCGGGGTTTTCATCGCTCTTATTCTAGTTTTGCATCACAAAGTCTTTCTTCGCCCGTTCATCTTCCGCAAATACGTGCAGCGTATTATATTTCGTATCCCGCACGGCCGGGGTTTTGCCTGCTTCCCGGATGATATCGAGCGCGCGGTTGTTGTTCACTTTATAGGTGGCGCCCGCGGACGAAACGACGTTTTCTTCAATCATCGTGCTTCCGAAATCGTTGCAACCGAAATGGAGGGAACGCTTGCCGGTTTCCGGTCCCATCGTTACCCATGACGATTGGAAATTCGGTACGTTATCGAGGAATAGACGGGAGATCGCCACGTTTTTCAAATACCCGTCCGCTGAAATTCGTTCGCCTTTCATCCGGGTATTATCAGGCTGGAATGTCCAGGAAATAAAAGCTAAAAATGGGCTTACCTCATCTTGGGCATCCCGCACGCGCTGCAAGTGCAATGCCCGCTCCCGATAGGATTCGCCAAATCCGATCACCATTGTGGCCGTTCCATGCATGCCGGTTTTTTTAGCCAGTTTCATGCAGTCCATCCACTCGGTCCATGAATCTTTTAAGCGGCTCACTTTTTTGCGGTTGGATTCCGTTAAAATTTCCGCACCGCCGCCGGGAAGGGAATCAAGACCTGCGTCTTTTAGTTCTTGGAGCACTTCTTCCAGGGACAGCCCCGATACTTCGACCATCTTGTAAATCTCCGTCGGCGAAAATGAGTGCATCGTGATGTCCGGGAAACGTTGCTTAATTTTTCTAAGTAAATTTGTGTAGTAACTAAATGGGAGGTCGGGGTTCGTTCCTCCTTGCATCAAAATTTCCGTTCCGCCAACATCAACGGTTCCCTGGATTTTATCCATAATTTCCTCATCGGAGAGGACATATCCTTCTTCATGCCCGGGCGGGCGATAAAATGCACAAAATCTGCAATACGTATCGCAAAGATTTGTATGGTTAACGTTACGGCCGATCACGAATGTCGTAATCGGGTCCGGATGCCATTTTTTCATAACTTCGTTGGCTGCTGCACCGATCTTTTCCAGCTCACTCTCATCACTTTCATATAATTCCACGGCATCGTCCATCGTTAGACGTTCGCCCGCGATTGCTTTTTCCAATATCGCGTCGACGCTCATGAGGCATCCTCCTTCAATCATCGTCTTCTCTCATATCCTATCATAAAATATGAACAAATGACGAATTTCATAACTTGATAATGTCTTTCATGATACCTCTGTTTCATACTTGCTGCCCTTCAAAGGTGCCATGGCTGCTTCAAGACCAGATTATTCCTAATTTTGGTCTTCCTATCCTCGCGATGAAAAAAGCACCTTGTTTCCAGCATGATCACCTTCGATGTGCCCCTCATTTAAAGTTCTCTTAATTTCGAACAGATTACGTCTCCCTGCGATTACGTCCCGATAGATAAAGTTGTTTCGTGAACGGACGAATGCGTTCCATAATGCGTTTCGCTTTCATCCTCTCTTCCCCGCCTTTGTTTGAATAGGAAAGATGGCTTTCCAACTCTTCGTAGTCCCAATTCGACGTATAAATCGTAGGCAGTTTTGCAGTCATTCGGTATTGCAAAATCGCTCCGAGAACATCGTCGCGAATCCAATTTGACATCGTCTCCGCACCGATGTCATCGAGCATAAGCACCTGCACCCGTTTCACAGCGTCGATTTTTTCACTCACATTCCCGTCTCCGACTGCTTGGCGCATTTCGCGAAAAAATTCAGGCGCATAGACAAGCAGAGATTGGATTTTCCGCTCTGCCAGAGCATTCGCAATCGCAGCGATTAAATACGTCTTTCCGACGCCGAACATCCCGTATAAATACAAGCCTTGCCCATTTTCACCGGGGTTTGCCTCCCGTTCAAATTCAAGAGCCGTTGCCAAAGCCGTCGCCCTCGTGTCATCCGTATCATCAATTTCCATATTTTCAAAGCTTGCTTTTTTAAATTCTTCGGATACATACAAACTTTTCACAAGAGATTCTTGTTGCTTGCGACGATTCGACGCAATTTGCAACGGACAAGGATGATAGCGCATTTGAACCTGGCCATGTTCAGGGTATAATTCCGGTTGATAGCCCGGCATCGGATTCGGACAATTTGCCAACCCTGGGCAATGGTCACAATTTCGCCAAGAATTCTTGTATTCAAGCAATGCCGTCATTCCTTGGGCAACAGCATCTTCATGTAATTCTTTGCCGTTCTCAGCCAGCCACCCATTTACACGCGTGTCATTCAGTACGGTCTGTTGCACTCGCTGCAATGCGTCTTCCCAGCCGGCATCTTGCATGTATTTTTTCAATGACGTTTGTATGGGTTCCATTTTGCGTCATTCCTTTCGATGCTGCTGTAAAAGCGACTGGATTTTTTCACGTTTCTCACTGACGCGTTTTCGTTTTTCTTCGTCACTTGCTTCTGCCATTTCACCGGTCAACCACTTCGGCAAACGTTCTGTGCGCTGGTTCTGCTTTTTCTGTTGCTGTGCTTTTGTATTGGTATTGGTATTGGTTCTTTTTTGTGGTTTTGCACCCTTACCTCTATACTCTTTTTTGGCAAGTTCCATCGCCTCTTCGACCGTTTTCAAGTTTTCTCTCGACCAGTGGCCCGCGATTTTCTCCACGTGATTTCTGTCGAGTTTACGGTCGTTCACTCGCATCACATAATCAATCAGCACGTTGGCCACTCCCGGGTTCAACTGGTAGTCAAAAAGCAACGATTCCGCCAAACGCGCATCCGCGGGAGGGACTTTTGCCTCCTTATCCGGGAAACTTGCAAGCAGCGTTAATGGGGGAGTTGTTTCATAGTAGCGAATAGCCGCGCTCGCTTCATCCAACGGCTCTTCTTTGGACGCGTCTCTCTTTTCCGGCATCTCGCCGGGGTCATCCGTACGCAACCCAAGTGCCGGAGGTGCCTGTCCATAGGACATTCGATACCATTCCTGAACTTTTTTACGCAAGCGAGGAATGTCCACTTCTTCATCCCCCACAAGCGCTTGCTGAACAAGTTGGCTCATGGAAGCGGCGTCGACACGGTAAACAAATGCAAGCCGGTTTACTGCCTTTTTTACATCGGAAGTCAGAAGTGCTTCACGGTTAAAAAAGGATGGCAATCGCTGATATAAAAGGTCAAAATCAAAAAAATTCTCCTGTATAGCTACCTCAGGGCTTTCGGGACCTGCCACAAGAGGCTCATTGCTTTCTCCTGTCCATTGCTCAGCATTTGGGATAAGTTCCGAAGGGTGAAGAGAGGTAAACACATCGCTAAAGGAAGCGGTCACTTCCGACCAGTCGCCTTCCATTTCCGGGATGATAAACTGTTGACGCAAGCGGCGGTATTTGTTTTTCCCCGTGCGATTGTATAAAAAAACGCTAAGTACATCGTCGGAAAAAAATGCTTGCGGAGACATGGGCAGAAGAAGCTCATAAGAAAATTGCCGATCTTCGTCCTCGCTCACCGCCAATGCGTATGTTTTTAATAGTCCGATACCCTCGAGTTTTCGGCGGGCTTCCAAAAGCGTCGACAAGTTTTCGCCGGTGACAATCATGAGTTCACGATGTGTCGTCCCTTCACATTCATAAACCCCGCGCGTCAAACGATGGTAAAGCGTTTGATAAAGATTCACGGCTTGAGCCCCGATCAATGGCTGATAGAGTTGCGTAAGCACTTGTTTGTCTGTCGCCCTGGAATCTTGTGTCATACGAACACGGAAACCATCCACAGGCAACACTTGCTTCCAGGAGCCTTCCATGTGTGCATCATCTCTTTTCGGATCCGTTTTCCTCATTTTGATGGATCAGTTCTTCCAATTCATTAATGAAAACATTGATATCTTTAAATTGCCGATAAACAGAGGCAAAACGAACATACGCCACATCGTCAATTTTCGCCAAATGTTTCATGACCTGCTCACCTACCGTGTGACTGGACACTTCGGCCTCTCCGTCATTTCTTAACTCGGCCTCAACTTTTGTAATAATACCCTCCAGTTTTTCAAGCGCAACCGGCCGCTTTTCGCAAGCACGAATAAGTCCGCGCAACATTTTTTCACGGCTAAACTCTTCGCGATTTCCATCTTTTTTAACAATAATGAGCGGTGTAACCTCCACAACTTCAAACGTTGTGAAACGATGGAAACATGACTCGCATTCCCTGCGACGCCGTATAGACTTATGGTCGTCGTGCGGACGCGAATCGAGGACGCGGGCACCGTTTGCTTGACAGGCCGGACAGCGCATCGAATAACCTCCATTTCATCCACTGATTATAGTTTATCATATCATTTTCGTTCCCTGTTTTGGAAGTAAGGAGTTTGTATATGAAAAGACGCCCAACCTTCGTTGAACGCCTTTTCATGACAGTGATCTATCCATTCACCGTTGAAGTTTTCGCTGCTTTTTGTGCAATAAGGCGTACGAGGTCTACGACCCGGCATGCATAGCCCCATTCATTATCGTACCAGGCAAGCACTTTTACTTGTCGACGGTTAATGACCATCGTTGACAATGCGTCAATGATCGAAGAATGATCATCTCCGTTATAATCAACGGAAACTAAAGGCTCATCCGAATAAGCCAGAATCCCATTCATCTCTTTGTTCGCTGCCGAACGAAATGCATCATTAACTTCTGTTTCTGTTACCTCTGTCTTCAAATCACAGACAAGGTCTACCAAAGATACATTCGGGGTCGGTACCCGTAACGAAGATCCGTTCAACTTCCCTTCAAGATGAGGCAGAACCTTTGAAATGGCTTTAGCCGCTCCGGTCGTCGTTGGAATAATGGATTGGCCGCACGCCCTTGCCCGACGCAAGTCTTTATGCGGATTGTCTATATTTTTTTGATCGTTCGTATACGAATGGACCGTTGTCATTAAACCGCTCTCGATGCCGAACGCTTCATCCAATGTTTTAACAACCGGTGCGAGGCAATTCGTTGTACATGAGGCATTGGAAAGAATATGATGGTGCTCATCGTCATAATCTTCATCATTTACGCCAATGACGATCGTCGCGTCCTCATCTTTCCCGGGGGCTGTGATCACGACTTTTTTTGCTCCTGCTTCCAAGTGGGCACCTGCGCCCTCTCTAGTTTTAAATTTACCGGTGGATTCAATAACCACGTCAATATCCAGCTCATCCCAAGGCAACTCCAACGGATCCCGGGATTGTACGATTTTAATTTCTTTTCCATTCACGATAATGGCTTCATCGTTGGCCTCCACCGCCGCTTCAAATCGCCCATGAACCGTATCATGCTTGAGCAAATGCGCGAGTGTTTGCGGGGGATACGTCGCATTCACAGCAACAATGTTTAATGCATCATCAAAAAAAGCCCTGCGAAATGCCATTCTCCCTATACGGCCGAAACCATTAATCGCCACTGTTGCACTCATCTTGATTGCCTCCCATTAATGATATACTAATTAGCTTCATTATATCGATTAGTATATCATATAACAATCGCTCGTTCGATGTTTATGGTTCAGAAAAGGCACAAACCATCGTCCCGAATGAAAGAAGGGTGAATCAATCACCCTCTTTCACCCCCCATTTCGTAAGGATATGTAATAATTGGTTTTTTGATTCGGTGCGGCTGCCATTGTTATCGACAACCGCATCCGCGTAATTTTTTTTCTTCTTTAACGGCATTTGCGAACGTATCCGTTCAAGCGCCTCTTCTTTCGTACTTCCGTCCCGTTCCATCAGCCGTTTTAATTGCACACCTTCGCTGACATACGCAAGCAGCACACGATCCACAGTATTCGTTCGTCCATTCTCCACGAGCAAAGGGATGTCGAAAATAAGCGTCCGATTTCCCTCGTTCATCAGCGCTTCTTTTTTGTTCATCATTTCCTTTTGAATCGCCGGATGTGTAATCGCATTGAGACGATTCCGTTTTTCTTTATCGGCAAAAATAATGCTGCCGAGCGCTTTGCGGTCCAACGTGCCATCATCATGAAAAACATCATCTCCGAAAAAATTTTTGATTTCCTCGTACGCCGGTTTTCCGGGCTCAACGACCTCCCGGGCAACCGTATCTGCATCGATGATTGGCAGGTCCCAGGCCCGCATGTAATCCGCAAGTAAACTTTTCCCGCTGGCAATTCCGCCGGTAAGTCCTATGATCATATTAACCTCCCTCTTTAAATGAAATTAAACACCCCGATGCAAACGATAAGCAAGCCGGGCAAAAAAACCAATTTATCGATGGTTTTTCGGCCGGAAAGTTTAAAGCCGCCTTTTTTACCAAGAACCAAAAATACCGAGCACATTACGAACACGAACACTGCAAAGACAAGCACCGAATGTCCGAGCATCGCAGCGCCAAAACCGGCCCCAAAAGCATCCAAGGCGAGGGCAAAACCTAGGAGCATCGCTTCTTTAATAGAAATCGTTCCTGAACCATCCATATCAGCAGTGGTTGGCTTTCGCAACACTTGGATGACGAGTCCTAATTTCTTAATTTCCCAGTTGACCATCGTTCCTTCTGTATTTTTACGGACGGGCGGCCTTTGTGGCTGTTCATTCGATTGCGCCCCTTGATAGATCGCCCATGCCCCAATTGCGATAAGAATGGCGCCCCCCAAATAATCCGCAAATTGAGAGGGGATATATTGAAACACAACTCCAGCGAACAACCCTGCTATTAAAGCAGATATAAATGAGCATAAACCGATAAGTACGACCGGCAACATGGAGATTTTAAGTTTGCGCATGCCGTACGTCATCCCAACACCGAATGCATCCACACTAACCGCGAAAGCAAGCACGAGTAATGCGACCCAGCCTTCCATCAGACATGCTCCCTCCAGCTATCTATTTAACATAGCCTATGACAGGAGCCCATCCAATGTACTTCATTCCGAGGGCTGGCAATTTGGGCAATGGTGCGTTCCGCGTCCGGCAACGACTGTTCGTTCGATTTTCCCTGCACATTTTTTGCATGGTTGCCCTTTACGGCCATACACATACAATTGTTGCTGAAAATACCCCATTTCCCCATTCCCGTTCAAATACGAACGAATGGATGAACCTCCGGATTCGATGGCCGCTTCCAAGGTTGAAATCGTTTCTCGATGTACGCGTAATATCGTGTCATCATCAAGCGAAGCAGCCGGGCGCCCGGGAAAAATCCCGGCGCGAAACAACGCCTCATCTACATAAATGTTTCCAAGCCCGGCAACAACGGACTGATCAAGCAACACAGCTTTTACATTGCGGGTCGTTTTCGCAAATTTCCCCCGTAGGTAAGAAAGCTTGAAGGAAGGATCCATCGGTTCCGGACCTAGCTTTGAAAGCGGTGCAACACCAAGTTCTGTGCCTTTTGGAAACAAATGCATCGTCCCAAATTTACGCACATCGTTGTAATGAAGTTCACTGTTGTCGTGAAGAAAAAAGCGTACATGCGTGTGTTTCGTTGGCGCTTCCTCACTTAGGCTGTATTTCCCTTCCATGCGTAAATGGGAGACGAGCGCATAATCATCCAAACCAAAGATCAGAAACTTTCCTTTTCGATCAATCTGTTGAATCGTTTGTCCCGCGAGAAAAAAACGAAACGCCTCCACGTCATCCGGCTCCTTTATCATTTTCGGCCATCCGACTTCCACATCCATGATTTGCTTCTTTTGCACGAGTTTCGTTAACGTTCTCCTTACGATTTCCACTTCCGGCAACTCTGGCATAACTTCTCGTTTCTCCTCACTTCGCTTCGTACCATGTTTGTCCGTGCGCTACATCGACAACGAGCGGCACATCGAGGGCAATTGTTTCCGTCATCGTCTCGGTAACGAAGGTTTGCATTTGTTCGATTTCTGTCGGGGGGACCTCAAAAATCAGCTCGTCATGAACTTGTAACAGTAGGCGACTTTGCAATCTTTGTCTCGTCAAATCATCTGCTACATCAACCATCGCTTTTTTAATAATATCGGCAGCCGTTCCCTGAATGGGTGTATTCATCGCTGTTCGTTCCGAGAAACTTCTGCGGTTAAAATTACGGTCGTTAATCTCGGGGAGATAACGGCGGCGATTTAACAGAGTCGTGACGTAGCCCTCATCCCGGGCATGGAGCACCGCTTCGTCCATGTATTTCTTCACATTCGGATAACTTTCAAAATAACGGTCGATAAATGATTGTGCTTCTTTTCTTGTGATCCCGAGATTTTGGGATAGTCCATAATCGCTAATGCCGTAGACAATTCCGAAGTTCACCGCTTTTGCCTGACGCCGCATCGTATCGGTAATTTCTTCATTTCCAACGTCAAACACATCCATCGCTGTTTTCGTATGGATATCTTGTCCTTCGTGAAAAGCCGCTTTTAATTTTTCATCTCCGGACATATGGGCAAGCACACGCAATTCAATTTGTGAATAATCGGCGGCTAAAATAACCCAGCCGGATTCTGAAGGAACAAAAGCTTTGCGTATTTTTCTTCCTTCTTCAAGGCGAATCGGGATGTTTTGCAAATTCGGTTCAGCAGAACTCAAACGGCCCGTTTGTGTGATCGCTTGGTTAAAACGCGTATGGATTTTGTGCGTATCTGCATGAATGACTTTGAGAAGTCCATCGATATACGTCGATTTGAGCTTCATCACTTGCCGGTAGTGCAGCAGTTTCGGAATGATTTCATGCTCTCCCACAAGTTTTTCAAGAACATCAGCGGCAGTAGAGTACCCGGTTTTTGTTTTTTTGATTACCGGAAGTTCAAGCTTCTCAAAAAGAATCGGTCCCAACTGTTTCGGGGAATTAATATTGAACGTTTCACCGGCAAGGGAATGAATATCTTGTTCGAGCGACTGCAGACGTTCGTCAAGCTCCTTGCCCATATCAAGCAACTGTTGTTGATCCGTCATAACTCCTTGCAGTTCCATCTGCGCAAGCACCAATGATAAAGGAAGCTCCATCGTTGAAAACAGACCGCTTTGTTCATTTTCTTCCAACTCGGAACTAAGGGCTTCCTTCACCTTCCAGAGCGTAGCCGCTTTGCGAGCCAGGTGGTCATTAAGTGCCGCAGCTTCGGGCTTCGCAAACTTCGCACCTTTCCCATACACGCTTTCATCCGCTAAAACCGTGTGTAATCCCCGTCGCTCAGCAATATCCGCTATGTCGTGCGCCGATAAAGAAGGGTCCAGGAGATATGATGCAATGAGGGCATCAAAAGAAACGGCTTTGATCGTGATGTCCTTCCATCCCAAAGCCACGATGACGCGCTTGGCGTCAAATACGTACTTTTTCTTTTTTTCATCGGATAACCAATCGCGAAAAGCATCCGTTGCGAGCGCGATCTCCGCGGGGACGGTGAACGATCCGTTCTCATTTACAATGCTGACGCCCCAAATATCGGCATTGTGGTAATTCTCTACCGGCACTTCGACAATAAGACCCGCTGGTGACGTGAGCATTTCGTCTGTCACTTCTTCCATATGCCGAAACTCAAAATCTTCAAGTGCCGCTTCCTCTTCCTTTATGTCTTCGTCGGTTGTAATTTGGTTCATTAAAGAATTGAACCCGTATTCTTTAAAAAGCTGCCGTACGGCTTTGCTATCATATCCCTCATAGGAAAGACGTTCCAACCCAAGATCAACCGGTGCTTCCCGGTTAATGACTGCCAATTGTTTACTCATAAGGGCTTGATCCCGGTATTCTTTCAGGCGATCCCTCATTTTCGGGCCAGATACATCATCAGCATGGTCCAGAACGTCTTCAATATTGCCATATTCAGCCAATAATTTAAGTGCCGTTTTTTCACCGATTTTGGGAACCCCCGGAATGTTATCCGATGAATCCCCGCCGAGCCCTTTCATGTCAGGAATGTGTGTGGCCGGTATGCCATACCTTTCAGCGATTGCGTCAGTGTCATACCAATCAACATTCGTAATGCCCTTTTTCGTAATCGCGACGTGTGTCCGATCGGTCACAAGCTGAAGCAAGTCCTTATCTCCGGTGTAGATGCGAACCTGCCAGTTCTCGTCTTCAGCACGTTTGGCAAGCGTCCCGATAATATCATCGGCTTCATATAACTCGACCTGAACGGCGTTAATGGTAAACGACTGTAAAACTTCCTGAATAATCGGTAGTTGTTCCGAAAGCTCCGGCGGCGTTTTCTGACGGTCACTCTTATACTCTTCAAATTGCTCATGCCTAAAAGTTGTTTTCCCGGCATCAAAAGCGATAAGCATGTGCGTCGGTTGTTCTTCTTCCAAAATTTTAAGTAGCATCGTTGTAAAACCATAGACGGCGTTAGTGTAGACCCCTTTATCGTTCGATAAGAGGGGCAGGGCATAAAAAGCGCGGTATGCCACGCTATTTCCGTCTACAAGCACGAGTTTGTTCATAAGTCGCAAGGCTCCTTTCGGCCAACCTGTATATCCTGATTTTATTCTATCATAATTGCCTCTCGTGAACATAAATAACATCCCCCGGAGATGGGGGATGTTATTGGTTTATATACTATATCTTTATTATTGATCGAGTTCTTTAATGTTATTAATGGGCAACCCTGTAACTTTTGATATATATTCAGGTTAGTGACCCTTTAATCGGTGTCCGCTGCCTGTTCGGGTGTTAATTGCACGGTTAGTGACCCTTCGAGCGTGGTTTTTGCCTCTGTTCGGGTGCTAATAACTCGGTTAGTGACTCTTTAACCCGATTTTTCACGACTGTTCGGGTCCTAACCCCGTAAGGAATGAGCCCCAGAGCATTTATCATTGTTTGTTTAACGGAGTGAATCAAACGACTTTGCTATATCAACTTATTAATCAGTTCCTTGGCGGTCATGGATTCACTTTCTTTCACCGCTTCACTTCTCTTCATAACGATCAAATGCTTTCTTTTATTATAACAAAAAAGGTGGCTTGTACATGGCAGGTTCGAGGCGCCTTTCGCCGCATCGTTTATCAGCCGAAAACGCCATTTTATGTGCCAAAACAAACGATTTACCAGCCACTCCATTCTTTCGGAAAGCAAATCGTAAACATCGTGCCCACGTTCGGTTTGCTCTTTGCCTCAATCGTACCTTCATGCGCCTCCAATAAGTGTTTAACGATGGCTAAGCCTAGGCCTGTGCCGCCCAGATCGCGACTCCGTGCTTTGTCAACACGATAGAAGCGTTCGAATACGCGCGGCAGGTCCTGTTTTTCAATACCTATCCCTGTATCACTCACTCGACAGACGATGAACTCGGCCTCCTCGTAAATATTTAGCTCTACTTCCCCACCTTCTCCGGTGTATGCGATGGCGTTCGTTAGTAAGTTCAAGAGTATTTGCTTTATTCGAGCCGCATCGCCGATCATTTCCTTGTTCCCCTCACTCGAAACGTTAAATTGTAACGATTTGTCATCTGCTTTTTTTCTTAATAAACGCTCTGTTTCCGCTCCGATTTTCGAGAGATCGATCGGTTGTAAATTCAACTGGAAGTTGTGAGTTTCAATGCGTGACAACTCGAGCAAGTCGCCCACCAAATCTTGAAGACGATCACTTTCCTTCCAGATTATTTCCAAAAACTGTCGTTGAACATCCTGATTCTCCATCGACTCGTTGAGCAATGTTTCAGCGAACCCTTTAAGTGACGTGACCGGTGTCTTTAATTCATGGGAAACATTGGCCACAAAATCTTTCCGTATCTCTTCCAGCCGTTTCACACCTGTGATATCATGCAAAACCACGACCACGCCATGTAATTGACTTTTGCTATTAGTGACCGGCGTTCCGTAAGCTTCATAATGCTTTACAGACCAGCCATCGTCAAAATACAATTGCTCGTGCGCATGTGTCTCGGTTAAAAAGACATATTGAATGAATAGAACGAAATTATGATCATGAATGCAATCATAATAAAGATGTTCCAACCATTCACTTGTATCCGCTTGAAAAATGTCATCACACATACGGTTCGCGAGTGTTATATGGCCTCGACCATCAATGAACAAGAGACCGCTACCCATGAATTGCGGGATTATCGAGATGAATGGCGAAGAAGACCACATCCATATTCTTTTTGATACACCACCTCAAATAAATCTAGCAACCACCATTAACAGTTTTAAAACCGTCACTTCTCGATATATTCGCAAAGAATTTCCTCATCATTTGAGTGAATATTATTGGAAATCTTATTTTTGGAGTAGAAGTTATATGGTATTAACCACCGGCGGAGCAACAATGGACGTGATAAAAAAATATAGAGAGGAGCAAGGAGAACAGGACCTTAGCGCCTAATCCCCTACTAACTCAGAGATTTTGAAGGGGAATGCGGCGCTAACTTTTTGTTCAAAGAGGATCACTTTGTATTTTTGGAATAAGTCGTTTAACATAGTTTCCGTATACATTTCAGTTTTTGTATCAATTACATCGACCCATCTATACGAATGTTTAATCGTGGTGGGTCAATTTATTTATTTTGTCAATGGATAATCCCGTTGCTTCTGCAATATCTTCCAAGGACATCCCCTTAACGAATAACTTTTTAGCGATTTCCTCCTTGGCTAATTCACTACCTTCTTCTCTCCACTTCTTATCCCATTCAAACTCTTTGACGACATCATCAATCTTTTTTTGGGTATCAGGATCAAGGTCTAGCTTTTGCATCGTTTGGATCACCTCCGTAAATAATTCGGGATTGGCATGAAAAACCGCGTGAAACATAAGCAAGTACAGATCTTTCTTACTGTCTTGAAAATAGTCCATCAGAGCACGTTGCAGTTGTTCTTTTTCCTGTAACTGATTCGTCAATAGCGTCAGGTACTCGTTCTCCTTGTTGGGAAGATCTTCTTGAATGAGAAGTTGGATAGGTACATCCATCCCTTCGATGTAGTATACCCCTTCATTTTCAAAATAGACATGTTTTTCCCGCTTCTGTAGATGATCCAGGAGTTTCGTCGGCTTATACAGGCTAACAAGAGTTAATGTCATCTCACGGATGTCTATCGTGTCTATGCCTTTGTCGCCGGTGTTTTTATATAGATATACGTATGCTATAGCCTTATAGAAGTCATCAATCGAAACATAATCTCTGGGTGATTTATACTCGACAACGTTGTAATGACGAAAGATTCTGCCAATATTTTTATCAATATATGCTTCCCCGTCTTTCAAAATAAGAACGTCAACTTTCAAGGGTTCACTCGTTAGCTCAAATTCCAGCTGAAACTCCAACTCATCTGCGTATGCTTGCAATTCCAACTGTAAGGCCGCCGCAAATGACGGATGCCAAGAAATCGATTCATTCTCTTTC
Source organism: Salicibibacter cibi (assembly GCF_016495865.1). Classification (NCBI taxonomy): domain Bacteria; kingdom Bacillati; phylum Bacillota; class Bacilli; order Caryophanales; family Bacillaceae; genus Salicibibacter; species Salicibibacter cibi. Next base: position 3,027,841 of record NZ_CP054706.1, read on the forward strand.
ACCGCTTCACCTCTCTTCATAACGATCAAGTGTTTTCTTTTATTATAGCAAAAAAGGGGATGACGTGTACATGGCAGGTTCGAGGCGCCCTCGACGTATCGTTTATCAGCCGAAAACGCCACTTTATCAGCCAAATTTTGCAATATACCAGCCAAAAAAAGCAGAAACGAGTGATCGCCCCGCTTCTGCGCTACGTAGACTCTGCTATGACGACGTATAGTCGCCACCGTTAATGTGAATCGCTTGCCCGGTCATGTAGGAAGATTCATCTGCCGCTAGCATCACATAAGGCCAAGCATGTTCGGAAGGTTGGCCCGGCCGGTTGATCAAGCCGCCTTGACCGAAATTTTCAACGCCTTCTTCGTCAAACGATGACGGAATCAGCGGCGTCCATACCGGTCCGGGCGCCACTGAATTCGCGCGAATGCCTTTATCGGCAAGGCTTTGGGCGATACTGCGGATAAATGAAGTGACCGCGCCTTTCGTTGCCGAATAGTCCATGAAAATCGGGTTCCCGCGGTAAGCATTAATGGAAGAAGTGGCAATAATGGAATCACCTGCCTGCATGTGACGGACAGCGGCTTTTGTTAAATAGAAATGGGAAAAGAAATTAACCCGAAACACGTCCTCGAATTGCTCCGAAGAAACATCAAGGATATCATCGCGCACATATTGAATCGCCGCATTGTTAACGAGAATATTAATCTTTCCGAACGTCGCGACGGTTTGTTCCACGAGATCCCGGCAATGGGATTCACTTTTAATGTCACCCGGAAGGAGTAAGCATCTCGTCCCTTCGGCTTCGACCATTTTTTTCGTTTCTTCGGCATCTTCATGTTCATCCAAATAAGAAATGGCAACATCCGCGCCTTCTTTTGCATAAAGCATGGCCACGGCACGTCCAATGCCGCTGTCACCCCCGGTAATCAACGATGCCTTTCCTTTCAACTTATCCGTTCCTTTATAATCCGTCGGCTGCGCAGGCTTTGGCTGCATCTGCGACTCAATGCCCGGTTGTCTTTCTTGGCGCTGCCGTGGAGTGCTTCCGATCTGCATCTCTCGTGGATCCATTGGGTTTCCCTCCTTGAAGGCTTTGCATGTCCTCCTTGTCCATACCACTTTCACTTGGGTCTGCAAACTAAAAACTTATTTCTTTTTCTTATTGGTTTTTTCAGCATCAGATTTGATATCTACGTCTGAACCAAATTCGGTTTGCAAATTTTTCACGGCGGGATTGTCAGTACTTGAATCCTCATTTGGCAAAACGTTCCTCTCCATGTATAAGTGGAAAAATCCTTCGCCGGCGGCAATAAAGAAAGCTGAAGCAATGCAATATAAAACAAGTCCTTCAAACGGGAATAAAGCTGCACCCAATGCCCATAATCCTGCCCATACAAGGACAAAATCTACGACGGTCGCCAATGTATTTCCGAAGTTTTTCAACAAATACAAATCACCGACGAGAAACGAAACACCAGTGAGGACAACACTGACGAGCAGTATATTCGCAAACGAAACCCCGCCGAACAACCCTAGAAAAAACCATGACACAAAAGTAATCATAATCAATTTAATGATCAAGGCACCAACATACCTCAATGTAGCAACCCCCTTTTCATCTATTAGCTTGTCCTGTTTTTGGTTCATTACCCATGAACGGACAATAATGGATGACCAAGGAGGGGAAATTCTACGTCCGGAAAGCTTCCCAAAGGTCTTGCCGAGATGTTGTAACCGCTCTTGCTCCGCCTTCGATAGCTTGTCTGACATCATTGTCGGTTTCGATCAGCCCGCCTGCAATAACGTCAATTTCCGTTTCCTCGTGTACTTTGCGGATGTAGGAAGGGATAATGCCCGGAAGCAGCTCAATCACATCCGGCCCAACCGTTTCGGCCAGTTGATAACTCGTGTGAAGGGCGATTGTGTCCAAAAGGAACATCCGCTGAATCGCCATGATATTATTCTTTTTAGCGATTCGGAGCATATCGCCCCGCGTAGAAATAATACCCGCGGGTTTAATCGTTTGAGACAGAAATTCCGCCGCATACCGATCGCTTTTAAGTCCTTGTACAAGATCCGCGTGGATGATCATTTTTTTATGCGCTTCCCGTGCCGCTTTCTTCATTCTGGCAAGTTGGGAGATGTGAACTTCCAATACAACAAAAAATGCATCCTCTCGTTTTAATACACGTTCAAAATCCTTCATCTCTTTTACAGCCGGAATGATTTTCTGTCCATCAAACACATCCATCACCTGTGAACCTCTCCTCCTAAATCAAAGATTTTGATGGAGCATCCCTTATCTTAAATACGGCACAAACAAAAGCGGCTAAGACGAATTCGGCGACTCTAATGCTTTCGTAAGGCTAATTAATGAAGACAGGGTCGTATATGTCCTTTTTGCCACATCAGCTACTTTTGCCTGAAGGGACAACCATTTCGTTTCCGACATGGATTTCTGAATGCCACGAACAAAATATCGCGCGCCGATGTTATATGATGCTGATAAATCGGCATGATAGACTTTTCCACTTGAAAATGTGGCGATGTCTTTTTTCCAATTTCGCTCGACTTCTCCGGAGCCATCAAATGCCAACTTGCTTGTATTACGAGCATTCACTCTCGACATACGCATACCGAGATAATGCGCCATCTCCGTCACCTTGTTCTGAATCCCTTTCTTTCGCCAGTAACGGAGTTTGAAGCGAAGTTTCTTTGCGCCCCAAAACACTTTCGGTGTTTTCATTTTATCAAGGTACTCAAAAACAATAACATCACAATCATTCTCGCTCGCAAATGTAATAATTTCATGCGACGTATTATTCACGATGTGCTTTTGAAGGCCGTTGATACTACGCCAAAAATTCGGCGCAGCAATCCAACCGGACGTGCGTTGTGCTTTGCGTAGTTTGTTCGTCAACGTATATAACCGGTCTTTTTCTTTGAGCTGATTGACAAACTTACGAGCCAAGACAGTGCCTTTTATATCCACGACTGAACAAACCGCAGAGTTGTTAATTCCGAGATCTACCGCACACACTTTTTGGTCGTTGATTTTTGTTTTATTTAATGTCACTTTTGATTGATAGCTGAAATTGAGGAAATACTTCTTACCGACTTTAACAAGCGTAGGGTTGCTTTCTTTCCAATCCCAAACGCCACGTTTATATAAGTCTTGTTCTTTGAAGATGATATCCACCCATACCCAATCATTGTTATGAAAAATTTTGATTTGAGCTGTTGAATCTGATGTTCGTTTAAACATATTACCTCGATAAAACACCGGGAATTCCTTGTGTTTTAATTGCAACCTCGGAGGACTCTTTTTGAAATTTTTTCCTTCGGCAAGCGCAATTGCTTTCTCTTCTTCCCAGTTACATAAATTGGAGCGATAGTTTTTCACTTTCCCAAACGCCGAAGCAATCGTACTCCTGCGAAAGTACGAAGGAAATTTATAAAATCGGGCATTAAATGCCCGGTACTTTGGAGAAGGATTTGATGTTGTCGTATGAATGAGCCTTTCCACCGCAGGAACGATGGATTTCATCGTCATCTCATCAAGGTTATCGAATTCTGTATCTATCACTTCGATAATAAAAGCCAGTGCATCGTTGTAGACATCTAGTGTTGCGTCAAATATACGAGAGTGATTCGTAATCTTGTGCGACAAGGTTTTGGCTATGTTCACCACCAAACCCTCCCTCGAAAGTTTTCCAAGGTTATCTATTTATAACGGAACATTTGTTTGATCTTATTATACCTTATACTGTATGCAAAGTCTAATTCTATACTTACCCAAAATGTTTTTAAAAATAAACAGGCCAAGACCTTAGCGCCTAACCCCCACTAATTCAAAGATTTTGAAGGGGAATGCGGCGCTAACTTTTTTGTTCAAATGTCATGATTTCCCACATATCATTGAGTTCCGTAACACGTCTTTCTTTTTCTTCCGTTGTCCACTGAAGCTTCACGGCCATGGCTTCGACGACTGCATCTTTATTTTCTCGCGCTGTATCGATATCAAACAAAAGATACGACGTGCGGCGAAGTAAAAAATCAACCGGAGTAAGCATCATTTCATGTTCCAAGGCGTATCTTAAAGACGCCCAAACAGCTTTCGGAAGCTGAAACCTATCGACCTCATCATCTTCAAGATACATGAACACTTGCGAGACGTTGGACCCGTAACGTTCCACCAACTCTCTGGCAGTTTTTTCATCTAGACCAAGTTTCATACCGGCGTTAACGAACGTTTTGTGAAAAGAAACAAATTCCTGCGAACCGCCAACATCTCCGCCCGAGAGGACAAGATTTTTCGTTTGGCAAGCCGGATAGGATTCTCCCGTTTCCTTTTCCAATTCCTCGGCGACCATCGAGACAATGGAATCAGCCATTTTACGGTAGCCGGTTAATTTTCCGCCGGCAATCGTCATTAAACCACTTTCCGAGTGAAAAATTTCGTCTTTGCGGGAAATGTCCGAAGGGTCCTTTCCTTCTTCATGAATGAGCGGGCGTAACCCCGACCAGCTCGATTCCACATCATCTGTGGCGATATGATAGCCCGGAAACATGGCATTGGTTGCTTTTATAATATAAGCAATATCCTCATCCGTCACCCCCGGTTCGCGCTCGTCCCCTTCATAATCCGTTTCCGTCGTTCCCACGTAGACTTTGTCTCCCCGCGGAATCGCGAACATCATTCTTCCGTCCTTAAAAGGCGTATCAAAATAAATCGCTTGTTGCAGAGGCAAACGCTTTTTGGAAAAGACGAGATGAACGCCTTTGGATAAATGAAGCGTTTTTCCGATTTTCGAACGATCCTGCTCTCGTAAGTGATCCACCCACGGGCCGGTCGCATTAACAACTTTCTTCGCGTAAATTTTGGACGTCCTATCGGTGGTCACGTCACGGGCAACAACCCCGATCACTTTGCCATTGTCATAAATAAACGACTCCGCCTTTATATAACTGGCAAGATGTGCACCCTTTTCCGCCGCTGTTTTCGCAACTTCCAACGTTAAGCGAGCATCATCGGTGCGATATTCCACATACATGCCGGCGCCGCGCAACTGTTTCTCCGCTAATATCGGCTCTTGTTGCTTTGCTTCTTTTGCACCCATCATCGTGCGCCTTTCCGCTTTTTTTACCCCGGCAAGCCGATCGTACACCGATAACCCCATCGATGTCGTAAAGGAGCCAAATGTTCCGCCTTTATAAAACGGCAACATCATGCGGATCGGCTCTGTCACATGCGGCGCATTTTCGTAAACAATTGCGCGTTCTTTTCCCACTTCCGCCACCGTTTTAATTTCAAAATTCTTCAGGTACCGCAAACCGCCGTGAATAAGCTTCGTGGAACGGCTCGACGTACCTGCCGCAAAATCCTGCATTTCAATCAGGCCTGTTTTAACCCCCCGGGTTTGGGCATCAAGCGCCGTTCCCACACCTGTAATGCCTCCACCGATAACCAACAGATCTAAATTCGTCTTACTCATATGTTCAATAGCCATGTCTCGTGATTGTGCAGAAAAAACCAATTCAATCCCTCCGTTCGCATTTACAACATTTGAAAACTTATCTACATAAAAAAGATCACAGGCCTCTCAACAGACGTATGGTCCACCCGCCTGTTTGATAGCTGTGATCTTCTCATTGACTCTGATCATTGCTTATTAACTTATCTTTAGTATACGGGAAATCTTTTTTGGCGTAAAGGCAAGAATACGCAATTTAAGCGTTTATACTTCTCTAAGCATAGCCTCAGAGTTTTTCTTTTGCCATGGAATTAGCTTCCATAATAAGATAAGCCCTACAAGCAATATTCCACATCCAATGTAGAGTTTCATATCCGAAATGAAAAGACAGGAGAAAAAAACCAATTGCAGGTCCACACGCGGCACCGAAATCTTGCACAACAGAATAATAAGTGAAAAAACGAACCCGGTTGCCGGATGAGGATACATCAACGGCGATGGCATCTGTTAGTGTGGTGAGCGCCGTACAAGCAACAAGTACAATGAGTACAATCAAAATCCAAACCAAAGGCAGGAAATCAAACGGAATCAATAAGAAACTTACGGTGCCTACAGATCATGACCCAATAAATATCGGTAATCTGCCATATATTCCATCAGACCAACGTCCGGTTTGCTTGGCTAAAAATGGTTCCCATCCCCATCTTAGAGCTTGCAATGCCCCTGACAATGCAGCTGCGGTGATAACTATCTCCCAATTTTGGATTTCTTCCCCATAATGATAAACAACGAGAGATGAAAGTGTACCCATAAAAACACCCTGTACTAAAAAAGTAATTAAAAAACCGGTGCTCATGATTAAAGGATTCTTTGCCAACACGTGTATTCCAAAAAAACCCTCCGCTCTTCTACGTTCTCCGGGTTTCTCCTTTCGTTCATTTTTAAAATAAGCTATCAATAAAATTACTCCAGCAGCTGACACTACCCCAAATGAGATTGATACCCAAGACAAACCAAATATTGGTGTCAATGCACCACCTACGAGCATTCCAACGAGACTCCCTAATCGATGAAGGCCGTTGTACACACCCATGGCTTCTCCTTGCTTTCCCTGTCCCCCATGGATTGCTACTGCCGATAAACCTCCAATCCTCAAAAATGACCAGGCCAAACCCCATAAAGCACGTAAAATGAACCAAGCCGCAAATCCTGAAACGATCCCATATCCAGCTGTTGTCATCACACTTATAATAACTGCAAATAAAAGTCCGGTTTTCAAGGAAATTTTTTTGATAAACCCACCCGACAAACGGGTTCAAAGGCAAACGTACTAAACGATTAACAGCAAGCAATACACCTACTTGCCATAATCTATCTTACCCTGCTTCTCTCCAATAAATAGGAAGCACAATGTAAAGCATAGAATCTCCAAGTAAGCAAAATGCAGTGACCAAAGCAATGGTAGCAATGCTTCTATTCGGTTTCCTCTTCTCGTCCGAAATTTGAAAACTCTCCTATAGCAAGTCCATAAAAATGCAAAGCCCACGAATTAATGGTAAAATACAGTAAAGAATCAATAGCATATATATAAAGGACTTTTTACCAATGAAAAAAAATCTACATTTAAATGATATTGTCCAGTCACAAGTAATCTCTGCTATCGACACTAAGGATAAAATTCCGATAGCAATTAATAGCGGGTGTAATGTAGCTTTTCTTTTAACTGGCGATATCCTTTTACTCCCTTCATATATAAAACAACTCCATGATGCAGGAATTTACGTTTTTGTTCATATGGATTTTATTGAGGGGCTTGCAAACGATAAAAGTGCTATTGATTATATCGTAAAAGAAATAAATCCAATTGGCATTATTTCCACAAAAAGCTTTGTAATTAAATTAGCAAAAAAACAAGGACTCCAAACGATTCAACGATTATTTTTGATTGATGGAAATGCAGTGAATAAAGGAATCGAAGTTACGCAAATTTCAAAACCGAACGCTATCGAATTGCTACCCGGTATCATTCCTAAAGTTATCGATCAATTCACCAAAAAGAGCGAGCTCCCCATCATTGCCGGGGGGCTTATTGAGCATCCCGAGGAAATTCATACTGCCCTCGAAGCTGGTGCGCTCGCTGTCTCTACAGGAGCACAGACATTATGGAATCAAGGTCTCTAGGGGCACGTGTAATTACACCACTCTACAGTCCAGCATTCCAAAGATCATTCGAAGTCATTGACACTGCCAGTGCTCCAGTTTCTAATGCTACATGGATTTCTTGTTTTGTATCAATGAGTCCCCCAACTATTATCGGCAAATGACTCGCAGTCGCAAACTGATCGATCGCTTTTGGAAGAACTCCCGGCATTAACTCTATCGCATCAGGTTTTGAATCGCTAACCATTTGAAGTCCCTTAGTGATTGCATTCCTATCTATAATGAACAATCTTTGAACGGTTAATAAATTATATTTTTTCGCGATTTTAATAATGTAACTCTTCGTAGTGATAATGCCTGTTGGTTTAACTTTTTCCACGATGAACTTTATTGCACTTCTATCATTTGAAAGCCCTTCTACTAAATCCATATGCACGAAAACACGTACATTTGATTCTTTTAGCTTTGTTACATAATGTGGCAAAGATAAAATGTTTCCCAGAAGCAAAAAGGCAACATTGCAAGATGAATCTATCGCTTCTTGGATTTGATTTTCAGAGCTAATTGCCGCAATAACTTGTGAGTCTATAATATCATCCATTGGAAAAAATAAGCTTGTCATAGTAGCAATCCCTTATTTTCAAATATTGAGCAAATCCTTTATGCTGTTTAATACATAATTGGGCTTAATCGTATGGCTATAAGCGGATTCTTCAGATGTAACTCCTGTTAAAACGAGAACGCTATTCCATCTATGGGAGTTAGCCATTGCGATGTCTGTTTCTAAACGATCGCCCACCATGTAGCAAGAAATTGGTGGTAGTTCCAATACTTCCTGTATTACATCAACCGCAATGGAAGATGGCTTTCCGGAAATATTCTTAATGCTTTCACCTGTGGCACCTTCGATTGCGCCAATTATCGCTCCAGTATCAGGCAATGGGCCTGTATCAGTGGGGCAGGTACGATCAGGGTTAGTCGCTATTAATTTTGCTCCCGATTCCCAAGCTCTAAATGCTTGGTGTAACTTCTCATAGGTGAAATCACGATCCCAAGAAATAGCAATATAGTCAGCATCTATCGGATTATGCGTTATTGATATATTATGATTTTGCAATTCCTGAAATAACGGCCATTCCCCTAATACCCATACCGTGTCATTAACTTTTAACTTTTTTTTGAGATAACGGGAGAGTATATAATTAGAGTTGAAAATTTCATCCAGCTTAGCATCAACTCCGAAAGCTTCTAATTTTTTTAGGAGGCCATAACGAGAGTACAAGGGATTATTAGAAAGAAATATCACCTTGTCTCCACGCTGCCTCAAAACATGAAGCGTATTTGCTGCTCCCTCTATTGCTTTTTTTCCTAAATAAATGGTTCCGTCTAAATCAAAGACATAGCCTCTCTTCAATTTTGCCACTTCCTCTATAAATAAATAGGACTTTATAACACACACTCGCTTATTCTAAAAATTTCGTGGGTGTTCGATGAAGCTGTCTGTTGCTCACCCGAGAACAATGCATAGAAAGCTATTCTGTCATCCGGTGCCCTTAAAACGTTTAGAATCGTACCGATCTAGCCAATTCCCGCCATCCATTAACAGTTTTTGCAGATCTGGAGACAGCTGTTCAAATATTTTTCATGCCTTCCCGGAGTTCAGGATAGGCGCCCTTCGAGAGATTCCTACAGCATATCGTCCGTCTTTCATCATCTGAGCGATCATGTGCGCATCTTTGACCGATAAACTGTCAGCGAATTCTTTGGTTTTTCCTTGACGCACACCGAATTCACGACGCAATGATCTTTGATTCAAAATTAAACTAATAGTGACCAGTGACCGGTCGGGTTCATACCCCAGGAGCATACATGTTATGACGTGCCGTATGATCCTAATGGGACCTATTTTTTGTTAATCCTCAAATTCTTTCCTGACAGAAATGCTCCTAATAAAGTGAGTTGTTTGATATTCGATTTCCAATTGTTTGTAATACTAAGACCAGTACAATAATGACCACAGCCATTGCCGATGCGTTGTACATATCACCACGCATAAGGTTTTGAAATACTTCCAGACTCATAGGTGACCACTGTGTGGGAGCCATTAAGATTGTTATGCTCGTTTCTCTGATGACTGTAACAAATACGAGTATTGAACCTGCAGCAATTCCCGGCAACATCAATGGTCCAACAATCGTAACAAGGGACATCAGCTTAGAAGCTCCTAAATTCACAGATGCCTCTTCAATGTCAGACCGAATAGCCATCATACTTCCCGTTGTCGATCGAATCATATAAGGCAATCGACGAATGGCATAAGCAACAATGAGGATAAAAGCTGTTCCAGTTAGCTGCAAAGGTGCAGTGTTAAACGTTTGGATAAAAGCTATCCCTAAAGCAATTCCAGGAACAACCAATGGTATAGTAGCTAGAAAATCAAGTTTCGATGATTTTTGTCTAACCACAAAATAGGAAATGAACGTCCCGACAATCACGCATATAAGAAGGGCTCCTCCAGCCAAAACAATACTGTTAACAATATTATCTGTCGAACGCGTGAAAATCGTTTGGTAATGATCAAACGTAAGTCCATTGGGTAATAGATCAGCCCCCCAAGTAGTTGCCAGTGACTGTAAGAATACTGATAAAATGGCTAGCGTTGGAACAAGTACAACTATGCTAGTATAAACGCTCAAAGTAATTTTCACTGCTTTATTGTTGTTTAACTTCGTCGCCCTGGGCTTTCCAGACAACGTTCCGTAATCCATCTTTTTAGTTACCAATCGCTGAAGCCAGAAAAAGATTGCGGCTACTCCCACCATGACAACCGTCAGAATAGCAGCACCTCCCCAATTAAAAAAACCGGATATCTCCCGATACGCCTCTACGACGATCAAATTCAAACCTTCAGGAGCTAGAATAATAGGGGTTCCAAAATCAGAAAAGCTAACTGCAAAGATCAATAAAGCACTGGAAATCATTCCTGGCAATGCTAATGGTACGGTCACGAAAAGCATTGTTGACCAGCTACGGGCACCCATATTTCGTGACGCTTCTTCCAATTGAATATCAGCGATTTTGAAGGCGGCCACCATTGGCCATAATGCTAATGGAAAAAAGAAGAAAACTTGTACAAGCACTATGGCAGTCATAGAGTAAACATCAAATAAACCACCTTCAGTGCCAAAAATAGAATTAAATATGGTACTTGTCCAGCCGGTACGACCAAACATGATAATGAATCCAGCTGCAGAAATGAAGGTTGGCACAACCACAGGCATTGTACATAGTGCTGCAAAAAGCCCCTTAAAGGGCATAGATGTGCGTGCGAACCCATAAGCAATTGGTAAACACATTAGTATTACAATAATCGAGACACTCACTGCTAACAGCAGACTATTATTTAATGCAGCAAAATAATTTGTTCCACCTGTAAACAATTCACGAAATTGATCTAGTGAAGCATTTGCAATCCTTCCAATATTATCAGATAATATATTAGGATCAACAAAAGAACCAAAAATGTTCACTGGTTCATTAGTGAAACTTATGATGAAAACAGATATCAAAGGAATAATAAGAAATAAAATGAAAAAACCAGTAATCAGCCATTTTATGACTTGTAAACTATCTACTTTTTTTAAAAAATTTTTTATAGGTGTTTTCTTTTGTGATTGTGAGGTGGTATTCGGCTTCATATGAGTACCACCCTCTCTTCAGGGATGTATAAAATTATGTTATCCCCTTCTTCATATATAGGGGTTCCTGTTGTGTAATCCTCCTCAACCGTAATACCCACTCCCCCAATATCGACATCATAGCGTATTAAAGGTCCGAAGTAGGTACTCATCGTTACTTGGCCTTCTACAATATTATCTCCATCATTTTTTTCTTTCAGAATTTCAATTCCTTCAGGCCGAATCAATGCCCTTTCCGAGGATTTAGTCGATGAATATCTCGTAAGCAATATAAAATTGTCATTAATTTTAATTCCCTTTTCATCTTGTGTAGAATCCGCTTTATAGATATTAGAAGAACCAACAAAATCAGCTACGAATGGGGTCTTTGGTTTGCTATACAATTCCGTAGGTGAGGCTTCTTGGATAATTTCACCATCCTTCATTACAGCGATTCGATCCGCCATACTCATCGCTTCCTCTTGATCATGTGTAACAAAAATGGTTGTGATTCCGAGTTCTTGTTGCATTCTACGTATAGTCGCTCTCATTGTATTACGTAATTTTTTATCAAGATTTGATAACGGTTCATCTAATAACAACACAGAAGGTTCCATTACAAGAGCTCTTGCAAGTGCAACACGTTGTTGTTGCCCACCTGATAATTCGCTGACTCCTCGATCTGCGAAATGATCAAGTTCCACATATTCCAAAATGCTCATGACCTTCTTATATATAGCATCTGTAGGTTTTCCAAGTCTACGACTCATGAGACGAGCGAAACTCTTTATCCTTTGCCCAGGAGAAGAACCATATAAATCACGAATAGTCAAACTGTAAGCAACGTTTTCAAATACATTATAATGCGGAAAGAGCGCATAACTTTGGAAGACCATTCCGCAGTCACGTCGATTGGCAGGAACTTGGTTAACCAATTCGCCCCCAATATATATTTCTCCGTCAGTCATGTCTTCAAAACCAGCTATACAGCGCATCGTTGTGGTTTTTCCACATCCTGATGGACCTAAGAGGGCATAGAACTCGCCCTCCTCAATATTTAGGTCCACACCTTTCAGTGCTTCTACATCGTCATAATATTTAACTAAATTGTTTACTGTTATCGAACCCATGATCTTCACACCTTTTTTTGTTGCTATTGGTATCTTGATTGCCATTCATCACGAGCATCATCATAATTTTCATTTATAAAATCGATATCAAGGTCCATAGAGTGATCCTCTAAGCTTTCAGCATCAAGAGGAGTTTGTGAATCAACATCGGGATGTAAAGGAATATGTCCCCAGTCTGCTTTAATTTGCTGTCCTTCTTCAGAAAGAAGAAATTCCATAAACTGTTCTGCACCCTCAGGATTGGGTCCATCTTCCACTACAGCAGCAGGGTTTACTAAAACAGGAGTCGATTCCGGAACATGAAAATCAACCGTTTCTCCTCTATCCTTCATTTGATAAGCCATAAAATCAAACCCAATACCGATAGACGCTTCTCCGGTCGTCACAGCCTCTGTAGGTGAAAGGCCAGAATCCGGCATCGCATTCATTTGCTCAACCAGTTCATCAAAGTATTCCCAGCCTTCATCTTCTCCTTTATCTAGTAATTGACTGAGAACAAGTAACGTTGATGTGCCAGAAGCAGCGGGATTAGGCATTTGGAGTTCACCTTCCCAACGTTCATCAAGCAGATCATCCCACGTTTCCGGAAGTTCATCTTCGGAGACCAGATCCGGATTATATGCAAATCCAAGCGCAAATAATTCTATCCCTACATACTGCCAGTCTTCATGTCGCATTCTTATGTCATCTTCAGTTACATCCCAATCGCTTGCCGCTTCAGGTTGGTAAGATTCTAATAACCCTTGTTCTACAGCATTTTCAAAAGGCATGAAGCCCCCACCGCCATACCATACATCAGCTTGAGGATTATCCGCTTCAGCCATCATTTGATTGACAAGTACATTCGTTCCTGCATACTCGACGTTTACTGACTCTCCGTGTTCTTCTTCATAGGCTTCTGCCAATTCTTCAGACATTTCGGGTGTTTCCGGTGAATACAAAGTAACTCCCGATCCTTCCCCACCACCACATGCCGACAGTACTGTTAAAAATCCTACAGACATTATTCCCATTGTCATTGTCTTTTTGCTCAAATTCATTGATACTCCCCCTTTTGTTTTTTCCACTTTCACATAAAACTATAAAAAGACGACCACAACAAACTATAGGAAATAGACTTTCCACATAGATTGTTAGGGTCGTCTCCTCATCTCTGCCCTAATATTCCTAATGTAATCCCTTACATTATTTAATTAATTCTTACTATATATTACGTTCACATATCTGTCAACTACCATTCTAAAATTATATTTAAAATGATCTAAAAAATGGCTCCTTAGAAGAAATCATTGACCAACCTCAACTTCGTGTACAGGGTTACGATGCATACCATCAGCAGTGACATGTATTTGCACATAGTAATTTGCTGCCTCTGCAAAAGTATAATCGGCTGTATATATCCCATTGCTCTCGTGTTCAGCATGAATAATGGTGCCCTTGTTTACATCATCTTCTTCAGGCCAAACTTCAAAGTATATGACATCCGCATTTTCGATCGGCTGTCCTTCCAGTGTAACTTCTGCTTGCAGGAGATATTCGTCTCCGACAGTACCCTGTGTATCATTTAATAATTCAATTTCCATCGTGGATTCCCCGGACGTGTCTTCGGTTGTTGTTTCCACATCTGCACTTAACATGATCCCCGTGTAGGCAATCAATACAAATAAAACGATATGGATCGGAGCGAACCTAGCAGACTCCATCTTGCCAACACTATAAATAAAAGAGGCAAGAACTGTCCCTGTTGCCACAATCAACAAAAACGTTGGAAAACTCATATTCCAGGTCACGATTTCTCCTGCAGAAAATTCCGTTGTAATCATTTGCATCGCGAGCTCAGACATGTTCGTATATTCCAATGTTTCCAATACGCCGTGCGGGGGTTCTTGCTCAGCCATCACTGCTGTAACGATGAAGACAAACGCGAGCACAGCACTTTCCATTCGCAACGAAAAACGTGGTGTGCGATTTGTTCCATTGGCCAGTCTTTTTTTCATGATAAAACCATGGGCAAAACCATAAAAAACGAGCGGGATAAACAACAAATGCTTGAGCAATTGCCATTGCCCGTAGGAAAGCAGCCAACTGTTCGTATATTCCGGAGTGATTAACGTGAGCATCCCCAATCCGCTGGCAAATAACAATAGCACCATCGTTATGGCAAATGGGGTGAACCAATGAAAAAAACGAAGCCAGCGATCATCGCCGGTGGAAAAAAATCCGACAACGAGCAATACCCCTGTCCAGGCCATGGCTGCAGCCATATGAATCACGTCAAAGAAATATCCCAGATTCGAAAGGGAGGCCGGATGTGAACTCCATGCCGATGCCAAAATCATGCCCAGTATGGGGAGCAAGAGGAGCCAGCGTTTTTCCTTCAGGGTGGAACGGGCGATCAACGTGATCGCAAGAAACAAGACAAAAACAATAAACCCTTGCCCGATGTTGAAGTCCAACAGGACAGACCCAAGTGCCGTAGGAAAAGGGTCCTGAGAAAGACTCGCCGTCTGTTCGGCAATCATTCCGAAAGGGATGAAGCTGAAAACAATTAGTGCGATCGCAAGCAACGCAATAAGAAAAGATGGGAGACGCAGCTTAGGCCGGTTGTTCCCTGAGATACCCTCTAAAATATGAACGCCAACAAAAACGGAAAGTGCGAGAAAGAGAGCAGCGTCTGCAAGGATAACCATTGCCTACGCTTTGTTCCTGCGGGTAATAATGAAAACGACAGCACCGATAATGATGAGTGCAAGAACAGCGGTTATCATCCAACCCGTGCCGCCCTCATCGGTCGTTTCGGCCGCAGCGGTTTCTTCTTCTTGGGTTGAAGCATCTTCGGTCGTTGTATTTTCTTCACTCGCTTCTTCCTCACCCGACTTCCCTTCTTCGACGTTTGCAGTTCCATTTTCTGCTTCTTCCTCCTCATCAATGGCTTCATCGATGTCAATCGTGAATGCGACTTCACCTTCGGTTGTATGCCCATCTTCCCCGAGCGCTTCCCATTCTACCGTATAATCACCTGAAGGCAACGGCCCAACAAGGGTCGCACTATATTCCGGACTTTCCACGCTTTCATCGGTGATTTCATATTCTTCTCCTTCGTCATCGAAAACAGTGGCCTTCGTTGCCAATTCGATGCCCGCATCAAAGATGAGGGTAATAGTATCGATGTCTTCATCAACACTGGAATCCTCGGCAGGATCAGACTCTTCTACATACGAGTGCGCAGATGTTATAGACATAAATGACAATGATAGGAAACCGGTAATGATTAAAATAGTAAGATATTTTATGATTGTCATAATCCCTCCCCTGCCTTTTGCTATTTATAAGAAATTAAGTCTGTTCTGCCGTCATTGTGCTTCTTTTTTTCCGATGCACAATTTGTGAAACATATAGCCCAAACTCATACAACAATATGAGGGGGATAATAAGCAAAACATCCGACACGAAATCAGGAGGTGTGATAAGAACAGAAAAAACAACCATTCCAAAATAAGCATATTTACGAACCTTGCGCATTTGCTCGGGGACAAACACCCCCAAAGACGTCAAAAACATCATGGCGATCGGCAATTGAAATACAAAACCTATCGGCAACGTTGTCATAAGCAAGAAAGAGAAATATTGCTGCGCGGTAATCATCATGTCAAAATGAATGGCTCCCAGTCCGATCAAGAATGAATACACGATGGGAAAAACAATAAAATATCCAAAAAGTAAACCTAGAACAAATAAAATGGCGCTTCCCGGGATATAGGTCAAAACCATTTTGCTTTCCTTCTCGGTTAAAGCCGGGCGAGCAAATTTCCATATTTCATAACCTACATAAGGGATAGAAAAACCAATGGCCAGTACCAATCCTACAAGAAAGTAAATACGCATGACTTCCATTGGGCCTAACAAAACTAGAGAAGTTTCTCCTGTGGAAGCGTGAGATGTCAAATACGGGATCAGCCAATGCATCAAAATGACCATAACAACGAGGGCAATACCTAAAAATAGAAGTGATCGAATAATCATACCACGTAGTTCACCATAATGTTCTATCGCTGTTTGATCTGTTGTTTGATTATTAACCATTCGATCACTCCCGGAAATCTAAATTTATCTATTATTAATCGTTTTTCCAATTAACTGATTCATTCTCTTTCGAAGCTGCCGATTCGTCCTTTTTAGCCTTTTATTCTTCATCGTCCTGTAGATTCACATCATCCATGATCTGGTTGGTAGATTTCTTAAAAGCCGATAATGTTTCACCAAAAGCAGAACCAATCTGTGGCAATTTTTTGGGACCGAAAATCAGAAGTGCTATTAACAATATAAGGATTAACCCTGGTATGCCAATCGTTCCTATACCTCCCATATCATTCGCCCACTTTCTTTATAAAAATCTACCAAATATTAAGCTTTCTGCGTCGAATTCTTACTGCTCACTAATTGACCTCCACCGTTGTTCAAATATTCCTCAATGCCTTCCGCTGCACGATAAGCTAATGCACCTACCGTTGGTGTAGGATTATTGCCACTATTATGGGGAAATGCTGACGCACCAACAACGAACATGTTCTCACAATCCCACATCTGTAAATAATTATTAACGGCAGAAGTTTCCGGATCTTCCCCCATAATTACCCCACCAGTGTTGTGTGTTGATTGGTAAGGGACAATGTCGTAGTCACCCTCTGTGTCGTTGTTTGGTGTCACAATGTCGGCCCCCATATTTTCCATAATTTCTGCGGCTCGTTCTGCCTGGTGTTCAGCTAGTTTACGATCTTGGTCAGTAAAATTATAAGTCATGCGTAATAAGGGATCTCCATACTGGTCCGTGTACGTTGGATCAAGATCCAAATAGTTATATCGATGAGGTAAACTTGCCCCTTGAGTTCCTATCGATAGCGTACGGGGGAAATAATGGATAGAAGCCTGTTTAAAATCGCTTCCCCATGATTTTGTATCAGGAGGTACAGGATTTGTTGCGATAGGTCGGTTTCCGCTTTGGCCTAAAGTTAATACACCCCCATGAAGAAAGTCCTGGTCGCTATGATCAAAGTTGTCCGCGTTATAATCTTCGATTCTCATCCCTAGTGCCCCTGCCCCAGCGTAAAGATTGAATTTTTCATTCTCAAACATCCCAGTAGCTCCAGCCCCAATTTGGTAACAATAATGCTTGCCAATCACTCCGTCTTGTGTTTCGGAATCATATGGTTCACCAATTTCGGATTGTAAAAGCAACCGGACGTTATTCATGACATAGGCTGTTAAAATAACAATATCTGCCGGTTGAAAGTATTCTTGTTTTGTCGTTTCATCGATAAAATAAACCCCGTCAGCGATATCCCCGTCTTGCGATATTGAACGAACATTTGCATGTGTATGAATTTCAAAATTGCCCGTTTCTTTGGCAGTTGGAATAACCGTAATAAGGGGATCTGCTTTGGCTTGATAATCACACCCGAACCTTTCACAAAATGCGCAATATTTACATTGTTCAATCGTTTGCCCATCCGGATTGGTATATTGTTCAGATAAATTCGCTGATGGTTGAATGTAGGGATGATAGCCCATTTCATCTGTTGTCGCTTTAAAAAGTTTCATTGCCCGTGTCTCAAGCATAGGAGGGGTCGGATAATCATCAGAACGAGGCGGTGTCATTTCATTATCTTCCCCGGAAACCCCAAGCGTTTTTTCAAACATGTCATAATAAGGTTCAAGCTCTTCATACGTCATGCCCCAATCTTGCAACGTAATGTCCTCTGGAATCTTATCTTCTCCATAACGTTCAATGGTTTGGGAGCGAATTTCAAGGTCATAAGGAAAGAACCTAGGGCAAACACCATTCCAATGAACTCCCGCCCCACCTAGTCCACTTCCAAGCAAAAATGAACCAAGTTGACGCATGGGCAAAGCACGCATGTCTTCATCATTACGCATCGTTATCGTTTCTTTTGAAAGATCTTGCATAAGATCATAATCTAATGCGTATTTTAATTCATCTTTAGGCATAGTAAAGTCGTCAACCGTACGTTCTTCCCCACGTTCAAGACCCAAAACTTCAAAGCCTTGTTTCGCTAACTCTGCTGCTATGATGCCACCTGCCCATCCAACGCCAATAATCACAGCTTGCTTATGTGGTAATTCTGTAGCCATAATAAGCCTCCCTTGTTCGAAAATTAATTGTGATCATGTAAACTTACCGGTTCCATATCCTGATATTCATCATCTTCAATCATGTGAATATACGCCATTTGAGGACCTGGATATTCCTTCATGCGCCAGCCATCCATATTTTGATTGCCACCGTACACAGGATCAGAGTATGCGCCTCTTAATGTCGCATCACGCAAAACCTCAAAGAAAGCCGCCGAATCCATACCTGGCATTTCTGGTTCCCCATTCTCAAATGCTTCCAAGATTTCGTCTTGTTGCTCTCCTTCGAGGTCAAAAAAAGCTGTATTGAAATTTTCGTTAGCGATGGACTGAATCAACCGGACTCCCTGCAAAAAAACATCTCGACGGTTCATCGAGCTTTGATTTCCTTGAGTGGGTGCCCCCTCATAAAATGGACCTTGCATATAATCACGTGCGTTAAAACCATACTCCCCCGCCAGTTGTTTATCAATAAAATATGGAACACCTAAAGCGATTGCGCCAGGTCCAATATCATCTTCAGGATAAATACGCTCCACTGCTGCACTAAGTACTTGAAAATCTTCCGGACGTTTAAAAAACATTCTAGCTTCTTGAAAATTATTAGACTCGCCGTCTGTTTCAGCCTCTCCAGCTGTCTCAGTGTCTGTTCCGGCAAACCATTGGTTTCCAAGAACTCCGCCTAGAACTCCTCCGCCGACAACTCCTCCTGCTACGAGTCCCGTATTTTTAATAAATGTACGTCGGCTGATTCCTTCATTTGAAGATGCAGCAGCTGTTTCATCCCTATTCGATGATGACTGATTGACATCTGTCTGTTTATCATCATTTTTTTCCACCATATTTTCTCCCTCCCGATAGCTTTGGTTATTAACGGCTATTTTTCTAACATATTAATATGTGTATTGCTTCCTTGAATGGGCATTGATCCACTCCCTTCTTTCATTTAGTTAACTTTCGCAACAAGCGTCACAATGTTTAATTTCCCTGACCATTATCTATTTACCGCTTTATTATTTACTATTATGATCGTATTGCAACGATATGCCACTTGTCTTAAACCCATTCTCTGAAGAGATCATATGTATTCTTCAACCATGGTGTTGCTTTTTTCTAACGCACGATTTGAGAAACATGTATGCAAAAATCATATAGCAATATGAGTAGTTTAAGAAAGACATCAGATAAAGAATCAAAACAACAGGGGCAACAGCTAGAAACAGGAATATGCGAATAACCATGCCACGGAATTAACTATCATTGTTTATTATCTTTGATATATTTTTAACTTTTACTATTTCTCATTATCTATCCGCTTACTCCTGTTCCCATCTTTGAATTCATTAACGATACTTATTCTTTTTGTGTACTCTCTGATTCCTTGGCTTCATGAGATTCCTCTTTTTTTGCCTCTTCTTCCTCATCACCCTGTAGATTCACATCATCCATGATCTGGTTGGTGGATTTCTTAAAAGCCGATAATGTTTCACCAAAAGCAGAACCAATCTGTGGCAATTTTTTGGGACCAAAAATCAGTAACGCTATTAACAATATAAGGATTAACCCGGGTATGCCAATCGTTCCTACACCACCCATATCATTCGCCCACTTTCTTTATAAAAATCTACCAAATATTAAGCTTTCTGCGTCGAATTCTTACTGCTCACTAATTGACCTCCACCATTGTTCAAATATTCCTCAATGCCTTCCGCTGCACGATAAGCTAGAGCTCCTACTGTACCTGTTGGATTATAATTTCCGAAGTGTGGAAACGCAGATGCTCCTACGACAAACAGATTTTCTGCGTCCCACATTTGTAAATAGTTATTGACGGCAGAAGTTTCCGGATCATCACCCATTATTACCCCTCCGGCATAATGTCCTCCTGTGAAAGTATTATCAAATTCTTCGGAAATTTCTTCTGCATCTACAATATCCGCCCCCATTTCTTCAGCAACTTCTCGACATACCTCTACACCATAGCTCATTAGATTACGATCTTGATCGGTATATTCATTTGTCACACGAAGAAGCGGATCTCCATATTGATCCTTGTAGGTTGGATCGAGATCCAGATAATTAAAACTCCACGGAAGTGTCCCCACTTGAAAATGGACTCTCAAATTTCGGTTTGTATAATACAATGATTTCTCTTTAAATTCCTGTCCCCAATTTGGCGTCCCTTCTGGAACTGCATTGTTATCGATCGGTCCGTCGCCATACTGTCGAATTTCTACTTCTCCTCCATGCAAAAAATCCAGATCTGTGTGATCAATATAATCTCCAGCATAATCATCAAACCCCGCACCTAAAGCTCCAGCACCCATATGGAGGTTAAACTTTCGATCGTTAAAAAAAGCTACTGCACCATATTTGCTCAAAAAATGTCCAGTAAAGTTTTTGCCGATGACACCCTCCACAGTGTCAGGATTATATGGAGTACCGATTTCAGACAGCAGTAAAAGGCGTGTATTGGTAAACGTGAAGGCGCCAAGAACAACAACATCAGCCGGTTGTTCATACTCAATACCGGTAGTCGCATCCT
The DNA here is from genome assembly GCF_016495865.1 of Salicibibacter cibi. Classification (NCBI taxonomy): domain Bacteria; kingdom Bacillati; phylum Bacillota; class Bacilli; order Caryophanales; family Bacillaceae; genus Salicibibacter; species Salicibibacter cibi. The sequence continues at coordinate 3,048,977 of NZ_CP054706.1, forward strand.
CATAGATCACACCCGTCGCTTTTTCTCCATCGTAATTTACACGACGCACATTGGATTTTGCTCGTAATTCAAAGTTCCCGGTTTCCTCAGCGGTAGCAAGTACTGTTACAATAGGATCTCCTTTTGCGCCATAATCGCATCCATAAGCACTGCAAAAAGCACAATACTGACATTGAGCAACGTTCTGTCCGTCGGGATTTTCATAATTTGTCGTGCTATTGGCTGCAGGAAGCATATATGTGTGATTGCCGAGATTTTCAGCTGCATCTCTAAATAATCGAATATTAGGGGTTTCAACCATTGGAGGATTAGGATAATCATCAGAACGATCAGGACCTAGCGGATTAGGTTCACCGGATATTCCTGCCGTTTTTTCAAAACGATCATAATAAGGCTCAAGTTCTTCATAAGAAATGCCCCAATCTTGGATAGTCATCCCTTCAGGGATTTTCTCCTCACCGTAGCGATCAACAGTTTGGGTGTGGATCTCAAAATCATAAGGCAGGAATCGAAAAGTCACCCCTGACCAATGGACACTCCCTCCGCCTACATCATTACCTACATTCATGTCATCTTGCATTCGTACCGGCAAGGCCGTAATGTTTCGTTTATGCCGTGAAGTGACCGTTTCACTAGATAAGTCTTGCATCATTTCATGACGCGATGTAAAACGTAATTCATCTTTCACATGCATATAATCTTCCACAGATTTTTCTTCCCCTCGTTCTAAACAGACAACGTCATAACCTTCTTTGGCCATTTCGGCACTCACGATACCACCAGCCCAACCGCTCCCTACGACAAGGACTTCAACTTTATCTAATTGTTCTGGCATTTTATCCCTCCAAAGAATTGTTAGTAGCCTAATGATGGTCTCTAAGACTCAGAGGTTCCGTTTCTATAAATTCTTCATCTTCAATGACATTGATATAAGCAGGCTGAGCACCTGGGTATTCCTTCATGCGCCAACCCTCCATATTTCTATTTCCCCCGTAAAGAGGATCAGAATATACACCTTCAAGCGTTACATTTCTAAGCAATGAAAAAAATAGTGCGGATGAGGCTCCTTTCATCTCCACATCCCCATTATCAAAAGCCATCAAAACTTCATCTTGCTGTTCTATTTCTATATCAACAAATTTTTCTTGCCATTGCTCTTCACTAACTTCATTGATCCTTCTGAGCCCTACAATAAAGAGCTCATTTCTTCTCATTCTCGATTGATATCCTTGTTCAGGTTCACCTTCTTGAAAGGGACCACGCATATACTCTTTTGCGTTTAAACCCCAACTCCCTGCCAACTGTTTATCAATAAAATATGGAACACCTAAGGCAATCGCCCCGGGACCATTTTCATCTTCGGGGAAAATTCGTTCGACAGCCGCATTTAAAATATTAAAATCTTCATCCCGGCTGAAAAACATTCTAGCTTCTTGAAAATTATTAGACTCGCCATCTGTTTCAGCTTCTCCAGCTGTCTCAGTGTCTGTTCCGGCAAACCATTGGTTTCCAAGAACTCCGCCTAAAACTCCTCCGCCGACAACTCCTCCGGCTACGAGTCCCGTATTTTTAATAAATGTACGTCGACTGATTCCTTCATTTGAAGATGAATTAGTTGTTTCATCACTATTCGATAACGACTGATTAACATCTGTCTGTTTATCATCATTTTTTTCCGCCATATTTTCTCCCTCCCCGTAGGTTATTAACGGCTATTTTTCTAACATATTCATATGGGTATTGCTTCCTTGAAGTGGTGATCCACTCCTTTCTTTATCTGGGTAACACTCATCATTGTATCTACGCTTGAACAATTCATTTTCATAATAGATACATAATTTATCTACCTGTTATCTTTTTGCCGTTTTATTATTTACTACTATGATCGTATTGCAATGATATGCCACTTGTGTCACACTCATTTTCATTAGTTCTGAGGAGATCGTATGTGTTCTTCAGCCATGGTATTGCTTTTTTATGATGCACGATTTAAGAAACATATATGCCAAGCTCATATAGTAATATGAGTGGTGTAATAAGAAAGACGTCAGATAAAAAATCAATAATTTAAAAATAAACATCTGTTCCAATTATTCACCCAAAGATCTCAAAAACATCATGGCGATGAAACAACAAAGTAAATCAAATCGATAACGTTGTCATCAAGAAAAGAATGACTGCTGCGCGATAATCATCATTTCAAAATGAATGGCTCTCGAGCCGATCAGAAATGAATAAACGATGAGAAAAACAATCAAGTTATCCAAAAAATAATCCTAATATTAGTATCATTACTTTTATTGGCTAAAACCCAGTCGAGCAAACTCCCATACTTAGGCTAGTATTCTTAATAAACGCCCGACGGCTAATTCCTTCCTTCGACTTTTCTTCATTGTTATGATTTTCTGGATTCGTATTATTCTCTGCCATTGTCGACACCCCTTTCTCAATCGTTCAGTGCTATATCGCGCCATTACCTGATTGCCAATTTACTTAATATTATGATTTTATTACAATGATATGACACTTGTCAGAATCCGTAAAAAACCATAGGGCGACTTTGAAACTAAGTTCAGCCACCTCTATGGTCTTCTTTTTTATACATCATGGTTTCTCCGGCTTAAACACCATCGTCGCTTCCACGGCTTTTTTCCAACCATCATACAGTTCTCTACGCTCCGATTCTTCCATGGCCGGTTCAAATGATCGATCCACTTTCCATTTATTCGCGATGTCTTCTTTGCTTTTCCAGATACCGACTGCTAAACCTGCCAAATAAGCAGCCCCCAAGGCTGTTGTTTCACTGATGGTCGGCCGTTCTACCGGTGCATTAAGGAGGTCACTCTGGAATTGCATGAGGAAATTGTTTTCAGCGGCACCGCCGTCCACGCGCAACTTTGTCGAGGGGATGCCTGCGTCTTTTTCCATCGCTGCCATGACATCTTTCGTTTGATAGGCCAAAGATTCCAGGGTTGCCCGGACGATATGCGCTTTTTCCGTTCCCCTCGTAATCCCGAACATCGCTCCACGTGCGGCACTGTCCCAATAAGGGGTGCCTAACCCCACGAAAGCAGGCACAAAATATACACCTTCAGACGAAGGTACACGCATAGCAAAATCCTCACTATCCGGCGAATGTTCAATCATATTTATGCCATCCCGCAGCCATTGCACGGCAGAGCCCGCTACGAAAATACTGCCTTCCAACGCATACTCGACTTTTCCATCGATCCCCCAGGCGATCGTCGTCAACAACCCGTTCTCGGACGTGACTGCCTCTTCACCCGTGTTCATCAAAATGAAGCAACCCGTGCCGTACGTATTTTTCACTGTCCCTTTTTCAAAACATGCCTGCCCGAATAAAGCCGCGTGCTGATCTCCGGCTACGCCAGCAATCGGCACTTTCGAGCCAAAAAAATGGTAATCAACGGTGTCCGCATATACTTCCGACGAAGATTTCACTTCAGGGAGCATATTTTTCGGCACGTCTAAAATATCGAGAAGTTCTTCATCCCATTGCAAGTTATGAATATTAAACATAAGCGTACGCCCGGCGTTCGTATAGTCCGTCACGTGTGCCACGCCTCCGCTTAGCTTCCAAATAAGCCACGTATCAATGGTACCGAATAACAGATCTCCATTCTCTGCTTTTTCTCGGGCGCCATCGACATTATCGAGCAGCCATTTTACTTTTGTTCCCGAAAAATAAGGATCGAGCAAAAGACCTGTTTTCTGTCTAAACGTTTCATTGAATTCCTTTTCCTTCAAATGATCCACAATCGGTTCTGTTTGCCGGGACTGCCACACGAGCGCATGGTAAATCGGCCGACCCGTATGTTTATCCCAGACAACCGTTGTCTCCCGCTGATTCGTAATCCCAATACCGGCGATTTCATCCGGTTGAATGTCCACTTCTGTAAAAAGACCGGCGATAACCGCAAGGACAGAACCCCAAATTTCATTCGCGTCATGCTCCACCCAACCGGGCTTTGGAAAATGCTGTGTAAATTCTCTTTGTACCGAGTGGACTTCCTGACCTTCTCCGTCAAACAAAATCGCCCGTGTGCTTGTCGTCCCTTGATCAATCGCTAGAATGTGTTTTTTTTCCATGAGATTTCCTCCTCCCTCTTTTTAATTAAATATTCTTCCATATGCTCTTGATTTCTTAGAATTTCATGCCCTTAGGATTTTGTAGCACCAGAGTGCGCCCTTCGCTAGATGAATATTATTGAACAAAAGGAATTATATTCAATAAGAAATCCATCCTCTTACCCAACCCCTAGGGGTTGGGTAAATTAGGATAACCGTGCGTTTACATTCGCCCACGTCATAGATGGTCGCTTAACCTCCCATCTATCTCTGGATGGTTGATGATCCACACATTCCTTCGTCCGGCGTATCCATGTGGTGGGGGCGGCTATGCTCCTTTGCTGGGTCTAAACCCGGAATGGATAAAATGGACGCCGCCTCGGCACTGTTGGTGTTTGTCTATCATTGACAAGACGTCACAAGAGATGGTTGAGTTGCTTTCTGCCTTAATTACGCGGCTTGCGCTTGGGCGCACCTCCGATACTCCCCAACCTCGGCAAAGAAAGCGGCAATCGTCATATCACCTAAGCCTTTGATCTCCCTTATTTGTTCGGCGCCAGGGAGATGCTCGAGCTGTTCGGTCAATTGCGCTTCCAATGGCTCGAGTTGCCGGGCATAAAGATCATACTGATCCAGTAACGCGTCTAATTTCTGGCGGGCAAAGCGAAGTCCTTCGGTGATGCCGACACTTTTTTTAGCAGCTTCATGTAGCTTTTGGGCACGGGCGAATCCTGTGTGTCGCTGCGTGTGCGCTTTCCATGCTTCCACGATGTGTCATTCCCGCAATAGCTTGGGGGAGAAAGGTTGGGGGAGAGTATCGCCCGTCTTTCACCTGTTTAGCGATCACCATCGCATCTTTCGTGTCATTTTTACTTGGTGAATGATCATCGATTTCCTTGAGACGTTTGACGTGCATGGGATTGACCAACACCAGCTGATGGCCGCACGAGTCAAGATAATCCGCCAAGCTAAACCAGTAGTGGCCGGTGGGCTCCATGCCTACCACCATGTGCGTTTTTTGATGGTTCGCTTGATGATCTTCAACCCAGCGTAGAAACTTTTCAAAGCCATCACGATCGTTAGAGAACGCGACGCGCTTCCCAAACTCGAAGCCGCGATCATCAATGGCACGAGCAACATATTTGTTCTTGGCAATGTCGACGTCAATGATGAGTGTTTCAGGGGTGATTTGAGCGAGCTTTTCATTTTGTGTATCATTCATGATGAGTCCTCCTTGGTAGTTATCAATTTAGAGGTCGATGAGTGATCATCAGACACTCCGTACTATACCAAGGGGGCTCTTTTGTGTTCAAAGCTCAAAATTCCCCCTAACAGGAATGCTTTTTTATCCTAAAAGCAGTACATACAAAACTAACCCAAAACCACTGTCAACAATTGGATCACAGACTTCCAGCAGCAACCACCGTATTGGATAGAGCAAAAAAAGTAACGATAAATGAATTAATGAATCCACCTACCCAGATAGAACCAGTTTCCTTAAAGAATATTCTTGCGTACAATGCTGCAATCGGCAGGATGAATAGTAGTCCAAAGAGTATCACCCCTGCAAGTGCAGAAGTTGTACCTTCCGGGTAAGGGACTGCTGGGAATAACTTGACACCTGTCGTATATAATGCCAGATAGTCTAAAAATGAAAAGATGACCAAGCTGGCACAACTGGCTATTAAAATTAGCCCTACATTTTTCCATTCTTTAGCACCTTTTATTCTCGTTGAAAGGTTAAAAGTAAGACTGCTGATGATGAAATAAAAAGCGAAAAATGGTAAATAAACAAGCAACATCCCGACTTTTTCAGGGGTGATCGTTTTCAAACTTAGTACATAAAATCTGAAATCAGTAAGAAACCAATAGTTTGCTAGCGATAGAAATACATAGGCACTTGCAAAAACAATAACGGCCAAAATCAATGATTTAAAAACTTGAATCAATGGAAGTTGAACGCCTATATCTTTTAATTTCGAGCCGTTTTTCCTGGCGATAAAATAAAATGTCGCAATAAATAAACCAAGTGCTATAATTCCACTAACGATATTAAATATTACAAGACCGTTCATTACAGGCATTGGAAAGATGTCATTTACCGGGAATATTGTCGGAATATAACGGTCCAACGGCTTCATACCAATAGGATAACCCATTGCCCACATATAAATAAATGGAGTAGGTATTAAACCTACAAGCAATAATAACCAATAGGTTAGTTTCGACTTAGTATTACTTATTATACTAAGTGAACTAGGTTCAGGCCTGATAATCGTATTAAAGAAAGGGAGTTTTAATAATAACAGACCAAAAGTAGGAATAAACAAAAAGAAACCTATCAGTGCAACACCTGTCGAGATCTCCTTCCAATGCCAAACTTGATTTGTAACAGAATCTTCACCTTGCAGTAATGTTATGTCAAAAAAATCTATAATATCATTCGCAGCTTGATGGGAATCTGTCATTCTAGGATGATTGATTGAAGGTTGATAAATAACCCGTAAATTGTTGTCGTCAGCTGCTTGAATTGCTGAGGAGCGATCAATTTCACCCTCGTCACCGTAATGATAATAAGCGCCATATTCCGCTCCGGTGAATCCCATTCCTGCCTCTGCAGTTGACGTGATATTAATGTCGCTTCCTTTCTCTACGTCCCACATGCCTTCAGTCCATTCATCATATTGACCAAATACCACGCCCAAATTAACGGGGTAATCAGAATACATAAGCTCCTCGTTCTCTTCATTTACCAAAAATGATTGTGAGGTAGGGAGTAATGCATTGGGGGTGACAATTGATGGATCATTTTCTTGTTTTTCAAATGCTTGAAGTGCAGCAAATTGTAAGTTGTCTCCACCCATTGAGTGACCAACCATACCTATTCTATCAACATCTACATAAGGAAGTGTACCAAGATATTGTAGAGCAGAATAGACACCCTGATCATTCACAATCCCATTGTTTATGTCATCGTCAGGAAATGTAGATAATCCGTGACCATACGCATCCGGGGAAATGACAACCATGCCGCGACGCGCTAATTCGATGGCGTTAGTAGATTGCATTTCCGCTGTATTATTGTAACCATGAGCGGCTACTACTGCAGGGACAGATTCGCTGTCAGTTGCAGATTCGGGCACATAAAGCATCGCTCTAAGCTCGGCACCATCCTCTGTAACAATATTAACATCTGATATATCAATTTCTCCATTATCACTATGAAACATGCTAGCTGATAAAGAGCCCACTGCCATTAGAACAATGGATAAAACAAATATAATTTTGACCTTATTCTTTTTCATTTAGTATTCTCCTTTGAGTCGTGACACAAAATAAGATATTTGGAAAGATAGGAGTCGCTGAATAGTAGATTATTACTGGATCAGAACCCCTATTTGAAGCGTTTTCAACTATAGCAATCAAGACCTCCTTTCTAAATGCCAAAAAAAACCTATACTTTAATAAGCACTTTTAAAATGCAAAGGCTTAAAAAAGTATAGGTCTCTCAACATCTCAACCATAGTTAACTTGTCAAAAATATAGTAACTTTTTGTAATGAATTTGTCAACACACAATAAACTACGTCAAGGTCATCCATACTTTGTTTCCAACTTCATCTGTGCTGGCTCGAGTGTTTAAAGTATTCTATATAACATGTTTCTCGATCCTCTTAAAACGAATAATAAACAATAAATTGATCAATGATGATTTTATAACTGCCTTCCCATCCATCATTTTCCGACTGGTACGCTTGTACCTAAGAGAGAGACTTTTTCTTTAATGTTTTTGAGCAAACGTTTTTTGTATTCCTTTGTTTCAATCCAAGTAAAGTGGCGACTGCGAATATTGCGAAAGCCTACTAATGATTGCTCAGTCCATTCTAACTTCATTTAAACTTCTCCCTGATCAATCATTTTCATAACTTCTTCTGTCGTATAAGTTTTTCCATCCAATATATCCTTTTTTGCTTGAAGTAATTTTTGTTTTAGTTCCGGATCTGCTTCAACATCTTCTGCAACCGTTGTTTCTGGTTCTTCACTTAGATATAGGTAATATTTCTTTCCATCTATTTCAATAACCGTGTCACCATCGTGGATGATTCCTTTCATTATTTCCGCAATTTGACCTTCAAGCTTCTTCATACAATCATCTCCTGGAAGAAAGTTTCGGACTTTATCTTTATTATACAACATTTTAAATAAACCAGCGATCTGTTCACAACCAATTAGCTAAATCAAATGATCAGGATTAAAATGAAGAATGCTGCTTGATTTTCGAAATTCGGCTAGACGAGCACGAAGGAACCGCCCACTATTGTTAGCCATTTATCTAATTTATTAAGCTAAGTTGATTAATTAGAGACTGCTGAATAACGGAAAAAGACTGGCACATAAGCATTTTCCGTTGGTGTTGTCGAAGCTGGATGCAAGGAAATCCATCCTATAAACAAAAAAACCCTTGCACTTCTGGCAACGTACGGAGGGACGGTGCTGCAATGGCGAGACTCCAGCGGAAAAACGGACGCGTCAAGACCCCGCAGCGCCGGTTTTGCGCGAGGAGGCTTGACCGTTCGTCCGCGGAAAGCGAAGCCATGGAAGCGACATCCCGGCTTCAGCTGATAGCTGCAAGTTGTTCAGCATTCCCTAATTAGCTAAAAATGTCTAACAATATTAAATGCATTAGCTAAGAAAAGATACTGGAAAGGTGAGGGTGCCCTCAACCAAAGTGCGAAATCGAAAAATACTTAAAATACGTGGGTGCCAATGAAGAGATCATCGTAACGAAAAGCGGGGAGGACATTTCCAGAACCTCCCCCTGCATTGACGAAAATACTATCATTGAAGAACGAGCAAAATACCGTTCTTCGGGCAATTGGTGGACTTATGAAGAATTTCTGGAGTTAACGGAATAATCGGAACAGAGATTTGAATTAATTGATGACTTCATCTACAACTTAATCCCCCTTCCTATAAACACCAAATCCTATATAAAGAATGCCCACCAAACGGTACGTTCCGAGATATTTGAAGTGGAGCAGATTTGACAGATGTGTTTGCATGACTTCGGCATATGCAAAACCACCGCCCGCAAGCGATGGTTGTAAATAATTAGGGACTGCTGAATAACGGAAAAAGACTGGCACATAAGCATTTTCCGTTGGTGTTGTCAAAGCTGGATGCAAGGAAATCCATCCTATAAGCAAAAAAACCCTTGCACTTCTGGCAACGTACGGAGGGACGGTGCTGCAATGGCGAGACTCCAGCGGAAAAACGGACGCGTCAAGCCCCGCAGCGCCGGTTTTGCGCGAGGAGGCTTGACCGTTCGTCCGCGGAAAGCGAAGCCATGGAAGCGGCATCCCGGCTTCAGCTGATAACTGCAAGTTGTTCAGCAATCCCTAATTATATTCGATTTACGACTGATTCTGGGATTCGGACGTCGTGGTCGTCGTTTCCTCATTGATTTCTTTTCTTTCCGATTCGGGTGGGTCATCTTCCATCATCTGCGAGGTGGATTTTTTGAATTCATTCAGTGTTTTCCCGAAAGCGCCGCCGATTTCCGGTAATTTTTTCGGTCCAAAAATCAAGAGAGCGATTAAAAGGATGAGGATGAGACTGGGAATGCCAATATTTGGAAGCACAATGTTTCCTCCTTTTTCAACATAGGCTGTATCTTTACTGCTTAGTATGACCATAAAAGAATGTACTATACTTTCCATCTATCGTATCACACATAAAGGGAAACTTCCATAAGAGGGAAGGCTTTTCCCAGGATAACGTCAACGTCCAATCAATCATTTCGATCCGCAGTCCAGCAGCTGTGGTTGGAACGCTTTTTTCGACTTCACGGTGCGATTCACGTTCCAACGCGTGCGGTTGGATTACTTTTTTCGGCTTCACACCCCGATTTAGGCCCCTAACACACACTGTTTTCCGCCTGCAATTGTTGTACTTTGACTTTACCTTGAAGGCTTTTCCCAAATCGGAGGTTAACGCCGGAACACAGCTTATGCTTTCCCATATGCAAAATTTTTATCCCGATGATGATGCGCGTTTATCGGCCTCATTGAATGTCAAAAGACTGAACGCGTAGTACGTTCAGCCTTTCATCATTTACTTCAACAGTTTCATGACATTTTTTACGGAATCCACGGATGTGGAGAGGTCCTGTTTTTCTTCTTCCGTAAGATTCAGTTCGATGACTCGCTCGACGCCGTCCCCTCCGAGGACGGTCGGGACACCAAGATAAAGATCATTGTAGCCATATTCGCCTTCGAGATAAGCAATCGTCGGTAATATACGTTTTTTGTCTTTAATGATCGATTCAACCATTTGCGTTAATGCAGCGGCCGGCGCGTAATAGGCGCTTCCGTCGCCAAGCAGCGAAACAATTTCTCCGCCACCTTTGCGTGTGCGCTCAATGATTTTATCGATACGGTCTTGGGATATCAAGTCCGTTAACGGTACACCGCCAACGCTTGAGTAACGAATCAGCGGTACCATGTCGTCGCCATGGCCTCCGAGCACAAAACCTTGCACATCTTCCACCGACAGGCTTAATTCCTGGGCAATAAACGCACGGAAACGAGCCGTATCCAAAACGCCTGATTGACCGATCACCCTGTTTTTCGGTAAGCCGGATGCCTGGTAAACTGCATATGTCATCGCATCCGCAGGGTTTGTCAGTACGATAATGTACGTATCAGGTGAATGCTTTACAATTTGCTCGGTAACAGATTTCATGATGCCGGCATTTGTATTTACGAGATCATCCCGGCTCATGCCCGGTTTCCGGGCGATGCCTGCGGTAATAACTACGACATCAGAGCCCTCCGTGTCCTTGTAATCGGAAGTTCCGGTCACATTCACATCTGCGCCTACGACAGGGGTGGATTCAAGCATATCGAGAGCTTTCCCCTGCGTTGGGCCCTCTTTATCCGGAACGTCCACTAGGACAACGTCTGCCAGTTCTTGTTGCGCAACATTAAGGGCCGTTGTAGCGCCTGTAAAGCCGCCGCCGATCACAGATACTTTTCTACGTTTAATCGTCATTAGATCTGCCTCCTTGGGGATCCTTACATGTTCTTGATGAGTTCATCCGCAAACCCGGAGCATTTCACTTCTGTTGCGTTATCCATTAACCGGGCAAAATCATACGTGACAACTTTGTTGCCAATGGTCGCATCCATAGATTGGGTGATGAGTTCTGCAGCTTCATTCCAACCAAGATGGCGGAGCAACAATTCTCCGGATAAAATTAACGATGATGGATTCACTTTATCCTGTCCCGCGTATTTAGGGGCAGTTCCATGTGTCGCTTCAAAGATGGCATGACCGGTATCATAGTTAATGTTCGCGCCCGGTGCGATGCCGATGCCGCCAACTTGGGCTGCCAAAGCGTCAGAGATGTAGTCGCCGTTTAAATTCATGGTCGCAACAACATCATGTTCTTTCGGGCGCGTAAGAATTTGCTGCAAGAAAATATCAGCGATCGCTTCTTTGATGATGATTTTCCCTGCTGCTTCCGCTTCGTCTTGTGCTTTGTTTGCCGCTTCTTTGCCTTCTTTTTCCACAATTTCGTCATAGGTTTGCCAAGTGAACACTTGATCACCGAATTCACGCTCTGCGAGCTCAAAGCCCCAGGCTTTGAAGGCACCTTCCGTGAACTTCATGATATTTCCTTTATGAACGAGGGTTACGCTTTTACGATTTTCGTCAATGGCGTATTGGATTGCAGCGCGAACGAGGCGTTCCGTTCCCTCTTTGGAAATCGGTTTAATGCCGACGCCAGACGTCTCCGGGAAGCGAATGTTTTCCGATCCCATTTCATTTTGAATAAAATCAATCACTTTTTTCGCTTCTGCCGAGCCTTCCTGGAACTCGATGCCCGCATAGATGTCTTCGGTGTTTTCACGGAAAATCGACATGTCCACTTCTTCCGGACGTTTAACCGGAGAAGGAACGCCTGTATAGTGACGAACCGGGCGCAAACACGTGTACAGGTCGAGTTTTTGCCGCAATGCCACGTTTAAGGAACGGATGCCGCCGCCGATAGGCGTCGTAAGCGGACCTTTAATCGCGATCAAGTATTCGCGGATCGTTTCTAGCGATTCTTCCGGGAGCCATTCACCCGTTTTATCGTGCGATTTGCCGCCAACGAGGATTTCTTTCCAATCGATTTTTTTCTTGCCGTCATAGGCTTTCTCAACAGCCGCATCGATGACACGGGAAGCTGCCGCCCAGATGTCGGGACCGGTGCCGTCTCCTTCAATGTATGGAATGACGGGGTTGTCCGGCACATTTAATCTTCCGTTATTTACTGCAATTTTTTCAGCCATTTCAAATTCCTCCCAGAAAAAATTAAATCTCGCGCATCGGCTTAACTCGCCGATACTTCAACCTAAGGATGACTTCATGCCCTGGTAGCTATCATAATCCCTGCACTACAATAAGAGTTGAAGCCTGGATCAACACACGCTACGAACGTTCGCCCAATGGAATGTATTTTTGCGTGTCCGGCCCGACGTACTCCGCACGGGGGCGAATGAGACGGTTGTCGGCATACTGTTCCAGAATGTGCGCGTTCCAACCTGCCGTCCTGCTCACAGCAAAAATAGGGGTGAATAGATCATGGTCAATGCCTAAACTGTGATACACAGATGCCGAATAGAAGTCCACATTCGGAAGCAACCCTTTGTCCTTGGCCACTTTTTCCTCAATAGCCACCGACATGTCATACCATTTCGTCTCTCCGGATATGGTTGTTAATTTCTTCGACATGTCACGCAAATGTTTCGCGCGCGGATCACCGTTTTTGTAAACCCGGTGGCCAAATCCCATGATTTTTACTTTTTGGTCAAACAATTCCTGAATATGATCTTCAACGCGGTTGACTTCCCCGACTTCGCTCAACATCGCCATCACACGTTCATTGGCGCCGCCATGCAAGGGACCTTTCAATGCACCGATGGCAGCGGTGATTCCGGAGTAAAAATCGGACAATGTCGCCACACAGACGCGCGCCGTAAATGTGGATGCATTTAATTCATGATCCGCATGCAAGACGAGTGCTTTGTTTATCGCATCAACGGCAACATCTTCCGGTTCCTCGCCATTCAACATATAAAGAAAATTTGCGGCATAGCCAAGATTTTCTTTTGGTTTAACAGGGGCTTTCCCGTTTCGGATTCTTGCAAATCCGGCCACGATCGCGGCAATCTTTGCCTGCAAGCGCAAGGCAATCCGTTTTGCGGCGCCTTCTTCGACTTCATCCGCTTCCTCGTCGTAAAGACCCAATTGCGAAACCGCTGTCCGTAATGCCGCCATCGGATGTACCTCAGCAATTGGATAGGCTTTCATATCATTAAATATCTCATTCGGCACTGACATATTAGCCACTAAATCGTTTGAGAATGTCTCCAGCTCCGTTTTGTTCGGCAGCTTGCCATTCCATAATAAGTATACCACTTCTTCAAAGGACGAGTAATTAGCCAGATCATCAATATGATAACCTTGGTATGTGAGCACATCGTCAATAATTGAACTTACGCTCGAAGTTGTAGCTACAATACCTTCCAAGCCACGCGTTTGGCTCATAAAAAACCTCTCCTTTACACCTGAGAATCCGATGACCGGCGGACACATCTCCCGATACCTAGGTAAACATTAACCGTAACTGCTTGTCCATCTATTTAACACAACCAATGCCACGCTTTTACATTTTGCCGCCGGTTTTTTCACCATCCACTATTATATACATTTTTGTAGGATTTGTGAATGAATAGCCATTATTCTTTACGACAAATTGCGATTCATGCTTTTTTGGCAGGTAAGAAAGTATAAAACTTTTTCCTGCATAAGTGCAACTAAGGCTTTCGCCATTAAGGCTTGGCGATAAGCCAAGTTTTCTAACGAAAGACAACACCGCAAAATATCGTGCGGGAACCCACGGCTGCTTTCACCACCGTCGGATAACCATGATATTTCGATTAATCAGCACTTTATTGAAAAAATAGCGGACGAAGCCTTTGATATACGTTCGCGTAAACGGAAGGATGAGCATAAAGCCTAGAAGGTCGGTGAGAAAACCAGGGGCGACAAGCAAAAAACCTCCGAAAAGGATACAGATGCCATCAAGGGCAATGCCCGTCGGCGTTTGCTGATTTTGTATTTGCAGTTGCAACACTTGCCATGTTTGCCTGCCTTCTCTTCGCGCCAACCATACACCGATCACACTTGTGAGGAGCAAGAGGAGCAACGTAGGAAAAAAACCAAGTGCTCGTCCGACTAACCAAATGACGATGATTTCAATAATTGGGATTGCGAGTAACAAAAGGATAAACAACCTCGCCAAAAATATCCCTCCTTTGGCTGATAAAACCTACTGAGACCTGTACGCTTATAAAACACTGGCATGTCCTCTGTAAATATCTCCCCGTGCACTGTCCAACGTTAATTCTTCCCCATCTTCAAAACGTTCAATGGCACGTTCGACGCCAACGACAACGGGGATCCCAAGGGTTAAGCCGACAACGGCAGCGTGGCATGTCAGGCCACCTTCTTCGGTGATGACAGCCGCTGCTTTTTCAAAAGCATTCATCATCTCTTTATCCGTCGAAGGCGCGATTAAAATGTTCCCTTCTTCCATTTTATCGTTCGCTTCTTGGGCGTTACGGGCAATAACGGCTTTCCCGGACGGATTTGTCTGGCCTATTCCTTGCCCCTTTGCGGCGACTTCACCGATGACGTGTACTTTCATAATATTCGTTGTTCCGGTTTCTCCAACCGGAACGCCGGCGGTGATCACAACGAGGTCTCCGTAGTTGGTTACGCCGGATTTAAGGGCTTCGCTTACTGTTATGTCGAACATTTCATCCGTCGTTGACACTTTTTCACCAAGCAATGGACATACGCCCCATACGAGGTTTAAGCGTCTGAGCACACGGATGTCGCTCGTAACGGCAACGATTTTTGATTTAGGTCGGTACTTGGAAACAAGCCGCGCCGTATAGCCGCTTTCCGTCGCTGTAAGAATCGCGGATGTGTCCAAGCTTAACGCTGTTCTGGCTACCGCTTGGCTGATCGAATTTGTGATCGTCGTCCGACTTTCCTTCGTCCGGTTATCCAACACCTCTTCATAGTTTAACGCGGATTCCGCCTTCACCGCAATACGACTCATCGTCTCAACCGCTTCGACAGGATAGTCGCCTGCAGCTGTCTCTCCCGACAGCATAATCGCATCCGTGCCATCAAAAATCGCGTTCGCAACATCACTTGCTTCTGCTCTGGTCGGACGTGGGTTTTTCGTCATCGATTCAAGCATTTGTGTAGCTGTAATGACCGGTTTTGCCAGATTGTTGCTGTAACCGATCAGTTTTTTTTGAATAAGCGGAACTTCCTCGGGGGAATTTCCACTCCTAAGTCGCCTCTTGCCACCATGATTCCTTCGGAAACTTCGAGGATTTCTTCAATGTTTTCGACCCCCTCTTCGTTTTCTATTTTGGGGATGATAGGGGTTTGTTCAGCTTGATGAAATTCCAGTAATTCCCTGATTTCAAAAACATCGGCTGCCCTTCGAACGAAAGAAGCGGCAATAAAATCAATGCCTTCTTCAAGCCCAAAGCGAATATCTTCCGCATCTTTTTCTGTCATTCCCGGTAAGTTCACTTTAACTTTCGGCAAATTGACGCCCTTATTATTTTTTAATATGCCGTCATTCATGACGGATGCATTGACATCATTTCCGTCAACAGATTCTACCTGCAATTCAATCAACCCATCGTCCAGAAGGACAGTGTCACCGGGAGAAAGGTCATTTGCCAACTCTTTGTATGTAACACCTATTCGCTTTGCATTTCCCGGGGTATTCTCACCTGTGAGACGGATGACAGACCCTTTTTGCAAGTGCACTTCTCCATTTTCCATTTCATACGTGCGAATTTCAGGCCCTTTCGTATCCAATAAGATCGATATTTCTTTACCGGTCTCCGCTGCTGCTTCTCGAATCGTTTGTATTCTCGCACGGTGTTCTTCATGGTCTCCGTGGGAAAAATTAAGACGGGCAACATTCATTCCGGCATCAATCAACTGTTTCAGTGTTTGTTTGTCCTCAGATGCAGGGCCGATCGTTACAACGATTTTCGTTTTTCTCATCATAACAAATCCTTTCCGTTTGCTAGCGATGGAAGGTGGAAGGTTAGAAAACCAATCGCTAAATAGGGATTGCTGAACAACTTACATATATTAGTTGAAGCCGGGATGCCGCTTCCATGGCTTCGCTTTCCGCGGACGAACGGTCAAGCCTCCTCGCGCAAAACCGGCGCTGCGGGGGCTTGACGCGTCCGTTTTTCCGCTGGAGTCTCGCCATTGCAGCACCATCCCTCCGTACGTTGCCAGAAGTGCAAGGTTTTTTTGCTTATAGGATGGATTTCCTTGCATCCAGCTTTGACAACAGCAACGGAAAATGCTTATGTGCCAGTCTTTTTCCATTATTCAGCAGTCCCTAAATAGACAACTCCTGGGACAGTCGGTACATATTTTCATCAATGTGATGGGTTTTTTCCAGCGCATGGCTGATCGGTTGATCAACGATTTCATTCGCCAATATTCCGGCCATTCGACCGGACTTCCCTTTGATTAATAATTCCGTTGCGTGTGCGGCGAGCCGACTCGCAAGCACACGGTCAAAAGCTGACGGCGAACCACCGCGTTGAATATGCCCCAGAACAGTAACTCGTGTTTCAAAGCCGGTGCGTTCCTGAATTTCTTTTCCAAAGTCCACTCCGCTTGCGGCACCTTCCGCCACGATAATAATACTATGTTTTTTGCCTCGCTTATGCCCTCTTACAAGACGATGGACCGTGTCTTCCATATCATAAGGCTGTTCGGGGATGAGGATCGTTTCTGCACCATCGGCCAACCCGGACCATAGCGCCAAGTCTCCGGCGTGGCGCCCCATGACTTCGATCACATAGGTTCGCTCGTGGGAGGTTGCCGTATCCCGTATTTTATCGATCGCTTCGATAACCGTGTTCAAAGCAGTGTCAAAGCCAACGGTAAAATCAGTGCCGGGTACATCATTATCAATGGTAGCGGGCACACCGATCGTCGGAAAACCTAAATTGTCCAACGCTTGGGCTCCCCGAAAAGAACCATCTCCACCAACGACAACGAGCGCATCCATCCCGGCGTCTTGTAAATGCCGCATCGCTTTTTCCTGTCCTTCTTTTAATTTAAACTCCTCACACCTTGCCGTATAGAGCTTCGTCCCCCCGCGATGGATAATATCGCCGACATCGCCGATTTCCAAAGGATGAATATCATTGCTCAAAAGGCCGGCAAACCCGTAGTTGATCCCCCACACACGCACATCATGGTAGATCGCTTTCCGAACAATTGCTCGAATGGCTGCGTTCATCCCGGGAGAATCCCCCCCGCTCGTCAAAATTCCTATGTTTCGCATAGAACCTCCCGCTTACTCATCCGTTTTTCCGATCTTATTGAATTTCTCAAAACGTTGATCCCGCAATTGCTCTGAAGAATAGTTCGCAAGTTCAGCTAAGCTGCCGTCCAACGTTCGCTCGATGAAGCCGGCTTGTTTTCTAATATCATAGTGAGCACCGCCGCGCACTTCCGGAATAATTCCGTCAATAATGCCGAATTCATCAAGATCAGGGGCTGTGATGCGCATCGTTTCCGCCGCTTTTTGCGCTTGGGAAGCATCTTTCCAAAGGATTGTGGCCGCTCCTTCCGGTGATATCACGGAGTACGTAGCGTTTGCAAGCATATACATATGGTTGCAAACCCCAAGGGCAAGCGCGCCTCCGCTGCCACCTTCTCCGATGACAATGCCTATTGATGGCACACCAAAACCGGCCATTTCCAACAGGTTCCGCGCAATGGCTTCACTTATCCCTCGTTCTTCTGACGCTTTTCCCGGAAATGCCCCTTTCGTATCAATGAAAGTAATAATCGGCCGGTTGAATTTATCTGCCTGTTTCATCAAACGTAACGCTTTGCGATACCCTTCAGGATGAGGGCTGCCAAAGTTACGTCGTATGTTTTCCTTCGTATTCCGTCCCCGCTGATGGCCGATGACGGTCACCGGACGTCCCTTGTAAGTGGCGATACCTGAAATGATCGCTTCGTCATCCCCGTAGAGGCGGTCTCCGTGTAACTCAAGAAAATCAGAAAACAAATAGTCAATGTAATCCAACGTCGTCGGACGCTCCGCGTGACGCGCAATCTGTACGCGTTCCCAAGGGTTTAATTCATCATAGATTTGAACTTCAAGTTCCTGCAATCGTTCTTCCAGGTGGCGAATCTCCGTTTCTAAATTAATGTCTTTGTCCTCGGTAAAATTTTTTAGCTCATTAATTTTATTTTGAAGGTCGACCACCGGCTTTTCAAATGGAAGATTTTGGCTCATTGTTAATCTCCTTCTGTTCCCACGCATGGATTTTCAGGATATTCACAAGTATATCTTTTGTTTCCGAACGAGACACGACTCGGTCCAACTGCCCGTGCTCCAATAAAAATTCCGAGGTCTGAAAATCATCGGGAAGTTCTTCGCGTATCGTCTGCTCGATCACCCTTCTTCCTGCAAAACCGATCAGCGCTCCCGGTTCTGCGAAATTATAATCTCCCAAAGACGCGAAACTTGCCGAAACACCTCCGGTTGTCGGGTGGGTCATGATGGAAATAAAAGGAATGTTAGCCCGATGTAAACGGTCCAGAGCAACGCTTGTTTTCCCCATTTGCATCAGGCTTACGACTCCTTCTTGCATCCGCGCTCCTCCTGATGCACTATACATGATAAACGGTACGCCGGTTTTTTCCGCCTGCAAGATGGCGCGGGAAATTTTTTCTCCGACGACAGCGCCCATGCTTCCCATTCTAAAACGCGCGTCCATGACGCCAAGTACAACCGGGTACCCTTTGATCGTTCCTTCTCCGGTGACAACCGCTTCGTTCAATCCTGTTTTTTCTTGGTCTTTGTTTAGCTTCTCCTCGTATTCGGGAAAATCCAAGGGGTTTCCCGAGAACATCCCCGTGTCCATTTCCCGAAACGTTTCCTCGTCAATGACAGAATCGACACGCTCATAGGCGGTCATACGAAAATGATGCCCACACTCGCTACATAAATTCAATTCCTTTTTTAGTTCACGCGAGTACATGATGGTTTTGCAGCTGGGGCATTTCGCCATTACACCGTTATTCATTTTTGTAGGCTGCGTTCGTTCCGATGGAATCGTTGCATACTTTCTTTTTTTTGAAAATAAATCCCTAAACAAGCTGTTCACCTCTTTAGTTCTCCTAAGCCGTTCGTTTGAAAAGCGACCGCCTTTATTGGCGATCGCTTTTTACCCATCGCGCTTGCTTATTCCTCAATCAAAGCTTCTTTGCGCGTTCGTTCGGCAATTTCCTCGGGGTCGGCATTTTTTCTTGCCACGCCTGTTTCCATAGCGGCTTTCGCTACCGCGGCAGCCACTGCCGGGGCGACACGAGGATCAAATGGAGCCGGAATCGTATAATCCGACGATAATTCGTCGTCACCGATAAGGTCAGCAATCGCATAAACGGCTGCTTGCTTCATCTCCTCATTAATATGGGAGGCATTGACATCAAGGGCGCCCCTAAAGATCCCCGGAAAAGCAAGGACATTGTTCACTTGGTTCGGATAATCCGACCGCCCGGTGCCGATGACGATTGCTCCGGCTTCTTTCGCAACATCAGGCATGATTTCCGGAGTTGGGTTTGCCATTGCAAAAATAACCGGATGGTCATCCATCGACCGAACCATTTCTTTCGTTAATGCCCCTTCGACGGAAACACCGATAAAAACATTGGCCCCATGGATGACATCCACTAATGGACCTTCTTTTCTCTCAAGATTGGTCACTTTCGCCACATTTTCCTTGACTTCATTCATGCCTTCAGGTCTGCCTTCATAAATCGCACCTCGGGAGTCACACATGATGATTTCTTCAACTCCCATGTTCATGAGCAATTTAATAACGGCAATGCCCGCTGCTCCTGCGCCGTTGATCACAACCTTGGCCTCAGAGAGACTCTTTCCTGCTACTGTTAATGCGTTGATCAACCCGGCGACAGTCACAATCGCTGTGCCGTGCTGATCGTCATGAAAAACAGGAATATTCGTTTCTTCTTTCAATCGGTCCTCAATGATAAAACAATCCGGCGCTGCAATATCTTCAAGATTAACGCCGCCGAAAGAAGGCTCCATCATTTTAACTGTCTCGATGATTTTCTCGTTGTCTGCAGAATTCAAACAGATAGGAAAGGCATCTACGCCTGCAAACGATTTAAACAAAACCGCCTTTCCTTCCATGACGGGAAGAGAAGCAGATGCCCCGATATTTCCCAAACCTAACACGGCGCTCCCATTTGAAACGACAGCAACCATGTTGCTTTTCATCGTGTAATCAAAGACCTTTTCCGGGTCCTCGTTAATTTCTTTGCATGGCTCAGCTACGCCGGGCGAATAGGCAAGGCTTAGGTCGCGGCTGTTACGAACTGGAATTTTTGACTTGGATTCAAGTTTTCCTTGTTTCATTTTGTGAAGATGTAACGCTTCTTCTTTTATTGTATCCACGATTTGTACACTCCTTCTAGGATTTTTTTGCGAAAATATGTGCTCCAGTTCGCTCTGCTTTCTGATTGAGATCTATTATAACAAAGACAACCTGCCCGTACACCCTTTTTTACCTTTAAATTAAATATTTCTTTGCTGATGTGAAGGATTAGCTTAACGGCTGTCCTCTGATTTCTTCCGTTCCGCGACATTTTCCTCCCCTACAAGCAGCTTTACGTTTGCACGAAGTTCGTCATTGATGCGCACACGGTAACGATCATCAAACGCAAATAATTGCTTCGTTTTTTCGTTGTATACGCGCACTTGGGAGAAACCGGGCATTTTTTGCAACAACTTTTTGAGTCGGTGGGATTGGGCATGTTCATGCGTTTCATCCGTCCATTTAATGTAAAGAACGGTTGCTGCTTCTTCCTGCGCACGTTCTACAGTGATCACATCATCGGCAATTACTTTATTGCCGTATTGGTCAACCGTCCGCTTTCCGCGCACAAACACATAGCGTTGTTCCTCCAGTTCATGATTCACTTGCCGATACACATTTGGAAAAAGGACCACTTCACAATTGGCACTGTCATCACTAAGTTGCAAAAACGCCATTGTTTGTCCGTTTTTCGTGCGAATTTGCTTCACATGTTCAATCGCACCCATGATCCAACGTTCTCTTTTCACAGGCGCCTGTTCTACTTCCGCGAGTGCCAAAGGCGAGCGTATGGCAATAAGATGTTCGTATTGATCGAGGGGATGCCCGCTCAGATAAAAACCGGTCACTTCTTTTTCGTACATGTAGCATGTTTCCGGGCTAAGCGGCGTAGTATCCGCATAGCGAAAATCTCCGCTTCCCCGCTCAAACAGTTGCCCCAAGTCCTGCTCGAAATCCACAAATTCAAGCGCCCGGTCAATCGATACGAGTAATTTGGCACGATCACTGTGAAGATCATCAAATGCGCCTGCTTTAATGAGATTTGCAAGCATGCGGCGATTTACCGGCAAATGAGCGGTGCGTGCACAAAAATCAATAAAGGTTTGAAACACCCCACTTTTATTCCTTTCCCGGATGAGCTTCCCGCTTACTTGCCTGCCGACCTGGGTAATGATTTGCAAGGGAAAGCGCACGCCTTTTTCTTCCGGTGCAAAGGTCTCCTTGCTTTTGTTTACCGCCGGCGGGTAGATGTGCAAGTCTTGGTTCTTCATCTCTCGAATGGCTTTCCCAAGCCGCTCCTTATCATTTTCCACCATCGACAGATAGGCAGAGAAAAAAACGAGGGGATAATGCATTTTATAATAGGCCAACCAGTAAGCAATAAAGCTATAAGCCACTGCATGGCTACGGTTGAAGCCGTAATCGGCGAAACGCAGAATCCATGCATAAATTTGGGTAGCGGCCTTTTTCTCATAACCATTGGCAAGCGCACCATTGATAAATGACGCTTTTTCATTTTCCAATTCTTCACGGTCTTTTTTGCTCACGGCCCTGCGGAGCAAGTCCGCTTGCGCCAATGAGTAACCCGCGATTTGCACGGCTACTTGCATAATCTGTTCCTGATAAACGATAACCCCGTAAGTCGGGGACAAGATCGGCGCCAGATCCGGATGGGCGTTGTTTATCTCGCGGCGGCCATGCTTGCCTGCAATATAAACATCGATCTGCTCCATCGGACCGGGGCGGTACAGCGCATTGACCGCAACCAAGTCCTCAAACGTTGTCGGCTGCAATTTCTTTAACACTCGCTGCATTCCCGCGGATTCAAATTGAAAAATCCCTGTCGTCTTCCCGGCGGCAAGCATCGCCAACGTTTGCGGATCATCCTCCGGAATGGATCCGTGCCCATTACCACTTCCATTTTCCATGCGTTGTACCTCATCGCGAAGCTGTTCCAGCAACGTTAAATTTCTGAGCCCTAAAAAATCAATTTTCAGTAACCCATATGCTTCCAAGTCTTCCATCGGCAATTGGGTAACGACCGTTAACGGACCACCGGCAGTAGGCACAATTTCCGACAGAGGCCGGGCGCTGAGAACGACCCCGGCCGCGTGCAAAGACGTATGACGGGGAAGGCCTTCAATGGCTTCAGCATATTGAAACAATGTGTTCGCCTCTTTATTTTCCTTTAATAAATCCGAAAGCTTATCATCGCCCTTTCTTGCCGTTTTTAAGGTTGCATGCGCGGAAGGAAGCGAGCGAATGACTCGTTCGATCAGCGCCTGCGGGCTTCCCAACGCTTTTCCCGTATCCCTAAGCGCGGCGCGGGGTCCGAATGTACCGAATGTAATAATCTGTCCAACATGCGCGGTCCCGTATTTATTTCGCACGTATGCAATCATTTCTTCCCGGCGATGATCGGGGAAATCAATGTCGATGTCCGGCAAAGAAACACGCGCTTCATTTAAAAAACGTTCAAATAGCAATTCATAAGCAAGGGGATCAACGTCTGTAATATACAAGCAATACGCAACGATCGACCCCGCGGCCGAACCGCGACCGGGTCCGGTTAAGATGCCTGCGTCTCTGGCATAAGCCATAAAATCCCAAACAATAAGGAAGTAGTCTTCGAACGCGATCTTCTCAATAACGGCAAGTTCATGCTCCAGTCGCTCGAGCACGCGATCGTCCAAGCGGCCGTACCGCTCGTTCGCGCCTTGAAAACAAATCCTTCTCAATGCATCCCTTGGTCGCTCCTCGCCAAGATCGGGAGAAGGAAGCATTGTCTGCAGTTGATCCGGTTCTACCGAACAACGATCCGCGATTGCAACTGCGTTTTCCATTGCTATCTTATCATGCGCCCATGCCTGTTCAGCATAAGAAGCAGGGAAAAGCACATGTTCCTCACGCCATTCCAACGGGCTTACGTCTTCGAGGGGACGATTGCTACGAATAGCTTCCAAACAGCGCCGCCATTTTCTATCTTCCTCTGTTAAAAAAGAAACATTGCCGCACGCCACCCGATCCAACTTCATTGCATCGGCAAACGCGATCCAATCTTGACGTTCTTCCCTTTCCGGTAAAGGAGCGGGAAGGCAACCGGCGTATAAGCGATCCGAACCAACCTTTTCCTTCAAAGCGTAAGCAATTTCCCTGGTATGCTCCCTGTCCGTCTCCTCAGGAAGAATAACGATTAGGTCGCTACAATGCCGATAAAAAAATTCAGCATGAACCCCGGGCTCCGATTGAGATTGGGTCTCAGCCGACAGCACCATTAATTGCTGGTAGCCAGTCAGATTGACGGCGATTAAAAGGAGTGTCTTTTTCGCTTTTTCCTCAAAATCTACATCTAATTCCAAACCGAAAAGCGGTTTTATTTTTCGCTCCTTACAGCGTTTATAAAATTTATGGGCACCATACATGACGTTTCGATCTGTCAAAGCCAAGGCGGAATATCCGAGAGAAGCCGCCCGGTCCACGAGGGCCTCGATGCGGCACGTACTCTCGAGCAAGGTGTATTCACTTCGTACTTGTAAATGGACAAATGAATCCACGGCACTCTCTCCTTTTCCCACATCTAAAACAAGCATAACTTGGCCCTCTATCGATTATACATGAACATAGACGATCCATGCTTAAATGGGAATAAGGTTGTTTCGACAGATAGGGGGAACCCGGCGCATGTTTACCAGAGATTTTTTGGCTACATTGGTTTTGGATTTTTTCGTTGCCTTCGGGGTAGTGCTAGGCGGAGCCATTATCGGCGGAATTGGCGCTTTCATGATCGGAAAACCGCCGCTTGCAACCATCCACGATTTAGCCGGCAGCTTGAAAATTTGGGCGCTTGTTGCTGCCATCGGAGGGACGTTTGATGCGATCACCAGCTTGGAACGCGGTCTTTTTTACGGCACACATATCGATATCTATAAAACCGTTTGTATGATTTTGGCAGCTTTATCCGGCGCAAATATCGGTGCGCTGATCATCCAATGGATTACACAGGAACAGATTCACCCATGAGAATCCCTCCCTATTACCGGCGTCCGGGCTGGCAAAGATTTTTGGCAGGTGTCATTATCGGCGCACTGATTGGCTGGTGTATTTTCCTCTTTCAGTTTGGCAAAGTGCACGAAGAAATGATCGTGGAACTCGGAAAAAATGAATTGCACATCGAACAACTGCAACGTAATCTTGAATCGCTACGGGAACGGGAACAGGAGGAAAACAACGACGATGATTTTATCATTGAAGAAATTTCAATTGTCTTTGAAAATGAGGAAGAAAGCCGCCTCAGCGAACTCGCACTATATGACATCGAACAACAGGCCACGGAAGAATTGGAACACCTATTAGACCAAAATCTGGAAAATGTTGCTGAAAATCGAGAACTACTCGTGAGAACCATTGAAAATAAACGTTATCTAGCCAATGATTACGAATACAACCTGATTGTGCATCAGATAACCCTTTATCGAACGTTGGAACTCCATGTAGAGATTGTCCCCGTTTCCGATGACTGATTGTATCCATGAATGCCTGGTAATTTTTTTTCATAACCAGGCAATTATGTCCGGTACGCTTTACAAATCTCTTCCAACTGCTCCACTACCCGCGCTCGTTCTTCATCATTTTCTGCGGTTGCACCTGCAGCGAGCGGGTGCCCTCCCCCTTGGAATCGGCCCGCCAGCTCGTTAATGACAGGGCCTTTGGAACGAAGCCTTACCCGATAACTTTTGTCTTCCAGTTCTACGAACGTTACCCAGGCAACGATGTCTTCCACATTCGCAACGGCATGCACGATCGCTGATGATTCATTCACGCTCACTTGATACTTCCGAAGTTGTTCCTGGCTAAGCACGATAACGCCAACCCCATTTTCGCTCAACGTAAAATCGGAAAGCACCTCGCCTTCCATTCGCAACAGCGAAAGGGGTTTTTTGTACATCTCATTAAACAATCGACGAACATCGAATTCTCTTTCAAACAAAAGCTGAACAGCCTTGAATGTACGCGCCGATGTGTTCGGATGGGAAAAACGTCCCGTGTCTCCGACAATCCCTGCGTATAATAGACGGGCGCACTCACCGTCGAGCTTCCACCCATGCGCAGAAGCGGTCGTTTCATACCAATGAACGATCATTTCCGATGTTGAGCTGAATGTCGGATCCACCCACGCGAGGGAGGCATAATCATCTACAAGCGGATGATGGTCGATTTTAAAAAGTTCACGGGCGTTTTTATAGCGCTCGTCGTCAATCCGTCCGGTGTTCGCCGTGTCGCACACAATAACGAGCGCCTTCGAAAATGCTTCATCATCAATCGTGTCCATTTCAGATAAAAATGAAAGGGACGGTTCCTCTTCACCGGCCAGTTGTACTTTTTTCCCGGTGTTGATTTCAATTAATCTCGCTAACCCAGCTTGAGAGCCGATCGCGTCCGGATCCGGACGTTCATGGCGACAAATAATGATTTGCTCATAAGCGGCAATCGTATCAAAAAGTTTCTGTTTCATTTTTTTGGCTCCTTTGCCTTTTAAAACTTGTGCTCTTACTTTCAAATCGAAGAAAAAAAAGGTACACTAGGGCTTGTAAGGAGGAATTTTGATGACTATAATCGTTCCCATTGTTATGGCGATTTCAATCGCACTCTATGTGTACAATAAATTCAAACGTTTCCGCGCCTCCCGAGAAGCCATTAAACAATGGTACCAAACAAAGGCCATGATAGCATTGGGCGTTTTCATACTGGCTCCCGGATTGCTTTTCATGTTGCCACCCATGTGGGGCGTTGTGGAATTTATCGTCGGACTTGTTTTCTCGTTGCTAGGGCTTGTCTATGTCATCTACGGGAGTAAATACTACAGGAAAGTGCTGCCCTTTGCGAAAGAAGAGTCTGAAGCTATGCGAATTTCCGGAAGCGGGAAGTGAGAGACGGGGGGGTGAAAGTCTCCCTGCAGCTCTCGTGTCCCGATCGGGGTCATCCGGTTTCGCCCGGAAGTTTTTTCGTGTCGGGACTCATGAGCACTCTATGGCGACCAAAAAGCTCCGTTTTCCGGCACATTCGGGTTTCATGAACCGCATGAACCGTTTATCACAATCCTCGCCCCTGCTATTTTTCCAAGAGTTGGGCCATCATAAGGCCTTTCCCGACGAGTTCATCTTCAAGATACAGCTCCACATCCACTTTCCCGCTTTTTCGGCTGACTTCCAATATCTTTCCTTTCATCTCAATCTCGTTTTCGATTTGAACCGGCTTCAAAAAATATAACGAGAGATTTTCAACGACGAGATCTCCCTTACGATGACGGCGCAATAAACGACTGCCCACTTCTGTAACCAACGTGGACAAAACCCCATACGAAATCATCCCGATCGGATTTGTCATCTGCGGGGTTAATTCACATACATAATCGTATACAGAACCGCCGGGTGCTTCCTCCACATTCCCGGTGATAAGGTCGTCAAGCGTATCCCCTACATGTGGTTGCCGCTGGGCAACCTGCAAAGCTTTTAATACATCTTGCCGGCTGATAATACCGAGCAAACGGGATTCTCCATCAATGACAGGAAGAAGTTCGATCCCCTCCCAAACCATGACATGGGCGGCAGATGCCAAAGATGTTTGCGCATTGACCGTTATCGGCTCAGCGGTCATGACTTTCTCAACAGGCGTACTTTCTTTCATCGATAATATATCTTTCGCCGCTACCATGCCCAGTACTTTCATCTCGTTGTTAACGACCGGAAAGCGGCTATGGCTCGTATCTGTATTAAGTTGATGCCAGCGCTCCACCATATGGTCGGTTGTTAAAAAATGCGTATCCTCCAACGGAATCAATATATCTTCAACGAAGACGATTTCTTTTTTGATTAACTGGTCATAAATGGCCCGATTGATCATACTGGCAACCGTAAACGTATCATAACTTGTCGTAATAATCGGGAGAGAGTGTTCATTGGCATAGGCAATCGTTTCTTCATTCGTATCGAACCCGCCGGTAATCAACACTGCGGCTCCTGCTTCCAGTGCAAGCTGGTGGACTTGATAACGGTTGCCAACAATTAGTAAGTGTCCCGGTTCCACATAGCGCATCATCGCTTCCATTTTCATGGCGCCAATCACAAACCGCTGCAATGTTTTATGTAATCCATCCCTGCCGCCAAGCACTTGTCCATCCACGATGTTGACGACTTCGGCAAACGTGAGGTGTTCAAAGTTTTCCTTTTTCTTCTCCACACGAATCGTCCCAACACGCTCGATCGTAGTGACGATGCCTTGGTTTTCCGCTTCCTTGATGGCCCTATATGCGGTTCCTTCGCTTACGTTCATCACCTTGGCAATCCTGCGGACCGAAATCTTCTCCCCGACACCCAAATGATAAATATGTTGCAAAATCTGTTCGTGTTTCGTTGACATATGGTATGTTCACCCCCAATCTAATGAATGAAATGAAAAAACTTGGCAGCCAACCAAGTTTTCGTGCAAACAATCGTGCTCGTTTCTTTTCATTATAAAGGTGGGGCGACAGATGATCAAGCGCGAAGTCGTCCGTGCGTTTGATCCCCTTTTCTACGACTTTCGAGAATCGTTCTTGTTTCAACGGCTCCGTTTTTCTTCTTATGCCGTTCATGTAACAACGCCGAAAGATTCCCACCGACGACAAGCAAGGCAAAAACAAACCATACACTGGCAAAAATACCGGCTAACCCTTCCGCTTGTAACGAGAATTGTTCAATCGCATGCCATAAGAGGAAAAACACGATCCCCAACGAAATAAGCAAACGTAAACGCATTCGATCCCCCCTCTGCTCATTAGCATATGAGCGGAGCGTCATTCCTATGACTCGTCCAGGCTTCAACCTCCCAAGTGAACCCATTTCGAGGTTCTCTCGCTTTCAGGCCTACTGCCTGCCTGTTTACGCCTAATATGTTCTGTTGCCAAGACACATCCAAGACTCGCTATTGGTGACTCGGTTGCAGTTTTACCAAGTAGAGTTCTACCTACTAAATGACAAGATCTAAGCTTGATCGATTCCAAAATTCGGGGTATAGCATCCTTTGTAAGTAGATAATGTTTTCGCAACTTGGAGTGCTTTTGGGAGAGCTACATTCATTTTAAAATTGCTAGGGAACATTGATTCTACAATAACAACATTCAATGCAGCAGCAATACTTCCTCCACGATTAAAGATGGGGACAGCAACAGATGAGATCGTAGGGTGTAGCTCCCCTCTTGACATTGCATATTTTTGCTCCCTTATGTTTTTAAGTTCTTCATAAAATGCTTGAGTTGAAATAACTGTATTTTCAGTAAAGGACTCAAGGTCGAAACTGCCCCAATGTATTTTTTCGGTAAAAGATAATAATAATTTTCCATTTGCCGTGGCATGAGCCGGTAATCTCATACCTATACTGACGTTAATAGTTTCAACCCCACGAACTGGAGCCGTACAGATATAAACAACTTCATTTCCATCTAAAATAGAAAGGTGGCAAGAAGCTCCTATTTCATCACGTAACTTTTCCATATGAGGTTGAGCAATATCGGGAAATTCCAAACTGTTTATATAGGAAAAACCTAGCTCTAAGACTTTTGGTGTTAGGCTATATCGCTTTGTAGCTGTATCTTGATACAGATAACCCATCTTTTGTAATTCATAGAGCAAACGGTAAGGAACTGTTCGACTTACTCCGAGCTTCTTTGAAATTTCAGAAAGAGATAGACTAGGGTTTTCTTTATTGAAAAACGTAAGAATAAGTAAACCCCTTGATAAAGAATTTGCGCTGTATTTATTTTCTTTGGACATCAGTATCCCTCCTTAATGTAATCCTAGATGCATTGTTAAAATTTATTCAATATGATGATGGATCACATAGTTTTTATGAATATGTGTTTATCACTTTCATTTATTATACCTGCGCCAGACTTATTAACACGGTAAACCAAAAACTGTTTTATGAGAGTATTCCAGTTTACGTAAGAAAACCATCACTTGATAATTAAAGGTGTTTGGGTCTTCTTGATAGCAGAGATGACCAGTTTCTGGTATAGTAACAAGCTCAGATTCTTGTATATGGAAATGAATAATTCTCGATTCAGAAAGAGGTGTTATTTGGTCCATCTCTCCACAAATTATTAAAGTTGGGACTTTTATTAAGGAATAGAGCCTCATCTGATCTAAATTTGACAATGAAAAGATAGCGGACCGGTATCCTTTAGGGCGAACTTCTGACATAATCATTTCTGCATTTTTTTGTACTTGCCTTGAAGGGTTTGGTGCCAAAAGATGCTTGACCCTTTGTTTAGCTAGATCTACTGGAGATAGTGTGTCAATCGCTCTTAGTCGTTTCTTCATTTTTTGGTAATTCTCTGAACTACTAAGTGCAGCCGACCCTCTTGTCGCATCTGCGAGAATAATCCCTTTAATTGAATTTGGGTTAAGGTTATAAAGTTCAAGCGCAATAGCAGCGCCCATTGAATGACCTAAAATATACACATCTTGCAATTCCATAGCATCAAGGAACTTTTTTAGTACGCTGGCTATTTTGGTAAATGATCGAAATTCGCTTTCAGGATCAGAACTATAACCATAACCTGGCATATCCCAAGCAATTATTGTATAATAATGACGTAATACTTGCAACTGATCAGCCCAAGATCGAGAATTGTTTCCCATACCGTGTAGTAAAATTAGTGGAGGCCCACTTCCTTCACGTCTATAGTGAATAGTGTGATTTTCCAACTTAATGTAAGGCATAATGGTCTATTTCTCCCTTCTAAATCTGTTAAAGTGTAGTATCTTCCTCACTTGTAAAAAATATGCTCCGCAGTTGCTCAGGGGTTGAAAAGTTATATTTCCATTAAACAATATTAACTGTCTTGTGTATATTTTTTAGTGTGGATAATAGGCTGAGGGCAGCAAGATAGCTCGTTTTGGGATTATCAGGCATGGGTTCATTCTTGATTTGAAGATTTATTTGGCCAAACCCCCCGTGTGCTTCTATGCAGTGCTGATTCTTTGTTATAAAAGGATCTGCAATTATTTGAACCTTTGTTTGTTCAGTTCCTAAACCAGCCAGTGATAAGATAATCGAAACATTTGCATTTTTAGGGTATAATTGAATGGCTTCTTTAGCATTTCCTCTATAAATCACTCGCTCTTGATTGATCGGCTCATCGATTAACGATGATGCCGGTTTTTTGGTTGTAATTGTCACTTTGTCTAATTGCCTATCATTGTTCGCTGCTTGTATCACATCCAGACCACTAATAGCTCCGGATGGTAAATAGACTTTTGAGCGATATTTCTTTGAAAGATCATAGATTTTTTGCTCAAATAGTTCATCTACAAAAGCACCGACACTTATAATGACTAGGTCTTTACCAGCTTTCAACACGTCTGGTCCATAATTTTTAATCGCTTTTATATTAGCAGCTTCAACTATTACATCGATGTCTGATTGCAGGAAATCATCAAATGATTCGAAAACATCAATGTTTTTCATCTTTATTTTCCTGTGCATAAAAACTGCCTGTATGTGTGCTTCTGGTATGCACTTATCAATATTTACTTTCCTTAAAATATATTTTCCAATGTTACCCAATCCAATTAGTCCGA
This sequence comes from Salicibibacter cibi, assembly GCF_016495865.1. NCBI lineage: Bacteria > Bacillati > Bacillota > Bacilli > Caryophanales > Bacillaceae > Salicibibacter > Salicibibacter cibi. The sequence continues at coordinate 3,080,219 of NZ_CP054706.1, forward strand.
CTTTCATAAAATCTCTCCTTTAGCAAATAACTCTGATTTCTCTATCTGTTTATACAAGCCATAATTAGGGATTGCTGAACAACTTGCAGCTATCAGCTAAAGCCGGGATGCCGCTGCAATGGCTTCGCTTTCCGCGGACGAACGGTCAAGCCTCCTCGCGCAAAACCGGCGCTGCGGGGGGCTTGACGCGTCCGTTTTTCCGCTGGAGTCTCGCCATTGTAGCGTCATCCCTCCTTACGTTGCCAGAAGTGCAAGGTTTTTTTTGCTTATAGGATGGATTTCCTTGCATCCAGCTTTGACAACACCAACGGAAAATGCTTATGTGCCAGTCTTTTTCCGTTAGTCAGCAGTCCCTAATTAAAGGCACCCCATACAGAAAGAGTTGTATTATATATAAAAACTGTTTTTATATATGGTTCAATATTAATATTCTCGAAAATACTTGTCAATTAAATTACGAAAATTCATTGTTGAAAAATATCTAAAAGGTTTGACAAAACAGAGAGCATCAATTACCATTAGTTTTATAGATAAACCATTGTTTTATCTATAAAACATAGAATTTTTAGGAGGAATATGAAATGTCTAATAATTTTTCAATTGAGGAATTTGAGAAGAAATACGTGGCTAGGCTTCAGGATCGTAAACTTGATTGGAATGTATTGAAATTTCAAGAAGAGATTGATCCAGCTTATCAGCGTGCACAAATGCGATATATAGGCCGGGGAGCTACTGCAAATAACGACCCCGACGTTATTGAAGCTGAACACTTTACTCTTAGTACGATGGTACTGCCTCCAGGATGCGTCGGTCCTTTACACCATCACGATGATGTTGAAGAAGTATTCTTTATCCTGAAGGGGAAAGTCAAAGCCCTTATACAAGAAAATAGTTACAGTGAAGTTTATGAAATTGAATTGAACGAAAGAGATTGTATCAGTAGCCCACCAGGGGTATTTCGTGGAATTAAAAATATTGGTGAAGAGGAGGCTTTAATGCTCGTTATGTTGGGAGCAAACAAACCTAACATACCAACTTACCCAGAAGGAAGCGAGCTAGAAAAAGTACGAAAAGAGCGTACAAAAGAAAGAGAAGCAACTATTAAGGGTGAATAATATTTCTCAAAAAATAAAGTAATTTCACTTTATTTATGCAGATGTATTTAAAATAACATGGTTCCGGCATAATGATTATGTTCTAGGGCCATTCCTTCTTTATTAAATAGCTGCTGGTCAAAGTTAAATGATTTCTATAAAGTGTTTTAGCTCTATTATAGATTAGAAAGGGTGTATATGATTATGATTAACCAAAAACTACTCTCAATTATACTTTGTGGGGTGTTATTTTTTTTAGTTGGCTGTAATGATTCTACAGGGAATGAAGGAGAAGAATTAACTGAAGTAACATTTGCAGAACCTACAAATATTTTATCTTTTGCCCCTCTGTATGTAGCTATTGAAGAAGGTTTTTTTGAAGAACAGGGTATTGAACCAGAAGTATCTTCAGGAGGAGGCGGATCCCAAGTAATTGCTACTTTGTTGTCAGATCAAGCTGATTTTGCAATAAATGCACCACGAGCCATGTTTCCTCCCATTGAAGACGGAGAAGATTTGGTAGCTATTCAATCTTTAAATTCTGCGTTAACATTTGAGTTAGCCGTATCTAATGAATATATGGAAGAAAACAATATTACAGAAGATTCTTCATTAGAAGATAGGGTTAGCGCTTTAAATGGGGCGACTATTGGGACCAACGAAGTGGGAGACTCTGGAGATGTTTATATGCGTTATTTAATGCAATTATATGGAGAAGATCCTTCTACCCTTGAAATGGTTAATCTACAAGGGAACGGCCCTAAAATTGGAGGGATGCAAGAAAACACTGTAGATGGTGGTGTTGCTTCTCCGCCGTTTTATTTACTATCACAAGAAGAAGGTACTGGAGATTTACTGTTTCAAGCGAGTGAGGAGCCCATGTATGAAGATTTAGTATGGGAAGTGGTCTTTGGAAAAAGAGACTTCATAGAAGAAAACCCTGAATTAGCTACAAATGTGGTTCTTGCAATTGGTCAGGGTATAGAATTTTCTCGGGAAAATCCAGATGAAGCAGCGGAATCAATTATATCTTATTTTGATGGAATAGATGTAGAAATATTGGAAGAAGCCTTAGTAGGAATGGAAGAAACATTTCAAGGATATGGAGAGATGAGCCAAGATGCTTGGGATAATGCTCAAGATCCCTTACTTGAATTTAATGAATTATCTGGAGTAAATACTGAACATGACACTGAAGAGGGTAATCTATGGACAAATGAGTATATTGACAATGCATTCCAGCAAGATTAAGAAATAAGTTTAAACATACAATCGAATTGTATACTATACAAGGGGGGGAAGTATTATGAAACAAGTAGAAGATCATTATAAGCTATCGACGCAATATTTAAATGTTACCTACGTGAATGAAAAGACAAACACTGAAACCGTAGCATTACAAAATATTAACATAAATATAACCGATGGTGAATTTATCTGTATAGTCGGACCAAGTGGATGCGGAAAAACAACTCTTTTAAATACGATAATTGGTTTTGTTAAACCGAGTAAAGGAACTATTTTATTAGATAATGAAAAAGTCGAGGGACCGACTAAGGACAGATCAATGGTTTTTCAAACCCCTAGTCTTTTACCATGGAGGACAGTATTTAAAAATGTAATTTACGGAGTTGAAATACAAAATAGGGATTCAGACGAAACTCGAAAGTTAGCCTACGATTATATAGAAATGGTTGGTCTAAAAGGTTTTGAAAACTCGTATCCCCATGAACTATCCGGAGGTATGCAACAAAGAGCGAACTTAGCTAGGGCATTAACAGTAGATCCTTCTCTTTTATTGTTAGATGAACCTTTTTCTGCATTAGATGCGCAAACTAGAGAGTTTATGCAACAGGAGTTACTTCGAATATGGAGTGAAACTAAAAAAACAAGTATATTTATTACTCATCAAATAGACGAGGCAGTTTATTTAGCAGATAGAGTAATTGTTCTAGGTGCAAGACCTGGACGTGTGGTTGATACAGTAGATATTAACATTCCAAGACCAAGAAAATTAAATATTAAACGTACCCCTGAGTTTTTAAAACATAGCGATCATATTTGGTCCTTAATCGAAAAAGAATCATCTTAAAAGGGAGGGAAAATTATGGCTAAGAGTGAAGCAATTCAGGAGAAATCTGATCTGAAAGAAAAGAATTCTAAAAAATTCGGAGAAAGAAAAAAGGGGTTAGTGATAAGTACTTTCTCAGTTATTTCGTTTCTTTTAATATGGGAAATTGCCTCTTATAATGAGTGGGTAAACCCGCTATTTATAAGCTCCCCCATAGAAATTGGTCAGGCATCCATAGGCATGATACAAGATCCAACTTTTTGGGGCAATATGAGTGTTAGTGGTTATCAATTTGGTGTCGGATTTCTTTTAGCAATGGCTGTTGGTATACCCATGGGCATATTATCTGGATGGAATTCTACTGTAAATTCTCTAGTCATTCCTTTCATTTCTGCATTATATGTTACACCTAAAGTAGCCTTGCTACCTGTGATTATTATTGCCTTTGGTATTGGTCCTGCTTCAAAAATTGTAATTGTATTTTTGATGGCATTTTTTCCAATTGTCATGAGTGCCCAAAAGGCAATGAATACTTTGGATCAAGATCTAATAAAAGCTGCTCGTAGTTTTACAGCGAATGATATACAAATCTTTAAAACAATAGCTCTTCCATCAACTGTTCCATTTTTATTGAATGGGATTCGATTAGGCATTGGTCAAGGGTTAATAGCTGTAGTAGTTGGGGAGATGTTTGCTTCAACAGCCGGTATTGGTTATCAATTAACTAGTGATGGACAAAATTTGCAGACAGATCAAATGTTCGTAGGGGTGTTAGTTATTACTTTAACAGGTGTTACTCTTACTGCATTATTGGGGCTAATTGAGAGGCGCTTTTCCAGATGGAAACCTTAAAAAAATTTTCATTAGCTTCCGAACGACTGCCTGTTTTCAATTAACTTTCATTCCTGTATTGGCAAGACAAGATAATGAAACGGGCTCAAATCGAAGGGGTGCAGTGAGTTCTCGTTACAGAGGAAAAGGAATTAGAGAAGAGGGTTGTGGCCTTGTGCGGTTGGTGACCGACAAGCAGAGATACGACGCTCATCGGATGGTGCTATGAGCGATTGGGCAGGGAATGAAGCTCATATTTTAAGGAGTAACCCTCGGTTACTCCTTAGCTTTCACTTTATATATCCACACTTTCTCCCGGCTGCAGTGCCCGGCCTTTAATCGGCGACAGTTCATCAACGAACTTTTGCCCGTCTTGTTCAATCAGCGGGAAGGTGTTGTAGTGAATCGGAACGACAAGTTCCGGGTTAATCCATTCCGTTGCAATTTTCGCGTCATCCGGTCCCATCGTAAAATTGTCCCCGATCGGCAGAAAGGCAACGCTTATATCATTATGGTCACCGATTAGTTTCAGGTCAGAGAACAGGGCTGTGTCTCCGGAATGATAGAGTGTCTTGTTATCAGCTGTAAATAAAATCCCGGTGGGCATGCCCGTGTAAATGATTTGCCCGTCTTCCTCGGCATAGGACGAACTATGCCAAGCCGGCGTCAATTTGACATGTCCAAATTTAAATTGGTAGCCGCCGCCAATATTCAACGGGTGCGTTTCCAGACCTTTTGAACCAAGGTATCCGGCAAGTTCATGCGTCGCTACGACAAGGGCGTTTGATCGCTTGGCGATAGCTACCGTGTCCCCAAGGTGATCCTGATGTCCGTGGGTAAGTAAAATCGCATCCGGATTTACATCTTCCGGTTGAATGTCACATGTCCCATTCCCGGTAATAAAAGGATCAATCAGAACATTTGCATCGGGTGTCTCAATTTCGATAAAAGATTGGCCGTGAAAAGTTAGTTTCATTGTTTTCCATCCCCTTATTTATAATTCTAAAGCATCTATTTCCGAATGAATGAATAATTAAACGTGTTTTTTGTCAAAAGAAGCAAGGGCTTCGTCCACATTTGCAGACGCAATGCTTTGCGCTTGGCCGACTGCCTCATACGTTAATTTCCCTGCAATCGTATTCAGGCCTTTCTTCAAACTTTCATCATCGCCCATGGCTTGCAATAAGCCTTTGTTCGCTAGATTCGATACGTACGGCAGTGTGACGTTCGTAAGTGCCATCGTGGCCGTTCGCGGAACAGCGCCCGGGATGTTGGCAACTGCATAGTGGACAATGTCGTGTTTGACATAGACCGGATCATCATGCGTAGTGATACGGTCCACTGTTTCGAAAATTCCCCCTTGGTCAACGGCAATATCGACCAATACCGACCCCGGCTGCATCGTTTTTAACGTTTCTTCCTTCACGAGTGTCGGCGCTTTTGCGCCGGGGATAAGAACGGCACCAATGACAAGATCAGCTTCCCGGACGGCTTGATCAATTGAAACAGGATCAGACATCCGTACGTTGATCTGCGAACCAAACAAATCATCAAGCTCGCGAAGCCTTTGCGGATTGAGATCGAGAACCGTGACGTTCGCACCCAAACCGAGCGCAATTTTTGCCGCATTGGTACCGGCTACGCCTCCACCGATAATCGTTACGTTCCCGCGCTGTACCCCGGGAACACCGGAAAGCACAATCCCTTTGCCGCCTTTCGTTTTTTCCAGATATTGCGCACCCATTTGCGTGGACATACGCCCGGCTACTTCACTCATCGGCATCAAAAGCGGCAGTGACCCGTCAGCTAATTGAACGGTTTCATAGGCTATAGAAGTCACTTCATTGTCCAACAGTGCTTTCGTTAACTCCGGTTCGGCGGCCAAATGCAAATATGTAATCAATAATTGATTTTTTCTAAAATATTGATATTCAGACGGCAGAGGCTCCTTCACTTTCACGATCATCTCTGCTCCCCATGCCTCTTCCGCATTGTTTACGATTACAGCCCCCGCTTTTTCATACTGCTCATCCGTGAAACTTGAACCTTCTCCCGCTTTCGTTTCCACGAGCACCTGGTGTCCTTTTTGTTTTAACTGCACGACAGCTGCTGGTGTGAGTGACACGCGATTTTCCTGATTTTTAATTTCCCTCGGTATGCCGATTTGCATATTCCCCGCCCCCCTAAGCATTAGTCTTTAAGATTCTTCCACCGGTTGGTCATTTTTCTTCCATCTCCACGTGTACAGTTCGCTATCTCCGTTTCGCCAACGGATATCCATGCTTTCCATTTTCGGAAATTCTTCTTTGATCCGTTCCGCCAACGTCTCTGCTTTTACATTTTCATTGACATTAATGAGCGCTGCCATGTTGTCCACTTGCGTTCTTGCTTCTTCAGCCCGCAACACCCGATCCCCATGTTGGAACTCATAATAATCGGGACTATCATACTTCCATTGATACACTTCTTCATCCGCTTCAATGGTTACCCGGATCGAGAACATGTCCATCAATTCATCGGCGCGAACCTGGCCAAGAAAAGAAGTTAGCAAAAGCAACACGGCCATCACGATAAAAAGAAGCTTTTTCACACTGATCACCTCAGTATCTAAGGTGACCTGTTTCCGTATTTTTATTCATGCCTCCGGCGATGAATCACATCGGCGCCTCCGGTTACTTCAACAATCGTGCCGGTAACCATATCCGCATCATCGTCAGCAAAGTAAAGCACCGTGCGTGCGATATCCTCCCCTGTTCCGGAACGGCCCACCGGTGTATGAGCGTCTGGGTGCTTCCTGCTTTCAGCAATCGTGCTTTCTTTCCATTCTCCGACAATCATCCCGGGACAAACCATATTCGCCGTAATCCCATGCTCCGCTTCTTCAATGGCCACGGTCCTGATCAGAGAAGCCAACCCAGCTTTTGCTGCCCCAAATGCTCCGCGATACAGCCACCCCGGTGCATTGCCAACATCTTGATAGCCATAAGCGATAATGCGTCCGAATTTTTGCTTCCGCATTTGCGGCAAAGCTTGTTGCAACATCGTGAACATCGCCGTTAAGTTCCCGCTCACCATTTCCTTCCATTCATCAGCCTGGTAATCATGGATTTTTTTTCGTTCAAATATGTACGGACCTGCATTGTTAACCAATACATCCAAACGGCCGAATCGTTGGATCGCGGCGGCGAATAAACGCTCTATGTCCCCTTGATCGGTTACATCGGCCTGTACCGCGTGCAAGCGAGTGTCATCCAACTCCAATGCGGCGCGCAAATGTTGAACCGCTTGCGCATCATTTCTGTAACTGACCGTAACGGTGTATCCTTCATACAAAAGGGCTTCGGTCACTTTGCGCCCAAGCCCTTTCGCACCTGCCGTAACGATTGCGTGCCTCATCTCCGGATCCTCCTGCTATCTTTCTTTTCATTTTACTACGTTTTCATTCGGAATAAAAGATCGAAGGCTTTTTCTTCAACAGTCCCAAAATATAGGCACTGTTTCCGGAAACGCGAAAATATCTATTCCCTCCGTTTGGGGAATTACAAAGTGGAAAACGAAACCTTATATTAGGGATTGCTGAACAACTTGCAGCTATCAGCTGAAGCCGGGATGTCACTTCCATGGCTTCGCTTTCCGCGGACGAACGGTCAAACCTCCTCGCGCAAAACCGTCGCTGCGGGGGCTTGACGCGTCCGTTTTGATGTCTACGCCATTGCTGCGTCATGATTTCCTTGCATCCAGTTTTGGCAACGCCAACGGAAAATGCTTATGTGCCAGTCTTTTTCCGTTATTCAGCAGTCCCTATATTAGATGGCCCGACTCAATATTCGATTAAGAAATGGTTTGTACTTTGACTTCACCCTATTCCTGCTAATCTTTGTCCTTTTCTTCTTTTGCATGTGCTTTCTTCTCGTCGTCACTTGCAATCTGGTAACTTTTTAGCATCTGCTCATGGACGATCTCGTCCCCGTCTTTTTTCTTTTTCAATGAATTTTCACGTTTAAAATCTTTCTTCAACGGGTACACCTACTTCTAGATATTTTTATTTATTTTTCCCTTAATCCACCGCACTATACCTTTGAAGGAGGAAATTAAATGCGTCGTTACAACAAAATTTTGGTAGGGGTCGATGGTTCCAATGAATCAAGCTTCACCTTTGAACAAGCATGTGAATTTGCCGTAGATCAAAATGCAACCTTGTACATTACCACAGTGATCGATACGAAGACGTTTGCAACGATCGAACGCTTCGATCGCCAAATCGTCAAAAAAGCTGAAGAGCAAGGGTATGAAACGCTTAACAGGTTTAAAGAGAAAGCATTAGAAAAAGGCGTTCCGAACGTGGAAACCATATTGGATTTCGGCTCCCCGAAAGTTCGCATCACGCGGCACATCGCGCCAAACCATGACATTGATCTGATATTGGCCGGTGCGACAGGCGCAAATCGTGTCGAACGAATGGTTATCGGCAGTGTATCCGAAGCAATTGTGCGCCACGCGCCTTGTGATGTACTTATCGTTAGATGGGACCGGCAATTGTCGAGCGAAGATGACGGACAGTTGGAAGAATAAACAAAGAAAGTTGGAAGGCAATTTGAGTGCAACACTTGTATCATCCTGGAAGTAGCCTATAACAGATCTATAATATAGGGATTGCTGAACAACTTGTAGCTATCAGCTGAAGCCGGGATGCCGCTTCCATGGCTTCGCTTTCCGCGGACGAACGGTCAAGCCTCCTTGCGCAAAACCGGCGCTGCGGGGGCTTGACGCGTCCGTTTTTCCGCTGGAGTCTCGCCATTGCAGCGCCATCCCTCCGTACATTGCCCGAAGTGCAAGGGTTTTTTTGCTTATAGGATGGATTTCCTTGCATCCAGCTTTGACAACACCAACGGCAAATGCTTATGTGCCAGTCTTTTTCCATTATTAAGCAGTCCCTAATATAAGAAAGCTGTACAAAAAACCCCAGCCGAAGCCGGGGTTTTTTATTATCAAAATTACTGAAGCAACTGAAGAACCGATTGCGGCTGCTGATTTGCTTGTGCGAGCATGGACTGAGATGCTTCTGAAAGAATATTGTTCTGTGTGAACTCCATCATTTCTCGAGCCATGTCAACGTCTCTAATGCGTGATTCTGCTGCCTGGAGATTCTCAGAAGCATTATCCAAATTTGAAATGGTATGTTCCAGCCGATTCTGCACAGCACCGAGGTTGGAACGCTCGGAAGAAACAGTATCGATGGCCGTTTGAATGTCATCAATCGCGCTGCTTGCATCCTCCTGGGTTAAAACATTAATACCTGCTCCTTCAGAACCCGTCGTCATTGTATAGCCGCCATCTCCATCTTCATCAATATTTAATGGTTCCGCATCACCAATAACAGCAAGTTCTTCTCCATCATCTCCATCAATAGCTTCAACATCGCTCTCGCTATACCAGCTACCATCAACATCTACAGCGACAGTTTCTCCGTTCCTTTCATTTACCAGAACGTCTTGACCATCAACGCCATGAACGGTGTCCGTATCTGTTTCTAACTCAATTACGCGCTCTCCGCCTTCAACACCCAAGCTTTCGGCATCCATGTTATCAATGCTTATGCTGATGTCTTGTCCTTCATTTGCCCCAATATGGAAGGTCATCTCTTCGAATTCGCCATTCAATAAATCCTGATTATTAAAGGATGTATCTCTTGCTATTCGATCAATTTCTTCTGCCAATTGATCGACTTCGTCTTGTATCGCCTGTCGATCTTGTCCTTCGTTTGTGTCATTGGCTGATTGAGTGGCCAACTCACTCATTCGTTGCAGAATTTGATGCGTTTCATCCAAAGCTCCTTCTGCCGTTTGGATTAAAGAAATCCCGTCTTGTGCATTATTGCTGGCTTGATCCAGCCCTCGAATCTGCGCCCGCATTTTCTCGGAAATCGAAAGCCCTGCTGCGTCATCACCGGCGCGGTTAATCTGCTCCCCTGATGACAATTTTTCCATTGAGGATTGCATATTGTTTTGATTAATCCCCAATTGGCGATGGGCGTTCATCGCGCTTAAGTTGTTATTAATGATCATATAGATCTCCTCCGTCGTGGAAATTTTTTAGGGAACGTCCTTTTTCCCTATTATATACAAACTCCTGTTTAGGAGACTGTATCACTCTTGATGGCGTGTCCGATTTCTTTAGTCTCTTCCTCAGTAAATTCTTAGGGGCATCGCCTCACTCTTCATATCGGCATTACTAGATTTTCTTTTAGTGTTTTTGATATAAATCATAGATATTTAAATAAAGACCTTTTCCACGAAAAGAGCCGCCTACATCAACATGTAGGCGGCTCTTTTTCTACTTTTCAATCGCCAATCGTTCTTTCCACCTGTCAATGACCTTGCGAACTTGCGTAAAGCCCGTGCCTCCTTCGCTGTTGCGGCGGGCCACCACTTGATAGGGGGCGAGCGTTTCGTAAATGTCTTCCTCGAAGCGGTCACTCGCCTCTCGGAAGACGGAAAGCGGACACTCGGCGAGGACGATGTCGTTTTCAATACAGTGAAGGACAAGTTTCCCTACCACTTCATGGGCTTCCCTGAACGGCATGCCTTTGGTGGCAAGATAGTCGGCGAGTTCCGTTGCATTGGAAAAATCCGAAGATACGGCTTGTGCGGTTGTTTTTTCATGGACAACCATTGAATCAACCATCCCCGTGAAAATCTTCAATGAACCTTTGACGGTTATAACCGCATCAAATACGCCTTCCTTGTCTTCTTGCATATCTTTGTTATAGGCCAATGGCAAGCTTTTTAATGTCGTTAACAAACTTACAAGACTACCATATACACGGCCTGTTTTGCCCCGAACGAGCTCTGCCATATCCGGGTTCTTTTTTTGCGGCATAATGCTGCTTCCGGTGGCAAATGTATCGTCAAGTTCAACAAAGCTGAATTCCTCGCTCGACCAAAGGATGATTTCTTCAGACAACCGGGATAAATGCATCATAATCGTAGAAGCGATACTTAAAAATTCAAGCAGGTAATCCCGATCGCTCACCGCATCCAGGCTATTTTCATAGATCGCTTCAAAGCCTAACGCTTCCGCCGTTTGCCTACGATCGATCGGGAAGGTCGTTCCTGCGAGCGCACCGGCGCCGAGCGGTGAGATGTTCACGCGTTTCAAGCTGTCACTCAGCCTGTCCGCATCACGATCCAACATCGCCACATACGCAAGCAAATGATGCCCTATGGATATAGGCTGTGCTCGTTGCAAATGGGTATACCCAGGGATCATCGTTTCCGTATGTTCTTCAGCCCGGGTCACTAGCACCCGTTGGAAATCGCGAATCATCGCGATGATCGCTTCCGTTTCTTCACGCATAAAAAGATGCATATCTGTTGCAACTTGATCATTTCGACTGCGAGCGGTATGAAGTTTTCCGGCAACCTCGCCGATTTCTTCCGTTAACAATCTCTCGATGTTCATATGAATATCTTCATATTTTACATCAAAGGATAGCTCTCCGTTTACTGCTTTTTTTTCCAACGTGGCAAGGCCATCGTGAATCTTTTGTCCTTCTTCCTCGCTAATAATATTGCAAGAACGGAGCATGGCCACATGTGCCATGCTCCCTCGAATATCCTGGTCGACGAGTTTTTGGTCAAACCCGATCGACGCGCCGAATTCATCAACCCAGGCTTCCGCTTCTTTTGTAAATCGACCGCCCCACAGTTTCGTCATACTTCCACACCGTTCTTATTGACTTTGCTGTGCACTTTCGTCGGTAATCCCCATAATTGCATAAAACCGACGGCTGCATTGTGGTCAAACTCATCTTCCGGCGTGTATGTCGCCAATTTTTCATCATAAAGGGTGTATGGAGAAGTGCGCCCCTCAACAATGGCATGGCCTTTAAACAGTTTTACGCGAACCTTGCCGGTGACACTTTTCTGAGACTCTTTTATAAATGCTTCCAATGCCGGTCGCAAAGAAGCGAACCAGAGCCCTTTATAAATGAGTTCTGTCAATTCTTTCGATACGACCGGTTTAAAATGAGCCATTTCACGCGGCAGCGTCAAATCTTCTAGTTCCTTGTGAGCGGTTAAAAGCGTCATCGCCCCCGGGCATTCATATACCTCACGGGATTTGATGCCGACGAGGCGGTTTTCCACGTGATCAATTCGTCCAATGCCATGGGCGCCCGCTTTTTCATTCAAGTGCATGATCAGTTGGTCGAGTTCATAAGCGACACCATCGACGGCAACCGGTTTGCCTTGCTCAAAGTCGATTTCAATAACCTCAGGCGTATCCGGTGTTTTTTCAAGCGGATTCGTTAAGTCGTAAGCGCCCTCCGGCGGTGTTGCCCACGGATCTTCAAGAATACCGCATTCATTGCTGCGTCCCCAAAGGTTTTCATCGATAGAATATGGGTTATCGAGATCGATGGGAATCGGGATATTATGTTTTTTTGCGTATTCAATTTCTTCATCACGGGACCAACCCCACTCACGCACAGGTGCAATGACATCAAAATCCGGATTTAGTGCTTGAATGGAAACTTCAAAGCGGACTTGGTCGTTTCCTTTTCCGGTACAGCCGTGGGCAATTGTGCCTGCACCTGTTTGCTCGGCAATCTCCACGAGTTTTTTCGCGATCAACGGACGTGAAAGGGCGGAAACAAGCGGATACTTTTGCTCATACATGGCTTGCGCTTGAAGGGCAGGCAAGACGTATTCTTCTGCGAATTCTTTTTTTGCATCAACTGTATACGATTGGGTCGCTCCTACATCCAACGCTTTCTGCTTCACCGTTTCCAAGTCTTTTCCTTCCCCGACATCCAAACCAACCGCGATGACTTCATACCCTTGATCCATCAACCAACGAACGGCAACGGATGTGTCCAGCCCACCTGAATAAGCTAAGACAACTTTCTCTTTATTCATGCGATCTCCTCCAATTTATCGTAATAGAACCGAATAAAAATTCTTTTTTAGTTATTTTTATGCATTGTTGTGTAAAAAAAAGAGGACGGAAACTCCTCTGTAATTTCTATTTTTAACTTTATCATGCTTTTCGCCGAAACTCAATACTTATACATAATTTTTTATACAGTGGAACTTCCATCAGAGCTGGGGTTCCTCTGATGACTAGTTGAACCAATCGGGGTGTTAGTCGCCCGTTAACTCTCGCTCACGGGGTTGAAGAGGGGGTTTTACGGGCGCTGACTACCGGGATAAAAATGTATCTTTAGTCAAATGGTGATCACAAATAAGACGGCTGTTACATCCTACCTTATCCTTGTTCATGCCAACGCTCCAGCAAATATCGTTTTTCATAATAAACACCGGAGATGTCAGAAACTTGTTTTGCCAATCGGTAATTGCTATACGCTCCGTATGCAATGCCAATCAAAGGAACGCCTTGGATGAGTTTTTTCCGCAACATAAAAATCATCGCCAATTTTCCGATTTGCCGAAGCGGTTGCTGCAGCCATTCCTCATTGATAATTTGTTCGCTTCCGTTATAAAAGCCCGGAAAAGCGCCAACAATATTCTCTTTCTCCGACTCAAGCGCTTTCCACCCTTGGAATTGAGTAAAGGAAGGGGAGGAACCGACCTCAAACACTTTCAAGGCAATCATCATTTCCGCCGGGTGACGCATATCGTAACCAAAAGCGAGCGCGGATAACTGCACCGTGCGCAAGTTGATGGCCATAAGCAGCGGGAGGTCTGCCGCAAGTAAAAACGGACCGCCAAACCCGGTGATGCCTCCCTGGCCAAAAGCGAACAGCCGCTGTTTGGCCACCATTTGCATACGAATGAATTGATTTTGTTCGAGCGTCAATTTTCGTACGTCCGTTATGGTTGTAATATCGTCCCGAAATACACGGGCCGTCGCGAGAATACGTTCTTCAACTTCCCGCTGCACGTTTGCATTTAAAATCATGCTCTGTGTATAAAAAAGAAAACGATCAACACCTTCGATCACTTTTTCCTGCCATTTTTTTGGCAACCGTGATAATGCTTCCGCTTGCAACTCTTGCACGGACCATGTTTCCATCTCCCGATCTTCAAAATAGCGCTCTTCCCACTCGCGAATAGCATGTAATCGTTCTTCTATTTGCTCCGGTGACGATGGCATGACGACGTGTCCTCCTTTATCCGTTTTTGGAATGAAAAAACTGTTCGAACCATTCATTGATGCGCTTGATCATGTCATTTAACGCTTCCGCCCGCGTAAAGGATGGTAGTTCAGCGAATAATGCTTGTGGCGGAGCCTGTACACCCGGACCGTTCTTTTGCAACAGCCAAATGCTCTTGGCGTATTGGTCGTTTTTAAACATGGATTCCGGCAATTGCAAAAGGCCGAGCGTTACCGCTTCCTTTTTCACAAAATGATGCAAAGCTTCCGCGCCTTCGCGCGTAAACATCGTGTTCGGAATCAAATACACGGCGAATCCGCTCTGTTTAAGTGCACTCCAGGAATTTTCAAAGATTGCGTATTCAGCAGGCATTCGCCCCTCTTCGGGGTGTGTTTGAAAATCGGAAACGACCTCATCATGTGTATAATAGCCGACGGGCAAATCCGATACAATGACATCAACTTCGGGAAGTCCCCGTTGGCTGACGCTATCCATTTGCAAAATCTGCAGAGAATGGCGTTGTAAATTTGCCATTGCAAATGCGATACGGACTAACGCATCATCAACTTCAGCACCGATCGCTCCCTCCGCCTGATCTGTTTCATTCAGAATAGCCGTCAACAAATTCGCGGTACCCATCGCCGGGTCAAACAACCGAATGTTTTGTTCTTCGCCGATGAGTTTTTTTAGCAAGTAGGAGACAAAGAAAGCGACACCATCCGGGGTCATGGCATGATGGGGCTGGACGTTTTCCTTCATTCCTTTTAGGATCGCCAATTGGAAAGCTTTGCGCACGACTTCCCGATCCAATTCCCCTTTCGGAGCGCCCGTCAACAATCGCTTAATTTTTTCTTGTACAGACTCGGAAAAAGGTTGATCGACAACACCTTGGTATAAAATATCGCCCGCTTCCGCTAATGCATCCAAGTATGTATATGTATGTTCTTCGCTTATCGTTATTGCCATTTCATCCAATGCATGAAAAAGTTGTTCAATCTTCGTTTGTTCTGCCAATCCCGCTCACCTCACGACTTTTATTTTACCACAGAATGGCAATGATTAAAAAACGCCTATATCGAAAAAATACCCCAGCATAGGCTGAGGTTCGTCTGATTTTACATCGTTTACGATGGTAAGGCTATCCCTCATAGGGTGGGATACTTGCTTTCGTGGTACAATATCGGCTTTGCCGTCCAGAAGTTTGCTTCATTTCGTTTCTTTTGCTGCCGAAATAGCCGCATCATAATTTGGGTGTTCCGTTACTTCAGGCACGTATTCCGCGTGTGTAACCATCCCGTTGCTATCGAGCACGAACACGCCCCTTGCAAGCAGCCGCATTTCCTTGATGCCGATCCCGAATGCTTCTCCGAATGAGAAATCACGGTGGTCCGAAAGCATGGTGAGGTTATCGATGTCCTCTGCGGCACACCACCGTTTTTGCGCAAACGGTAAATCCGCGCTAATCGTCAGCACTTCAACGTTGTCCAATTTTGCCGCCTCTTCGTTAAATCGCCGTGTCTGTTTGGCGCAAACACCTGTATCAACCGAAGGGACCACGCTAATAACTCGGACTTTCCCCTGATGATCCCCCAAACGATGCGCTTGCATGCTCGTATCGAGCGCTTGGAAATCCGGTGCCTGATCTCCTTTTATCACTTCTGTCCCGATTAATGTCACGGGATTCCCATTGAATGTTACGTTTGCCATGATTAGTTCGCCTCCTCAGGTTCTTTTCTTTCCTCAAAGCTGTACCCTTTTTTGGCAAAAGAAAAACAACCCGGCTAAAGACGTCCATCAGTTAATCGATATGCGGATAGTGTCGATCATCGGCTTGAGGTGGCTCATGATGATCATCACGAATCAGCTGTTTTATTTTCTCAACGACTTGCGGTGCAAGTTCGAGCAGTTTCTCATAAAAATGGGCTTGGTTATCAAGGTGAATCATTTTCACTCCGGCCGTGCCGACGATAAGGAACGCAATCGGGGTAATAGAAACACCCCCGCCACTTCCCCCGCCAAAGGGGTAACTGTCTTCATCGTCGTAGGCTTCTGTTCGTTCCGTCACGATTTGGCTTCCGCCGGCGGCAAAACCGAATCCCACTTTTGATACAGGCACGATGACGCTACCGTCCGGTGTTTCGACGGGATCGCCGATAATCGTATTGACATCAACCATTTCTTTAATATTTTCCATCGCTGTTTTCATTAAGCCTTGAATCGGATGTTCTGACATAAACGTTATGCCTCCTTCGATACATTTCGATCCTGAGGGTTATGTTTAGGAGTTTGTTTTTTTCCTTTACGGACATGAATCAAAACCCGGATCAATCCACGCATAGCGTTCCCGACAGAAAACGATACTATACAGGATAGAGAGGTGCGAAAAAAAGCTACTTGAAAGACAGGCGTTACGTTTAAATGGGGCAAATGTTTGACCGTCATCAACTTTGCAATGAGCGCAAAAACCGCTGATTTCCCCGTCCAGGCAAATCCGGATATGGTGCCTGTAGTTGCGGCATCACCGGTACCGAGAACGGACTCCCATCGAAATTCGTGCACACGGATGTTTTTCAGAAAGCGTCGGGCAATTGTCGTAAAACCTGTGACACGGTCCAAGGTGGACTGCACCGTTTCCTTCTGTTTTTCCACATCCGTCGGCGTGCCCTGCTTTTCTGACTTCTTCGTTTTTTTCTTACTGAATGCGCCGGAGGTTTGTACGTCATAATCAACGGAAAAAGAATCATCATCCATTTTTATCGCAGGGATGTCCCACCGCTTTTTGATGAGTCCCCGGAGAACGGATATCGTCAAGGTCCCTTCGTTGTTCCGCCCCTGTTGGGTATAGCTTACGTGAACCCTAACACGGATAAAAAGACACAAAATCAACAGCAGGACAATGAGGAGTCCAAAAAGAACCCAAATCATAGCAATCACCATTGTCAGTATGGGCATCTCTCGAAGGGGCTAAACGCATAATAGGAATAGGTATCCTGTATGTAGGATGGCAACATGCGGGAAGCTAAAGAGGCGTAGTAAATATTAGAGAAAAAAGGGGTTGAAAACCATGAAGAAGAATGTGGGAACACTCGATGCAATCATGCGCATCACTTGCGGTTTAACGGGCTTGGCTTGGAGTACCTCAAAAATGTCCAAACACTATGACCGGACAATGCCTATGCTCGTTTCGATTTATTCGGCAATGAAAGTCGCGGAAGGAATCACGCGTTATTGCCCGGTCATGGGCATGTTAAATGTGAACAGCGAGAAATGGTTGTCACGTAACCGTAACGATCCATCCCCATCTTCGGGCGAAAATGTGCAAGCACTCACCCGTTCTCATTAACACTTTAGATGAAAAAACCGCATCCTCGGTTAGGATGCGGTTCTCTTTTGTTACTCATCATCATGGTCATTCTTGTTTTTGCGTCGGTCAAGAACAACCCGTGTGTCGGCAAGCAGATCATGAACGCCTGCTTTTTGCGGATGTAGACCGACAAGGATGTACATCAGGTTTGTAAAACCGAGGACGCGATGGATCATGCGCCCCGCGACTTCTCGAAAGAACACGTCTCCCCACGTTAACGGACCGCCGTCTTCTCGTTGCACACGCAAGCCAAAAATCATTTTTCCGAGGGTCTGCCCGACCAATTTCGTCATGATGCCGAAATAAACATAGGCGACAACGGAAGTAAGAAGGCCGACAACCGTAATTCCAAAAAATAACGTCGGAGAGGCATCGAGGAACATGAAAATCGGTCTGATAAACAAAGCATTCAGAGAAAAGACGATAAGCAGGTCCACCAAGTAAGCCCAAACACGCATCCAAAAACCGGCATACATGCTCACTTCAACGGAATGAGACGTTTTGTTCTGCATGGTTTCGCCTTCGTTTTGAGTTTGATGGCCTCCAAACCTTTCTTCTTTTTCATTATAAGGTATGTCCAAAGTACACCCCTCCTTTACTGCTCATATAAATACATTAACCTCGGTGAATTTTCTTGTTGAAGTGCCGTTATCAGCTCGGATAGTTCATTGGAATCATCGGTAAGCTGTTGCATTGCACCGCCAAACAGCGAACTAAATCCTCCCATTTGCGATTGGTAACGCACAACTTCCGGATTGCTGAGACCAAGATTTTCTTCCATCGTAACAATCGTATCGTCAAGACCGCCTAGACCGTCAATCAATCCGTTGTCCAACGCTTGATTTCCGGTATAGATACGGCCATCCGCCAAGTCTCTCACGGTATCCTCCGGCATCTCTCGCCCTTCAACAATAACGTCAACAAATTCATCCAACATTTCATCGGCCATCTCTTGCAATATTTCTTCTTCATCGTCTTCCATCTCTCGTGTTCCGCTCAAGATGTCTTTATAAGGCCCGGTTGTAATGGTATTATCTTCAACGCCTAAGTCTTCCAGCAACTCGGAAAAGTTCAAACCTCCGATGCCACCGGACAATACAACACCGATCGATCCGGTTAATGTAGATGGATGAGCAGCAATATAATCCGCCGGCGCTGACACATAGTAACCACCGGAAGCCGCCATTCCACCCATGGATGAATATACGGCCTTATCATACTCTTCCTGGGCTTCTACCACTTTATCATGGACTTCTTCGCTTTCAATAAGACCGCCGCCGGGGCTGTCCACATCGAGAACAATGCCATCGACCGTCGGATCTTCCATCGCGTTGTCAAACATATCAAGAATTTGTTGGTGGTTATACCCGGCGCTCATCAGTGGTGATTCTTCGCCCATATCCTGGATCACCCCGTCTAATTCAATCACCACAATTCGACCATCGGTCCCTTGCTCCATCACTTCTTCCATGAAAGGCTCTTCCAAGCCTGCACCTTCAATTGCCTGATCGAAATCAGTACTTACAATTGTTGCAAACAGATTAAACATTAATGAAACCCCTACGACAGCGACGGCTACAACCAGCGCCACCCAACGTTTTACATTCATACAATCCCTCTCTTTTAGAAAAATCGGCTTTATTCTCATCCTTTAAACTGTTTCATGTTCGTACATAATGCTTTCATCAACAATCGTGTATAAAGCCTTCATCTGCAATAGTTCATCAGGGTCTTCCATTGAAAGCGGATCACCGTCCAGCACGGTAAAATCCGCACGATACCCAGGGATGATCCATCCGTAATGGGCGTCATTCCCGCTTGCTTTCGCGCTTCCCTGCGTATATAACTGCACGGCCTCAAATGCGGATAGTTTCTCGTCCGGAAGAAAGCCTGCATGCGTTTCTTCCGGTTTGCGGCGCGTCATCGCCGCGTGTAAACCTAGTAACGGGGCGGGAGGTTCAATCGGAGCATCCGATCCGCCGGCGCACGCAAGACCATGTTGCAATAACGTCTTCCATGCATAAGAGTAAGAGAGCCGTTCTCTGCCCAAAAGTTTTTTTACCCACGGGAAATCAGAAACGGCAAAACGCGGTTGCAAATCAAGCACCACCGCCAATTGCTGCATTCGCCGGATTAACGATTTGTTCGCAATCTGCACGTGGATTAGCCGATCTTTTTTTCCTTCCGGCGGCGGATAAGTTTCAATGGCATCAAGGGTGTGCGCCAAAGCCGCGTCTCCGATCACATGGACGGCAACTGTCATTTCCTTCTTGCGAATGCGCTTCACAACAGCTTTTAACGCTTCCGGTGAATAAATCGCCACCCCATTGTTTTTCGGCTCATCGGTGTACGGCTCCAATAACCAAGCGGAATGGCTGCCCAATGAACCATCGGCAAATGTTTTTCGATAAGCGCCCAGCACACGTGAAAAACTGCCATAATAAGCAAGGTCCTCCGTATGTACGCCGGTAAGGCCTGTTTGAATCATATGGTCAAACGCGACTGTTAATGCCTTTTCCAACGCGGGTTCTGTGGGAGCGGGCGCGACACGTTGAATGAAGTCCTGTGCCTCATCCAATAGGAGCCCGGTCAATTCTCCCCTTTCATCTTTGGCGATCACCCCACCCGACGGATCCGGGGTTGAGCGATCAAGACCTGCCAGCTGTAGTGCTTTGCTGTTTACAATCATCGCGTGCCTGCATATACGTGTGAGCATAACAGGGCGTTCCGGAAAACGTTCATCCAATTCTTTTTTTCGGATCATATGCTGATCCGAAAAATTATTTTCGTTCCATCCTTCCCCAATAAGCCATTCCCTATCTTCCAACGTCGTTGCTTCGTTTTCCAACGCTCGCAAAAGTTGACTGCTGCTCGTTACCGATGAGAGGTTCAAACGCAATAAGTTTTGGCCGAAACCCATCATATGCGCGTGGCTGTCTACGAATCCCGGGAACATCGTGGCTCCTTGTAAATCGACATTCGATAAAATGCGAGGCTTGTAAGTTTTTTCAAGCGATTGCAATTCACCGACGTCCACAATACAGCCATTTTCGGTGAAAACAGCTTCGGCACGTGCACGCGCATGCTCCATCGTACGAATGATACCGTTATACCATAGCGTCCCCATTGATGCCCCCTGTCTCCCATATGAACCCATTAGGTTGTCACGTCTTATTTTCCCAAACAGATGCCTGAAATGCAATTATAGAGGTCAGAAACGGGAGATGAGAGGTGGGGGCTTTCCCGGACTTTTTTTGTACAACCTTTTAAAGCAATTCCTCGAACGCCGGACGCAAGGGCTCGTTCGCGTCAATCGTTAACGTCTCCCGATTTGATACGGCTTTTTCCAACATCTCGTCCATGTCTAAAAATGACTCGTAGAAATTGGCTTTTTCCCTTTTCGGTTTTGTTTTCGACGCTGCCGGCAAGAAAATGGTGCAACAGTCTTCATAAGGCAATATCGAAGTTTCAAACGTTCCTATTCGCTCGGCGATATCCGTCACTTCAATTTTGTCCATCGTGATCAGCGGGCGCAAAACCGGCAAATTGGCGACTTCTTCGATGGTATGCATACTCGCGAGCGTCTGCGACGAAACTTGTCCAAGACTTTCCCCATTTACGAGGGCGAGCGCCTCCCGTTCTCTCGCCACCCGTTCACTGATCCGCATCATCATCCGCCGCATGATCGTCATTTCGTAATTGGTCGCCACTTCTTTGTGAATATGTTGCTGTATTTCCGTAAACGGAATCACATGTAGGCGGATTGTCGTTCCATACCCGGCGAGAATACGGCTTAAGTCAATCACTTTCTGTTTCGCGCGTTCGTTCGTGAACGGCGGACTGTGAAAATGCACGGCTTCTAATTCTGCGCCGCGTTTTAACGCCAGATAGCCTGCTACCGGACTATCAATTCCTCCGGAAAGCATAAGCATTACTTTGTCCGATGAACCGACGGGTAATCCGCCCGGCCCCTGGATTTTTCCGGCGCTAATATACGTCCCGTGTTCACGCACTTCCACGAGCAATTCCACATCCGGGTGGTGAACATCGACCGTGATATCCGCCGTGTTTGTCAACACGTAGCCTCCAATTTCGTGATTCAACTGCTGCGAACGGATGGGAAAAGATTTAAAGGAACGACGCGCGCTCACTTTGAACGTTTTCGCATCCGGCTGATCTTGCAGAACACGTAACGCGGTTGCCTGAATATCCAACAATTCATGGCTTGTTTTTCGTGCATATGACAAGGAAGAGATGCCAAAAATACGCTGTAATTTTCCCATGATGGCTTCTGCGTCTTCATCATGGGTGTCCACGACTAACCTTCCGGTCGTACGTCTCGCTTTCGCCCCAGGAAAAGCAGCAAGCGCACGGTTAATGTTTCCTTTTAACATCCGTTCAAAATCTGCACGGTTTTTGCCTTTCAGGGCGATTTCACTGTATCGCACAAGAATATGGTCCACTTTCATCCTTTCACCTCATTCACGCGGCGGATTTCCGGTACTATTTCGTCAAGAGCTGATAGGAGTTGACGAATGTCCACTTCCTTCGTTTCATGAGAAAAGCTGAAACGAAGCCCTGTTTCCGCCCGTTCTTCATGGCCAAATTGGGCGGCGAGCACTTCACTTGCCGTTTGCAAACGGGACGCACAGGCGGACTTTGACGATACATGGATGTTCTTCTTCGTAAGCGCCTGAATCACAATTTCCGGACGGGTGCCGAGCACAGAAACGTTCACAATATGAGGGGCACTGGCTTTGTCCGGGGTGTTGACAGCTATCCCCTCACGCTCTCGACATGCTTGCATTAGTGCTTTTTTGTTTTTTTCCAACGTGGATTTAGCATCCTGATATTGCTCGAAGGATAAGCGCAACGCTTTTGCAAATGCCACGATTCCGGGAAGATTTTCCGTTCCCGAGCGCACGTTTTGTTCCTGGCCACCCCCATGAAATAAAGGCTCGACCTGGACCCCATTACGGATATAAACCAAGCCGGTGCCTTTAAGGCCGTGAATTTTATGGGCCGAGAATGTGCAAAGATCAATGCCGTTGTTTTTTAATTGCAGCGGCACTTTCGCCGCACCTTGAACGTGATCCACGTGAAAGCGAATCTTTTCTTGACTCTTCAGGTAATCCCCAATTTTTTCTATCGGCTGTATTGCCCCGGTTTCATGATTTACATGCATGATAGAGACGAGAATGGTTGTCTCTCGGATGGCTTCTTTTACATCTTGAAGGTGTACACGACCTTCCCGATCCACCGGAAGGTAGGTGACTTCGAATCCGTGGTTTTCCAAATAACGACACGTTTCCAGCACCGATGGGTGCTCAACGGTACTCGTGATGATATGGTTGCCGCGCCCGCGGCGGGCATAAGCGGCTCCCTTAATCGCTAGATTGTTCCCTTCGGTACCTCCCGAGGTGAACGTCATTTCTCCGGTATCTATATTCAGTATGTTCGCGATCGACTGCCTGGCTTTCCGTAATAATTGTTCCGCATCTGATCCGTAATCATGCAATGAAGACGGATTGCCGAAATGGCGAATCGCGGTTTTTTGATACGTATCCAGCACTTCATCGAAAGGCAAGCTCGTCGCGCTATTATCCAAATAAATCATGATTCAATCCCTCACATTGCTTACTTTCGGTCATACGGCATTTTATTATAGCATACCGTCGCATACTTGATGAAATGGAACTTATCTTAGTAAAACTTGGCCTCCGCCAAGTCTTTATAGTGGAAGCCTTAGTTTTACTTATCCTTTAATCCTTTACCTAAGTTAGTGACTGCTGACTAACGCGAGGAGGCTTGACCGTTCGTCCGCAGAAAGCGAACCATGGAAGCGGCATCCCGGCTTCAGCTGATAGCTGCATGTTGTTCAGCAATCCCTAAGTTAAACATTCTTAAAGGAGAAAAAAATGAGCCTTCCGCATCTAGAGACGGCAGCTCAAAAAATCAACACCGGAAAGCGCGGGCTAACCCCGCCGAACACGGGTGATCCGTTTGCTTTCCAGTTGCTTTTTCCTTCCCCATTATTTGACTGAATCCAAAGCCACTTGCCGTTGGCTCCGTTTGTCCCATTCCGTTTGAAGATTACTGAATGCGTACGGTACAAGACGCTCCAAAGCCCTCGTCGTATCATTTATAGCATCCTCATAATAACCATTTCTGAATTGCCATTCCGCGTCGTTAAGGATCGGTTGCAACTTCGCAAATTGATTGCGATACCGATTGCCAAATTGCAACAATCGCTCGGCCCAATTGGCTTGATCGATCGTTGCGCTAAGCGTATGGGATGCTTGCTCAATTCCTTGACGGCTTTGTTCAAGCGCCTCTTGAATGCTTCTCATATCCAGGGGTGTCGTTTCCAGCATAGCCGTAGCTTTTTCCAGTTCTTTCCCTGCATAGTCAAGATGGTCAACAAGCATTTCCGGAATCGCCGGAAGCTGACTTTTTTGCAACTTAAACTGGGTTTCCATCATCCATACGCGCAATTCTTTTAATTGTTCTACCGCGCGTGTTTCATCACCGCGTATTTCTTGCAGCCGCTCCAACGATTCATTTATGCTATCCTCAATCTCGCCCATTCGAAAATTCAAATTTTCCAGTTTCTCTCGTAAATCAGCATAGGATTGTTTTTGATTCACATGTAAATCTTCAAATGCCTGTTCCTCTTTACCAACATCTGCAACTTCTTTTTGTATCGACTCAACTTTCGATTTATCTTCCTCGGGCAGTTGGTAGCTTATTTCCACAACCTTGCGTTCGTTTTCTAACTCGGCAAGTAGGTGAATAAGAGCCTCATGGCGTGCTTTTAAAGACTCTAAGCCATTTTCCACTTCGTGCTTCGCTTCTTTTTCCCGTTCCAATAAAGCGACATTTTGCGCGAGAGTTTCCTTGATTTGCTCAAGTTTCTCTTCCACATCTGCCAATTCCAACGCAGAAACATTTTCTTTCAAGTAGGTTAACGTTGCGTCGATTTCATCAAGATCTTCATAAACAGCAAAATGTCCAAAAGAAAACGCATTCTCTTCCATTTCACGTATATTCGAACGCAATTCCCTCACTTGCTCCGGAATCCCACGGTCGATTTCACCCAAAAGTTTGGGCACGTTTTCGATTTGATCATGTATTTCTTCTAACGTTTCTTGTAAAAATAACAAGCGTTCGCGTGCACGCATGTAATTTCCGCTTTTCGTCTCTTCGTCGTACGCCTCCAGTTCCTCCCGGGATTTTTTCACTTTTTCTTCCAAAAGAGGGGCGGCTTCGCCTAACGATCGCCATTGGCGGGAAAGTAAAGATCGAACTTCCTTATATTTTTCGGTGACCCTGTCGATCTCCTCACGATTCTTTTCTTCACTGTTGACGAGTTGTTCAACTTCTTGTCGGATCGTTGAAATATCTTCTTCAATCGCATTTAAATGATGGTCAACTTCTACGAGTTTGTCTTTTGCACTGCGAAATTGATACTTATTTGCGATTTCTTCGATATTAAACAAGGACATTTCTATTTCCGGCAAGCGTTCATCAGCAATTTCATCCCATGTCTCACGCCATCTTTCAAATTTTTCTTCCGTTTCCCCGGAAATGGTCAATCCTTTTACCCGGCTGATTTCATCAGCTACAGGTTCGCTCATCATCTGGCTTTTTCGTTGATCGAGATTGTCAACACTTTGATAGATTTGTCGTCGATTAAATACGCCGTATGCAACCACTAAAGCAATGGCTACCACGATTCCGATGAAAACGTACACCATTATGCTTCACTCCAGTTATCCGTAGCTTCCAAGTTATCACCATTTTATATTTATTTTTCGCCATAGGAAAGCAAAAACCTTTAATTTCGTAGGAAAATGTGTCATTTTTTCTATGATAACATGGAATGGAGAAGAATTGGGAAACGTTTGGAGGCAAATTCAATGGAAAATATCCAATATGATGGGCATGTCCACACGCCATTTTGCCCACACGGAAGCGATGCATCATTGGAACAATATGTCGAAACCGCAATCACACTTGGGTACAGAAGCATCAGTTTTTGCGAACATGCCCCTCTGCCGGAGGGTTTCCCCGATCCGACACCGAAAAAAGACAGCGGAATGTTGCGCTCCGATTTGGAGGCATACATCAAAACGATTCAAGACGTACGGGAGCGTTATAAAAAAAACATCACCATTCTCATTGGTCTGGAAATTGATTTTATTGAAGGGTTTGAGACGAAGACGAAGGCATTTCTTGATGAATACGGCCCAATCCTTGATGATGCGATTCTTTCGGTGCATTTTATTTACACGAAGGAGGCATATGGGCTGCTTGATTACAGCGCAGAAACCTTCCGGGCGATAGCGAAGCAAGCAGGAGGCATCGATCCACTCGTCCGCCGTTACTATGAAACGGTATTGCGCTCCATTTCATTCGACCTTGGAAAATATAAGCCAAACCGCCTCGGCCATGTGAGCCTGGCGCGAAAATTCCGGAAAAAATTCGCACTGCCCAATGATGAACAATGGCTTGAAGCGATCTTGTCAGCGGCCAAAAAAGAAGGACTCTCATTGGACGTCAACGGTGCCGGCGTCGTCAAACCGTTGTGCGGAGAACCCTATCCACCGGTAGCTATCATTGAAAAAGCCGAACGTATGGGAATTCCGCTCGTCTACGGCTCCGACGCCCATCACCCGGACGGGCTCGGACAAGGGACAGAAGAGTTGCCGGAGATGAAACTTGGAATGCCGGGAAGATACCCACGTAAATGATTCTGCGAATAATAAGCAACAGACTGATTGCCGAACGACGGGAAGAATACGAGAATGAATAAGAGTTGGTACCGGATGCATCTGCATTGTTGGCACTTTTAAATGAAGAACCGGGAAGTGAATATGTTAGGGACGACAGCGCGCTCCCTCGGACGGAGGACGAACTGCTTTGAGAAGACAAGAAAAGCGAAGTAGTCCCCCTACGGAGAGCATACTGCTCCCAGGGGGACAAGACAAACGATATAATTCCCCTTCCTCTCAGAGTGTATGACGAGCAAAGGGAGGATTTCTGAAACAGACCACTAGAACAAGGTTGGAACATAATCCTGTAAAAATAATAAATCGCGTGAAATCAAATTTTAAAACCTTGATTTCACGCGGTTTTATTTTTACGGTTTATTCTAGCGTCCATTAGCATTTTCCTTCTGTCCCAGCCTCATTTGTCAGGACAACATCATCATTGGCGGTGGTGATGGTTGTTTCTCACAAATTTGTATTTCCACAAAATGACGCACATGATACATATAATGATTTAAAAATGTGCGATTGCGCGGTTCCAAATGGAAAACTTCCCGGATATGCTGAGCATGCAAAAACGGCATCGTAACCATCCCGCGCAAATGCAGAATCGCCCATTCCTTGCGCATCCCCTTAAATACACCTTCTTTTTTTCCTTGTTCCAGCACTTGCGTTAAAAGGTGTTTTTCTTTCATATAATAGCTCGCCATCACTTCACGAACGA